>CAZZMO010000001.1:0-176201 GCA_964655475.1 uncultured bacterium
GTTATAATTATTTTAAGCGAAAATTTATTCATTGGAGTAATTATGTCTACTACTGACAATGTGGGATTCCTACCTGCAGTTAAAGGTGCCATTACTATTGACTCACAAGAAGAAACAATAAAGACAGGAAAGCTCGGTCAGAAAAAAGTGAGCTTTTCACCTGATTCTGTTGCGATTAATACCTCTATGCTTAAGGGTTTTTTACCTGCTGTTTCTCCAACTAAACAATTTCAAAGTTTGGATGAAGCGCCAAGAACTAGAAATGTAAAAACGTTGGTAGTTCCTTCTGCTGAGTATCTGACGGAAAAGAGGGAGGTGTCCCCTGAAAAGCTGATTACAGAGAAAAAAACCTGTTTTCGTGAGAGGAAATTTGGAGGCAAGCTCGAGTCCATAGACAGGCAAAAGCTTGATCCTCAGGTTCAGCTCAAAGCAAAAGCATCTCTTGTTCCTATTCAAGGAGAATTCGAACCGGTAGAGGTATGCCCAACAACTAGACGCCCTAATCGGACGAGAATTAGCCAGCTCGGGCTCAAAACTGCTCTAACAGATGCGGTGGAGGTATCTCAATCCACAAAATCTCGAGAAGCCGTGATCTTGCAAGCAGAAGAAGCTGATGAGCCATTTCCTTTTCTAGAGAAAGATGTGACAAGAAGTGCTGTAGAAGAAGAGGTCTATGAAGATGATTTTGAAGCGGAAGAAGAGGTACCAGCTCCAATCAGTCCTAGGGCTCAGGTAACAGAATTCCTCGATAGTCTTTTGGCTTCATCTAACGATTCTAATGAACCTGCAATCAAAGCACAGAAAGTAGCTGTAGATTTAGGAGTGATGCAAGTTCCAGTAGAACAAGCTAAAGATGATGAGGACTATGATCGATGGTTCCTACCTGATAGTCCAAGACTATCACCTCCTACACCGGAGCCTGTTAAAGATCGACCATACACCATTGCTGAACTTAGAGCGATGCTCCCACCCTCTCGATACCCACAAGTGATCCCAGGAGCCGTGCAGCAAGTGGATGATACAGGTGAGATTACTGATGAAGAATTTGAGCAGTATTTTATGTAAAGTTGCTAGCAATTAGCAAACGGGATAGAATCGAAGGGCTATGAGACCATGGATCATAGCTCTTCTTTTTTTGTCTGGATGTTCTTCATTGGAAAAGTCGCAGCAGGTGAAAATCAGAAGGGCTAACGAAGTCAAAGACCCGATTTTGCGCCTTGGTAGTGAGTACTATTTCACAAGCGGCGCGCCGAGAAAGCAGGAGAGGGAGAAGTATCCTTGGGAAGAGCGCTACATTGGCAATTTTACCAAGATCACAAAAGAGTCTTTCCGTTGCCGAGGAAGTAGCAGCCATCCTGAAAGAAAAATCACCAGCCATGATGGCGCGGAGGAGATTCTTGTAGACTGTGAGGGGCTCGGATCCCACAGCCTTCCTGTTCAAGATGGCGAAGAATTCATCTACGATACTCTCATCGACTTACTCAACTACATACAAGGTGTGAATCAAAAGAGGGTCGTCATTACTGCAGGTTACCGTTGTCCTCTCCACAATCGCTATTGCAATCAAACCAAGAGCAACCTTAGCTCGAAGCACCAGATTGGCGCTGAAGTGGATTTTTATGTCGATGGGATGCAAGAAGAGCCTGAAATCATCGTGAATCAGCTCATCGCCTACTATCAAAAAGAAGGCTCTCTCTATCAGGGCTTTCGGCAGATCTTAAAAGAGAAAAATGGGATCCAATATCCTGTTTGGATTGGTAAAGAGATCTCCATTTCGATCAATCACTACAAAATTTCTCAAGATCTCGATAGCTCATTTTCCCATCCCTACATCACCATTGAGCTCAAAATCGACCGAACGACAGGAGAGAAGATCGACTACTCCTGGCATCGTGCGAACAATGGCTACATGCGTTATTAATCAGATTCAGTTTCATAGGAGTTCTAAGAAGGATTGAAAATGGGGAATGCCTGCTAAGGGGGCTTCTCCTCGATGGGGATTTTCAGTAGGGCAGATGAGAACGAGGTGGATACCAGCAGCGATTGCTGCAAGCCCCCCTTTCATCGAATCTTCAAAGGCGAGGATTTTATGTTTCGGGATCTCGGGAAAGTGATGGGCAGCTGTGAGGTAGGGATCGGGGTGGGGCTTCGGATTTTTGTACTCATTTCTTCCAATCCAGAGGGGGATAGTTGCAAGAAGAGGAATGTGCTTTTTTAAGATCTCGAGATGATCATTTGGAGAATTCGTCACTACGCATCTTTCAAGAGGAGATTGGGAGAGGATCTCTAACATCTTTTCAACCCCTGGCATCAGTGTGATCTCTCCATTCATCAGACGCTTTTCGTAGTGAACCTGTTTTTCTTGTCGGCAGAGTTCCCAGTCGACGTTAGCAATGTGAGGGAATAGGGAAATGACTGCGTTTTTGAGAGAAAAACGGTCAGCATGGGAATAGCGGCAATAGGTTTCAAAATCCCAGTCGAGATGGCATCCTCGATAGTTCAGCATCTCTTTGTAGGCCTCAAAATGGAGCCTTTCTGTATCGACGAGAAGACCGTCGAAGTCAAAGCACAATAGCTGATAGCGAGACAAGATGTCAGTAAAGTTTTTTACCGACGACTGGACTTGAACCAGCACTCCATTTCTAGAAACAGAACCTGAATCTGTTGCGTCTGCCATTTCGCCACGTCGGTATGAGAATCTATGATGAGGTTTATTGCCGATGACTGGACTCGAACCAGCACTCTATTGCTAGAAACGGATTTTGAATCCGTCGCGTCTACCATTCCGCCACATCGGCATGGGGAACATGATATAAGAATTAATAGTATACGTCAACAAGGAAGAGACCTTGTGGGGGAGCGGTCTTTGGAGCCGCCCTTCTATCGTGCTTGGCAAAGATATTTTCGATATCACTTTGGTTCAATTTATGGGAGGCGATTTCAAAAAGGGCCCCAGTGATATTCCTCACCATTTTGTATAAAAACCCCGATCCTGTGAACTCCAGGGTGTAGTAGCCACCCCCTTTATCGATGAGGCGGATCGTCTCGAGTGTTTTGACAGGGCTCGAAGCGGCTGATCCTTTTGTGCAGTCGTTCGCAAAGGAGCGGAAGTCTCTCGTCCCAGAAAACCAGTCGAGAGCTCCTTCCATAGCTGATAGGGAGAGGGGATAAAAAATGAAGTAGCAGTAGTTAAAAAGAAATGGGTCTTGGTAGGGGGTGAGGGCAAATTCATACCGGTAGGTCTTACCCTTAGCAGAGAAGCGGGCATGAAAGTCCGTGGTAGTAGGGCTTATCTCAAGCACCCGAATGTCTTTTGGTAATAGGGCATTCATACTGTGGAGAAAACGGGGGAGATCATCGATCGGGTGATCTGCTGTGAAGTGGGCCACTTGCCCGAGAGCGTGTACCTTGGCATCGGTGCGTCCTGACCCTGTGAGATGGGTTTTCTTCTGGAGGAGGGTCCTGAGGACATTTTCAATCGTCTCTTGGATCGAGGGAGCATTCGGTTGGATTTGCCATCCGCCGTAGAGGGTTCCATCGTAGGCAATTTTTAGTTTATAGCGCTCTCGATCCATAAATCATCGGGATAGGTCACCTTGATATTGGAGGGGGATCCTTCGATAAGATGGGGGATTTTTCCTAAGAGTTCCAGAGCTGAGAGATCATCTGTGAGAGTGATCCCTTGTTTTAGAGCGAGGTCTAGCCCCTCTTGCAAAAGGGCTGTTTTGACCAGCTGCGGCGTCTGTACTTCCCAAACCCCTTCTCGAGGGATCGTCTCAATGACGTTTCTCTCCTTATCGATCCTTTTTAAGGTGTTTCTTTCAGGAACAGCGAGCGCTGAAGCGTCATAAGCTGATCCTTTTTCGATCAAGTTTACCACGTCACGCTCTTTTAGAAAAGGTCTAGCCGCATCGTGGACAAGGGTCCAAGGGTTTTTCACTTTTTGTAGACCGTGATAGACAGAATCTTGTCTCCTTTTCCCTGGAGGGGCAAAGAGGGAAGTTTCATGTGAAAAAATATCTTGGTATTCAGGTTCGCAAACGACGATCACTTCAGAGATTTGAGGGATGCGGAGAAGAGTTTCAAAACTGTAGCGAACGAGTAGTTTTCCTCGGAGCGAAAGGTATTGTTTGGGAATGCTCGACTGCATGCGAGATCCCCTGCCCCCAGCAAGGAGCAGGGCGGAAATCTTAGTCAAGGATATGCTTGCTGACAAGACTTGTCATTTTGAACATATCGATGGTTTTTTTGCTGCCAAAAATAGCGGCGAGTGGTGCATCAGGCACGATATTTCGAAGGTTTTTTGGATCTTGGAGCTTATTTTTTTTGATGTAAGCCCAGAGTTTTTTTGTCACTTCTGTGCGTGGCATCGGCCCTTTCCCTACAACTACAGCAAGCTCAGGACTGATCTTGTGGGGTTTCATAAAGGCGGCATTGGGTTTCTTTTTAGCCATTTTCGACTCCTGTTAATGGTGTTCTAAATCACTTCTTGTATCTTTCTCTCTAATTCTAGTCAAAATAATTCGTGAAAAAAGTAGCTTTCAGGTAAAAGAAAGGTGTGAGCACGAAAAATTTACAGTCTAGAGGTTTTGAGCCTCTCGAAGAGGAGCACGCATTTCTCGAAGAGATCGCGGAAAAGCTGCTGACCCGATTTTCCTACCAAGATAAAATTGCTGTCATCGATCAGTATCCGCAAGTGAAGCTCTTTTTATCGAAGCGTCCTGGCCTGATGAGCCTCTACCGCGAGCTGCCTGTCGAAAGGGCCTTTTTGTTAAAAACGGTGATCTTGATCGGACAGGGGGCAATTTTTGACGATGCAGAAAAAGTTCCTGACGCCAAGGTTTTGTTGAGTCTTCTACTCGGAGAGCTCTGGCAGGTGGAGACCTTCTACAAACCCCTTGGAGGGATTGTAGGCTATCAGAAGATCATGGTCCAGCTCATGCTCGAGCAGATGAGGGGAGCGGAACAAAAGGCTGTTGTCGACTATGAACCACCTAATGCAATCGATCTATCGAAAGATACTCCTGAAGTGAGGAAAGCGGTCCTTACCGCTATCGAACATCAAGAGTTTTTTGCAGAGAGTTACCCCATCGGAGGGGCAGGGGATCGCCTCGGCCTTCGAGATGAGAAGGGGAACGGCCTCCCAGCGGCGAGGCTGAAGTTTTTGGGAAGAACCCTCCTTGAAGGGATGATGCGCGATTTGTCAGCTAGGGAATACCTCTTTTTCTCGCTCCACCAGAAACAGATCAGAACCCCCATCCTCTTGATGACCTCAAGAGAAAAAGATAACCACAATTACGTCCGCCTCATTTGTAACCAGCAGAATTGGTTTGGAAGGAAGAAAGAGGAGTTTTTCTTCATCACCCAGCCTCTCGTTCCTGCATGTGACGAAACAGCAAAATGGATCACCAGGGGTCCCCTCAAGATCGTGGGGAAACCAGGTGGGCATGGCGCTCTTTTGCACCTTGCAAGACAAAAAGGGGGCTACGACTGGATCGCTGCCAAAAATCGAACGCACCTCTTCTTTAGGCAAGTCAATAACCCGATCGCAGGGATCGACAATGGCCTTTTAGCCTTCATGGGAATGGGATACCTCCTCGACAAAGAGTTTGGCTTTGCGGCTTGTGAAAGAAGGCAAGGGACCAAAGAGGGGATGAATGTGATCAAAAAGAGCTTAGAAGGACCCCTTTCAAAAGTTGCGTTGAGCAACGTCGAATATTGCGATATCAATACAGAAGATCTCCTGAAGAAAAGTAAGGCCTTCCCAGCCAATACGAACATGCTATTCATGAAGCTCGACTCTCTCAAAAAAGCAGTCACAGAATGCCCATTTCCAGGTCTATTGATCAACTACAAACCGATCGAGGTGTCGGGGAAGATGATCAACGTCGCAAGGCTAGAGTCGACCATGCAAAACATCGCCGATGCCTTTGAATCCTTTGACGATGTACCTGTAAAAGAAAAGACGCAAGAAAAGCTCAAGGCTTACATCACGATCAATACCCGGAGAAAAACCATCTCTGCGATCAAGAAGAGCTTCAGCAACCTAGAAGAGTGGCTAGAAACCCCAGAGGCCTGCTATCTCGACCTTCTCACAAACGGAAAGGAACTGCTCGAGACTCACTGTCAATTTGAAGTGCCCCCCATGCCCGATCCCAAAACGTTTTTGGATCAGGGACCCTCTTTCCTCTTCTTTTACCACCCAGCGCTCGGTCCTCTCTATCAGATCATTGGTCAAAAGGTGAGAAAAGGGAAACTCCACCCCTGGGCAGAGTGCAACCTCGAGATTGCAGATGTAGATATCGAAGAGCTCAATATCGATGGCTCTTTCACAGTCACCACACCAAATGTGATGGGACACTTTAATGACAAAGAAGAGCTCATCTATTCGACCCGCACAGGAAAGTGCACCCTCCATAATGTCACTGTCAAAAACCAGGGCCTCGTGAGAGAAATCAGACCGAAGTTTTGGAAAAACCACTGGAAGAGAAACGAAGAGTGCCGGATTGAGCTCGAAGAAAATAGTGAGCTTATCGCGAAAAACATCACCTTTTCAGGACCCTTCCACATCCGTGTCCCGAAAAACCAGCGCTTTGAAGCGGTTCAAAAACAAAATGGCCAGATCAGCTGGATCAAAACCCCCCTCACAGCCTCCAAACCCTTCTGGCACTATAAAATCGATGCCGACTCGAGAATCATCCTCCATCGTTAAGAGCTTCGTTCAGAGTGTCTAGGAGTGGAAATAACAAAAAGGCCCAGAGGAAATCCTCTGAGCCTTTTTTACTTAAATCAAACGACTTTTTGGTAAAAACCCCTTAAGCAGTCTTGTCCTTAAGCAATTCTATCCTGAGAAGCCATTCAGTATATTGCTTTTTACGCTCATTCATCATTTCGATTTGACCCGCTACAGCCAGTTGAAGAGATTCGAGCTCTTGAGTAAGCAGCTCTCGCTTTCCGCCACTATCTAGCAGCGCTTCGGAAGCTTCTAGAAGCTCTTCTTCTCGCTCTCTACAACGTTTTTCGTATTGTTCCGTTTCAATTTGAAACTGAGCTCGGCTTTCCTCTAACTCCTCTCTGATTTGGACAGCTGCGTTTCTGATTTCCTCATACTTTATGTGAAGTAGATCAGACGCTTTAGGAGGTGGAGATTCACTAAATGCATCATCAAGATCCTTCTGAACTCTTAACAGGATTGCCAATAGAGACTGAGATTCTTCCAGCTGAGATCTGTCAGCATCCTCTGCTTGAAGCGTTTCTATCTTCTTATTTAGGTTAGCTATGCTCCCTTCGACTGTTTCACCGCCATTGATCCAATTTCTATACTTGGTCAGTGTCTGGACGATACGTTCATTTATAGAACCTTGAACTATCTGTATATGAATCAAGTAAGCCTTTGCATAAGATTCCAGTTGAGAATATGTGGGATCCGTTCCTTCTCGAATCTTCGTGAACAATTCACCTAACTGTTTTGTTGCAAGTTGCCCTTGAGCTTTCTCTTCTTCATTTTTTGCTCTAATTTGAGCTTCAACCTGAAGTAGCTGAGTGGTCAGCTCATTTTGTCGCTCGATTAAACTGAGTACTGAGGCGCGCTTCTTTTCCATCACTAATTGATCTTTGTGTTCCAACTCTCTATTTTGGGCTTGAAGCTCTTCGATATCCTCCTCGGCAACCGCCAGATCTTCCTTGAACTGCAATACCCCTTGTTCAAGAAGCTTTTCCTGCTCTAGAATCCTTGCTGACAGCTTTTCCATCTCAGTTTGAAGACGTTTTTTCTCTGCGTCCAGCTGCAAAAGGTTTTTACGCTCTAAAGCGAAGTATTCCTCTACAGTAAAGTCTTGTGGAGTATGTGCTGGCTTACCATGGATCTCATTTATGAGAGCCATCTGGTCATTTAAGCGATCTCTGATTTTTGTACTCACAAAGTCGCTCGCTTGAATGCTCTTCTGCGGTGCCACTACAGCGGCTACAATTAAAGGCTGAGTATTTTCTGGGTCCTCATCTTCAAATTCCTCGTCATCGTAATCCTCCACGTCATCTGTATGGCTAACAAACGCCTCTTTCTTCTTAACAATGCGGTGAAGTTGGGACGTATCTTCATCTGATAATGGTCTTGTGTCAGAATCAATAGCATCAAAATTCTGACTATTTTCCCTACGGTAGACTTGGATATCTCTTTGACTCAAAGCAGCTCCAAGTGTTTTTTGCTGAGTGGAGAGCGGGGAATAAAGGCTTGCAGCTCTTCTTTGCGCTTCCACTTCGCCATCGTGGTCTACCTCATCTTCCTCTACTTCTAATAACTCTTCAACGCTCCCTGCACTGTTAGGAGTAGTTACCTCCTGACTTCTTATCGCTGCATTTCTACCAGGTAATTTTATACTATTCAACGATTGGTCAATAGGATTCTCGTTATCCTCAGAATCAATGTCATTAAAAGCACCCTCATCCGGCTCCTCTGAATGAGATGAAGTTGTAGATGTAAATATATGAGTACGGTGCTGAGGGTATAGAGATCCAGCTATTCTTTTCGGAACTACTTGACGAGCCTTTTCACCATCATCTTCATCCGATTCGGTACTACTACTCAAATCTTCGTAATATGAGTTTCCATGATTACCTTTAGTGAATTTTTGTCTAAGGATCGCCATTGCTTCAGTTTCATCACCACCTACGCTGCTGGGTTTCATGTAACGGGGTTGCTTAGTAGTCGAACTTGTAGAATAACGAGAACTAAAATCATCGTATTCTTCTGTAGGAGATTGGACAAGTTTGTAGCGATTTGCTGCGTAGTTGTTACTTCTGCTTTGAACATCCGTAGAGCCTTGTGAGCTCTTCCCTTTTGGGAACTCAGCAGCCAGACGCTCATCCATTTCGCCATCTGAAAGGTCAAGAAAATTATCAGGCAATTTCGTCGAATCAAACAGTTTTTGTTGATGTTTTTGTGTGGGGTTTAAAGAGTCATCATCCCCAAATCCCTCTTCCTCATCTTCTTCATTAAAACTATCAAGTACTTTGATCGGTTTTTTAGCTGCAGAACGTTCAATTGTGCTCTCTTGGTGATGCAAAGCAGAGCTAATTCTAGATTTGGCAGTAGCCTGCCCATGATTTTGTGGGCCACTCATTGACTCCAATAATTCTCGTAATTCTCTAGTCTGTTCGTCTTCCTCTGGTACTGTAAAAGGACTGTAAACAGGGCTAGTTGGGTTTGAGCCTACAAACTTGAAGGTATGAGCAACAGATTTAGCCGCAGTGGTTGAATGTCCACCGGTTTGTTGCTGGTGCGCTTTTTTCCATTTTGCTGAAAATTCGGTAAATGTAAAGTCTTCTTCCTCTTCTGCTACGTTCCCAGCTGTACTCAAGACACGAGCTGCTTGCTGATTACTTTTGGAAGCGGCAGGGAGTCCGGGTGGTGGGGAAGTGAAAAGGTAGCTTGCGCCTGGTCCTTGGCTGGCTGTTGCTAACAAAGACGTACTAAATAGATCGTTAGGTTCTCCCTTTTCTTCAGACTCTGGAGCGCCAAAGGAAAATGGTTTGCTATTTGCAGTTGATCTTTGAGCAGCCGTTGATACCACAGCTGATGTGTCCAGATGTTTAGGTGGTGGGAGGGTAGAATCAAACGACCCTCCAGTTGACTTCATAGAAGAGGGTTGGTTTCTCTGTGGAAGCATAGGTGGCTCAGGGAAGCTGAAAGTAGTTGACTGATGGTTTGCACCTGGTCCTTGGCTGGCTGTTCCAAACAGGGACGTTACAAATAGATCGTTAGGTTCTCCCTTTTCTTCAGACTCTGGAGCGCCAAAGGAAAATGGCTGGCGATACTCAGTTAATCTTCCAGCAGTTGATGATACCACGGACGATGTGAGCACTTGTTTTGATGATGGGAAGCTAGAATCAAACTGCTCTTCACTTGGCTTAGAAGAAGACTCGGCTCGTGGTGGGGCCTTAGGTGGCGCAGTGAAGATGAAAGTAGTTGACTGATGGTTTGCGTCTGGTCCTTGGCTGGCTGCTGCCAACATGGACGTTGGAAATGGATTGTTGGGTGCGCTCATTTCTTTAGATTCTGGAGGGGAGTCGAAAGAGGTGCGGCTATTTGGGTTAGCAGTGGAAATTGGTGCTGATAGGGATGTGGTTGGTATTTGTAGAAATTCAGTAGAGAGTAGATGAGAAGCTACACGGTCATTCATACCGGAGCGTGATTGTTGTTGCCCTCTCTTTTCTTCTACTTTGGCTAATTGTTCTAGGAGGCGGAAGTCGATTGAATTTTCGACAGGTGGTGATTGTGTTTCTGGGCGGGATTGTTCTCCGTTGAGGCGCAATTTGAGAGCGTGACCATCTTCTTGGCCGAGTCTAGAGGTGATGCTCTTATTTCTTGGGTCATCGTGTACAGATGTGCGTCTATCTACTGGAGCGGAAATGGGGGCTTTATTTCCTGTAGGGACAGGAGGTCTCGGTGCGCCTTTTCCTTCACCAGGTTGTGGGTCGCTAGTTGAATTGTTCTGGCAGAGGACGAGTGGGAGGACAATGCCTGCTACGAGGGCGCCTGCTGCGACGACTCCAATAGCTACTGGCCAGAGCCATTCGGCGTTTTCTACGAACCATTCATGACAGCTTTCAAAAAATGGCTTAACACATGTATCGATCCATTCAGCAACGGCATCCCATGCTGTCTGAAAAGCTTGAGGAACGGTTTCAGTAAAGAATGTCGGAAGAGATTCAGTCCAAAAGCGGCCAAATTCTGTACACCAGTCTCCACATGCATTTACATCGTTATGATCAACGCCTAACATATTATCTCCTTGCATTATTGACGTAATTATCGGGCTCCTCAGATTCTTTTAGAGAAGCACATTAATTAGGTCAAAAAGAGCAGTCCGAGCCTTCTCAGACTGCTCTTTCTTGAAATAGTACTAAACTGCAGTGCTCGACTTGCCGAGAGCATGTTCAATGAATCCATGTTGCTCTTCCATCTCTCTGACAAACTCTTCAATACGACCTAGATTCTCTCGAATAGGACGCATATTGCTTTCATTGAGGGCGCTAAACTCAGCATGCGCTTTTGTTGCAAGCTCAAATGTTTCACGATCTTTGGTGGCTATTGCTTCTAGCCTTGCAACTTGTGCAGTATGCCAGAGGCGAGAGCCTTCTACAGATTCAGCTGCATCACCCTTCTCGATGAGCTCTATGTTCCTATTAAACTGAGCTACCATAGAGTCTTCGTATTCTTTTACTGCTTGCTTTTTGATCGCCTCTAATGCTTTAGTATTATCAACATTCTCACCCAATCGTTGAAACGTTGTAATGAGTTGACCCATCGGTGTGTCTCGAAGTTGACGAATCTCTTCTTTTGCATTTTGAATAGCCCGCTCTAATCTCTGAATTTCAATGTTAATCAGGGTGCTATTATCGTAGGTTCTTTGGCTTTGAAGCTCTCGGATTTGTCTCGCTGTAGCCTCTTCGTTGCCGTCAACGATCTCATTTTCAAGCTGAGTTATCCTTGTTTCAACTTCATCTCTATTGCCATCTGTAATAGTTGCTCTTAGAAGAAGTATTTGACCCTCGTAACCGTCAGGTTGAGTAGTATTTAGTTCTTGGATTCTAGCTTGAACTTCATCTCTATTGCTTTCAACGATGGTTTTTCTGAGCCCTGCAATTGCTGCTTCTTTTTCAGCTCTATTGCTTCGAACTAGAGTTTCTTGCAATTCTCTGATTCTTTCATTAATAACTTCACCGTTATCATCTGTAATTGTAGAACGGAGATTTTGAATTTTCTGCTCAAACGAGACATTTGATCTGTCAACCAAAGTCTTTTTGATCGCTTCTTCTTTGACAAGGAACGCTTCGACAGCTCCTTGAGCTGTGATACCATCTCTTGTCTGAACCATGTGTTGATTATCAGATTTCGCCCGTGCGTAATTGTCTTCTACCAGTTTTTGAGCGTCAGCTGCGTGTCGGTGGTTCGATCTGCTGAGCACTACTTTGCTCTCTGGCCCACTCAACGTCTCTTGGCGCTCTCTAACTGCAGTTTGGAGAGATGCGAGCTTTTCTTCTTCTTTAGTATGCTTTGATCTTAGTTCTTCGATCAAGCGTAATACGGTCTCGCTTAATGACTCTAATGTCACTTTAGCAGCAACGGTGGTTTTAGCTTGTGGAGAGGTGATAGTATCTTGATGGAAACAGGTATAAACATCGTTGATTTTATCAGTAGCATCAGCAATTACCCTATTCAGATCAGTTAATTTTGGTAGAGCTTTTGTCACTTCTTCTGTAGTGGCTCCAGTTCCTAATTTTGCTGCGGCTTGTGCAGCTTGAGCCGCCTTATGTTCATTGAGAGGGATGATCTTTCTCTCAGGATTTGTGATCGGGTCTCCATCACCTGCGCCTTCTTCTTTATTTTGGCAGCAAAGGCAAAGGAGGGCGATCCCTACAACAAATGAAAGGCCTGCGACAAAAGCAATCGCTGCTGGCCAGAGCCATGCTGCGTTTTCTTCGAACCATACAGCGCAATCATCGAAAAAGGGCTTTACGCACTGATCAATCCACTCAGCTGTTGCGTCCCAAGCTGCTTGAAATGCCTGGGGAATTGTTTCTGTAAAGAATGTAGGAATAGATTCGGTCCAAAAGTTCGAAAATTCGGTCCAGCAATCGCCGACAACATCGCTTGGAATATCCATTAGTGCGGGGTTTGTCATAATACCTCCTGAAAAAAAATATTGATTTAGAAACCATTTGTTAACTAGATGGAGTTATTATATCTGAATGATTATTAATGTAAAGCCTCGATTAAGCTAATATAAATGTAAGAAAAAATTTAATCGAGCTTTTTATACCCGTGTGGACTCAAAAAAGAGACCACTCTAGTTAAAGGGTGGTCTCGAAAGGATGGGGTGCTACCCATGATGAAAACTGAGCTCTAGTTATGCAAAAAATTGATCAACTTTTGCAAATCCTGCAGCTATTTTTATGCCTTATCAGCAGCGTTAATCTCTTTGCGGAGTCTGTCGAGTTCTGCTTTGTCGGTGATGTCTCGTGAGGCTAGTGATGCTGGGTCATCTCCTTCATCTGAAGAAGTTGATTTGCAGCAAAAACAGCAGATAGCGATACCAACGCCAATTGCAGCACCTGCTACAAAGCCGATAGCAACTGGCCAAAGCCATGCCGCATTCTCTTCGAACCAAGTTGCGCAATCGTCGAAAAAGGGTTTGACGCACTGGTCGATCCACTCTGCTGTTGCGTCCCATGCTGCTTGGAATGCCTGCGGGATTGTTTCTGTAAAAAATTGGGGAATCGATTCAGTCCAAAAGTTCGAAAATGCTGTCCAGCCGTCTGCAAATGCATCGACGTTTTGATCAGCGGGGATAAAGGTTGACATACTGCCTCCTGAAAAAATTAATTTATCGTAGTGTTATTTACAAAACGCACTCATTGTATCTTAACTCTGATTAATGTAAAAGCTTCATTAAGAAAAAATTAAAATTCAAACTCATCAATCAGTCTTTTTTGTTCCATTGCTTTCGCGTATTGTTCGCTATCAGGGAGAACTTTTTCTAAAGTAGCGTGTCTTTCTTGTAATTCTTTCTCTAATTGCTGAATTAAAGCTTCTGCTTCTGTAGAACTTGATGGGGGTGTTTCTATTGAGATCGTCACATCATCAAGCTGATTGATAAGGTTTCGGAGCTTTTGCAGCTTGCTTAAATCGGCAGCCGTTGGAGAGTTGGAGGTGGAGCTTTTCTGCTTTTCAAATAGTGATGCAATCGCTTGTTTGGCGATATTTGGATCGACGCCTGAAGAAATCTGGCAATAGCTGCCGTTAAAAGTGGGGAATATGGGGGTTCTTAAAGTTTTTCTCCAACTGCAGATATCGCTTTCTTCCTGGCTTCCATGTGTATGCCCTTCATGTCCATGCGATGGGCTGGGAGTGTTTCTCTGGTGCTGTTTTGGTGAGGCTAGAGGTGAGTTATGGGCATCTCTTGGTGGAGTGCGAGGGGGTAAAATTTGAATGGTATGAGTGGAAGATAGTCTCTGATCGGTATGGCTCTCATCACTATCTGAATGGGAATGTTCTTCTTCAGTATCTTCAAAATATTCTTGATTTTCTTCTTTAGCGGGTGATGGGAGGGGGGCAAAGCAGGCAAAGGCGATCCCGAGGCCGATTGCGGTGATTCCGACGAAGATGACGACGACAGGCCAGATCCATACGGCATTTTCTTCAAACCAGACTCTGCAGGCTTCAAAAAATGGGAGTACATAGAGATCGATCCACTCTGCAACAGCATTCCATGCGTTTTCAAAGCACTCTGGAATGGTTTTAGTGAAGAAGGAGGTGCAGCAGCAATCGTAGCTCTCCATAGAGATATCAACGGGGACTCGATCTAGTGTGAGCATGTAAACCTCCTCAATTTTCATTTATACTTCTTATAGGAGCTATTATTATAACTAGATGATTATTAATGTAAAGGAGCGATCATAAACTAGAAAGCAAACAAAAAATTGTCTTTGATTTCATTCAAAAATAAGGTAGAATTGCTCCTAACTAATATGAGGAGAATTTTATGGAAGATATCACGCTACAATTAGAAGAAATGGGACATAAAATCGATTCCATGAAGAGGTATCTTTGACATCGCTTCGAAAGAGAATCGACTCAGAGAATTAGAAGAGAGGATGGAATCGGGGACTTTTTGGGATGACCAAGAGTTTGCTCAAAAAGTGATCAAAGAAACGGGGGACATCAGAGATTGGCTGAGCCCTTTTCAGGAGCTCTCAAAAAGATTTCAAGCACTAATTGAACTCTATCCCGATGTCCTCAGCATCAAAGATTCTTCTTTGATGGAAGAGTGCCATAGTGAGATGAAAAAACTCGCTGTCATTCTAGATGAATTAGAAATCAAGAAGATGCTCTCAGGGCCGCTCGATGGTCATGATTGTTATCTCAGCATCAACGCAGGTGCTGGTGGTACAGAATCTTGTGATTGGGCTGCTATGCTCTCTCGGATGTATCAACGCTATTTCCAGAAGAAGGGATGGAAGTTTGAAACGGAAGATTGTCTCGATGGAGAGGTCGCTGGTATCAAAAACATCACTTTTAAAGTTGCTGGACGCTTTGCATTTGGCCTATTAAAGGCAGAGCGAGGGGTTCACCGCCTTGTCAGGATTTCCCCTTTTGATGCAAATGCGAAACGGCATACGAGTTTTGCCTCTGTCGATGTCGTTCCTGTCATTGATGATGATGTTGAAGTGGAGATTTTGCCAGAAGACATTCGGATCGATACATACCGTGCTTCAGGTGCAGGTGGACAGCACGTCAACAAAACAGAATCAGCAGTCAGGATCACCCATCTATCAACAGGGATCGTTGTTTCTTGCCAAAAAGAGAGAAGCCAGCTACAAAATAAAGAAAGCTGCTTTAAAATGCTCCGATCAAAACTCTACGAATTGAAATTAGAAGAGAAATCTGACGAGCTCAAAAAGGTGAGTGGCGAGAAGAAAGAGATTGCCTGGGGATCGCAGATCAGAAGTTATGTGTTTCAACCCTATACTTTAGTGAAAGATACGCGTACTAAATTTGAAGTGGGGAACGTGGAAAGTGTAATGGATGGAGATTTAGATCCTTTTATTCAGGCCTACCTGAAGGAATTTAGTCATGCCTAGTAATCAAGTGACCGATTTAGAAACCTTTGACATCCGCTATACTGACATGGAAGATGGAGAGGCTCTTGGACGGTGGCTCGATGATCCTTCTCTTTTGCGCTGGTTCCCGATGGATGGGGGAAAAGAAAAAGATCTCATGGTGACCAATTGGATCGGGTTTTCGAAGTATAAATGTAGCCTTACGGCAGTCTTTGAAGGGCGCCCCGTTGGCGTCGCGACACTTTTTTTGATGCCCTACAGAAAGATCGCCCACCTCGCTCTCGTCTATCTTGCTGTCGACCCAGAAATGAGAGGGAAGGGGGTTGCCACTTCACTCATCAGAAACATCAAAAACCTTGGAAAAAACTACTTTCGGCTGCGATCGGTTCATTTTGAGATCATGGCAGATTCCCCCTTAAAACCGATATTGCTGAGGCAAGGGTTTGAAGAGATCGTGGTCCAAGAAAATTTCTACAAAAGGGAAGGGCACGGGGTCGCAAGAGTGCTCATGGAATCGATATTATGAAAATAGATCAGGCGAAGATTTGTGTGCGGGATGCGGTAGAAAATGACAAGTACCCTTTCACAGAATGGCTGATGGATACAGATGTCCTCTCCTGGTTTCCGATGTGCAATCTCATCGAAGTGGAAGATGCAGTGAGGATCTGCATGAGCTATATGAAGATGGGAGCGATCTATACCGCAGAGTATGAAGGGATTCCGATTGGGATGGCGAATCTTTACGTCAACACCTTCTCCAAGATCAAACACCAGGCGCTCTTTGCCATCACGATCCGAAGAGATCTGAGAGGGAAGGGGGTGGGAACAAAACTATTAGAGCATTTGATCACCATGGCAAGAGAGAGGTTCCAATTAGAACTTCTTCATTTAGAAGTATATCAAGACAACCCTGCGATCAGACTCTACCAAAGGTTTGGATTTCAAGAATATGGCAGACACAAAAACTTTCTAAAAGAGCCCGATGGATTTCGGGATAAAATTCTTATGCAACTGGAGATACGACATGGCAGGACATAGTAAATGGGCGAATATTAAGCACAGAAAAGGAAGAGCAGATGCAATCAAGGGGAAGATTTTTTCCAAGGTTGCAAAAGAGATCATCTCAGCAGTCAAGCAAGGGGGTGCTGATCCTAAAGGAAACCCGAGGCTCCGTCTCGCTCTGAGTAAAGCAAAAGCAGCCAACGTTCCTAATGATATTGTCGATCGGAACATTAAGAAAGCATCTAGCACTGATAACACCGATTTTTTTGAGATGAGCTATGAGCTCTATGGTCATGGTGGCGTCGGTCTCATCGTAGATATTGTCACAGATAACAAAAATAGAATTGCATCTGATATGAGAATTGCAACGAATAAGCGAGGTGGAAACATTGCTTCTCCCGGCTCCGTTGCATTCCAGTTTGATCGCAAAGCGATCTTTCAGGTGAAAAAAGGGGGAATGGATCAAGAAGCCCTCTTCACCAAAGTTCTCGAAGTGGGAGCTGAAGACTTCGACGAAACAGAAGAACACTTCATCGTCATCGCACCTCCTGATCTTCTCTACATTGTGAAAGAAGCGCTCGATGGAATGCATGCTGAAGTAGAAGAGGCGGAAGTGCAAGCAGTCCCAAGGCTTCACATCGATTGTGATGCGGAGACTCAGGCGGCAAATCTTGCCCTCATCGACTGGCTCGAAGAACTCGACGATGTTTCAGCCGTCTTTCACAACATGAACATCCAAGAATAAGAGAATGGGAATATCCCATTCTCTTATTCGACTATCTTAGTAACGAAGCTTCCTGTCTGGAACAGCTCTTCTTTGGTCGCGGTTTTGTAAAGGTAGAGAGGCGTTTTGGCCTCTCCTGTGATCTCGATCGCGAGCCTTTTTGTATTCTGACGGGAGAGGAACCCTTTTGCAATTTGGATGAAGTTGTTGTAGTCGAGTGTATTCAGCGCTTGAATAAGTTTAAGGTAGCGATCAAACTCCCCGTTGAACTCATAAGCATAGCTAAAGTAGCGAGCTGACAGTTCGCTGAGGTTTCTCGGTGGTTCTGAGAATTGGACTACAAGGGCCGCTTGCATCTTTTTAAAGGTCTCTTCATCAATTTCCTCTTTGATATTTTTGTAATATTCTTCAGAGTAGGCTTCAAAACGGCTGACGAGCTCTTCTGGAGCGTACGTTGCTGACTGGGCCCCCATAAAGAGGAAGAGTTCATCTTCAATATAAGATGGCCAAGACCTGACGATGTAGCCAAGCTGCTGCTTGGTCCGGAGTTGATTGAAGAACCCATCTTGGAAGGCTCTACCGAGGATGAGCTGCGCGGCTCTTTTCTCGTAGGTGTATGGTCCGAGTTGAAGTGAGATGATAGCTGCATTCCCTTGCATATCAGAGGTGAGATTTAGGGCAAAAGGGCCTCCCTGTTTTGGTAGTAGAAGGACCTTCTTTTCTAAATGTTCACTCGGTGGGAAGGGGAGTGCGCTGAGTTCTTGGTGGCAAATCGCCCAGAGGGATTTTGCAGTTTTTTCTGTGAGATTGCCCCCTACATATCCTTGGATATAGATACTTTGGAAAAACTGCTCTCTGAAGCTAATGAAGTCATTAAATGAAACTTCATCGAGCGCTTTATAGAGGTCAAAAGAGGTTGGGGATCCATTTTGTAAGATGTTGCTAATCGCTTCTTGTGCTTGGAAGAAGGCGATCTCTTTGGTCTTGCTTTGATAGTCAGAGGAGAGCTCATCTTTGATGATGTTGAAGGTCTCTTTATCGAGAGAAGCGGTCTTCATCTGTTTTAAAAAGTCACTCGTGAAGAGGTTCGCTTTTTCACTAAAGCCTTGAACGGAAACAAAAAGAGAAAAGTCTTTCCTCTCGAGAGCTACTTGAATTCCTGCTCGATTCCCATTGGAAATGAGGGTTGCCAAATGGCGTGTGTACCAGAGAGAAAGGAGATCGACCATCGCCAAAGATTTAGGATTGTCCTTGATTTCTGGGCTCTCCAATCCAAGGTAAAGTTCCATTTTAGGGACGAGATAGAAGGAATCTTGGTAGAAGTAGAGTTTACCGAGTTCATCATTTTCTAAGAAAACAGGCTCTACAGGGAACTCTTTACTTTTCGTCTTGGATATCAGTTGGATGTGGTCTGGAATATAGGGATTTGGTGAAGGGTTGCCGAGCTCAGGATCAGCTTTCACAGAGCTCCATTGGCTCAATTTGGCTGGGTCAATTGCTACTACACTATATTCTGTTCCATACCACTTCTCTTTTGAAGTGGGTTTCCAATCGATGAGATCGGGGGAGACGGTGAAGAAAATGGTAGCGCTCGCCGGAGTCAGGCTTTTTGCAAAACTCTGAACTTCTTTTGCATCGAATGCAATAGGGGCTGTCTGTTTTCTCGGGAATGTGGAGAGGCTTTCATCAACCATCTCATGGGCATAATTGGAGACGAAATTGAAGGCATTGATCCGCGATTGGTACTCGTAGCGGAGCTCTGCCATCTTTGTCATCTCTTGGTAGATGTAGCTTGGAATAGAGTCTCTCTTGATAGTGAGGAGAGCTTGGTAGCAACGCTCTACCACTCGGTCGTAAGCGAGGGCTCCTTGTTTCGTGAGATCGCAAGAGATCTGAAAGAGGCCGTTTTCCCCTCCAAGGTAGGAGTAAGAAGCTTGTACAGTTTCGATCAGGCCTTCATTTCTGAGTTCTTCATAGAGGCTGTTTGCTGTCTTTTGATTGAGTGCATAAGCGACAAGGTCTGGGGATTGATGGTCGATATCGGTGACGTAGTTCGGGGCTACATCCCAAATCAGTGTGATGTTTCTGAGGTCTCTCACAGGTTTTTGATAGATGATATGACCTCTGAGTTGATCAGAGAGGAGTGGGTGGTAGGGGGCGTTTGAAATGGTGGTCTCAGGGATCTCAGAAAAATAGTTTTCTACCCAAGCGACTGTTTGTTCAGTCGGATATTTGGTGTAGATGGTGAGGAACATGTGGTTGGCGCCGTAGTTTTTCTTAAACCACTGAACCAGTTGATCATGTGGGATTTTTCGAAGTGTGTCGGCAGTTCCTGTCGAGAACTTTCTGTTATTGTGCTCTGGATTGCCAAGGGTCTGTAAAAGCATCCACTGGCGGCGGTTGTCACTTTCGACGTTTTTAGCATGCTCTTGGTCGACAGCGTTCAGCTCTCTTTCTACTCCATCTTTATTAAAGAGGGGATGGGCAAAGAAGTCAGAGAACCTCTCGAGGCCTCCTTGAAAAGAATCGTTTTGTACGGAGAACATGTAGACGGTGCGGTCTGTCCACGTGTAGGCATTGACTTGTCCACCATGTGTGCCACAATATTCGAAGAGTTCATCTTCTTCTGGGAAGTTTTTTGTTCCGAGGAAGAGGAGGTGTTCTGTGAAGTGGGCCATCCCTTCGTAGTTGTCAGGATCGTTCCATGCGCCTACATTGACGGCAAGTGCTGCTGCTGACTGGTCAGCAGATGGATCTGAAACAATGAATACTTGGAGACCATTTTTGAGCTGCAACTTCGTCGTCTTCCGGTCTGCAAGAGATGGTGTCTTGATCGTTAAATCGTTAAGGTCTTTAATATAAGTAATGTCTTGCATAGCATATACCGATGTTGAAAGTAAACAGGAAATAGCCATAAGGAATCGTTGCATAAAATCACCTCTCCTTACTTGTTGTATCGGAACCTCTACTTAAAAGAAAGATACAAATCGTTCATGAGGCTCCAGGCAAGTTCTGCGGCACGTTTTTTCTTTTCTTCTTTGTCGATCCCTTCCATTTCGGGAAAAGAGATGGCTTTGCCAAACCCAGCGGCAATGGAAGCTCTGCTAATTTTTCTCATCTCTCCAAGTTCTGCCTGGACCCCTTCTGGTGGGGGGAGAATCGCATGTGTGCGGAGCGCTAATGGGTAAAAGTGGGTCGGTCGCTTCGCTTTGCTGCCGAGGAGGCGGCAGAGTTGGATGCTCTGAGGATCGAAGGGGGCGGGGGCGAAATTTCCCGACGGTCCACGTCGATCTCTTCCACCACTTGGGGCGATGTAAATGCACTTGCCACCTTCATCGAGAAGAGAGCCGAGAATCTGGATCGCTTTCTTATTGTGCTCTTGCATCTGAAGCTTTTTCTCTTTATGGATGTCGAAATACTTTTTCGAGTAGATGCAAAGGAGGTTTCTCCCTCGGCTAAAGGGGACGGCGAGCGGATCTGTTATAACGCGCTCTCCTGCGACAAAGATCATCTCTTCTCCAAGTTTTGCGAAACGCTCTTCGAGAAGGAGGCTGAGGAGCTGCGGGTCTGCTTCACTTTGGTGATTGGCAAACAAGAAGATGTTCTCCTTCTTTTGCCACCTTGTGTAAATCTCTTCGAGATTTGGGGTTCCAAGGAGCTCAGATCCTTCCATGTCAACGATCGGTCTGAATAGATCGAGACCTAGCGCATAGAAGTCTATGGGGGAGCGGACCGCTTGATGGAAATGTTCAAACGGCTCTGGATTTTTTAAAGTAGCAACAACTGCTTCTGCAAAAGCGGTGAGCATAGCTGTCGTGCCTGCTATTTCAGCATACCGCTTCGAGAAGTCAGAAAAAATCGCTTGGTATTTTTCTGGCAGATGTCCTTTAAAAGGCAAGCTTTTGTCCACTGATCGTTGAGTAAAGTTCAAATTCGTTTAAATGTAATAAATCGCTCGTCTTAAATAATAATTCTGCGTTCATTTTGCTTGCAAGCTTTTCGAAATGTTTCTTATCCCCTTGATCGAGATAATCATCGAGATGAGGATGGCAAACTAATTCTAGCGCAAACTGATCTTCACTTTGGATGACTTTCTTGAGGGCTCGTTCGATCTCAATCGATGTGCTCTCTAAATTCTTGATCGTTCCTCTTCCTGAGCAGTATGGACAGGTGGTGAAGAAGGTCTGTGTGAGGGATTCTCTTGAGCGCTGTCTCGTCATCTCCACAAGTCCGAACTCACTCATTCCTAAGATGGTGCACTTTGCCGAGTCATCTTTCATCGCCTCTTTTAATCGGTCCAATACGCGTCGCTGGTTTTTGCGAGAGCGCATATCGATGAAGTCACAAATGACAAGGCCTCCAATGTTTCTGACGCGAAGCTGCCTTGCAATCTCCTCGGCCGCTTCCATGTTGATCTGGACTAGTGTCTCTTCGACATCTTGGTTCATCTCATTTTGAGAGCTTCTTCCAGAGTTGACATCGATGGTGTACATCGCTTCGGTGCGATCAAAGAAGAGGTATCCTCCACTCGAGAGCCAAATCTTTCTCTTCATCGCCTTGTCGATCTCTTTCTCTACGCCAAAACGTTCAAACATTGGCGCTTTATCGCGATAGAACTCTACTTTGAGGTCATGCTCGCCATCTGCGTAGCGCTGATGCATTCTGCAGCAGGAGAGGTATGTTGGGTAGTGGTCGATGAGGAGTCTATCATACTTTTTATCGAGAGCGGTCATGAGGGCTCTCTTGATGATGTCAGATTCTCTAAAGAGGCAGGTGGGCCCTTTTGCTTTATGAAATTGATCGACAATGTTATTCCAAATGGCGAGGAGTTCATGTGCTTCGTCGACGAGTTGGTCGGTCGATGCGTACATACTTGCTGTGCGGCAGATGAGCCCCATATCGGTCGGCATTTCAAAGGCTTTGATGGTCTGCTTCAAGCGCTCTCTCACATTCCGATCGGTGATCTTTTTCGACACGCCGCGATGGACGCTATTTGGTAGCAAAACGAGGTAGCGACCTGGGATGGAAATGTTCGATGTAAGTCTTGCCCCTTTCGTTCCAATCGACTCTTTCACGACCTGAACGAGAACGGTCTGGTCGATCTTTAAGAGTTTTGCAATGTCAGTCTCTTTCGGATGGTTTTTTTTCTCTTCTGATAGATCGTAGCCCCAATCGAAGTCCATGTCGAACATCTCTTGGAACTTTTGAGTATTTTCTAAAATATCAGAAATGTGGATGAATCCGTTTTCCCCTTCATTGATATCGATGAAGGCAGATTGAATGTTGTGTAAAATGTTGGTGACTCGACCGCGGTAGACGTTTCCTGTCAGCTGTCTCGATTTTTTTCGCTCAATGACGAGCTCGTCTAGCTTCTTATTTTTCAGTTTAGCGAGTCTGGTCTCTTTTGTCTCAACGTTTAAAAGAATCTCTTTCATATTTCTCCCTTAAGAGGCCCAGTTTATCACAAAGCTTCTTTGATTTTATACAAGAATTCCTTTTCAAGAAGAAAAAAAGCCTCTCGAGCTGCGAGGAGAAAATGGTCTGACCCGCTATTGCCGTGACACTTGATCACGAGGCCGTCAATTCCCGCAAGGATTGCAGCGGGAAAGTTGCGAAAAGGGATGGGGGTTTTTAAAAAAGCAAAGGAGGCCTCTGCAGTTTTCAAGAAGAGGTTTCCTGAGAAACCATCAGTCACAACTACATCGACTTTTCCTTTGAAGATATCTTGACTTTCCACATTTCCTACGAAGGTAAAGGATCTTTCGCTTGAGGCGAGAAAATGTTTCATTTTTTTATGAAAAGCGCGGTGTTCCACTCTCCCTTTTGTCTCTTCAGAGCCGATGTTGAGGAGGCCAATTCTTGGATTCGAAATCCCTGATAGTTTTTGGTAGGCGGCTCCAATTAGGGCAAATTGAAAGAGTTGATCTGCGTTTGCCTCGACGCTCGCCCCCACATCAACGATGACAGAGGAGGGGAGGGATGCCATAAGGGCAGGCTTCAAGATTTTCGGTAGTTTCGGGAGGTGTTTTTTCGATAAGATGGTGAGGGCTCCCGTGTTGCCATGAGAGATGAAGGCGTCGATGGAATTTTTTGCAAGGTCTTGAATGCCAATGGACATGGAAGAATTTGGTTTTTTCTTCACACCTCGGATCGGGTCATCTTGCATGGTGATGACGTCATCGACGGCAATGCATTCAACATGTGGAGGAAGGTGAGGTGGAATCAGGTGTTTTTGAAGATAAAAGCGATAGGAGACTTTTCCATCGAAAGGGGAAAGTCCTTGGATCAAAGAGGGAATGATGTTTTCAGGGGGAAGGTCTCCCCCCATCACATCAAAACCGATGACGAAATTATTCGCCTTGCTCATTCGGGAGGTAAGAACGTCCTTTGTAGTGTCCACAAGCTGTGCAAAGGCTGTGTGGTCTTTTCATGCTCTGGCAGTTTGGACAGCTAACTAAGTTAGCAGGTGTCTTCGCATGGTGAGAGCGACGTTTGTTTTTCTTCGCGTTTGAGGTTCTATTACGTGGTACGGCCATCGTTCTTAATCTCCTTGTAAGTCAGCGAACGGCATGTGGTTAGATTCTTTGTGGAAAAACTTTTCCAATTCTTTTCGCGATGCACAATTTCCATTGTTACATTCTGTGAACTGGGGTACTTCTAGAAGAATCGCATCCCGCAATTTTTCAGTAAAGTCATATATTTTTTCTTTGATTTCGGCAAGGGGCTCTGCGTGGTAAAATTCATCGAGTCGGATGGGTTTCTCCACGATTTCATTGCAGATGGCACAAGGGATCAAAGCAGTCGCTTCGATATCGACATGAACGATCAAAAATGTGTCTGCGAGGTAAGCTTTTCCTCGAACTTTCACTTCAGGGGTGAAAGAGAGGGCCTCCTCATGCACATCGAGAAACGCCGAGGAGAGGGTCCAATCGATTGGTTCCTCTTCACCTTGCTTCAAACGGTCTACAAAAATTTGACAAGCTGAAATCATCATGGGGGTATTATAGAGAAAAAGAGAATAAAACTTCTACGATTTCTTTTGCACCCTGCTTTCCTTCGAATAAAGAAAAGAGTTTTCGGCATTTGCTACTCGTCTCTTCAAGGGGGAGGTTTACTAAATCTTGGTAGATCGCCTCTTCATCAAGCCTTGGTCCATAATGCTCTGGAAAGACTCTTTCATTCAGTAAAATATTCACAATGCAGTAGTGGGGAAGCTTGATGCGAAAGAGGTGCTTCACCAGAAAATAATCGAATCGATTCATCTGGTAGGTCACCACGGTGGGTACGCCATAGAGGGCGAGCTCGAGGTTGACTGTCCCCGATTTGGCAATCGCAAGTGTGCTCTTTTGCATCATCTCCCGATTCTCACTAGGGGGGAAAAGGTGGGCGTCGGGTACTTGAATAGGTTGAAGAGAAGAGATCGCCAAAGTGAATTCGGGGTGTTTTTCAAGAAATCTTTTTGCGATCGCTAATTGGATCGGTAAGTTTCTTTCTACTTCTTTCTTGCGGCTACCAGGAAACAGGGTCAATAGGGGTTTTTGAGGTCTTTCTTGTGGTTGAATCGCTAGGGCAAGGGGATGGCCAATATAAGTCGCTTTCAATTTTGTCTCTTTGAAAAGAGGGGGCTCAAAAGGGAAAAGGCAAAAGAGGTGGTCGAAATAGCGCTCTAAGGTCTTCATCCTCCCTTTTCGCCAAGCCCAGACGCTCGGGCAGACCACTTGAGCAATTTTCCCCTGATAGCCTGCCTTCTTTAAGGCTTTTCCAAGGAGAAGATTGAATTCAGCGTAGTCAATCAGGATCACTACATCAGGGTTTTCTTGGAGGATCGCTCGGTTGATTTTTCGAAATAGTTGAATCAGTGTGGGGATATAGGAGAGGACATCGACAATTCCCATCACTTGGAGCGATTCCATTTTTTCTAAGGTTTTGATCGGATGGGCTCTCATCAGAGGACCTGCAACCGCTGAGATCTTCATTTGAGGGTTTTTTTCGAGAAGAGAGCGGATGATCGCCTCTCCCTGCAAATCGCCACTTTTTTCTCCTACGAGAATGAACGCGCTATCCAATCTGTGCCTGCTTTAAATACGTGTGGTAATGTTCCATGCCCTTTGAAACCAACGGATGAGCCGATGATGAGTTCAATTGGAATTTCTCTTTTCTGGCGCTCTTTTGCTTTTTCAACGAGCTCTCGGATGAATGAGTAACAGCGGTCCGTGCTCACTCTGGTATCATCATTGCCAATGTAGAAACGGATCGAATGGTGGGAGAGAGCCTCAAGGTCTAATGGTAGGTTGGGGACTACGCCGATTTTTTGGAATTCTTCTGCCATTTCTAACATGGTCAGTGGGGCAAAGCCCAATAGGTAGGGGATCGGGTCGAGTCTTGTGAGGATATGGGCTCCGATAAAGGCGCCTCTTGAAAGGCCCATGATGGCAGTTTTTTTCCAGTCGAGATCGAGAGCTAGGATCGTTTCACTCACTTCATCAAAAAAAGGGGTGAGGATGTCATGCCCATTTTTGTAGGCCTCTGCCCACTTTTCGATCCCACGCTGCGGCTCTTCATGGAGGGGGAGGGAAAAGGTGACGACGCGAATCCCTTGTTCTACGAGGAACTTGACAGGTTGATTGAAAGGGTCTTTGTAGAGAGTATCTTCAGCACCCACAGCAAAGTAAAAGACGGTGGGGATCGATCGGTCATGTAGAGGATGTGTCGAGATCATGATTTTTACGTCGATGTGTTTCAAAGGCTGATTGCCAACGGGTGTAGAGGTCTTGGAGACCTGGTTCGATATCCGCTCTCAACTGGAGAAAGGAGAGGGCATATTCGAAGTCGGGGATTCTCGGAATTCTGAAAAATTTCCCCTTGATTCTTTCAAGCGGGGTCAAGCGGAACTGCGAAGTCAAGATTGAGGTGAGGTGGGATTTTATTTTCTTTGGGAGCACAAAAAATGGGGAGAAGAATTCATGGACGATGAAGAGAGCTTCTTCCTGGATGATCCCTAAATGGAGATTCCGTTTTCCCTCATTCGATAAAACATTGATGTGGCGTGCAAAAAGAGGGTAGAGGAGGCATGAGAGGAGCACTGGCCGCTCTTTAAGTTGGGTGGTCATCATCCGACAGTCAGTATCGATTGCTCCCAAAAATGTGTAAATCTCTTGCTTGTGATCATTTTCTACGAACTCTGCGAGATAGGGGAGGAGATGGGTCAAGAGACCACAATCGGCAAGGAGG
Source organism: uncultured bacterium (assembly GCA_964655475.1). Lineage (GTDB taxonomy): Bacteria > Chlamydiota > Chlamydiia > Chlamydiales > VGMA01 > VGMA01. The sequence continues at coordinate 26,579 of CAZZMO010000001.1, forward strand.
CGGAAAAATGTCTCTGCATGACCTGATTCTAACATCCGGAGTATTTCTTCGAGGACGCGTGCGCTAGAACTTTTTAAAATCTCTGAACGGCAATCGAGGAGCGCTTGCATCGCACTATCTTCGATCGAAAAGCCAAGTCTTGCTCTAAATTTGACGAGCCTTAGCATCCTGACAGGGTCTTGTCTGAAGCGGGAGTGGGGCATGCCGATGACCCGGAGGATTTCACTTTTAATGTCTTTGTATCCACCGACGTAGTCGATGATCGATTCGCTACCTGCGTCGTAAAAGAGGCCGTTGATGGTGAAGTCCCGTCTCAAGACATCTTCTTCTTCTGATCCCCAGGTGTTGTCTCGGAGGATGAGGGTGTCTGCTTCGTTATCACCTGCACGAAAAGTTGCGACTTCAATGATCTTTTGGCCAAAACGGACGTGGGCCAAGCGGAATCTTCTTCCGATCAGAAGACAATTTCTAAAGAGGGCTTTCACCTCCTCAGGTTTTGCAGAGGTGGAAATGTCGTAATCTTTTGGCTTGTGTCCGAGGAGTAGATCACGAACTGATCCCCCTACTAAGTAGGCGGTGTAGCCGTGTCTATTGAGTGTTTCGAGGACGAAGAGCGCCTCTTTGTCGATTTCCTTTTTTGAAATCGAGTGGTCAGCCTTGTGATAAATCTCTGGTTGCATAAGGAACTGATATAACATATTGTTGGATAAAAACCTAGTGATTCAGTAAACTGTACGCATGAAAAAGGTTGTTTTAGGGTCCCTTCTTGTAGCGGGGACTGCCATTGGAGCGGGTATGCTTGCCCTTCCTATTGCTACAGCAGGAGGGGGAATCCTCCCTTCCTGGGGTGTTTACTTCCTCTGTTACTTATTCAGCATGTCGATGGGACTCCTCTTTGTCGAAGTGGCTCTTTGGCTCCATCCTGGTGCAAACATCGTAACGATGGCAAACCAACTGCTCGGTCCTCTTGGAAGAGCCGTCGCATGGGTGGTCTACATTTTCCTTTTCTACAGTTTAACCATTGCCTACATCGCAGGTGGTGGGACGCTCGTTTCTCTCCCTTTTGGATTTGATACGGCGAACCCCTGGTTGACTGCTTCCTTTACGACCCTTTTTGGAACTCTGGTATTTTTAGGAACAAGGGCTGTGAGCTCGTTTAATGTTGCTTTGATGGCAGGGCTCATTCTCTCCTATTTTGGATTCATGTTTTTCGGATTGAGTGTCGTAGAGCCGAAATTTTTTACAGAAATGGATGTATCAAAAGCCTTTTTAGCCCTTCCGATCATCTTTACCTCATTTAGCTATCAAGGGACGGTTCCAACGCTCCTTTCTTACATGGACCGCGATGTGAAAAAGATGCGCCTTTCGATCATCATTGGATCAACCATTCCTTTCATCGTCTACATCATTTGGGATTTTCTCATTAAATCGATCGTTCCATCGACCGATTTAATCGAAGCGGGAAGACAGGGAATGACGACGGTAGATCCTCTTGTGAACTTCATCCCTGGTTCTCCCATGCTCTTTTTGGGGAAATGTTTTGCATTTTTTGCCCTAACAACTTCTTTTTTGGGAGTGACTTTGGGGCTGCTCGATTTTCTTTCAGATTCATTGCAGATCAAAAAGACGAAGTGGAACCGTTTTGGTCTTTGCGTCCTCATCTATGTTCCTCCTTTCATCATTGCGTCGACGAATCCTACGATTTTTTTGAAGGCTCTCGGCTACGCTGGGGGGTTCGGGTGCGCTGTGCTTCTTGGCCTTCTTCCTATCTGCATGGTTTGGTCAGGCCGCTATCTTCAACATAAGCCTAAAATTGAGGGGCGCCTCTTTGGTGGAAAATGTGTATTAGCATTACTAGGATTATTCGTAATATTTGAAATTACATTGCAAATCATTCAAGAATTCTTTTTTTAGTGTTTTTGTGTTGCTTTTTTGTTATAATCTCCCTAATTCATAAAGGGGATATCAATAATGGCAGCAGTAGACCACATTTTACGGATTGATCAGAGAGTCATCGATGGTTGGCAAGCTGAAGGATTTATTAGACGAGATGGATGGGATGCTCAAGAAGATTGGGAAGTCGTTCCACTGAATCCAGGTGAAGATTTTTTTTACAATCTCTCTTCTCTACTATGGAACCTCTGCTTAAAAGTCTATTATTTCGCAACTACGGCGTTTTGTATACTATTTGGCATCCCATGTCTTCGAGACTATTCTAGCCATTTTGAGTATAGTTATGAATCACAAGAGACACTCTTTTCTGATAACCCCCAAATGAATCAGTTGATAGAAGAACGCTCTCAGATATTTTGTATGGAAGCGGCTCTCAATTACATCAAGCCCTCATATAAGCAAAATGGTATTGATACGGTATTGCAATCTGGTTTAATGAAAATTTTCAGACATGCGCATATCTTAGATATAGATCCTGCGGTCAGAAATTATTTTGCGAGCTCTCTTGCTACAAAAGATGTGACAAAGAAGATTTTTCAATCGGCCGATGAAAATAATCGACTTCAACTAGAGGCTCACATCACTCAGGCTCTCGGTCATCCTATTGATAGTATAGCTAGCGAAGAGGTGGTCTCTTTGTTCAATAGAGAGGATGGGTTTGGGTTGATGAGAAGGGCCGGCAATGCTAGATGTCAAGTGATTCAAGATCGCAATCTTCGTGAAATGAGTGGAGAAAATAATACAGAATCGATCTTTAGGGGACTTTCCCATTTTGCCGTTTATTCCAAAAATCAGAAACTCATGCATGATCCAGCTCCTTTCTCTCCAAACTATCAAAGTACAGCTATCGTGACAATTGGTAGACACTCTTATATGGTCGGGATCACAAGAAGTCAACAAGATCATGAGGTTATAGAAGCGACGTTATTTCACCCCTCGTCTCATGCTGCAGTTACGGGGTACTCAGGAGCTGGGATCCTTTCTTGGAAGATCAGTAGTACTATAAGTCCTCTGGAAGAGGTCGCTTTATATCTAGAAGCATTTGCGCAAAATGTCCATGAAGGAGATCAGGGGTTTTCTATCGAACCTGCTATTCAACGGGTTAATTTTCCTATGCCTTTGCATGCTTAGAGATTGAATTGAGTTGAAAAAAACGCTCTTTCCAGTAGTAGTGGTCGAGGAGTCCTTCTGTCGATTTTCCTGTCAGTAGGTGGGCAAGATAGAGGGCTTCGATCGATGCAAGGCCCCTGGAGGGGTCTTCGCAGTGGGTCTGTTTTCTCGGGTAAGCTGTTTGAAAGTGGTGAGGAAGCGAGCGTTTTTCTAAAGGGGGAAGGGAAAGCCCCATCTTTTCTGCATATCTCCAAGTTCCGTCGATGAGAAAAATCCCCTTGTCTCTATCTTTTTCTGTGAACAGGGGAGCTGAAACATCTAAAATGATGTACTGATCTAGCGGCGGAAGGGATTTTAATCCATCAGGATAGCGGAAGAAACGGAGGTCTGGTCGGTGTTCTAAGCCAGTGAGAGAGCATTTTTTCAAATTCTCTTTACGGTGCCTTAAGATTATTGTAGGAAGAAAAGTCGCCATAGCGGTAAAGTTTACCAAAAATCAGGAGATATCGCAAGATGTGGCTGCTATGTGCTCTCACTTTGCTATTTGGAGCTATACCTCATAAGATTCCCGTAACAGAAGACTTTGAGAAAGGCTCTTCCATGGCGGCACTTCATCATAGGCCGATGGTGGTTGTATTCACTGGATCAGATTGGTGCGTGTGGAGTAAAAAGCTTCTTCACGATGTCCTTGAAAACCCAGAATTTCAAAAGAGCGTTGGGAACACATTTGTGTTTGTCAAAGTAGACTTTCCCGATGCAAATCATCAAGAAGCAGAGATGTTGCAAGAACATTACGAGCTGAAAGAAAAGTTTCAGGTCCAAGAATTTCCTTCTGTCATCTTGCTCGACTCTGATGGGAAAGAGATCACTCGGTTGGGATATATGCCCACAGAGCCGAAAAAGTATGGGGAATATCTCTTGTCGATCTATCAGAAGTACCAAGAGCTCTACCGCGAGATTCAGCTCTCAGACCTTTCAAAGAAAAATGTTCGCGAGTTGGAAAAACTCTACAGTAGATCTCATGAACTGCGCTCCCCACACCTCGTGAAGAGAGTGCTGGAGGCGGGCCTTTCCCGAGAGGAAGGGGTCTTTTTCCCTCTCGAAAAATATACAGAGCTCGTTCAAGTAGGAAAGGTCCACTCGAATGAGGCAAAAGCCCTTCGTCAGCAAGTAGCAAAAAGAGATCCTGAAAATAGAGAGGGGGCGCTACTTCGTCTTGCTCTTCTTGATTTTCAAGCGAATGTTGAAGAAGGGGTTGAGAGCCCAGAGAAAGCTGTCGCTCCGCTTCAAGAGTTCATCCACCATTTTGGGGATAAAGAAAAAGAGACTTTAGCAAAGCTCCATCTCATGATTTCTGATTATTTCCACTCTCACGAAGTGCTTGCGAAAGGGAATTGATCGGTATATACCTAAGAGACTGTTAACGGATTCGGCTGCTGTTATTTTAGAAATGAGAGGACTGAGGCGATGAAGAGGTCTGGGGCTTCAAGAATCAGGCCATGACCCGTCTCGAATGCTTCGAGGCGAGCTCCTCGAATGTTTCTCGCAAGATATTCAGACTCAGATGGCAATGAAAGAAGATCCTCCATTCCATGCATGACGAGGGTGGGGGCTTGGATCTTTTGTAGCCCTTTCCTTCCATCAAAGGATTTCAAGATGGCAAACTGCCTTTCGGTGTCCTCTGCTGACTGTGGGTAAGGGTCGTCGAACTCATACTGCTCGATGGTTTCTATATTTGAGGGGTCGCTCAAGAATTTTTCTCCAAAAATCCAGGGAAGGATCGTTTCGAAGAGGGTGTGGCTATCCATCCCTTGCTTTTTGAGGTTCAGATGGGACTCTAGGGCCATGAGCATCGCCTTTCTCCAGCGAGCGGAAGAGACGAGGAGGATGAGTTTACCAATTTCTTGGGGGTAATTGGCAGCAAAAACTTGGGCAATCGTTCCACCCATCGACTGACCGATGATGTGGGGTTTATGAAGGCCGAGGGCTTGAATCATTCCATGAAGGTCGCTGGCGAGGAGTTCTGCAGACAAGAGTTTTGCCGAGTCTTTTGTTCTCCCTACCCCTCGGTTATCGAAGCGGATCACTTGGAAGTGGGGGGTGAGCTTCTCCATTAAATGCTCCCAGAGCATGTGGTCGCAAGTGTAGCCAGAGATTAAAATGAGTGGGGGGCCAGATCCTTGTATTTCGTAGAAAATCGACGCGTCTTGGATCTGAAGGTGGCTCATTCGTAGTGGACCATTCCTTTATGTGTCCCAATTTTAAGAAGGTGTTGTGGCACTTCAAACAAAAAGCGGGAGGGGTTGGTAGGGGTTGGCTTTCCATTCCGTTTTCTCGATCTTGCCATGCTGAGGGTGAGGTATTTTTTTGCGCGGGTTGTGGCAACGTACATGAGGCGTCTTTCTTCTTCGAGGCCTGTCTCGAAGAGGCTTTTTTCATGTGGAATGATGTGATCTTCTAGGGCAACGAGAAAACAGGCGGTAAATTCGAGCCCCTTAGCGCTATGGAAGGTGAGGAGCTGGACTCTATCTTGTTTGCTATTTTTATCGGCGTGGCGCGCTTTTTGGTGGTCTAGTGCAGCCCCTCCGAGGAAATCACTGAGGGTGGGATTTTCTGTAGACTCTTCGTACTGGCGGATGAGATCTCCGAGAACACCAACGTTATTGATGCGGGCTTCTCTCGCTTTGTCAGATTTAGTATCCTCTTCGATCACTTTGAGATAATCGATTTGCTTCACGAGGTGATCATACCCCTCTGAAAGGGATTTTTTCGATTTCTCTTCAGCCTCTTCGATGATCGTTGTAAATTTCGCAAGGGCTGGTTTTTCTGAGCCGAGCTCCTTCATCGCATCCCACATGGAGAGGTTTCTTTCTTTCGCATGTGCCTTGACCATCTCGATGGTCTTTGGGGAGATCCCGCGGCGCGGGTAGTTGATGATCCGAAGGAGGGACTCCGTGTCTTTTTTATTCATGATCGTCCCCAGATAGGCGAGAAGATCTTTGATTTCAGCCCTTTCATAAAATTCTGTCCCTTGAACGATGTCGTAAGGGATTCCTCTCACCCAGGTGCCGTTTGAGCAGTGGGGAGCTTGCATGAGAGCGATTTCAAAAAGTCTTGCCAGGCTGTTGGAGCGGTAGAGGATAGCAATTTCAGAGAAGGGGATTCCTTTTTCATAGCGTAGATAGAGGATCCTTTCAATGACCGCCTGCACCTCTTCTTCCTCAGTTGGGGCGTTGAACACATGGATCAATTCACCAGGCTCTCCATGGCTCCAAAGGGTTTTGGGGTGCCGTTCTTTGTTATTTTTAATGATTGCGTTGGCAGCTTCTAGAATCGTTGGGGTAGAGCGGTAATTTTGTTCGAGTTTGACGAGAGTGTCATGCTCAAATTGGAGGATGTGCTTCACCTCTGAGCCGCGCCATCCATAGATCGACTGGTCATCATCTCCTACAACAAAGAAATTATTATATTTAGCAGAGAGGAGTTTGGCGAGTCGGTACTGGATCGGGTTCGTGTCTTGATATTCATCGATCATGATGTAGCGAAAGCGTTCTTGGTAGGCCTCAAGGATCTCAGGATGGTTTTCAAAGAGGCGGACCGACAATTCGAGTAGGCCATCAAAATCGACCGCATTGTAGGCCTTTAAACATTCCTCTAGCTCTCCTGCGAGGTGAGTGTAGTAAGCATTCTTTTCCTTTTCCTCTTTTGTTGTCGGTTGGGTGTGGGATGCTTTTCTCAGGTCTGATAGGGATTGGAAGCCGAGTGGAAATTTGGGCTCTCCTTCCCCCTTGGCGACGTTTTGCAAAAGCCTTTGCATGTCCCTTTCGTCGTAGAGGGTAAAGTTCGTGAGGTAGCCGAGGTGGTGGATCTCTTTTTTGAGGATCTGGAAGCAGAAGCTGTGGAAGGTGGAGAGGGTGAGCCTTTCTGCTTTTTCTGTCCCGATGTACTTAGCGATGCGGGATCTCATTTCAGCGGCTGCTTTGTTAGTGAAGGTGAGACCTAAGATGTTTTCTGGCTCAACCCCTTGTTCGTCAATGAGATATCTAATTCTACTGATGATAACAGAGGTCTTGCCGCTACCAGCGCCAGCTAGGACTAGGATCCGTCCTCTGGTTGCGGTTGCTGCAGATGCTTGTTCTCTATTTAATCTCATCCAAAAACTTTTTAAAATCGCTCTCTGTGCTATCGTAGGTCAAAAGCTCTACTGGGCCTCTAGGGCACATATTGATAGCAATTTTTTCTGGCAAAAAACTTTGATGGACACGGAACACCTCTCGAAAGAGCCGCTTAATGCGGTTTCTGTCGTGAGCTTTTCCAAATTTTTTTGAGACACTTAAACCGAGAAGGGGGTTATTCTGATCTTCAAAAGAGTAGTTGATGATCACGCAGGATCCCACATATTTCATAGGAGACCTGCGTAATTTTGCATAAAGAAATTTAGAACGGATCCTTCTCGACCTTAAGAGCCTGTATCCTACAATACTAATCTCTTACGTCCCTTTCTTCTTCTGTTCTTGAGAACACGGCGTCCTCCTGGAGTTTCCATTCGAGCACGAAACCCATGCACGTTTCTTCGGCACCGTTTACTCGGTTGATATGTTCTTTTCATGGTTCTATCCCTTATTCGTTAATAATCATTTAGCCAAAAATCCTAGCTGATTTTGAGGAAATCGGCAAGGGCTTTTTTCAATTTTTCAGGCTCTTAACCCGACTTATACCCCATTCTTTCTTAGGGGGGATCTTTTCCCCCTTGTCAATAAAAGGTTAGGGGTGTAGCATAGAGCTCTCGAGTTTTAGGAAAGGTGAAAAATGAAAAGCAGAGCGTCTGTAAAGGCGAACCCCGACAAAGGTGACAAAGTTGTTCGCAGAAGAGGGGTCATTTACGTTATCAACAAAAAAGATCCGAATCGTAAGCAAAGACAGAAAGGGTCGAACAGAAAATAGAGTGAGAGAGAATGGCTAGAAAATCTTCAATTGTTAAGCAACAGCGCCGTGAAAAAATGGTGAAACACCATTGGGAAAAAAGGCAAGAACTCAAACAGGTCGTATCGAATTTGCACACAAGTGCTGAAGATCGCTACAAAGCAATGTGCGAGCTTGATAATCTCCCAAAGAATTCATCACCAGTTCGTCTACGAAGCCGTTGCAAACTAACAGGCCGTGTTCGCGGCTACTACAGAAAATTTGGTGTGTCGAGACTTTGTCTGCGTGAGCTTGCGCTCAGCGGTCAGATTCCTGGTATGGTCAAGTCTTCTTGGTAAGAACCTCTTCATGAGGACAGCACATCCGCTGTCCTTTAAGAAACTGTCCACGAACTAAGACTTAGTCGTGTTTTTGGGCAGTCTCTAAATATGTGTACAATAATTCCTTCATTTTGTAAGCTTTACGACTCCATTATCCAACCAATAGGTTTTTTATGTTGTCCACAGCTATAGGTCAAACTGATTCAACTGCCAATTTAGATCCACAGGAATACTTAACTCGTTGTGGATTTGACCCAAATAACGTAGAGAAGATCTACGAGGCAGTGACAGAGTTTTTTGAAATGAATAAAAAACTCCCTACAGAATACATTCAAGAGCATTCGATCCGTTGTTCAAATGGAAGACTTTCCTTCGTTGGATCGACAGACCGCTCACAAGAAAAAATGGATATCATCATTGATGCTGCGCTCCAAGCTGACATGTCACCTAAAAACAGAGATCAATTCAATAGATATGTGACCAAAATTTACTCAGCCTACGGCTGGGAAAGAGCTAAAACTTCTTTCTAATCGTGCAAGATGAAGTGGTAGTCTGAGAAGTGCTTGAGTAGTGTCCACTGTTCAAGCTCTTCATTCCAAAGAAGAGAATCTGGGGTGAGAGCCCCGGCATTGTAGGCCATTTTGATCTCATCAAAAAGAAGAGGCCCTTTGGAAACCTTGTTCTGATCGACAAAATACCAATGGATTCTAGGGTTTTTTGAAAGGCGCTTTTTGTTTGATGTTTCAGGAATGGGAAGGTCATCGGGGATGTCAGAGAGTGGGAACGGGGAGGATTCGAGCGCTGCTGGAGCTGGCGCCATCGGAGTTGTTGCCTTTTTTTGGGGAAGGAGAAGCAGAATCAAGATTCCTAGCACACCAAGGGATACGCCGATGAAAAACCAGACGATCGGATTGCGGTCCCGTTTTTGTGCAAGATAGGCTGATGCTATACCCATAGCGAGCCAGATCATGAGAATCAAACATATAGACATGAAAAATCCTTGTTAGGCCTTTCCTTAGCCCTTTCAGTTGTATACTAAACACTTTTCCTTTTTTAACACCACGCCTTTCTTGGATCCCTTCGGAAAAAGTCTCGACTTTTGAACCTTTCTCATTATAAAATAGGACAAAAGGAGCTTTCTATGTTGGATCAGTTTAATCAAATGGATACGAAAGAGCTCGACCTCCCCGATACCGTTTTTATCAGAGATATTGAAAGTCGTGTGTTTCAAGCAATTACGATCAAATGCCTTTCTGATATTGAAGGGATTAGTCTTATTGAAGGGACTTTATTTGATAACCTGTTGGGTAGAGAGGGTTTAGATCGAGTAAAAGGGATTTACGTCGAACAAGACTCAAAAAACCACTCGGTCAATATCAAGATTGAGCTCAATATCGCTTATGGGATTTCGCTGCCAGAAAAGGCGGAAGAGATCCAAACCAAACTTGTCAAAGAGATCATCCAGTACACCGGCCTCCACGTCGCTTGTGTCCACGTCGTCTTCAAAAACCTCATTCCCCAAGATAGTCTTAAGGGGAAAGTAGAGGAAGATGAAGGGGATGCAATTGATGATGAATTTGCAGACGAATTCTAAAAATAAGAGACCATCTGATCAGATGGTCTCTTAATCACTTCTTGAGAATATAGCTTGCTATCATTTATGATCTTTCGTTTTTTATAACATGGGAAAGTTTTATGTTGCAGGCGACTGCGGGAGCTACCAATGGTGTATATAATGCAGAGCGCCATCTTGTAGACATGAGCCGTATGGAGACAGTAAGTATTGAGCAAGGATGCGTAGATTACGATGCAATATTGGGAATTGATTTGCTCAGTTCTTGTATGATTGAGTTTCGTATTCCAGGGGATGATCTGGCAGCTTTTCAAGGGCAATTGCCGAGAGTTCATCGTAGAGATGAGATCGAATCGGTCCGCACGGCTTGGTACCAGCATATTCTTCAAAGAAATTTATTCAATAAACCGTTGTCTCCTTGGGAATTAGGTGATCAGCTTTTTTCGTTTGGTTATGAAGGTCATGTCCTCAGTGAGTACGAAAGAGATTTCCTTCTTCCTCAAATGATTTTTCAAGAGTTGGTAGATCATAACGAAGTATTTACGACGGCCATTGCGATATTATCATACCGGGAAAGGCGCTATGCAGCATCTCTGCCTCCACCAAAACTCTCTGAGATCATGGAAAAGACGAGGGAGCTGAATAAACACCCTTCACAAACTCTAGAGCATCTTCCAGGAACTCTTTATCAACCGATGTTATCAGATGATAGAGAAATTTTTACCTATGCCGTAGCAAAAATGCAAATCAATGACTCATACCTTTCCATCATCCGTAAGGGGATTCCTCACGATCTTGTCAAAAAGTTCCAAGCGGCACTCAAAAGGGATGGGATCTGGAACAAAGAGATCAATATGATCTCTCTCGGGAAGACGCTCGTCAATATGTATAAAGAAGAGCGAGGGGCACATAACAATAAGATGTTCATTGCTCTTTTAACCACTGTAGCACACGTGAATTTCTGCTCATTTGTAGAATTGTTATTCACATTTTATTTAGAAGAAAAAATATATAGGAGCTCTTAAATGAGTATAGATACAACTATGTTTCCTGTTCGCACTCTTGGTCCTCAATACCTTGGAGACACAGGACTTCGAATGGGAAAGACAATCGAGTCTCTACCAATCCCTTTACATGAAACCCTCACAGGAAAAGAGATCTGGTCAGAATCAACGGTCCTTTTTTGGCAAGAAACGAGCGTTCTTGAAAGAGGGATGGACCCAATTACTTACAATAGTAATGACTTCACTCCAACTAAGTATAAATTCCATCTCTGGTTATACTCGCGCAATTATTTTGAATTTCCATTCACACCGCAACTGCTAGGTGTGGAACTTTGTAATTTTGTCTTTTATTCAAACATGCTCACAGATCAGCAAAGAAGAGATCATTTTGCATGCCTTATCTTTGATGAACTTGGGTTTGATGAAGATTATTACAAAATTGCTATGGGCTCTTATCTATTTGCTTCTGCGAAAATTTGGATGAAGGTTAAGGAGAATGATGCTCAAGAACGTTTCAAAAAAGTAGCAGCTGATTGGACAGGAGATGTAGAATCGATCGAAGCAATGTATGAGGCTCCAGGTCCTTGCGATCAGGGGATTTCTTTTTCACTATCTGAGACGTTTGTTCTGAGCGAAGAGGTTCTCAATAATCTCTTGAGTGGGCTGATCTCAAGAAAACAACTCGTTGATTTGATCAACCTTTTTAAAGAAAAAGAGGCACTGGGCTCTCCTATTGATGCATCTCAATATGGTAAGGTCGTAGCTGATTATTGTTATGGAATAGGAAGGGAAATCAGAACGCGTGTAGAAGTTCTGTTACTCGGCCTTCCACTTCTCGTATCTCAAAAACTCTTTTTTGAAACGCTCCTTTGCCAATACTTTGAAAAAAAGGCGCGCAATACTGCCTATTTTGAAAGTATTCAAGAGAATCAAGTTTCAGGAGCTATTGGAGAAGAGGAGCTCTTTGCGGGGGTTCAACGGAATACAACTCCACTTCCAGGGGTAGTTCCAGAAGAGGGGAGCTTTGACAGGATCCAAGTAAATACAACTCCAGCTCCAGGGGCGGTTCCAGAAGAGGCAATCACGGAGTAGGGGGCTTTTTACTGAAAAGCTTCCAGAAGGCGTTCAATGTCTTTCTTCGATAAACCGGGGACTCTTTGAAGCTCTTCTTCACTCGCTGTTTTTAGACGTTCTACACTCCCAAAATGTTTGAGGAGTGTAGCGCGTTTGATAGGGCCGATGCCGGGGATATCGTCGAGAAAACTCCGGATGAGCCTTTTGCTTCTCCGCTTCCTGTGGAATTCAATTGCTCTTCTATGGGCTTCATCACGAATCGTCTGGAGGAAAAAGAGGAGTGCACTTTGGTGATGGATCGCAACGGGTTCTTTTTCATGGGGTAGATAAACTCTTTCTTTGGTGAGCCCTTTGTCGTGGCGCGCCTCTTCTTTCACTAGTGAAATCACATCTACTGTTGCAATCGAAAGCTCTTTTAAGATGTCGAGTGCGATGTTAAGCTGCCCTTTCCCCCCATCCATGATGATGAGGTCGGGGAGGGTATTTTCCTCTTTTGCTTTGATGTAGCGTCTACTCAGTACTTCTTTGAGGGCGCTATAATCGTCTCCTGAAACGGTTTTATAAAGGCGAGAGAGGTTATTTTGTTTTTTCCCATCGAGAAAGACCACCATGCTAGCAACGGGATCAGATCCTGAGATATTTGATGTGTCAAAACAGTCGATCCTGGTTGGCAGTTTCGATAGGGAAAAGGTTTCTTGCATCTCTAGCAAGAGCTCTTCTTGACTCTCTTGTCTTAAACGCTCCTGCTCAAATTCAGAGCGGGTATTTTCCATGGCAAGGGTCTGGATCTTCTTTTTATCTCCCCGCTGAGGAACGGTCAGTTCTATTTTTCTCCCCGCTTTTTCACTGAAGATCTCTTCCATCACCTCCATGTGATCGATCGGGAAGGGGAGGAGGATTTCAGCGGGCCAATCCTCTTTTGTTTCGTAGTGTTGAAGGAGAAACGACTCGAGTGCATCAGTTGGAGAGGAGGCGATGGAGGAGAAGTGGTGCGTTTCTCGATCGATGAGCTTTCCTTCTCGAAAGAGGAGTTTGACAAATAGGGTGAAGTTCTCTTTTTGGAGCATCCCAAAAGCGTCAGTATTCGGGATCCCTGAGTAGACAGAGGAGTTTTTCTCTTCGATGATCCGCTCAATATGGCGGATTGTTTGGAGAAGCCTTCCTGCTTTTTCAAAAGCGAGATCATTGGAAGCTTTTTGCATCTCTTCTTTGAGCTCTTTCAGAACATCTTGATTTTTCCCCTGAAGGAAAGAAAGGCACTGCTTCACGACGGTATCATATTCGTCTTTCGTACAGAGATTCACACAAGGGGCGATACAACGCTTCATGTGGTAGAGTAGGCAAGGGCGCTTTCGCGATGCAAACTCTTGGTTGCTACATTCTCTTAAGGGGAAAATAGAAGAGAGGAGACTGAGCGATTCTCTTGCTGCAAATCCACTTGTGTAGGGGCCAAAGACTTTTCCTTCACTCTTCGTGAGCGTTTTATGCCTTACAAGTTTGATCATCGGCCACTTCTCTTTTGTCGTGACGAGGAGGCTAATGTAGGTTTTGTCATCTTTTAAGAAGACGTTGTAGGGGGGCTTATGCTTTTTGATGAGGGTATTTTCAAGAAGGAGCGCTTCTTTTTCAGAAAAGGTAACGATTGTTTCAATCGATTTCACTTTAGCTGTTAAAAAGGGGATCATCGCCCTTTGATCAGGACTTTTTGCAAAGTACTGCTTCACCCGGTTTTTTAAGACCTTTGCTTTCCCTATGTAGAGAACCTTTCCTACTTCATTTTTCATGATGTAGACCCCTGATTGCTCAGGGAGGTTCTCAAGAAGCGTCGTTAGAGCCGTTTTTTCCATTCTGCTATTGTTAAAAGGGCTTGCATCGGGGTTAATTCATCGAGATTCAGAGAAGCTAGAGCCTGTATGATCTCCTCTTCTTTAGGATCATCTGCAAAGAGGGTGAGCTGCTTCTCTTTCGGCTTTTTCTTCTGCGGCATCGCTTCAAGATCCGCCATGACGAGCTTTGCTTTCGAGAGGACCTCTTTCGGAAGGCCTGCAAGTTTTGCTACATGAATGCCATAGCTTTTATCAGCTCCTCCGGGGATGATTTTGTGCAAAAAGACGATCCCTTCTTCTGATTCATGAACTGCTACGCGGTAATTTTTGATCCCTTTCTTATTTTTTTCCAGTTCGGTGAGTTCAGTGTAGTGGGTGGCGAACAGGGTTTTTGGTGAGCATTCGGCTCTCAGTAGATATTCAGCAACAGCCCAGGCAATGGAGATCCCATCGTAGGTACTAGTCCCTCTTCCGATTTCGTCGAGGATCACGAGAGATTGGCTCGTGGCGTTGTGCAAAATATTTGCCGTTTCTGTCATTTCCACCATAAACGTGGACTGCCCTTTTGATAGATCATCACTCGCTCCAATGCGGCTAAACACTTTGTCGACAATTCCAAGGGTCATCTCTTTTGCAGGGACAAAACTTCCCATCTGCGCTAGGATGACAAGGATGGCGACCTGCCGAATGAATGTCGACTTCCCAGCCATATTTGGCCCTGTGAGAAGGATCAGCCTTGCCTCCTCTCCAAGAGTTGTGTCATTCGGAATGAAGGTGTTCGAAGGGGAAACGCTCTCCACGATCGGATGGCGCCCTTCAACGATTTCGATCACATCTTTTGAGGTAAAACGGGGGCATGCCCAGCCATATTTTTTTGCAGAGGAGCTGAGTGATAAGAGGGCGTCGAGCTCTCCGATAGCACTTGCGATCTTTTGGATCGAATCGGTATGGAGGCCAACCTCTTGAACGAGTGATTCAAATAACTTACCTTCAAGATCTTGCATTAACACTTCAGCGTGAAGGATCTTCCTTTCATACTCTCTGAGCTCTGGTGTCGTGTAGCGTTCTTGATTGACTAGTGTCTGCTTTCTTTCAAAAAGGTTGGGGACTTTATTGCTCTGTCCACGACTTACTTCGATGTAATAGCCAAATGCTTTTGTGTAGCTCACTTTGAGTGTTTTGATGTCGAGCTCGTCGCGAAGACTCATTTGGTAGTTAGCGAGCCACTCTTGACTATTTTGTCTGAGGAAGCGGATCTCATCGAGCTCTTCTGAAAACCCTTTTCTAAAGACATTTCCATCAGAGAGGCGGTGGGGAGGATCTTCTGCAAGCGCTGTTTCAATGGTTTCAGAAACTTCTTGGAGATCGATCAGTCCATTTCGGATCGATTGGAGGAGGGAAGGCGCTACGCCATCGAGCTCTTTTGCAATAGGGGGGATTTCTCGAAGCGATGTAGAGAGGGAGAGGAGGTCTTTCGGTTGAATATGTCCTGTTTTGATCCTCATCACAAGCCGCTCTAAATCTCTTACTTTGGTGAGGCGGGGTAAATTTGTCCGCTCGACAAAAAAGGAGATCGCTTCTTGCCGTTTTTCAATCTCTTCTCGGTTCAAGAGGGGGTGGAAGACCCACTGTTTTAAAAGTCTTGCTCCCATGGGTGTGGAGGTGAAATCGAGGTGCTCTTGGAGCCCTTCTAGATCGAGGTGTTTGATCGTCGATGGGTCGATTCCCATGTAAGAGGAATAGCTTTCAGGTCTGATTTTTCTGATGTGGGACAGGGAAAGGGCCAGGTCGTCGCTGAGGTAGCGGATGAGTGAGCCTGAAGCGTTGATGGCGCTCACCATCGCACTCAGTCCAAATGCATCGAGAGAGTGGACAGAGAAATGGCTTCTCAGCTTATCGGTTGCAATCTGATGGTCGAAATACCACTCTTCTTTGATGTTCACCCTCCCTTTGAAATCGAGGGTGTGGGTTGAGTGGAATTTTTTCGACATGAGGAGCTCTGTGGGAGCGACCTTGTGGAGCTCAGAGAGGAGAAGGGGAAAGGTGTCAAATTCAGATACGATCATCTCTCCGGTGTGAAGGTCGATGAGGGAAAGTCCATAGGTGGTATTGACCCTCGTGATGCAGGCAAAAAAGTGGTTCGCCTTTTCAGAGGACTGAGTAGAGGTGATGTGGGTCGCTAAGGAGACGATCCTGACAATTTCCCTTTTCACGAGCCCTTTTGTCTCTCCCGCTTTTTCCACCTGCTCTGCGATCGCGACGAGAAAGCCTCGCTTCACGAGTTTATCGAGGTAGCTATCGAGGGTAACGGCAGGGATGCCACTCATCGGGATCCCTTGACGGGCTGTCAGTGTGAGTTCGAGCTCACTTGCTAAAATGGCGGCATCGTCGTAAAACGCTTCATAGAAATCCCCAAGGCGAAACAGGAGGAGGGCATCGCCCCCTTTTTGTTTGCACTGGTGCCACTGCTCCATCATCGGAGAAGTTTTTAGCGTCTTTTGATCCATGAGAGCAGCCTTTGTAAAGGGGACTTTTTTGGGGTGGGGGAGAGACCTTCTAGAGCTGCCTTTGCTTCGGCAATTCCTTTAGAAATTTGGAGGATGATCCCTTCACACCACTTTTGTGACTCTTCTACCTCTTTTTGCAAGCTCTGGAGCTGCGTCAAGATTTCTTGCGGAGTTTTTGCGATCTTTTCGACCGGGTTTCTGATCTTGTGACTCTCAATCATCTGCCTCAATTCGATCACATCGATGAGGAGAGGAAGGAAGGTCTTTTTAAATTTTTCCCGTGTACTTTGCCTTTCAGGAGAAGAAATGATCTTCTTGACAGGGCGATCTTCCTCCTGGACAAAAGAGTGGGGAGAGAGGGTGCTGCCGAGAGAGAAAGGGGAGAGTTTTGTGTATACTTTCTTCTGGAATTGTTCGTTTTTCATGATTCTGATGGACGTTATCGGGGTACTGTTATTTTTGATCTTTATGAGATTTCTGTAAAGGGGTATTCTGGCTTCAAAACGGCTATTTTACTGCATATGTACACAAAAGAAAGTCTCGAGGAACTTAGAGGAAAAATTCAGTTGATGGAGGTGGTCTCTCCCCATCTACAATTGACGAAAGCGGGGGGATATTACAAGGGGCTCTGCCCATTCCACTCAGAAAAAAGTCCCTCCTTTGTGATCCAAGCGGGGGACTCCCATTACCACTGTTTTGGGTGTGGGGCCCATGGAGATGCAATCGCTTTCTTGATGAATCACCTCCAAATGACCTTTAGCGAAGCGGTAGAGAGCCTCGCCGAAAAATTTGGGATCGAGCTCCAGACAGGGAAAGAAGAGAAGAAGGACCCCCATCTGAATGCTGCAAAAGGTGCTCTCGATGAGGCTGCAGAGTTCTTCCACTACTATCTACTCCACACCGACGAAGGGCATGAAGCGCTCGATTACCTCTATCAAAGGGGGATCGACAATGCCTTCATCCAACACTTTAAAATTGGACTCGCACCGAAAAACCCGACCCTGTTTCTCAAAGTGATGAAAGAGGCTAGATATTCAGAAGAGGCCCTCACTTTGGCAGGGCTCGTCAAAGCACAAAATCGCCCCTTCTTCCAAGAGAGGATCACCATCCCCATTCACCACGCGAGTGGCTATGTCATCGGCTTTTCTGCAAGATCTTACAAAGAGGGAACTTTTGGGGCCAAGTATGTGAATACAGCAGAGACTCCCTTCTTTAAGAAATCGAAGATCTTGTTCGGCTACCATTACTCGAGGAAACGGATTGCCAAAGAGCAAAAAGTGATCCTCGTCGAAGGGCAATTCGATGCACTCCGCCTCATCCAAGAGGGTCTCAATTATACCGTTGCGAGCCAAGGGACAGCCTTTGGTGAAGATGGAGTTGCTGAGCTCGTCCGTATCGGCGTGAGAAACGTCTACCTCGCCTTTGACTCAGACAACGCTGGTAAAGAGGCTGCGATCAAAGTAGGGCAGCTCTTCCAAAAGGAAGCTGTAGCTGTTTGGGTCGTTGAGATGCCACCTGGAGCTGACCCTGACAGCACAGTGAGAGATCAAGGAGTGGAAAAGTTCCTCGAATACCTCGAAAAAGGGACTGAGTATCTCGACTTTCTCATCCAACATTATCGAGAAAAGATCAACATCAATACCCCAGCAGGAAAAAGTGAAATCGTCAGGGTCGTCTCCACTCTCATCAGAGAATGGGAACATCCCCTCATGGTTCACGAAGGGCTGAAAAAACTTGCCCGTGAAATGCAGGTTCCAGAAACGGTGATCGACCCTGGAAAAAAACCAGAGGCTGAAGTCGTTGTCCGCTCGTCACTCAGCATCAACCATACCCCGTTTGATCCTGATCGGATTTTAGAAACGGATCTTCTCCGCCTCATGATTTTAGGAGGGCCGACCTATCCTGACATTCTCTCTTTTGCCACAGAGCATCTCGATAAAGATGATTTTTTGATCCCCCTTTGTGGCAAGGTTTATGCAGCAATTTTAGATCAATACACCAAAGAGAAAAACATCGATCTACTCCCTCTCGTGAGCGTTATGGATGATGCGGAGCAGCGGATGTTCTTATCTGATATCTTACAGAAAAAAATCTCTGTGGAGAGGGCTAAGGAATCTGTTGGTGTGACAGTGAAAAAAATCCTCGAGAGGAATTGGATGAAGAGGAGAGAAGAGATCCGTGTGAAGATCCAGTCGGGAGGGATCAGCGAAGATGAGGTCCTCTCCTTAGCAAAACTCTTTGATGAGCTCAAGCGCTCTCCACCTACAGTAAAGGCTTGGAGTTGATGTGCTCTTCATTTTCTTTCTGAGTTTTTGTCTCTTTTCATTGATCTATTGGACGTTTCGTTTAGGGATCTCTCCTATGCCCTCTTCGCTCAAGGTTAGAAGAGCGCTGACGAGCGTTTTGCCAGAACATTACGAGGGAACGATTACCGATCTTGGTAGTGGTTTTGGCCACATGCTCTACTTTTTTAAGAAACGCTACCCAAAGGCCAAGATTATTGGGTATGAAATGTCTTTCATCCCTTATTGGGTCTCTAAACTCCTCTTTTGGAACTCTAAACATGTAATGATCCAAAGGAAGGACTTTTCAAAAGAGAAGATCTCTCCAGGGCTTTGTTATATCTATTTGTTTTCTAAGGGGATGCGGAATTTAGATCTGAGCCTACTCAAAGGATCTTTCGTCGTGAGCAACACCTTTCAATTTTCGATCCCTTATGAGAAGAAGGTGAGTGTCGGAGATTGTTACCATACTCATCTTTATCTGTATAGTATAAGTAATTAACAATAAGGTATTTAAAATCATTTTGAGCTTCATTTGATAAAATGAGGCATGAGCAGAAATGATTTAAGCGCACACTTTGACGAGGCCAACATCATCAATATTGATGAAGTGGCCCCTCTATTTTTTCTTAAGGAGGGAGAAGAGTGGATCCATTCTACCTTGCGAGAACTCATCGATTACGATATCCACCTCCATTTGATGGGAAGAGCTCTAGCGCTTAAGAAATGTCTTAAAGAAAAAAGGTTCGAATCGCACCATGCGATCCTTACCCATCCAAAACTGCCTGGTTGGATCATCAAGGGGCAGCACAAGTTTTCTTTCCAAAGGGAAAACTTCGACCACCTGCTCCGGGTAGTGATGGCAAAAAAAATGAGAGAAGTTATTCAGCTTCATAATCTTTCTATTGACATTCCTGAAAAACGTTTTGTTCCTGCCTTCTTCTTCCCTCCTCATGCACAACGAGCAGAAAAGTACTACGTATTGGCCAAAGCATTTGATTGCATGAATAGCAAAGAAACTGCAGAGTTTTTTCATAAGCTTCATCCACAAAAGATCAGAAAAATCGCAAGGGATCTTGCTATCTTCATCGCAAAGACAGGCTATCAGGACATCCATGCGGGGAACATTAAGATTAGACGGGATGGAATGGTGGTGATTCTCGATACAGAGCCCTGGGGGATTCTCATCGAAGAATTTGATCCCCATCCCAGCTGGACGATTCAAGTAAAAAAGGGTGCCCTTTTAGGATTGAATAATTTATACAAAGATAGTCACATGCAGTGGATCCGCGACTACCACCAAAAAGAAAAGATCAGCGAGATCAAAACCATTTTCAAAGAAGAGGCCCTTCAGGTAAAAAGTGAGATGATAGATGAATAATCAACCTACAAAATTTTTCCGGTTCTATGAAAAATACATGCTCGTTATCGGCATTTTAGGGCAGTCGATTTACTACATTCAGGCAGCAAAAATTTTCATGACAAAGTGCGCTACAGGCGTCTCGATTAGTGCGTTCATTGTAGGTTTCATTGCCGTGACTAGCTGGGCTGGGTATGGTTTTATGCTGAAAAACCGCGTCCTCATCATCTCAAACCTCATTGCCGTTATCGGAGCACTCTTCGTGATCCTCGGCATCATGATCCATGGGATTTAAGAAGCCAGTTGGCAAGCGTTTCAAGAGCTAGAGGAGCAATGGTCTCTTCAATGTCCCCATATTCTGTAACAGATCCTGTGGCTGATGTCTGAAAGCAGTGGTTGAGTTCTGGAAGCTCGATTACGGTTACATCAGGGTTGCCACTCTTTGCAAGAGCTTCTACAATCGGTGGAATGTTCTGCTTGGGATAAACCTGGAGGTCCTTTTCTCCAATCATGAGAAACACCGGGACTTTTACTTCGTAAAGGATCGGAATCGGATCATAGACGATGAAGTGGCGAAACCAAGGATTATTGATGTATTTGACAGGGGCTACTGACTCCGGCTCTCTTGGAAGGTCTGGGTAGTGTGTATAAAAAGCTTCGATGAGACGCTCTTCAGCCTTCATTGAATCGCTTTCTTCTTTCAAAATCGTGAAGAGCGTTTTTTGGAAATTCTTAGCCTCTGCAATCTGGTCTGGAGGGGTTTCCAAAGACTCTAAGATCAACTCGAGCTGCAGTCTACAGACATCTTCTCCAAGAGCTCCAGGAGGGGCAAGTAGTGCAATCGAATGGACCTTGTCACATCTTGCAGCCACAATCGGTGCGATTACACCCCCTTGACTGTGTCCTACGAGAGAAATCTTTCCAATATCGGCTCTACTTGTTAAGTAATGGATGGCCACCTCTACGTCATTTGCGAGGTCAAAGATCGAGGAAGTGTCGTAGGTTCCAGTCGATGCGCCAATGCCGCGCTTATCCATTCTAAGAACTGCAAACCCTAGTTTCGTCAGATGGTCTGCAATCACCAAAAAGGGCTTATGGCCATGCACTGTTTCGTTCCGATCGACTCGTCCTGAACCCTGGATCAATATGATCGTCGGAAAGGGTCCTTCACCAAATGGGAGAGTCAATGTCCCGGCTAATGTAACCTGATCGACATGGTTTTCACACTGCACTTCTTCTTCTCGGTAGGGGAATGGGGGGATCGGTTCTTGCGGGCGTGGGCCTTCTGCAAAGAGTGCTAGAGCGGTAAAGAGAAATAGCGCTATCATAGTTTTCATGGCAAGGATGATAATCTTACAAATATTAATTTTCTATAAATATATCGCAAAAATGGAAAAGTCCTTTTCTTCAAGATGAGATAATCTATTGATCATGGAAGAGTACGCGGGTCGCATATTAAAAGTTTTGGTCTACATCGAAGAGCATCTCGATGAAGAGCTCAATATTGAAACGCTCTCACGGGTCGCTTGTTATTCCCCTTTTCATCTCCACAGGATTTTTCAGGGGATCGTAGGGGAGACGGTGCATCAGTACGCAAAGAGACTTAAGCTCGAAAGAGCCGCTAGTCGCCTTCGCTACCGAGATGATCCCGTTACAGAGATTGCCATGGATAGTTATGATACCCCTTCATCGTTTACCAAGGCTTTTAAACAGCAGATGGGGATGAGTCCTCAGCGCTACCGCTCTCTCCACAACATCGTCATCAAAAAAATTGAGGAAATACCTATGATCAAGCCAGAAACTATTGAAAAAAAACTCCCTTTTCTCCCACTACTCTTTATTAGAAGAGTAGGAAGTTATCACGAATCTCCCATGGAGGCATGGAAAGCCATGTGGAGTTTCATTCATGAACAAAAAATCAATCCAGAAAAACTCCGTTACTTCGGCATCTCTCACGACAATCCAGAAGTGACAGAGGCAGTAAAGCTTCGCTACGATGCGGCGATCTGGTCTCCTTCGAAAATCAAGATACAAGGAGAAGTTGGAGAACAAATTTTGAAAGGGGGAAAGTATGCCATTTTCCACCACCATGGATCCTACGAGGGGCTAAAAGATACTTTTAATCAGATATTCTTGAAATGGCTCCCTCAAACTAAAGAGGGGTTCGACGAGACAAGGACTATTTTTACAGAGTACTTTTACCTAGAGCATCGAGAATCAGCCCCTGAAAAACTCCTCACAAAGATTCATATCCCCTTGCTCTAGTTTCTTAATGCCCTTAGCAGTATACTCTCCTCCAAAAAAAGTAGGTTAGTATGACAGTTAGTGGTTTGAAGCTCTTTACAGGAGCCCCTGTTAAGGATGATGCATTTGACGAGGATGCTTTTATCAATTCCCGGAAGCAAGATAAGAAAAAAATTACTACCACAGAGGTAAGGGGAAGTCAATTTAATGGGGCTTCCCTTTTACTCGCTACAGAAGAGGGGACAAAGGTTGTGACCCCCGAAAAGGGAAAGACCTATCAATTGGGATCTCCCGGAAAAAAAACCAAAGCAGCTGATGTGAAAAATGCTATTCTTGGCACAAGAGAAGAGAAGTTATAACTTGCTGATATCTATACAGTTAGAAAAAAGGCTCAACACTTGTTGAAGAAGGGCGATTCTGTTATCTCGAATCTTTTGATCATCATCTAGGACTTTGACGTTTTCAAAGAAGGCGCTCAATGGGCTCTGGAGCTTTGCAAAGTGGTCAAAGGCTTCGAGGTAGAGCTTCTTTTTCATCGCTTCTGCGATGAGCCCTTTTCTAAGGGTGAGCTCTTGGTAGAGGCTTTTTTCTTCTTCAAGGGAAAGGAATGTCTCTTCAAAGGCTTTTGCAGTCTGGTTTTCTGTCTGCCCTTTTGCCCGTTTGTAGACCTCTTTGAGCTGGTCAAATTCTTTGTGGGTTTTGCGATATTCGTTCAACGCTCTGACTTTACAGAATTGGTCATAAGGATCGTAGCACCCTTCAGAGATGATCGACTCGATTTCCTGTTTTTGGAACTCGTAGTCTAAGAGATTTGTCTTGAGGCGGCTCTTGAAGAACTGCTCGAGTTCTTGGCAAGAATCTTTCGCGTTTTGACTTCCTGTGAGTTTCGGATCGAAATGGGCGAGAAGTCTTTCTAAAATTGTGGGTAGTGGGAGTGAGATCTTCTTTTCGATCAAGATTCTGAGGATGCCGAGAGCTGATCTTCTGAGGGCATAGGGATCTTTCGAAGAGGAGGCTCTAATGCCTGCTAAGTAGTAGCCGAGTAAGTTGTCGAGCTTGTCCGCAATACTGAGGATCTGTCCGAAAACACTTTGAGGAAGGGGGCCATTTTCGCAAGTCGGCATCCAATGCTCTTCGATTGATTTGGCGACATCAATGGTCTCGCCGTGATAGATGGCGTAGTAGTTACCGACAATACCTTGAAGCTCAGGAAACTCAGATACCATGCTCGATGCGAGGTCTGCCTTACACACTTCTGCTGCACGAAGAAGGATCGATTCGTTCACATCTGAGGCAAAGTATTCCTTCAAGATGAGAGCATGCTTTTTGATCCTTTGCACTTTGTCATAAACAGAGCCGAGGTCCTGTTGGAAGGTCACTTTTTGGAGCCTATTATTAAAGTCATCGAGACGGTGCTTGATGTCTTGCTCGTAAGTGAATGTTCCGTCAGAGAGTCTTGCTGTCAACACAGCCTTATTGTTTTCAAGTAGAAGAGTCGTAGGGTCGCGGTCGAGTGTTGCAATGAAGGCGTTCGTCAGCTTGCCAGACTTGTCGCTACAGGGGAAGAGGCGCTGGTGCTGCACCATCTCAGACATGAGTACTTCTGGCGGGAGTGAGAGGAATTTCTTATCAAATGTGTGGAGTGCAAGCGATGGGTATTCGCTCAAGTGGACTACCTGGTTAATCACCAAGTCTCTCTTGAGGGCGTGACACTGCTTTTCCTTTTCAATTTCGGTGAGCTGAGTGTTGATGAAAATCTTTCTCTCGAGGACGTCTGCGATGACGAAGGCTTTTTTCAGCTTCTCTGCATATTCTTTCGGATGTTTGATCTCGATCGTTTTTCCACTTCTTTGGCGGTGTCCATAAGTGATGTTGCTCGCATGGATCAAGCCAATCTGTACAGGGATGATCTCTTTTCCAAAGAGGGCAACAATCCAACGGATCGGACGGGCATAAAGGACGCTCCCTTGCCAGTGCATTCTTTTAGGGAATTGGATCTCATCGATGATCGAAGCGAGGTGTTTGCTCAAAATGGCAATAGTCGATTCCCCTTTTGCAGGAACAGTAGCAAAGAGATGTTCCCCATTTTTAATAGAGATCTCTTTGATTTCTCCTGCTTCAATCGCAGCAAGATTGAGGGGAGGAAGGCCGACAGAGGAGAAGAAGCCAATTCCTGCCTTTGTGGGGAGACCATCAGCATCGAAGGCCATGTTTAAAGGGGGGCCCCTTTTTTCATGGAGAGTGTCTGCGCTCCCTTCTGCAAGTTTTTTGACCCAAAGGCCAAGTCTTCTCGGAGTTGCAAAAATTTGGATCTCTTCGAACGAAAGCTCGTGATCGACTAATACCTTACGTACAGCTCTTTCAAATGAGGTAATGGCGCCGGTGATATAAGAGTCAGGTAAGTCTTCACTTCCAATTTCGAGAAGGCAGTCATCTTTTCGATCAGGATTGTAGGAGATGTTGTGAGAAATCGGAGGAGCTTCTTCCCTCTCTTCCTCTTTCTTATATCGAAGTAATGGGAAGCCGAGTTTTTTTCTCTCTTCCAAGTAGGCTTTTGCTACTTCGCAAGAGAGGTGTCTGATGCGGTGGATGTATCTCGTTCTTTCTGTGACAGAGATGGCTCCTCTCGCTTCCAGCATATTGAAAGTATGGGAAGCCTTGAGCACGTAGTCATAAGCGGGGAGGGGAAGGCATTTCTCAGCGAGTGTCAGAGCTTCTACTTCAAAGTCGTTGAAGTGTCTTTGAAGCATTCCAATGTTCGCCTCTTCGTAGTTGTAGCGGCTCCACTCTTTTTCCCCGTGGAGATAAATGTCTCCGTAGAGGAAGCGGTCATTGAAGGAGACTTCATAGACATTCGTTTTATTTTGGAGGAACATGGCGAGCCTTTCGACACCGTAGGCGAGCTCCACAGAGATCGGATCGAGGTCAAACCCTGCCATGGTTTGGAAATAGGTAAACTGGGTAATTTCCATACCGTCGCACCACACTTCCCAACCTACTCCAGAAGCGCCCTGAGTGGGGGCTTCCCAGTCGTCGTGGACAAAGCGGATGTCATGGTCGCTCAATTTGAGACCGATTGCTTCTAAAGATTGGAGGTAGAGTGAAAAAATTTCTTTAGGAGCCGGCTTCATGATGACTTGAAGCTGATAAAATTTTTGTAGCCTATTAGGATTTTCTCCATAACGGCCATCGCTTGGTCTCCTGCAAAGTTCCGCGTTCACTACCGCATATTCTTCTGGTCCTAAAACTCGAAAAAAAGAATCGATATTAAAGGTTCCAGCACCTTTTTCTATATCGTAGCCCTGCTGGAAAACAGCCCCTTTTTTGGACCAAAATTCGATCAGCGCGGTAAGTATTTCTTGGAAATTTAGCATATTGGGAGACAGTGTAGCTCCCGAATCAATTTTTTTACAATAAAAGAAAAGAGGGATTGTTGTATACTTCAGGTCAAGTAACGGAATTTTATAGGTGTCGTTTTGAAGCTTGCTTTATTTCTAACATTAGCCCGTATAGCTCTTCTCCCCCTCTTTTTGGTGGTATATCTTTTTTATACATCAATGGGGTTAACACTATTAACAGTTCCTTACGCACTTCTATCGATCCTTCTTCTCTGTGAGCTCTCAGATATTTTTGACGGCGTTGCAGCAAGAAGGGCCAAGCAAGTGACGAATTTAGGAAAGATCCTCGATCCAATGGCAGATAGTATTGTCCGCCTTTCGATTTTGCTCACCTTTACTCAAGGGATCATTAAACTGCCACTACTGCTTGTCTTGGTCTTTGTTTGCCGAGATGCAGTGATCAGTACCCTCAGAACCCTTTGCGCTCTAAATGGAACAGCGTTGGCTGCGAGATGGAGTGGGAAGGTGAAGGCTGTTTTGCAAGCGGTGGCAATCTTTGCGATTCTCATCTTGATGGTTCCTTACTCGCTCGGGATCATAGACTTAGCAACGCTTAGAACATCCAGCTTTTACATCGTCTTGTTGACAGCGGCCTACACAGTCTTTTCAGGGATTGAGTACATCTACGTTCATAGATCGTTCATCAAGCAGGCGTTTGTTACCCAGCCTTAAGACAATTGCTAACGCTTGGCTGCGGTGCGGTAGATCCGTTCGTAGTCTTTTTCTGAGCGGGACCAGCTGAGATCTACATTGAAGCCATTTTGCATGATCGTTTGCCACTTTTTCGGATCATTTTGATAACAGTCGAATACCCGGTCAATGACCCAGTGGATCCCTGTTGGATCGGGAAAGTCAAAGGAAAAGCCCGTTCTCAGGTGGAGGGGCTTATCAGAGAGGTCGATGTCAAAAACGGTATCAGCAAGCCCACCTGTTTTTCTCACGATAGGAACTGTTCCGTAGCGCATTCCGATCATCTGTGTGAGGCCACAGGGCTCGTAGAGAGAGGGGATGATGATGGCATCGGCTGCGGCGTAGAGCTGATGAGCAAAGACTTCGTCGAAAGAGAGCTGAATGAAGGCCCCCTCTTGTAGTCTTGGGTTATTTTTCAGTTTGAGAAACTCTCTTTCAATTTCTTCATCGGGCGCTGATCCGAGGAGGATGAACTGCCCTTTCTTTTCAAGTGTGTAGAGGATCGCTTCTTTAATCAAGTCAGGACATTTTTGATGCACAAGTCTTGTGATGCAGGAGATGAGGGGCCCTTTAGTAGGTTGGATGCGGAGTTTTTTGAGAAGAAGATCTTTGTTCGACTTTTTGTTTTTGAGCACTTGGCGGATGTGGGAAGGGTCAGGTGTGTAGTTGCGGATGAGGTAGTGATCTTTAGCAGGGTTCCAGAGCTCTGTTTCAATGCCGTTCAAGATGCCGTAGATTTTACTGCTATTTTTTAAGATGGTTTCGTGAAGTCCTGCTCCACCGATTGTGGTTTTAATTTCTTCGGCGTAGCGAGGGGAGACGGTCGTGACTGCATCACTAAATTCAATCCCACCTTTTAACAAGTTGATGAGAGTGGGATCTCTAGGATCTTGCATCGACTGCTCTGTGAGGAAATCTCCTCCGCGAAGGCCGATCTGTGAAAGATCTCTAGCAGAACATTTTCCCTGGTGGTGTAAATTGTGGATGGTGAGGATGACAGCTCCTGGTGAAAGGCCCAGTTTGTGATAGACGTCTCTGATGAGAGGCGCCGCTACTGCGGTTGGCCAGTCATGAATGTGGATGATGTCTGGTTGCTTTCTTGACTTTAGCAAAAATTCGAGAGCGGTTTTGGTGAAGTAGAGGAAGCGGGCCACATCGTCTGGCTCACCATAAATCTTTCCCCGATTGAAATAATAAGCGCTGTGGTGTGGTTCGATGAGGTAGGTGGGGACTGTGTCGATGTGTGTCGACCAGACAGAGTTGTGTACTTGTGTTGAATTTTCGTAAGACCAGAGATCTCTCATTGCTATTTTGAGATCGCCGAAGGCTTCGAATTGGACTGTGTCGTAGCGAGGTAAAATAACCTCTACTTGATGACCTCTCTGTCGCTGTTGCTTTGCTAGTCCATGTACAACATCGCCAAGGCCGCCAGCTTTAGCGACAGGAGATAGTTCTGAAGTAAGGTGAACAATATGCATGAGTGACATCCCTGATATGGCTCATATAAACCATAACAGGGAAATAATCTCAAACAAATTGCACGTGTAGTGTGGAAGTCTGGTGTGTCTGAGGGTTTTCTACATTCCACGAAACAGTTTCACCTTTCGAATCTGTGATAGCGCCTTTAATGATGCGAAAGTGTGTCTTGCTTGTTTCCATCCACTCTTCAGTGAGTTCTGATTTCATCGCTGAAAGAGACATAGTTTGCATATCTTCTCCAAGGCAAGCCTCAGGTCCGAACATTCTAATTTTTTCATCTCTTTTATCAGCATCCCAACATGTTAAACACATACAACACCTCCATTAAATTCTGCTTTAAAAATATAGAGAATCATGCGATATTTATCAAATGTTTATTTTTTCTTTATATTGCTCGGTGGCCGCTATGTTTCATCAATGGGATGTTCAAAAAGAATGGAAAGAAGAGAAGGTTCCCCCTTTTGATGAACTCTTCCTTTCCTGGAACGGGCAGCGTCCAACGGACGGCCTCTACCGCTTCTATATAAAGGTCAAAACAGATGAGTGGTCTCCTTGGTTTCTCTACGCCACCTGGGGAAAAGGGGCGCAAGGGGGATGCATCGATACGATTGATGAGATGCCCATTCGCGTCTCGTACGACGCTCTAGAAATTTTACAAGACTTAAAAGGGATAGGCTTCCAGATCAAGGTGGAAGGTGAAGGGGGCGCCGATCTTCAGAAGATCGACAGTCTTCACGTCTACACAAATGGTGATCTCAAAGAGCCTTCAGATTTAGATAAGCTTGCCCCTATTTCTCTTCCCGTTGAAGGGCTCTCCCAGATGGAGATCCTTCACCCCCGCGCTGATGATCTTTGTTCACCCACTTCTACTGTCGCAGCGCTCCGTTTTTTAACGGGGAATCAGGCCATCGATCCGCTCCATTTTGCCAAACGTGTTTGGGATGAGACGTATGATATTTTTGGAAATTGGGTGCTCAATATTGCGGAAGGGTGGAGATGGCTTGGCAAAGGCTGGGGGATTTGGGTGGAAAGACTTTCGGGGTTTTCTTCTCTCCATAGAAAACTAGAGATGGGGACACCTGTTGTGGTCAGTGTGAGGGGGCCCCTTCCTGGGGGAGCGTTTCCTTATAAGGGGGGGCATTTATTAGTGGTAAGGGGCTATGATCCTTTAAACAAAAGAGTCCTTTGCATGGATCCTGCATTTCGCACGGCGGGGGAGACTCTTGTAGATTACGATATCGAAGATTTTATGAAAGCTTGGGGGAGAAGAGGACGGATCGCCTATGTTTTTTGTGAAAAAGAAAATTTAATCGATTAGATGTTTGCAAAAAAAGTTACTGTTGCTATACGATATCGCTTACAAATTTTTTGGTGTACCTAGGTATACCGATAGATAGCATGATTGGGGTGTCGCCAAGCGGTAAGGCACGGGTTTTTGGTACCTGCATGCGGAGGTTCGAATCCTTCCACCCCAGACTAGTATGTTAAACAGCTTTGTGCGGGACTCTACATCCGACAAAAGCTTAAATGAAGAGATAGACTGCTCATAAACGAGCTGTCCATGATGAAGCTGAACAAGCCATCTCTATCTCGTGTTTTCTCCTTGCGGCACATTCTAGTGCCCATAAGTCGTTTTCACGAGTAGTATAGTTTTTTCAGTATATTTATTAATTCGAAGGGAAATTATGAAACTTACGTTAACAGCACGTTCCTTAGGAAAGAAAAGTTCTTTGAAGCATATTCGTCACCTACAGAATGTTCCTGGAGTTCTTTATACTCTCAAAAATGGCGGCAGCACACCTGTCACTATTGAAGGGGGAGATTTAGAAGCTCACTTGAGAAGCATCGATAAAGGTGGCCTCGCGACAAAGGTTTTCGAAATAGAGTTAGATGGTAGAAAGGGGAAGGCGCTTATCAAGCAGATCCAATACCATCCAGTGTCATATGCGATTCTTCACATCGATTTGCAAGAAGTAGAAGATCAAAAAGTAGTCACCATTAATGTACCTATCTTTTGCACAAACCAAGACCAGTGCGCTGGTGTGAAGTTGGGCGGACAGGTAAAATTCATTAAGCGCTCAGTTCGTGTAACTTGCGAAGTTGCTAAAATGCCAGAAGCGTTTTATCTCGACTTGCAACAAGTTTCACTCGGCGAAGTGCGCCGCGTTGGTGATTTAGATGTGAAGGCGGGGGTTAATGTCCTCACCCACAAAAGTAACGTATTGGTGTCGGTTGCTAAATAGATGATCCGCTTTATTGTTGGACTAGGAAATCCGGGAGAAAAATACCGGAATACCAGACATAACATCGGCTTTCTGATCTTAGATCAGTTAGCAGAGAATTTGGGGTTGGTATTCAAGTCGGTTCCAAGTCTTCAAGGAGAGCTAGCCAAAGGGATCGTTCGGGATCGGGATCTTTTTTTGTTGAAGCCCATGACCTACATGAATTTGTCAGGTCAGTCTTTAAAAAAGACCATGGACTACTACAAGATTGCTCCTAGTGAAACGATGATCGTGGCAGATGATATTTATGTACCGTTCGGCCGCTTCCGTCTGAGACCAGAGGGTGGGGCTGGAGGACACAATGGGTTGAAGAGTATTATTGAATGTATAGGGTCACCAGAGATTCCACGATTGAGAGTCGGGATCGGGCAAGACCCAAGTATTGAGCTCGCTGATTATGTGCTCAGTACATACCGCAAAGAGGAATCAGAAGCGCTGCCAAAGGTATTAAAAGAAGCGGCATTGATCCTCGATAAGGTTGTAGAACTAGGAATAGAAAAAACTTTGCAATACGCCAATTCTTCAGAGATAGGCGTGGGAGAACAAAAGAATGGTTAGACGGAGAAACAAACATACCTACGAAGGGATGTATATTATTCGCGCTACTTTAAGTGATGACGCAAGAAACAAGGCGATGGAAAAAATCACATCGTTGATTGAGTCTCTTGAAGGGGAAGTCCATAAGATTATTGATTGGGGTAGAAAGAAATTAAAATATGAGATCAAGTCTTGCCGTGAAGGGCACTATTTCATCGTCTATTTTTCTGCATACTCTGATACAGTTCGCGAAATGTGGCATGAATATCACTTACATGAAGACTTAGTTCGCTTCTTTACTTTGCAGATTGACGAAGTACCTGAAGGGAATGAAATTACATTTAAACCTTTAGTGGAGGTATCATGACAACAAAGAAATTCATGGGGGAAATGGGATTTAGAAAATCGGGCAGAAAAAGATGCCCACTCGCATCCTCAGGCATTACTTCCATTGACTATAAAGATGTCGAGCTTCTCTCAAAATTCGTTACAGAAAGAGGGAAGATCTTGCCACGAAGAATCACAGGCGTGACATGTCACCACCAACGTTTGTTGACGGTTGCAATTAAACGAGCAAGACACATGGCATTACTCCCATTTGTGTCCAACGAATAATTTAAGAGGAAACTATGCTAAGAAAAATGAAAGTGCTCCTTCTTAAGGATGTAAGAAACGTAGGCCGGATGGGAGATATCGCTCAAGTCAAAGCTGGGTTTGCGCGCAACTATCTTCTTCCGTTTGGACATGCAGATATCCTCACACCAAGAGCCTATCGCGTTCAGCTCAGCCTTCAGCAAGAGAGAGCAAAACTTGCAGCTAAAGATAAGACAGAAGCGGAAAAACTCGCTATTGTTCTCAAAGATGTAACATTGAAGACTGTTGTTAAAGTGGACATCGCTGGACATATGTATGGATCAGTGAGCTCACAAGACGTATCTAAGATGTTGATGGAGCAAGGATATCAGATCGAAAGACGTGATGTTCTCCTTCCTCATGCGATCAAGAGACTTGGGGTGCAGAAGGTTGAAGTTCGCTTGAAAGAAGGCGTCATGGCTTTTGTTCAAGTGGAAGTTATGCCAGACCGCATCATTCAAGCTCCTCTCAAAGAAAAAGAGCCAAAAGAAGAAGCTCCAACTGAAGAGGCAGCTCCACAAGAATGAAATACTTTTCGCCTGCAAAGGTGAATCTATTTTTTCGCATTCTTAGAAAAAGAGAAGATGGCTATCACGAGATAGCCTCTCTCTATTCAGCTATCGATTATGGCGATTTTCTCGATATTCAATTAGCCGACGAAGATCGCTTTACTTGTACCGATTCCCGTTTAAAACAAGACCCCACAAACCTCATCATGAAGGCGTTATATCTCTTTCGTCATAGGTTGAAGGTGGATACTCCTGTTGAGATCTATTTAGAAAAGAATATCCCGATGCAAGCAGGCCTCGGTGGGGGTAGCTCAAATGCTGCCACAACACTCTGGGCCTTAAATGAGCAGTTTGGATCCCCATTTTCTCTAGATGAGCTATTAGAGATGGCATCGACGATTGGCTCTGATGTTTCTTTTTTCCTCTCCACTGGTTCTGCTTACTGTCAGGGTAGGGGAGAGCTTTTGGAAAACATCCCTATTTGGACTGCAGAGGATCTTTGGATCGCTGTGCCCGATTTTCTTGTCTCTTCTACACCAGAAGTTTATAAACTCTGTAGACCGAATGAAATGAGTCATCAAGATCCTAGGATCTTGTTGGAGGAGTTTTTGGTAGGGAAATTTTCTCCGATCAACGATTTGCAACCTGCAGCATTTCGCTCACTTCCACCACTTGAATTCGCGTATGCAAAACTTCAAGAAGCATTTTCTCATGTAGCTCTTACAGGAAGTGGAAGCGCATTTTATGCACTTCAGAAAAACTCCTCTCCGCTTCCTTCAGGTTTTACTTTTGTAAAAGCAAAAGTGATCGAGAGGTCGCAAATGAATTGGTATTCTCTACCTCTTGCTGAAATAGTCTAAACGTAAAATCAACTGGATCTTTGAAATGGAAGCAGTATATACTCTCTCATGATTATTGATACTGGAGATGAGAGATATGTCAAGGTTATATAAAGATCAATTCATATTGGTTACGGGAGCGCTTGGGTTCATTGGATCGTGTATTGTTCGACATTTCAACAACAAAGGATATAAAAACCTTGTCTTAGTTGATGATTTGAAGACGAGTGTGAAGTGGAAAAATGTGCGTCAGAAGGGATTCATCGAACTCATTTCTCGCCACGAATTGCAGGACTGGCTCAAAGGGAGAGAGAGTGATCTAGAAGGGATCATCCACCTTGGAGCATGTTCGAGCACTACAGAAACGAATGGTGATTATCTCTATCAGAATAACTACCGTTTTTCGATCATGCTGGCAGAATTTGCCCTCAACAACAACATCCCTTTCATTTTTGCATCTTCTGCATCGACTTATGGAGATGGATCAAGAGGGTTCTCTGATGACCATGAGGGATTGATTGGTTTACAACCCATGAATCCTTATGGACTATCGAAGCACCTGTTTGACCTTTGGGCAATGCAGCAAAACGTATTGAATCAAATTGTATCACTGAAGTACTTTAACGTCTTTGGACCGAATGAATACCACAAAGGGAGCATGGCTTCGATGGTGTTTCATGGCTATAACCAAATCAAAGAAAAAGGGCAGATCAACCTTTTTAAATCGACGACTCCTCAATACAAAGATGGAGATCAGCTCCGCGATTTCATTTACGTGAAAGATGTGGTAGAGATGACTGTGGAATTTTTGACGAGCGGCCTCAAAGGTGTCTATAACATCGGTACGGGAAAACCTGTTTCTTGGAACCAGCTGATGGGGGGTATTTTCAATGCTCTGAAATTACCAGTAAATATTCAGTATATCGATATGCCTGACCATTTGAGAAAAGCGTACCAAAATTACACTGCTGCTGACATGACAAAGTACCACCTGATGAGAAAAGAGAAGGGGCTCAAGCCTTGGATTTTTACTCCGATGGAAAAAGCGGTTGAAGATTATGTCTGCCACTATCTCGATAAGAAAGACTCTGTTGGAGATTACAGTAGATGGTAGGTCTCATCAAGGCGTTTCGTCACCTCAGATCGGTGAATGTACTTGTTGTAGGGGATCTCATACTCGATGTGTATACAACGGGAAAAGTCCATCGCATCTCACCTGAAGCCCCTGTCCCTGTCCTTTTGGCCAAAGAGCAGCATAGTTTGCCAGGGGGAGCGGGGAATGTGGTCCTCAACCTAGAAGCTCTCGGAGCTACGGTGGAGCCTATTGGACGTGTAGGAGATGACCATAACGGCCGTCTCCTCAAAGAACTCTTTCTCTCTCGTGAGATCCCATCAGAGGGACTCTACGTTCAAGAGGATTACCAGACGCCTCTAAAAAATCGCTTCATCGCAGACTCTCAGCAGCTGATCAGGATCGATTTTGAAAAGAACATGCCTCTTGACCCTCTTTTAGAAAAGAGATTGATCGCTCACATGATTCAGGCGATTGAGCGTGCAGATGTTGTTGCCATTTCTGATTATGGAAAAGGGATTTTAACGGATGAGCTTCTTCGTCAAACCATTGATTACAGCCGCAAAAAAGAAATCCCAGTGATCGTCGATCCGAAAGGGGAGGACTTCAGGAAGTACTCAGGGGCAACGATGGTAAAGCCGAATGAAAAAGAGGCATATGCCGCAGCGAAGTGTCCATCAACTGCGACGATTGAAACCGTTGCAGAGAGAATTTTTTCCGATGTAGAAGTAGAAATGCTCCTCATCACCCGGTCAGAGAAGGGGATGGCCCTGTTTGATCGGCAGGGAAAAAAGAAACACTACCCCGTCGTTCAAAAAGATGTCAAGGATGTGACGGGAGCGGGTGATACTGCCCTGGCCATGGTCACATTTGCCTTTGCGAATAAGATTTCCATCGATCATGTGATTAAACTTGCCAATATTGCTTCAGGCATTGCTATTGAGAGAGTTGGTTGCGTTGCTGTGACCCTTTCAGAGATTGCATCGAGACTTCTTCAGATTGATGCGGAGGGGAAGATTTTTGATGAACAGTACCTCTTTGTCTTAAAACAAGCCCTTGCTGGAAAAAAAGTGATCGTTCTCAATCTAGAACATGCCAAAGATCTCGACCAAGAACTGTTCAATGCGATCAAGAATTTTGGCCATAAGAAGAAAGGGGCCAAGCTCATCGTCTATCTCCCTCATAGTAGCCATAAACATTTTGTCACCTTGCTATCGTTGTTGTCTGAGATCGATTTCATCGTCATGCAGTCAGAGAGCCTTGAACACCTCGCCTCAGTGATTGCTCCAGAGAAAATCTACTCTTTTGAACAAGGAGATGTGTCGTGTTTGGTCTAAGGCAATGTATCAAAGCTTTGATTTACTGTGTAGCCATGTTTTGTGGATTTTTAGCGGTCCTCAGATTCTATATCAAGCAGAGGATCTTTCTCCACCGAGTGCCGAACTTTCAAGAGGTGGAAAAGAGTGTCCTTATGAGAGGAGGGCAACCCTCCTTTTCTGGTTTGACAGAGCTTGCTGAGCAGGGGATCAAAACGGTGATCAATCTCAGAAAGTACCGCCCTTTTTTCCAAAGAAAGATCAAAGAACTCAGGACCATCCATATCCCATTTTCCCCCTATCAGCCGAGTGATCAAATCGTGATCCACTTCTTAAGAGTTCTGAACGATCCACTCTATCAACCTGCTTATGTCCACTGTTTTCATGGTGCGGACAGAACAGGAACACTTTGTGCAATCTACCGCATTGTTTGTCAAAATTGGGATAAAGAGTCTGCCATCAAAGAAATGAAGTCGAGAGGGCTTCATTGGTGGCACAAGAACCTCGTTGAGTACATTCGAAATCTCGATATTCCTAGAATTAGATCGCAAATAGGTTTGCCGTTCGCAGAAAAAATTTCCTTTTGAAAAGAAAAATGTGTAATGTAGTCGATAAAATCAATATAGGGTTGTTATGCGCTATCTCGTTTTATCGGCTCTTTGTTTCACAGCAACAGTAATTGCTGAAGAAACGCAAAGAGCTCCATGTCCCCACGTTTCAATGATTGGGGAAGTGAATCTTTCTTACGACAATTTTCATACGATTCCTGATGGGAACTGGAATGGAAATAATGGCATTTTAATCGGCTGCAATTTTGGCCTGAATATCTTGGACTATTTCGGGATGCAATGGGGTGGCAGCTACGCAGCTTACGACTGGTATGGCAAGCCTTCCTTAACAGAGAGCTACAATTCTACCATCGAACAACAAGAGTTTGTCACAGGAGGCTTTTTCAGAAGGTCGGGAGGACTCGGTGGAGTTGATGGTATTCAGGGTGGTATCGTAGTCGATTGGATGTTCAACCAAGATCTCGGCATCTTAGCGCTGAATCCCAATATGGGCCAGCTCAGAATGCAGCTTGGCTATCTCATCCAAAATAAAGATGAGCTCGGAGCTTGGGGGACTGTTAATCTCAACACTTCACATAATACCTACACGAATTTGCCGATTACCTATAGAGCTATCAGCCAGGTGAGCCTTTTCTGGCGCCACATCTTTGGCAATAGAGCAGAGACCATGCTCTGGGGCGGCGTCCCTTACAAGGAAAGCTTACTCATTTCAGGATCGAGAGAAGGAGCCTATCTGATCGGGTTTGATCTAAAAGCTCCCTTTTCAAAACACCTCCGTCTCGATGCCCACGGGGTCTACATGGGGCCTGTAGGAAACTCTACAGCGCCAAAAGCATTTAATTACAACTCCAACATCGCTGTCGGGATCACCTATTCATTCCCCATCACAGGATTTCGCGACTGTTCACGTTGCACAAAAGCAAAGCCTTATTTCCCCATTGGAAATAACAGCAACCTTCTCGTCGATACCAACTGGATCGATTAATTCATAAGGCCTTCTCTTCAAGAAGGCCTCCTTTTTTCATACGATTAGGGATTAGTAGCCGCGCTCTAAGCGTTCGATCCTTTCTTCGAGGGGAGGGTGCGTCGCAAAGAGGTGGAGGAGCCCTTTTTTCACAGGTTGAGAGATCATGAGAGCTTTGATTGCTTCATCACGAAGTTGATGCACTCCCTCTTTTTCTTGACCTAGGCGGCGAAGAGCATCGATCATGGGGCGTTTGCCGATGAGATCGGCAGAGCCTTTGTCTGCTTTGAACTCGCGGTAGCGAGAAAAGGCAGCGATGACCATGGCGCCAAACACCATAAAGACGATCTCGAAGAGGAAGACGAAGAGGTGGTAGCTGATGTATGAGCCTGATCGATTATCTCGATCGCGCCCGAGC
Organism: uncultured bacterium; assembly: GCA_964655475.1. Lineage (GTDB taxonomy): Bacteria > Chlamydiota > Chlamydiia > Chlamydiales > VGMA01 > VGMA01. Next base: position 63,461 of record CAZZMO010000001.1, read on the forward strand.
CCTGAGAAGGCAAAGGCGAGGACTCTCGCAAGGAACATGACAAATGCGTTTACGACCCCTTGCAAGAGGGTCATCGTGACCATATCGCCATTGGCGATGTGGGAAATTTCATGTCCGAGGACAGCTTCGATTTCATCTGAAGACATCTTATTCAGAAGTCCTGTTGAGACGGCGACGAGGGAATGTTTTTGAGTGGGGCCTGTTGCAAAGGCATTCATTTGATTCGATTGAAAAATGCCCACTTCGGGGACATACTTGAGTCCTGCTTTTCTCGAGAGATCTTCTACCATTCGGTAAAGCTTGTCTTGAGGAGAGAGGATTTCAATCTGCATGAACCACTTTGCCATCTGTTTAGAGAGCAGCAATGAGATAAAAGCGCCTGCTATACCCCAGATCGCACAAAATGCCATGAGCGCTTTGTAATCGATTCCATAGGAGTTCAAATAGGGTTGAATATTAAAGATACTGAAAAGAATCGAAATGGTCATGATGACCAGTGCGTTCATCGCTAGAAACAGTAGTATTCTCTTGAACATAATGGGTCCTCTACGTATGAAAATGATGTTACCATAAGAGATCTTTTTGATTGATAATTATTTGAATTTATGAGATCAATTGCTCTGAAAATATATTCTGAGCGGGTTTTTAGACGAAATGGCAAAGATTCTTGAGGGTTTATTTGATCAAGGGGATTTCTCCAAAAAGGAAATCAAATCGGTGATCAAAAGAAAAATGTCGGGCAAGACTATTTGCTATGTTCTTCTCACCTGTAGTGAACCTACAGCTGATGGTTCGATGGAAGTGGAAATGAAATATGAAGGGGAGAAGTGGCTGGCCGCTTATCTCATTCAAAGTGCACAAGGGATTTTGGAGGAAGATTAATGACAGCGTTTCATGATTGGTATCAAAATCAGAAGCAAGAGATCCTCGATGAGTATTTCCATTTTCTCCGCTTCCCCACTGTGGGGACGCAGACAAAACGGCATCAGGATATGCAAAACTGTATTGCGTGGCTCCTTTCGATTGTCAAAGAAATGGGGCTTCAAGGGGAAAAGTGGGAGTTTGAGAATGGACAACCTGCACTCTTTGCTGAATCGATCATCAATCCCTCATTCCCGACGCTCCTTTTCTATCAACACTACGATGTGCAACCAGAAGATCCTCTTCCCCTCTGGAAGTCTCCCCCTTTTGAACCTACTGTAAGAGATGGAAAAGTTTATGCTAGAGGCGCTGAAGACAACAAAGGGCAATGCCATTACACGCTAACTGCAATTAAAGCCTTTATGAAATTGGTGAAAGAGCGCCGTTTCAATATCAAGATCTTGATCGATGGAGAAGAGGAGTGTGGTAGCCACTCTCTCATGAAACATGGACACCGCTACAAAGATCGTTTGAAAGCAGATTATCTCCTCATTGTCGACATGGGGATTGGCTCTTTTAAAGAGCCCCATGTCTGCATCGGATGCCGCGGCATTGTGAGCATGGAAGCAGAGTGCATTGTGTCTAACATCGATATGCATTCGGGAGAGCATGGCGGCATTGCTGCAAACCCAATCCACCTTCTAGCTAAAGCAATCAGCAAGATTCACGATGAAAATGGAAGAGTGACGATCCCTGGATTTTATGACGAAGTCAAAACTCTTTCTGATGCGGAGAAAAAAGAATTCGACCTCCGCTTTAATCCAGAAGACTATAAGAAAGAGTTTGGTGTGAGAGCGTTCGCTCAGAAAGGGGTAGGGCATAAAGAGGCGAATACGCTCCTTCCTGTTCTCGAAGTGAATGGAATTTGGGGCGGGTACACAGAAGAGGGTTTTAAGACTGTTCTCCCTGCAAAGGCGAGCTGCAAGATCTCCTGCCGTTTAGTTCCTGATCAAAATCCAGATCTCATTTTTAAACGGGTAAAAGAGTTCTTGAGAGCTCATATTCCTCATGAGGTGGAGCTGAATGTGAAAGAGCATGGGCATGGGAAGGCTTATAGAGCTTCTACTCAGTCGAAGCTCGCAGCGATTGTGAAAAGTGGATATGAAGAGGTATTTCGAAAATCTTGTTCTTATTACACGAGTGGTGGAAGCATTCCTATTGCAACAACGTTGATGGAACTTTCTCAAGCAGAATGCGTTCTTCCAGGAGTGGGTTTTGCAGAGAATAATATCCACGCGCCGAATGAATGGTTTTCTCTCGAGCAGCATCAAAAAGGTTTCGAGATGATCACTCAGATTTTGATGAAGTTGAATGCTTGAGGATATTTCTCATTTCCATTAACCTAAAGTCATGTTTGCATCGGTTTGGAATAAATTAGCTCGAGAAGTGGACGCCTCTCTTCAACAAGTCGGAGTGGCGATGGTTCTCATGTTGAGTGGAGTGGCTCTTTTGAGCTTTCTTCCTCTCCCTGCTATCTATCTCTTCTTAACGGTCGCTGCAACCTTTGTAATCCGCCGCTTCCATGTTCAGGGAGCACTGCTGTCGATTGCAATCATTCTTCTTTTTTCAGGAATTGTCTATTTTTCCCATCCAGAGAAGATGACCCTTTGGCAAGGGCTTTGGACCGCTTCTCTTTGCCTTGCTCTTTACGTTGTGGCTGGAGGTTATCTATCCACATCGGAAGAAAATAGCGCTAAAGAGAGGGCCCTGAAGCAAGAAGCTGAAAATAGCGCTTTGTGGAAAGCCCGCTTTGAAACTTTGCAGCAGCAACTGCAGAGGGAAAAAGATAAAGTGAGCTCTTTAGAAAGTGATATGATCGTCCTTGAAGAAAAGCATGAAGAGAGGATCGAAGCGTTAAAGCAGCTCATCGAGCTCACGAGTAGCGAATCTGCAAGAGAAAGATACCGTTTAGAAAAGCTTGTTGAAGAGAGAGATGCTCTTCAGGAAAAAACTCATACGCTTCTGATTGAAATTGATGGTGTAAAAGGAGCCGTACAACAACAAGAAGAGCCGCTATTTACTGAAGAAGAAGCTCTTCGCCGGCTGAAAGAACTCAATGAAGTCCGTTTTGAAAACTTTCAGCTCCATCTCTTACTCACCCAGTACAGAAAAGAGCAGAAGATTCAAGAGAAAGTCAAGAGGGAGCGGGCTCCCCGTTCAGCTAGCGCCTCCATGGGGCAAGAGAAGATCACCCTCCAGGACCTCGCTAAGGTCATCTCAAAAAACATCAAATAGAGCCTTGCTTTTATATACCCCCTTTTTCCTAATGAGTATAGGGATTGGAGGGAAATATGAGAAAAACATCAGAAGAGCTCTTACTAAACTCGTTAGATCAAGTGCCAGCATATGTCTTTTGGAAAGATATGAATGGTCGCTATCTTGGTTGTAATGAAGAGTTTGCAAGAGCTATCGGGGTCAAGAAAGAGGCGATCATTGGTAAGAAAGACTCAGAGATCAGTCACTTAGCAACAGAAGCAGATCAGTATGCCAAAACAGATCATGAGATCATCCGCTCAGGAAAAGCGAAGTGGGGGATTCATGAATGTATCTATAATCATGCAGGGAAGCCTGTCAAAGTCATCACAAGTAAAAAGCCTCTCCTCAATGCTCAAGGGAGCATCATCGGAATCATAGGCCTTTCACTACCAGAGGATTCCTTATGAGAAAGCAAGAGAAAGATCAATTGAACGTCCTTCTTCAAATGCCAGGATATGTCTTTTGGAAAGATCAGAATCAACGATTTATGGGTTGTAATAACGCATTTGCTGAGTTTTTTGGCATCATGCCAGAAGATCTAGTGGGAAAAAATGAAAAGGAAGTAGCTCAGTTTTTGGGAACTCCGTTTGAAATTCATGCTGGCAAACTCATTGATAAAGAGGGGAAAGTCCACCGGATGGTTGCTACTCAAAAACCCCTTTATAACAATCAGGGGAAAAGTGTTGGCATCATTGGTGTGTTACTCGAAACATAGGAATAGAAAGAAAATATGTTTGGTAGAAGGCAGGCAACTATGCAGCAAGAACAGATGTCGATGAAAGAGATGAACGCCATGACGATGCAAAAAATGGATATGTACTACAAGACAGCCATGGTTTTTGACATCACCATCCTTCTCGGGATTGGCGTTGTGATTGTCCTCTTAAGCCGCTTGGTTAAAAAGGCTACAAGAGGGTAAGAATCTCATAACCAGTGGCAGTGACGAGAATGGTATGTTCCCACTGTCCACTCGGTTTTCCATCAATTGTCCGAGCGGTCCACCCGTTGGGATCAATTTTGCTCTTTTTCTCCCCTGCATTGATCATTGGTTCGATCGTGAAGATCATCCCTTCGACGAGCGGGATGGTGTAGCTATTGCGGTTGTGGTGAACGGCGGGCGCTTCGTGAAACTTGAGTCCAATTCCATGACCCACAAATTCATCGACGACAGAGCATCCCATCTTATTTGCATAAGTTTCAATGACTTCACCAATCTCATTTAATGGGACACCAGGAGCTACGATCGAGATGGCTCTCAGAAGCGACATATGCGCTACATCGACGACCTTTCTCTTCTCTTCACTCACTTCTCCAATTGCTACCATGGCGCTCGCGTCTCCAAAATAGCCGTTCAAAATGCAGGAGATATCGATGTTGACAATGTCTCCTGATCGGAGAGGCACATCATCAGGAAATCCGTGACAAATGACGTCATTGAGAGATGTGCAAATGTGATAGGGATAGGGAGGATCTCCATAGCGGAGTGGAGCTGCGATGGCTCCGGCCTCTTTTGTGAGCTTGGCAACGTAGGCATCGATCTCTTTAGTCGTGACCCCTTCCTTAGTAAAGGCGATTGCCTTTTGCAAAATGGAGGCGGTCAGCTTACAGGCTTTTCTGATTTTATCGATCTGTTCATCGGTCTTGATGATGATGTCATGTTCTTTCCGATATTTTTCTCGAAGAGTCATCGCTTGAGAGGCAGGTCTCTCTTTCGGATAGCAACACTTCTTCCATTTCTTTCCACTACCACACCAGCAGACATCATTTCTTGTAATCATAGATTGTATCGATGAACCTCTCTTGAAGAGATGAGTATAAGGGAGGAGATGAAAAAATGGAATAGTGGACTTTTTCTAGAGTGAGACCATGAGGAGGAGCGGTGATTCCAGCGAGGCGCCGATCTTCAGATTCGAAGATGGTATCAATATCACTTAAGTGGAGTTTACCGCGGCCTAGATAGAGGAGAGTTCCCACTATATTTCTCACCATTTTGTAGTGAAAGTGGCTTCCATGGATATGGAAGCGGAGCAGTTCATCCCCTTCAATAGAGCATGTCGTAATCGTTGTAAGGGTCGCTACATCTCGATCTGACCCTTGGTTCACAAAACCGGTGAAGTTTTTCGTTCCGATGAATTTCTTCGCCCCTTCTCTCATCAAAGGAAGGTCTAGAGGATAGGGGTAGTGCCATGAAGTGTGGCGGAGGAAAGGGGAGTCGACGGGGGCTCTATTTACTTGATAGAGATACTCTTTGGATTTCGCATCGATTGTGGCGTGAAAGGATGGATCAGCTATGTAAGAAGAGGTGATTTGGATATCGTTAGGGAGGAGTCGGTTCAAGATGAGAGGGATCTTTTCAGGAGGGAAGGGGAGATAGGTCCCAGTAAAGTTGACCACTTGCCCCTTGGCATGGACGCCCGCATCTGTTCTCGATGCTGCTTGGATCGAGGTAAACAAAACACCCGCCCTCTCTAGAGCTTTTTTTAATTCCTCTTCGATTCCAGGGCGAAAACCAGCGTAGCGGGTCCCTTCATAGGCTATATGCAGAACAATATTCATGTTTCTAAATAAATCGTCATCCCTTCCAAGAACATCTGGAGGGCGATGAGAATCAAGATAAGTCCCATCAAACGCTCAATAGCGTTGATCCCTCTTCTACCGATCCACTTCGTAATTGTCGGGGCTAATAAAAGGATGCATGTTGATGAGAGCCACGCAATCGCCACTGACAATAATAGATATAACATCGGCAAGTCTTGGCCAGAGTATATCATGACAGCGGCTAAAACGGAAGGGCCTGCTAATAAAGGGACTGCAAGAGGGAAGACGAACGGCTCTTCCTCACCAGGCATCAAAGCACCCGTCAGTCCCCCGGGAGGTGGAAACACCATCCGGATGGCGAGAAGGAAAAGGACGATCCCCCCTGACAAGTAAATCGTTTCATGGGAAATGTGCAAGATATCCATCAGCGCATCCCCGAGGAACGTGAACGCACAGATGATCCCGAGAGCGATGAGCGCTTCCCTCAGGATGATCTTCTGCTGCTTCTTTCGGTCCATATTCTTCAAAATAACGATGAATAGGGGTATATTCCCAATGGGGTCCATAAGGAGAAAAAGGGAAAACGCAACAGTAAAGATGGGGAAATCCATGAATCTATCCCGGTGTTATATATCTCTTAGCCTGATTATTCAGGTGAAGCGAATAGAAGTAAACAAGCGGCGGAGAAATTTTTTATGCTCTTTTGAAAGGTCTCGAACGATCAAAAGATCCTCATTATTGTAGCGAAAGGCTGACTGTGTCCAGTTAGCTGAGCCGAAAATGAGCGTTTCTTCATCGATGAGAGCGCATTTGTAATGAAAAAGCTGCTTTCCCCGGTTTTGCCTGACGGTAATTCCCCCCTCTTTTAGCTTTTGGTACGCTTTTTTTGAAGCAGCTTTTGCCGTTTGCTTATCGAGGAGCACTTCGACATCGACTCCACGTCCCTTTGCTCTAATCAGAGCATCGACACAGGCGGGGTGGGTAAATGTAAACATTGCCACTTTGATGGAGCGGTTTGATCCATCAATTAATGAGAGGATGTGCTCAAGCGCCTTTTTCCCTTGAGAGGGGATGGGATAATAGGTGAGGCTCTCATCTTCATAGTAAAGAGATTCTTGAACATGCTTTGCTAATGGGGGGTGGAAGAAGAGGAGAGCGATGTTATTATGCACAGTAAGAGAGGGTTCTGTCAGATTGACCGATGAAAGACAGAGGATTTCTCGATCGATGATGAGGTATTTTCTATGTTGGATTCCCTTCCCTTTTTTTCGAGGGGGGTGGGTGATGACTTCAACGCCTGCCTCTTTTTGCCCTTTGATGAGCCTTAAAATATCAGGGTCAGAATAGCCGTAAGAGGAGAGAGAAAGTTCATCTTTGGCACTACGGATGCATGTGCAAAAAATCTTCTTGATGTCGTCTCTAGTTTCAGAGCTATAGAATTGGAGTGGGTGGGCAGGATCTGGGAGTTTAAAAGAAAAAAAGTGGAAGGTGCCGATGAGGAGCCAAATGGCTCCCATCGACAATAGAACATAAATTAAACGTGAATGCCTCGTGAACGGAGCTTTTTCACAGTGGCATGAATGCCTTGTTTTTCTGCAATTTTCAATCCGTGTGCACAGAGTTTCAATGTAATAAAGCGTTTTTCTTCTGGGTTCCACAAACGTTTCTTTCTGATGTTAGCGAAAAAGCGTCTTTTAGCCGCTCCCACCTTGTTAAGACCGATCCCTTTCTTCTTTTTTGCAATCCCTCGAATGGTATAGGTCATTCCAGGACGATGGCGTTTGTTCGTGATTTGACACTGTCTGCTCATGTTGTATAGTCCTTTTATATTTTAATAGGGGGAGAATACCAGAAAAATCCCTTTTATGTAAAGATGGTTATATGGCCACAGAAGATAGCTGTAGTAGTGTTAGCCGGTCAGCTACCCATTTTTTGACCGGTACCGTGATAAGTCGCTTTGCTGGAATGATCCGCGATCTCTCCATGGCCTTTTGTTTTGGTGCAAATGTGGCTGTTGCAGCCTTTCTTGTCGCCTTCAGACTCGCCAATTTACTGCGTCGTCTCTTCGGAGAAGGGGCATTATTGAATGGTTTTATCCCATTTTTTGAAAAAATTCGAAAAGAATCTCCTGAAGAGGGAGCAAAATTTTTTCGAGACCTTTTTGTTTCTCTCGGAGTCTTTTTATCGATCTTGGTCATTTTTCTAGAAGCGGTCTGTCTTTCTTTTTGGGGATCGGGCCTCCTTTCTGAAGATGGTAAACAAGTCCTTTATTTAACAATGCTCATGCTCCCAGGGATTGTCTTCATCTGCCTCTTTGGTCTAACGAGCGCTCTATTAGAGTGTGAAAAGAATTTTTTTATTCCTGGTATCGCCCCCGTCGCTTTTAATATCGTCTGGATTTTGGCTGTCTGGTCCTTTTGCCACCTCTCTCCTTATCAAGCGATGGCCCGCATTTCCTACGCCATTGTGATAGCCTTTTTACTCCAGTGGGCCGTTACCATGCCTGGAGTCCTTCGCTATTTAAAACAATATTTATCATGGCAAGATTGGAAAGAGGCAAAACTTTTCGCTCCAGAACTTTCCAAAATGGTTTCACCGCTCCTTCTTGGAGTAGTAGGCGTTGCCGCAGTACAGGTCAATAGCGCAGTCGATGTGATCATCGCTCGTTTTGCTTCCTTAACAGGGCCCGCTTATTTGAGTTATGCCCATAGACTTCAGCAGCTTCCTCTTGCACTTTTTGGTATTGCCATCGCCTCGGCCCTCATGCCACCCCTTTCTCGCAGCGTAAAAAACAATGATAGGGCAGGATACCTCCGTCTCATGACCTTTACCCTCTCGAGAACATTTAGTTTATTGATGCCCACAACAATCGGGATTTTTGTCCTCGGCGCTGCCTCTGTGAATCTCCTTTATGGAAGAGGTCACTTTGATCAAACAGCAACCCTCCAGACAACCCTCTGCCTTTGGGGTTATGGAATTGGACTCTTGCCTGCCGCTTTTGTCCTCCTTCTTGCTCCCTCGTTTTATGCAAGAGAAGACTTTTGGACCCCCACTAAAGGATCGCTCTACTCTGTCCTTTGCAATACACTGCTCAATATCTTGTTTGTTTTTGTCTTTGATCTTGGGCCACTCAGCATCGCTCTCGCAACAAGTCTCTCTGCCTTTTTGAACATGTTCTACCTATTAAAGAATGAACAGGCCTTCTCCATCCGCCCCCTCATCCCTTCTTTCATGAGGACCACCATGGCAGCTGGTGTGACAGGAGGATTAGTCCTCTGTATCGGGGCGCTCCTATGCCAAGATCTCACACATCTCATCATGATTGGGAATTGGAATATAGAATTTGTCCGCTCGTTCACCCACCAAATTACCCAATTTGGCCTCCTGACTGCAAGCTTCGGCGTCTTCTTCCTCGTATTCTGCTATCTTTTCAAAGCAGAAGGGGTCATAGAACTCCTCGACTTCCTCAAAACTAAACGCATCTAATGTTTCTCATGTTTGAGGAGCCACTCTTTTCTCTTCAGCCCTCCTCCATACCCACCGAGCTCCCCATTACTATTGATGACGCGATGACAGGGGATGACAATCGCAAACTGATTTGCTCCATTAGCGTTAGCTACTGCACGGAGAGCTGAGGGTTGTCCAATCGATTTTGCAATATCCTTATACGATCTCGTTTCCCCCCTCGGGATTTTTTTAAGCTCTTCCCACACCCTTTTTTGAAAGGGGGAGCCAAGAAGAACAAGTGGAGTTTGAAAGGGATCTTTGTATCCATTGAAATATTTTTCTAGTTCCTTTTCTATCTGTTGAATAGGTTTTGAAGAGCCTGGAATAATCGGCAGTTTTACTTTCTTTCTCAGCCGTTCAATCTCTTTTTCTAGCCCTCTTCTGTCGACAAATTCGATGAGATAGAGAGCTTGATCATCACTAATGGCAAGCATGGGGCCAAGTGGCGTATCAATCCATGAGGTTTTTAAGTAGCCAATGCTTTTGGAAGGAGCGCTCCCCATAATTTGAGAAAATGCATCTCTAAATCCACTGCTTGATTCATACCCACTTGAAAGTTGTACATCGATCACTTTTTCTCCCTCTCGAATTTGTTTCATAGCAAGTCCCATTCGACGAGCTCTTGCATAAGCGACAAAAGTCATTCCAAAGCGTTTTTTAAATTGCCGACGTACGGTAGAGACATCGATAGCGAGTTCGCGAAAATCACTCTCTTTCCAACGCTTTTCAGGATTTTTTTCCACCGCTTCGACAAGAGTTTGTACAAGAGGGGAGATAAGATTAGGGTGTGAAAGAGGTTTACAACGCTTACAAGGACGAAATGATGCTAAAAGAGCCTGCTCGGCAGTCTCAAAAAATTCGCAGTTCTCTTTTTTCGGTTTTCTTGCTCGGCATGTAGGTCGGCAAAATACCCCTGTCGTTTTTACACCAACAAAAAAGACCCCTTCGTAAGAGCTGTTTTTATCCAGTAGCGCCTGATAGTACTCATCATTTTGCACAGTTTGACCTCATTTTTTCTCTAGTTTATCTCATGGGGAATTCCTCTGCTGCCGAATTTCGGGCATCGATTTTTGGTGAGGTGGTAATTTGTTGTAAAAAATTCTTTACGTCTGTAATGTGCGGAATATGTCTGAAAAAAGAACATTCGATGTTGCGATCATAGGTTCAGGACCTGCGGGGCAGAAGGCGGCCATGCAGGCTGCTAAGCTCGATAAAAAAGTGATTGTGATCGAAAAAGATATGATCGGTGGGGGGAGCCTACATACAGGAACCATGCCATCGAAATCCCTTCGAGAAGCGATTCTCGATTTAACGGGATTTCACAATCGCAGTTTCTATGCGAGCTCTTATCAGCCGAAAAAAGTGTCGATCAACGATCTCAACTACCGACTGAATTTGATTGTAAATTTGCAAAAGAATCAACTTCTTCGACAGTTTGATAAAAACAATGTTGAGCTAGTCTATGGAGCTGCTAGATTTGTCGATCCACATCACCTCGACATCCTCGATCACGACGGGAAAATCATTGATCACATCAAGGCAGAAAAAGTCATCATTGCAGCAGGATCAAAGCCGAGAAATCCGACAGAGATCCCGTTTGATGGAAAAATTATTTGTGATTCATCGCAGCTTTTAAAAATTGATCACATCCCTGAATCGATGATCGTACTCGGTGCAGGGGTTGTGGGGATGGAGTATGCGAGTTTCTTTGCTCTACTTGGGACAAAAGTAACGGTGTTAGATAAAAGGCCTCACATCTTACCTTTTCTCGATGTCGAAATGGGGAAGTATCTTGAATTGGCATTAGAGAAAAGTGGCCTCACATTCTTTCCTGAAAAAGAGATCGAGACAATCAAGACAGAAAACCAACATGCGGTTGTTTTTTGCAAAGATGGTTCCTCATTTCAAGCAGAGACGCTTCTATTTGCTTTAGGAAGAGAGGCCTGTGCAGATCTTCTTTGTCTAGACTGTGCGGGTGTTCGGTTAACGAAGAATGGCTATATTGAGGTGAACGATTTTTTCCAAACGCATGCAGAAAATATTTATGCCGTCGGAGATGTAATCGGAGGACCTAGTTTGGCATCGACAAGCTTTGAGCAAGGAAGACTTGCGGCAAAACATGCCTGTGGTGTCGAGACCCACCTCTTCCCCAAAAAGTACCCTTACGGAATTTATACCATTCCCGAAATCTCCTCTTGTGGGTATACTGAAGAGGAGCTCAAACGGATGGGATACCACTATGAAGTGGGACGCGCCTACTATTACGAGATCGCGCGCAATCACATTTCAGGAAATGAGCCAGGATTCTTCAAGATCTTGTTCCACGCTGAGACGCTGGAGATTTTAGGGATCCACATTATTGGAAGGGGAGCTACCGAGGTGATACACATCGGTCAGGTAGCAATGTCCTTTAATGCAAAGATCGAATATTTTGTGGATCAGATTTTTAACTACCCCACGTTTGCAGAAGGCTATCGAATAGCTGGCTTAAATGGGTTTAACAAAATTTCAAAGAAAAAGAGGATGTAATGGCAATCTACAACATCTTTGATTACTATGAAAAAGAGACACAAGGGAACCTCTCTGGAGGACCTAAGCCCTCGATTGACCCGGGCGCTTTTTCTACCAATCACATCGATGAAAATTATATCCAGCGTGAAGCTACGCGGAAGGATCAGTTATTTTCTGCACTAGCTGCGAGATTTTTCTTCCTTCTTCTTTTGCTCGCAGACATTCTATGGGGTCTCTATTCTGCCTTGATGTTTGTGATCAAGGTATCACTTCACCTCGCTACCTTCTGTCGTATCGGTTTTCTTTCAAGAGCCGTGGGCCATTCCTGGCTTTCGATTAAACGCTCATTAGTATGTGCTATTTCCCTTTTCGTGGCGCTCTTTAGCCCTGCTCTTGGGATCATGTTTTCCTGCATGTACTTTCTCATGTATGATAAGTCGGGGGTAGATGAAGTTGTGCCTTCTTCCCTACGTGATCAATTTAAAGAGCTGTTCCCTAGTAAGTAAAAATTTTATTTATTAGCAGATAATTATTCAACTACTCCTTTTTCGTTTATTGATTTATAATAATTCAAAATGAAAGGGAGTTTTATGAAAAAATATTTAAAGACATGTTTGTTTATTAGTGGGATTTGCGTTGGTTCTCTCTCAGCAGAGGGGCTCCAAATGGTCCAAGAGAGCACTCCAAAGGCAACAATTGTAAAAACTATTGGACAAGGGGAAACTGATGCCCTCATCGCGGCTGCTAAAGAATATCAAACAGCCCTAGAAAGTTATTTATTCTGGCCAGAAGGGAAGAAAGAGAGAGCTCTTAGAGAAGCCCTTAGAGATGCTTACCTCCATACTAAAGGGGAGAGAGAGCAGATTTTAGAGCAGGTAAAAGGGTTAGGGGATGAAACAACACGCCGCGTGGCTGAGTGGAATCTCAAGATCGACCGCAATCTTCTCGAAAAAAGTGCTACACCTACTCTGACAACTGAAGAATTTACTAAAATGGCTGCAGAGTACGCTCAAGTAATCGATAACCTTAGAGAGCACACACCAAGACAAAATTATATAGCGAGCCACCACCGTTTCAAAGCTCTAGTCGTCCACCTCATTCAATTAGGGGTCTCTCCAGAAGAGATCGTTGCCCTCTTGAAAGAGAATGGAATCGACAGCGAGAATGTTCTTGGAAAAGCTTCTTACTGGAAGAAAAAAGATCTAGAGTAATTCCTTCACTCAGTTTAGATGATGATAACGCTCTCTTATTCAAGAGGGCGTTTTTTTTGAGGTAGACAGTCTCTTACATCCGTTTCGAAGTGAAATTCTGTGTTTTGCGAATCGAGCCCTCCCTTACAAATCTAGGTATGGGGGAAATCGCAATCCCTGATGGGGATCCAATAAAAGCGCCACTGGGATTGACAGACGATTGCCAAATGTGTCCCGGGTAAGAGAGAATCTGGATTTTAGGGGTTCCTGAAGCTATGTCTGTGACATATAAAAACTCTCCATCTGGTGCAAACGCGATCTGGCAGAGACTATGAGATCCACTAAACGTGAGTAGTGAGGAAAGTTCATAGGTACGAGCGTTAATGATCGAAATGGTAGAATTTGTTCGATTTGATACGTAAATAGAGCCTCCATCGGGAGAAAAAGCGATGCCAAAAGGACCACTAAGCGTACTCGATGGGTTGATTGTTCCAGTCAAAGAGTTGTCAGAAAGGCGAATCAAGGAGATCGTATTCGAACTCTCATTTGTTACAAAGAGTGTCGTTCCATCTGGGGAGACTGCCATTCCCCTTGGATCATGAAGAGAGCTGCCTGGGTTTATCGTAGTGACTAAAGCATAAGAGGCTGCATCGACGATCACAATGTTATTTGCTAGGCGGTTCGCCACGTAAAAGTATCTTCCATTGGGGGAAAGTACAACGCTTTGAGGGCGATTTAAGCTGCTACCTGGATTGATCGTCGTCACTAAAGAGAAATCAGCCACTTGGAAAATAGAAATAGTGTTAGCTGTGGCATTTGGAACATAGAGATAGTTTTGATCAGCAGAGAGTGTCACGCCGAAGTGGTTATCTGAAGTGAGGGATCTATATTCTGCAGAGGATGTGGAGCTCATCACGCTTCCTGTCACTTCTACACCAATGAGTCTAGTGCTAGAGACGAGAAACACATCGTAGGCATGAAGGGAGGGGATGAGGAGTAGATAGAGCCAAAATTTCATCCTACGCCCCCGTTAAAAATTGACCATCGCTGTAAATGTTCCACCTTGCGTGAACAAGTTGTTCGAGGCGGCTCCTGTTCCAGTAATCATGCTGTCCAAGAGAGTCCGCATCATGTTCTGCCCCCAGTAGATGGCAAATTCATAAGAGAGACGGAAGTCAACGTGTACAGTATCTTGTCTGAAGAACCTTCCCCAGCCTAATCCTAAATCAAGGGATGCGTTGGGGCGAAGAGCGTAGTAGTTGTCGTAGTTTAAGGTATATGGACCACTATTAAACGCCGTCGAGGCCACATCTTCTTTATGCTTTACACTCGTATATGTGGTATACAGAAGGGCAAATTTTGCTGTTTCTTCTAAGTAAAACGATTTTGGGAGAAACTGCGTTGATGTTCCTCCACCCACAAAACCGATACCCCAAGAGTGGGAGCTGTTGTATGAGTAGATCGGCTGAGAGGGGAGATTCGATACTTGTGGAGAGATCTCTGTAAGTCCCACATCTAAACTTTGTGTGATGATTGTCGCTTCGAGTCCCCCTCTAGGAGAGATGGTGAGGGTTTCCCCCTGGTAAAAAGGGCGACCACCCGTCACATCGATTACATTCATGTGGAGTGTCCAATCGGCAGACATGCTACTTCCAGCTAAGGACTGTCCGGCAGTGCTTGATTGTACGAACCATCCATTTACAACAAATACAGAAGTTCCTGAAGAGAGCGTTGTGGAGCCAGCAGGAAGATTACCCCCGTTAGCTGCTTGCAGTCCTGATGTACTGATATTGCTATGAATCCAAGTATAGTCAGCGCGGTATTCCCAATCATGTGGACAGATCGTTCCAATTCCTACTTTAAATCCAGGTTTATATTTAAACGACGGAAAATAAGCGCTCGTCTCGATTGCGGGAGAAAGATTGATTCCATTCAACACCCCATTCGTTGCGATTTCTAATCCTTCCTGAGCTAAATACCAGTAGGTGAAAGAAGCATCTGCAAAAAAACTCCAGTTGGAATTATGTGGGATTTGAATAGCTGCAGGGCTATTGTAGTTTAATTCTGGAACATCAGCGTTCACTGAACATAGAGCTAAAAAGCTCGAAAGGCATAAGATTTTTTTCATAGAGCCTCACTCTAACAAATAGGCTATTTTTTGAGGAGCTCTTTATCTTCACCTAAGCGAGGGTCGAGGTTTGCACCAGTTGGTGTTGTAGAGGGAAGAGGAACGAAAGGCTCTTTAGTATCAGGTGGAAGGAACTTCTTTCTGCGCCACACTCCGTAAAAACTTAGTGATAGAGCTAAAACTGCAGTGTAGAGAAAAAGGCCTGATGGCGTTGCAACTGCCATGGCAAAAGGGGCGACGAGTGGGCCGATGATGCAGCCGATCCCGTAGATGATGAGACATGAACAGGTGATCGCCGTGATGCCAGCAGCAGAGAAGTAATCGCAGCAGTGGGTGATGCTGAGTGGATACAAGGTGAAAGAGAAGCCTCCGAACAAGATGAGCAAGATGAGGAGAAACCAGAGAGGGGGCTGTGAATAAAGAAAAAGGGTAAGACTCGTGCTAAAGAGGAGAAAGCTCGTTAAGATGATCACCTTTCTTCTCTCCATGACATCAGATAAAAGGCCAAGTGGCCACTGAAGAGCCATCCCTCCAAAAATCGTGCATCCCATAATGAGGGAGATTTCGAAAATGGAAAATCCCGTATTTTCTGCGTAGACAGGACCTAACGCATAAAAGGAACTCAAGACCATTCCTGCGACAAAGTTGCCAATGAATCCAAGAGGAGTCTTCTTGAAGATATAAAAGATGTTAATGATTTCAGGTTCAGACGTGCTCGGAGCGTTGGCTCTCATGAGACACACGGGGATGATTGAAAGACTTGCGAAGATCACCGTCACGCTGAAAGGGAGCATCCCTGTAAGATCCATAGAGTTGAGGATGAACTGTCCAAGCCCTTGTGCAGAGTAAAGGGCCACCATGTACAACGAGAGGACTTGCCCCCTTGTGCTTGGAGAAGAGAGGAGGAGAAGCCAGCTTTCGATGACAATAAAAAGACCTGCGCAAGTAAGCCCTGTGATGAACCGGAAGATGATCCAAACATAGGGGGAGTCAAAAAAGCTCTGAAGCATTACAGCCACAGCGCAGGAAGAGGCGAAAATCGAAAAGCCTCTGATGTGTCCTACTCTTGTGATGAACCGTTCGATGTAGACTGCACCAAACATCATCCCTGCATAATAGGCAGAGTAGACAACCCCTGTGAGGTAAGTCGCGCCCCCTTCACTGATGATCCGAACACTTGTAAAAGTATTAAAAAAGCTAATCCCAAGCATGATGATGACGAGGCTGAGGATCGGAGAAAAGATGAGCTTTAAGAGGTCTTGCATATGATTATGCTTCTTATGTCATCTAGCCTTTTTTTTCTACGGAGATTTCACCACGTGAATTGATTGATAAGATGACATCATCTTTAGGTTGAATGGTTCCATCGATGATTTTTTTCGAGAGGAGATTTGTTACCTCAGTTTGGATGAACCGTTTTAATGGTCTTGCACCAAAAACAGGATCATACCCTTCTTTAGCGAGGTGACTGAGGACCTCTTCTTTCACTTCGATCGAAATCTCCCGCTCTTTGAGCCGTTTTTGGAGCTCATTGATCTGGATCTGGACGATCGCTACCATATCCTTCTCCTGAAGTGGAAGGAATGGGAGGATATCATCGATTCGATTTAAAAACTCTGGGCGGAACTGCTTTGTGAGGGCAGGCTCTACCAGCTTGAAGACCGCTTCTCTTGTGTGTTGAAGGCGTCCAGCTCTGAGCTTTTCTGTAATGTATTCAGAGCCAATGTTCGATGTCATGATGAAGATGCAATTTTTGCAATTGACCACACGCCCTTTGCTATCAGTGATCCTTCCATCGTCAAAGGCTTGCAATAAAATATTAAAGATGTCTGGGTGGGCCTTTTCGATCTCATCTAAAAGGACAACGCTGTAGGGCTTTCTTCTGATCTGTTCAGTGAGGCCACCCCCTTCATCATAACCAATATAACCTGGAGGGGCGCCAATCAACTTCGACACACTGTGCTTTTCCATGAATTCTGACATGTCGAGGCGGATCATCGACTCTTCTTGGTTGAAGAGCTCTACTGCTAATGCTTTGGCGAGCTCTGTCTTACCAATACCTGTACTTCCAATGAAGAGAAATGTCGCCAATGGTCGGTTCGGATCGTTAAGACCCGCACGGGATCTACGGACAGCTTCACTCACTGCCTGAACAGCAATATCTTGTCCAATGACTCTTTTTCGAAGCGATTCTTCGAGGTGGAGAAGCTTTTGTTTTTCTGAGTCGAGCATCCGATCGACAGGGATTGATGTCCACTTCGATACAATCTGCGCAATGAGCGTCCCATCTACCTCTTCTCGAAGCATGCGCTGCGGAATATTTTTGAGAGCATTCTCAGCTTCTTCGATCTCTTTTTCTTTTGTCGGGATCAAGCTGTAGCGGATTTCAGCAACGCGGTTGTAGTTCAGCTTTCGATCTGCCTCTTCTTCTTGGAAATGAAGATCTTCGAGCTCTTTCTTCTTTGTCTTGAGTTTTTCGAGGAGCCCTTTTTCTTCAGACCATCGTTGATTCAAAATAGCAAGCTCTTCTTTCACTTCGGCAATTTTTTTCTCTTCCCCGAAGGCTTTGCCACCATGCTTTGCCGCTTCTTGTTTGACGATGAGAGAGCTCAGTTCTCTTTCTTTGATGTCGATCGGAATCGGTCTCGATCCCAACTGCAAACGGATCATGCTCGCTGCTTCGTCGATTAAATCGATTGCCTTATCAGGAAGAAAGCGATCTGAAATGTAGCGGTGGGAAAGGGTGACAGCCGCATGGAGAGCATCATCGGTGACTCTCACTCCATGGTAGTTTTCATAGCGCTCTTTGAGACCTGTCAAAATGATGAGAGCATCTTCTATCGAAGGCTCTTGAATGAGAACCATCTGGAAGCGGCGCTCGAGAGCGGGATCTTTTTCGATGTACTTTTGGTATTCGCCAAGAGTGGTAGCTCCTATACAATGGATGATGCCTCTTGCAAGGGCCGGCTTTAAGAGGTTTGCTGCATCCATAGCCCCTTCGGTCGCGCCCGCACCAATCAATGTGTGCACCTCATCGATGAAGAGGATCAGCTTACCATCACTCTCTTCAATCTCTTTGAGGATGTTTTTGATCCTCTCTTCAAAGTCACCCCGAAATTTGGTCCCTGCAACGAGGGTCCCCATGTCGAGGGCGATCACCTCTTTATCGCGCAAAATTTCTGGAACATCTTGGTGGACAATGCGATACGCAAGTCCTTCAGCAATAGCAGTTTTACCAACGCCAGGTTCACCAACTAAGATTGGATTATTCTTCGTTCTCCGGCTCAAGATCTGCATCGTTCTTCTGATTTCTTCATCTCGTCCAATCACAGGATCGAGTTTCCCTTTCCGAGCGAGCTGATTCAGATTGCGGCAATACTTTTCGAGCGCTTGGAAATTACTTTCAGCTGAAGGGGATGTTACTTTTCTTCCCTGACGAAGGGCTTTGATTTTTTCTTCTACCTGTTCGTGAGAGATTCCACTTTTCTTGATCAGGGAAAGGAGAGGCTCTTCCTTTGTTTGCCAAAGGAGGAGGAATAAATGGTCGCTACTGATGTACTCATCGCCCCAGTTTTTTGCGAGCTGGAAGGCGTTCGATAAGATTTGACTTAAGGAGTAGCCCACTTGAGGTTTCCCTTGAGATCCATAGCTATAAGTGGGAAGGGATGAGACTTTTTCTTCTAGCGCTTTAATAAATGTATGAGAATCAATTCCGAGAGCTTTTGAAATAGTATGAAAGTAGCCTGTCTCGTCTTGGAATAAGGTCAAGTACAGGTGAGCTTCTTTGACTTCTGTATGAAGTCTACTTGCCGCCATTTCTACAGCGGCTTCTAAAGCTAGAGCGACTGGTTCTGTAAACTGTGGTTGCATATGCAATACAGTCTACCAAATTTCTCTATTCTTGGGAAGGGGGTGGATCAGTAATCAATCTACCATAAACAAACGTCTTCGATCCCTTTCGGAAGATCTTATAAGAGTACTCTTCTGACTTAGGAGTAGTCTTCACTTCCACTTCAGGCCCTCCCAGTCCCCACGCTTCAGCAGTTTCAAAATTGCTAGGATGGATCTGGAATTTTCTTCCATCTGATAGAGTGATCACCACGCGAATCACTTTGCCATTTTTCGTCGTTGAATCGACGTGGACGACAGTGATTGCCTGCGCTGCAGGAGGGGGTGGTTGATATTCGTTTGCAAATTCTTTGGCAGATTTGGGAGGGGCTCCTCCGAAAATATCATTATCATCCTCATCTGCTGCTATGAGCAAAGGGAAAATTAAGATGAGACAACGAAACATGAACTACCTCCATCTCTTTCCTTACGAGAAATGCTCTTTTTTCGCTACTATTAACTTATAACCGGTATGGATAAGCTTTTGTTAGAGAATCGTGGAGCTCATCGAGCGCTTTAGGATGGTGTTTATGACAGGCAAGAAGTTTATCGAGTAGAAAGTAGTGTTCCCAGGCTTTGTGGTACTGAAGGCGTTTCATAGAGAGGAGAGCGGAGTAGTATTCAACAAGTGGGTTGTAGCTATCAATCGCATGGTAGCGGTCGAGCGTTTCTAGCGCCTCTTTGGTACGCCCTAGCTGGAGCCAAGTAACGGCGAGGTGAAAGATCCCTTCTCTAAAGCGGGGGAATTTCTCGAGGATCTTTTGGATCTCTCCTTGTTTTTCTAAGATAGACTCTCTTGTTTCATCTACTTCTGTAAAGATCGCCAAGATTCCTTCCACATCGACATCTCCTTTCAGGTAATCTTCAGCCATGGTGTTTTGGTGGATGGAGTGGGGATCAGGAGAGAGTTGGACTCTCTCGAGAAGACTCTTCCCCTTCTCAATTTCTCCAAGTGCTAAACATTGGAAGGCGAGGAAGGTATCGATGAGAGAATCATTTGGAATGTATTCTTTTGCAGTGAGATAAAGCTCTTTAGCTCGTTTATGATCTTTTGCATGCCATGCAGAGGCCGCGTGGTTGAAGAAGTGCATCCCTACAACCTCTTTCAAGGTGCGTCTCGGTACCGATTTGGTGTTCACAGAGAGGTAATGCTCTTCAGGGATATGAATACCCCTTGCCGTCGTTTCGATATTGATCTTCTCTCCAAATGAAGAGTACGAGAGGTAAATGTGGCCAGGTGGAGTGATGATGTCGAGAGGGAGCTGAAGCCTTTGGGCTAAGCTGATGTAGAGAATCGATACCCCCAAGCAAACCCCGTGGCGGCTATCCATAACTGCTGGCAAAAAAGTAAAGTAGTCGACGTCGTTATTCCACATCGAGTGGGGAGGGAATCGATACCCCATCTCATGAAAGATGAATTGGGTAATCGCGTCGAGTTTTTCCTCATGGGAAGGGTTTTTCGGCAGTTTGGCAAAAATCTGTAGCGCCATCAAGTCGAGAGAGGCTTCGTAGAGGAGGAGTTTCTTTTTCCCCTCTTCTGAGCTCGGATCAAATTCGTGGAGCAAGATGCTTCTCGCCACATCGATCTGGTTCGGGGGAAGCGTTAAAGACTCTTGTTTATCCCAGATGTGATGCCCTTTGAGACTGCGGTTGCTGAGATATTCCCCCAACTGGTCAATCACTTTAAGATCACCAAACGAGAGGTCAGGGATGGCTGCAGTCGATCCATTGGTCGTGAGTTCAATGATCGCTTCTAGAGGCACCGTGGGTAAGTTAAAATTCTTATAGGCCTCCATGGGAAAAGGGCGGTGGAGATTCATGAGGTCCCAGGCCTGATCAAAGGCAGATTCAGAAAGGGGGCTCTCTTTATAGAGGCGGTAAAAAGCGAAAAGCTCTTTAAGGGATGTGGAATCGATGCTGTCGTAGACCGCTTGTACCCGATCCTCGTAGAAGATGGGACGGCTCAAAATCGGGATGAGCATGAGGAGCAATATGGAGCGCATCCCCTCATCTTATACTATTCGTAGGAATTCTTAAAAATTAAAAAACGAGCGTTTCTTTTTCGGGGCTTTTGGCGGCTCACCCGTATCGAGCTCTTTAACATTCGGAATGTCTGCATCAAAAAACATATCTTTCGCAGCAATTTTTCGAAGCTTCGCGAACCCCTTAGGTACCTTGCTGATAAAACTGTCTGAAATATTCAGATATTGGAGGTCATGTTGCCAGGTGAGAGGCATCTCATAGAGGTTGGTTTTAGAGATATCGAGCGCATGGACGTGGGGAAATGTCCTTTCCAAAGTCCAAAGATCCTCTTCTGTAATATCTGCCTCACTGAGGTTCAAATGCATCGATCTCATTTCAGCGGCTGCCTGAAAACCTGGGATCGCGGCGAGCTCAGAGCAGATGATATCGAGCTTATTCGGGATGTAGTCTCGATTGTAAGCCAGATCATCTAGTCGGCGCCTCACGTACTGATTTACATAAAAGGAAAAGAGGCGGTTTGCCATCTCCTCAGAAAAATTTGGGAGTAAAGTTATAAGCGATTGAATGTCAAAAGCCTCTACATAAACAAGTTTTTGTTCATAAAGAGTGAGAAATTTATCAATCGTCTCTTGATCTTCTAAATCTTCTGCAATTTGAAGCGTAGATAGATAAGAGATCTCTGTTGGTGACGGATCTTCTGCAAAGTCGACATAAGCTTGAAACTCATTCACTGTTAGGTTTGGAGAGAGGGTAATCGAGGGACTTGGAGAATCTCTTAAAACAGGGGAGCGATTGTAGAAACTTTTCGGAATGTCGACAGTTTCCATTCTCCCTTTTGAAGAGACTCGAACGGGTACCGTTTCGATTTTGATGCTATCTGTTGTGCTCAAGAGGTCATCATCGACGAGGACGTGTATATCCTCTAATAAGCTATCTTTAGAAGAGGAAAAGTTTCCTAAGAAAGAGGAGCTTTCAGAACTGCTCGAAACCGTTGTTTTAGATCGAATCCTTTCTAATCCAGGCTCTTCCATTTTCCATCCGTGAGCTCGGAAGATTACCTTGACCCCGGCCATGAAATTCGATTTTTCCTGAATAGAAAGATTTTCAGAGGAGAGGGCATGCTTGGCAATCGCTTCGATTTTTTTAGGGCCATCTCCTTTCCCATCTACGATCAAGGCCCTACCCTTTTCGAAGTGAATGCTGTGACTTTTCCAGAAATCGACATCGAGTCCCGCATCTTTAATACATTCACTGAGAGAAGTATAGATTTTTTGTGGGTTGTCAGGGGAGAACCCACACTTTTCGAGGAGTCGTTCCTCAGAATTCCCGCCAGACCAAGAAGGCCACGAAGATAATCTCGATAGCATAAAATTTCCCCTTCTTTACTGACAAACATTTTAAGATTTGCCTGTCAAGATGGAGAAGAGATAGCGGGTAGATTTTCCTGAATAGAAGCGATGACCTTTTCCATCTTTTCTTGAGAGAGGGAAGGATATAAGGGACTTAGAAAGAACTTAGCGAGAACAGGAAAGGAAGAGGTCTTCCCTTTATCTCTTGGAATATAGTGGAAGTGGACGTGAGGGACCGATTGCCCTACCTCCAACCCATTTTTCTGGAGGATGAGAAAAGATTCTTTCCCAACCGCTTGGTGAAGGTGGCCAATGGCTTCATGAATGCTATTCCACTCATCGGAAGTTAACTCTAACACCGTCCTAATATGCCTTTTAGGGATGATGAGACAGTGCCCTTCCAAAATGGGCTTATGGGAGCAAAGGACATAGAGATTCGAGGTTTCATAGATGAGCTGGCGGGAAAGAATTGCCTCTGAACAAAAGGGACAGCTCGTTTCATATTCTGCTGCATCACGAAACGCCTTGAATTTGAGTAGAATACCAATACCTCCAAGAATTAGAAAGAGAGGGAGCCATTTTTTCATGGGAGTCTCTCTTCTCTCCAACGAGGGGTTTTTGGAAAGATGAGCCTTAAAATGAGGATCGAACCCAAAGAGAGCCAGAGTCCTACTGGATAAAAGGAGACCGCATCATAGTGGGGGATCAAGATAAGTCCTGTGAGGCCAATCGCTGCGAGGACGATCTTTTTATACCACTTCTCATCAGGTCTGATGAGGAGATTCCAAGTATGGGCGATCCAAATCCCGAGGAGAAAAGAGGCTGCTAGAACAAAATAGGTGATCACGAGCTTCTTGAGCGCCGCAAAGATAAAGAGGAGCAAAAAGAGGTGCATGACGACTACAACTAAGAAGAAAGGGATCCTTGAGAGCCACTTTTCGAGAGGGGGAAATGCGTAGAGGTAAAAGAGGAAGATGAGTCCACCAAACAGCCACCCCCCGAGTATATCGGTGAAGAAATGGGCACCTACATAGATCCTTGCAAAGTTCGCCACGAGGAAATAGACAAAAGCCAACCCTCTCAGCCAAGGGTTTTTAACATAGTAGACAAAAAGTAGAGTAAAAAGCATCGCTGCCTGAGCCCCACCACTTGGGAAGGCGAAGCTGTTACAGGGGATCTTCGAGATGCTTGGGTCAAAGACACAAGGCCTTGGCATGTGGAAGAGGACTTTAGCGACAGTGACAAACACATGGTTGAAAAGAGAGAGGGAAATGAATTTTAACCCAGAGCGCGCCGAGGTGAGAAAATAGACTAAAATTGAGAGTAGGACGTAAAACGAGGTGCTGTCAAAAAAATTCCAAAAGGTCTCATTTCCTGGACCGAGAAACGCCTGCACGGCGCGGATCCAGTCAAGCTGTACTTCGTAAAACATGAGAGTATGATAGTGGAGAAAGAATTGATTGAATAGCGTTTTTTAACCCTTTATGAGCGAGAAGCTCTTCTAAAGAGGGGCGGAGCCTATATGTCCAATTGGAAGGGAGGATCAGCCCCGGTACATTGATCCTTTCATTTTCAGGATTCGACCAAACGAGCTCTTCGAATAAAGCTAAATACTCACTTAACAGGTTGACATGGAAGAGAGAAGAGGTGTGATGCGCCTCTTTCAACAGCTCGAGGCGGGTCGATCTCGAAAGGACAGATTCATAAGGGGCTTTTCTAAACGAGGAGAAGAGCTTTACCTCTTCTGGATTCTCTTCCCACCAAAGGGCCAGAGGCTCGCTATCATGTGTTGAAACAGTCGTGAGACTCAGCTCTGGATAAGCATCATAGGGGATGAACGATCCATCGGTGTCGTAATTTCGCATCCAGCGGATGACCCTCATCCCTGGGATCCCCATCTCTTTCATCTTCGTCTGGGCAAGACCCACCGCAAAGCCGAGATCTTCTCCGATCGGGAGCATCATCGTGGAGGGGAGGATCTTTTCAAAGATGGCTCTTCCTTGCTTTTCCTGAGATTGGGGATCAGCTGGGATGAAGAACCCTTCCGTGGCCTTCTTCCCATCAGGAATCGCCCAGATCCGGAAAAAACCAATGATGTGATCGAGTCGATAGATGTCATAAAAATGTTCTGCGTACTGGAGTCTTTCTTTCCACCAGCGGTAGTTTTCTTTTTCCATCTCATCCCATCTGTAGAGAGGGAAACCCCAGTTTTGACCATCATGGGCGTACTGATCAGGAGGGGCACCCGCAGAGAAATCGAGGTTGAAGTGGTGAGGCTCATGAGCGACATCAGCGCTGTAGCGACTGATCAAAATGGGGATGTCCCCCTTGAGAAAAACCCCTTTTTCATTCGCATACTGCTTTACTTTGTGGAGCTGGGTAAAGGAGAGATACTGTAAGAAGATGTGAAAGCCAGGGTCGCCCCCTTTAAAGCGGGCGTAGGGCTCGAGCCATGTGTTGTGCTCGACGAAGCGGCGATACTCTTCCATCTCCAAAAATCTAGGAGAGAACGCTTCATAATAGTCTTCGAGAAAGCGGATCTTCTCTTCAAGAACCCGTTCATAGTCAATGCGAGGGAGGTTCTTAAGAGGCTCAAAAGGGAGGAATTTTTTATCGAAAGAGGAGTCGAGAAAAGGAAGACTTTTTAAACTGAGAAAAATGGGATTGAGACCACAAGAGGTGAGCGCCATGTATGGGCTCGTCTCCCCACCTGTATCATTTAATGGGAGGAGCTGTAGAGTATCGAACCCGACCTCTTTACACCAATCGATCAGAAGGAAGAGATCGTAAAACTCTCCAATCCCTAAGCTGTTTTCCGTTTTGAGGGAAGAGAGGATGATGTCAATGCCATGGTGATGGCGATAGCCAATCCGCTCCCATGCATTATAGGTGATCCAATCGGGTTTCATTTGAGTCCGAACAATTTAGGGCCTTGTCCCGGCCCCATCTCAGGGAAGGCTCCCAGTGGGGCGGTATTTCCCCCCTGTATAGCATTTTTCCAATTTTCCGCTTTGTGAAAAAATTGGGTGATTTCAGCGAGGAGTTTTTCAGGTGTAAGGTCATCTGTATAAATGCGATCAAAAAGGACAAGTTTGTTGGCTTTCACAACAAATGCCAAGATCCCTGGACTTTGATCGATCATATTGTTCGCTTTAAGAGCTGATTTCAAAACATTTTCCCGAAACTTTCCTGGGGGCAGGTCGATGATCATGCTCGCCATCAAGAGGAACTCCCCCGTGATATCCAGCTCAAGTTGGATCTTGATATTTTCATTGAGCACCAAGACACAGGCGTTATTTACATCGGGATGGAGATCTTCTCCCACAAGAGGGGAGAGCCCTGCTAAAATGTCTTCAAATGACTTCATCCATTTTTCTCCTCTTCTTCATCCTCTTCGAGCAGATCATCGAGCTCAGAAATCGTTTCGATGAGTGCCATGAGAAGATCTTGTCGATGTTTGATCGTTTTAAATAGTCTGGGAGATACCCCTCGAATGCCATCTCGATATTGCGTAAAGACAATGATTTGAGCGGCGATTTCTCCAGAGATCCCGAGGTTCTGTGAGAGTTTCAAAATCTTATCAGGAGAGGGGTACTTTTCTTGAAGCAGAGTGACAAACTGCTTAGCTAGAAGCTCGAAAGTGAGTCGTTTCGGTAGAGTGAGATTTTCTTTGATGAAGAGGTTCGCGATCATATCCATTCGCAAATTGAAGAAGCGGTAGATCCCCAAAATCGCCTGCATCGTCCTTGCTTCTGTAAAGAGCCTTTGGAGCTCACCCTTATCGATCGATGGACCTCTCGATTTGAGGTCTGCCCCAATTGAATGGAGGATGAACTTGAGAGCGATTTTGAGCTTTTCAAACGTGAAGAGGTTATTGAGCTCTTCAAAGAGCGTTGTCGCTTCCCTTGGATTGCCTGTAATGTCTCTATAGAGGTCGCGAAGACCTGCTGGATTTCCAAGCCCTTGTTTTGAAAACTCTTGCGCTTCTGCATTGATGTTTCGCCCCGCAACAATTTCCCTTTCATACTGCTCTAAGAGCATCTCTTTTGCTCGTTTCAAATGGAGCCCCAGCTTCGAGTTCGGATGGACCACCTGAAGGAGGTAGTTCATCGCCTCATCTGCTAGATATTGATCAGGATAAGTCGCTAATACTTTGCTCAAGATTGTCTCAGGGGTGTCGTTATCATCGAGCATCGACAAGAGCCCTTCAAGAACACGCGCTTTGAGTTCTGGGTTTTTCTTGCTGAAGTCCTCTGCCGTCTTTTCCACCGCATCGATCGCTTCAATCGTTTCATCTTCAGTCTCTTCAGCTTTCTTCTCAGCCTCAGGACGGCGGATCCGCCGCTCAAGCGTATCAAAGCGCCTCGCAATCGCCAGTGGGTTGAACGCAGACATTTCACACCATTCCTGCAGCTCAGCCTGGCTGCTATCAGAGCGGATGTCGATATCGGTCGCACGTTCCATGTCCCTAATCTGCTGCATCCGAAGACGCTCCGACGCCTTCGAAATCCCCTGAATACCTTGTATGTGCCGATCATCAGACATAAGTTCTCCCCCCTCAGCATGAGCCATTTTTCCTATATAATGCAACCGCCTCTTGAGAAGTTATTGCATCTATTTGAATGATAAATAGATATAGATTGTGGCTTAGCTGAGTTGGATTCTTCCTAGGGGTTGGATGCGGATCTCAGGGACGACCTCTTGGTAGGAGATGACCGCGATGTCGGGGAACTCTCCTTCGATGAGCTTGCGTACGAAGCGGCGGACATCGATGGCGGTGAGGATCAGGGGCTCTTGTCCACCCGGTGGGGTGGGGGCGACTGTGGAGCGGATCGCTTGCAAGATGAGCTGTACAGAATCGGGATCGAGGGCGAGGTAAGAGCCAGCTGAGGTTTGTTTAATGGCTCCGCGGACCATATCTTCGATCTCAGGATCGAGGAGGTAGACGGAGAGGACCGATTGCCCTTTGGAGTATTTGTAACTGACGTAGCGCTTTAAGGATGATCGGACATATTCAGTGAGAAGGACGGTATCTTTTTCTGTCTGGGCCCATTCACTTAGGGCTTCGAGGATGGTTCTCAGGTCTTTAATCGAAATTTGTTCTTGTACTAGGCGGCGGAAGATCTCCGTAAGCTTTTGCAAGGGGACGAGCCTTGTCACCTCTTTAATGAGGTCGGGGAAGGACTTTTCGATGAACTCAAGAATTCCTCTAACCTCTTGAATACCAATGAATTCACTTGCATATTGCCTATAGAAGTAGGAGAGGTGGAGGATCATGACATCGAGTGTTTCCCAATACTTGATCCCTGCTTTATCTAAGATGGCCTTATATTTGACATCGACCCAAAAGGAGGGTTGATTCATGAGGTTCTTGGTGCTCGTTGAGGGGATGTTGTAGTGGCGGAGGTTGTCTTCTGTTTCGTTAGTGAGGACGCTTCCTGTCAGGATTTTCCCTCTCATCAACGGCACTTCATTCAGCATGATGACATAATCTTCTGCGTCAATACTTGGCGCTTCGGTACGGACGTGAACGCCTGGGAAGCGGACACCGAGATCTTGATAGAGGGCAGCTCTCATCCGGGGGATCATCTTCTCGATGAATTTCGCCCCATCTTTATCTTTTCTGATCATGTCGGAGAGTTTATTGCCCACCTCTAAGATCACAGGAAGGGTGAGGGCGTAGTCGCCACCTTCACCGCGGATCACTTCGTGACCGTCAAGGCCTGTAGAAACAGAAGCTCCAGGAGTCGCAGTTGCAGTAGCTAGCCGTTTCTTTTCTTTCATGTAGGAGTTCAGCCCAAGCCCACCGAGACCTGTAGACAAAAAGAGAAATAGGCCAGTGGGGAGCATCGGGACAAAGGCGAGGAGGAAGACGACCCCTGATGCGATCAAAATCCCTTTCGGTTGGGAAAGAAGCTGACCTGAGATGTCTTTACCGAGGTTTGCATCATCTTTATCACTCGACACACGGGTCGTGACGATACCCGCTGTCATCGAAATCAAGAGGGAGGGGATCTGCGATACAAGACCACCCCCGATGGAGAGGAGGGTGAAAATTTTTGCCGCCTGACCTGCCGACATCCCATGCATCCATATCCCGATGATGAGTCCACCGACGATGTTGATGATGGCAATGATGATCCCTGCGATAACGTCCCCTTTGACGAACTTCATCGCACCATCCATCGCTCCATAAAGCTGACTCTCTTTGGCAAGAGCTAAGCGGAGTTGACGTGCTTGTGCGGCATCGATGATACCACTTCGCATGTCCGCATCAATACTCATCTGCTTTCCAGGCATCGCATCCAAGGTAAAGCGGGCTGCAACTTCAGCTACCCGTTCCGCACCCTTCGTGACGACGATGAACTGAACGATGGTGATGATTAAGAAAATGACACCCCCGACGACGTAGTTTCCCCCGACGACGAAGTTACCGAAGGCGAAAATGACCTCCCCTGCGTTAGCATGGAGGAGAATCTGTCTTGTCGCAGAAATTTCAATACCGAGACGAAAGAGGGTAGTGATCAAGAGGATCGAAGGGAAGACAGAGAGGTGAACCGCTTTCGAAATGTAGAGAGAGACCATGAGGAGGGCAATCGATACGGTGAGGTTGATCCCAATCAAGGCGTCAATAACGATTGGTGCGACAGGGATGATGATCATCATGATGATGATCACGACAAAACCTGCCAAGATCACATCGCTAGAATTGCCAATAAAATGGAGAGCGCTGTTGCTACCTAATAATCTGGAAAACCGTTTCGACACATCTTTCACTTAAAAATCTCCAAGGATATCGTTTCTTCTTCTTCTTTCTGTTCGAGTTTTGCGATCCATTTCAGAATTTCTGCTACCGCTTCGTATGTCTCTTCTGGAATATAGCCGCTGATGGTCCCTTTGTAGTATAGTGTATGGGCTAAGTCTACATTTCTCATAATAGGGATATTATTATCCAGAGCAACTTTTATAATTTGCTCTGCTGTGTTGTCGAGCCCCATCGTGATGATTTTTGGAGCAGGCTCCACCTGGGAGTCGTACTCTAGTGCAATCGCTATGTGGGTCGGATTCGTGACAATCGCCTTCGCTCTTTTGGCAGCGCCAGGGCCGTCGTGGTAAGCAATTTCCTGCGCCGTTTGCCTTCGCTTACTCTTGATGTGGGGATCCCCTTCCGTATCTTTATACTCTTGCTTTACCTCAAACTTTTCCATCTTCATCTCTTTTGCGAAGGTGTGTTTTTGGAAGGCAAGGTCGAAAATACCGATGACGATGAAGAAAAGACCCACTTTAAAGACAACTTTCATCAAAAACTTCCCAAAGACGATCGTTGAAGCCATCACAGGCAGTCCTGCCGTTGCGATCAGATCTCCAAGGCTATCGTTGACTACAGTATAGATCAAAATGACCGCCCCTGTGATTTTGAAAATCGATTTCAAAAGCTCCACAAAGGTTTTCACCTTGAACATGTTTTTGATGTTCGTCACCGGGTTGAGCTTTTTGATGTCAGGCTTCATCGCTTCCATAGAAAAGACCGGTCCGATGATCAAAAAGCCGACAAGAACGCCTACGAGCGAAACAAGGATCATGAGGGGGATCGAGGTGTTGAAAATGACCTGAATCGCTGTTGAAAGGTAGCCTCCAGCGCGGTTTTGCATGTCGAGATTCTTTTGGCTGACCATTCTAAAGCAAAAGATCATGAACGCCGAAAGTACTTCATAGATGTACTTCGACATTGCAAGAGCGCCGCAGATCGAAACAATGAATGTGAAGGCAGCAGGGAAGTCTTGCGATTTCGCAACTTGCCCTTTTTTCCTCGCGTCCCTTAGCTTCTTTGGGGTTGCCTTTTCACTTTTTTCTGCCATACCTATCTAATTTAGAAGATTTCCCACCTCGGGTCAACTCATAAAAACACTCACAATTAATGATCTCCTTTGCTATAATTTTTCGTTTATTAAGTAAGGATTAAGATATGAGTATAAAAGAACTCTTGAATCATCAAAATTATTATTGCAAGTGGATGGGGGAAATTCTCGATGAGTATCAGGAAAAATACTCCGTTGGTGAATTAAGCTCCGAGGAGCAACAAAAAGTCATTCAAGTGGCTTTTCAGTATTTTTTCATTCTGCTGAGCTGCATTTATGAAGATGATGCGAGCATAAAAAAGGATCTTAACGTAGCGATCGGTTTTTCTGGAGCTATGAAACGCATTGTAGAAAAGTATGGGGATTCTTTCATCATTCAAAGAGATCAGATTATGAAATTTATTGCTAATATAGAAAAAATTCTCCCAGGAGTAAAATTACCATGATAATTGATGTGGTTCCTAAGGAACAGTTTTCCCATGTCTATTTAAATCATGCTTTTCAAGTAGCGAGTACCTATCAAACAAATTATGGCAATCGAGAGCTATCGAATGATGAAATAGAAAAGACAAGACAGCTCGCTGTTCAATATTTTTATTTCCTCTGGAGCGCATTTATTGAAAGCTGTCCTATCGATGAGATCAAAGTTATAGCTCATTCTTTTCAGATGATGAATAGGGCGGCGAGGAATCCTCATATCGCTGAAATTTCTAGAGAAGAGATTCAGATAATCATCTCCAAGATCCAGCTGAGAATCGAAACAGATCCTCAGCTGATCAGCGATCCTGTTTTTGCTAGATGCCTTTCTGGATCAAGAGGTTAATTGTGGTAGAATAGGACTACGTCGCCATCTTTAACGATGTAGTCTTTTCCTTCCATCCGGACCTTTCCTGCCTCTTTCGCTTTTACTTTTCCTTGGTATGCCATCATGTCGTCATAGGTGACAACTTCTGCCCTGATGAACCCTTTTTGAATGTCGGTGTGGATCTTGCCCGCTGCAATGGGCGCTTTTGTCCCTTGGGGCACGGTCCAGGCTCTCGTTTCTATTTCACCAGTGGTGATGAAGGTGAGAAGGCCTAGGTGGTGAAAGGAGGTTTTAATGAGGCGATCGAGCCCTGTCTCTTTGAGACCTAGTTCGTGTAAATAGGCGATCGACTCCTCTTCTCCAAGCCCCGCAACTTCTGACTCTAGTTTTGCACAGATCGGAATGATGTCGGCGCCATGTGCTTTAGCATATTCTTCCACTTTGCGCACATGAGCATTCATCATGGAGGGGAGGGAGTCTTCAGCCACATTTGCCACGAAGAGCTGTTTTTTGGCTGTCAGAAGGGGATAGGCCTTTAAGAGGAGCTCCTCTTCTTCCGTTCTTTTGAAGGTGCGGACTGGCTGGTTGGCGTTGAGGTGGATCTCGATCTTTTTGAGGAGGTCGACGATCCCTGTCTTCTCTTTTTGCCCTTTCTCTTTCTTCTCGAGTTTTGGCAAGAGGTTGGTCACAGTTTGAAGATCGGCGAGGATGAGCTCTAACTCGATCACTTCGATATCAGCGATTGGATCGATTTGCCCTTTAACGTGGATGACATTTTCATCTTCGAAGCAGCGGACGACGTGGATGATGAGGTCTGTCTCTCTAATGTTTGCAAGAAACTGATTTCCAAGGCCCTCTCCTTGAGAGGCTCCTTCTACAAGACCTGCAATGTCGACAAAAGTCGTAGTTGCGTAGACGATCTTCTGACTCTTTGAGAGTTTACTGAGCTCTTTGAGTCTTGGGTCGTGCACTTCCACAATTCCAACGTTCGGTTCGATCGTACAGAAGGGGAAGTTGGCTGCTTCTGCCTTCATTTGTTTGGTCAATGCGTTGAAAAGGGTAGATTTGCCAACGTTCGGCAATCCTACGATGCCACAGGAAAGGTTTGTGTCAGACATAGTGCGTGAATATTCTCTCGGTTTAAGTTATCGACAGATGTGCACCGGTCCAACGTAAATGGACCGCTGCGGGTTCGGATCAATTCTTTGACATAGCCTCCAGAGGAAAGCTTTTGTCCTAAATCATGAGCAAGTGAGCGGATGTAGGTTCCTTTGGAACACTCCACCTTCAGTCTTAGGTAAGGGTATTCGTAGCGTAAGAATGTAGTCGTGAGGGAAACCTTTTGTGATTTTCTTTCGATCTCGATCCCTTTTCTTGCGAGCTCGTATAATTTTTTGCCCCCCACTTTTTTTGCAGAGTACATCGGAGGGGTTTGCTCGATCTCACCTTGAAACGACTTGAGGGTGCTCATGATCTCTTCTAGCGTGGGGACGTTTCCATTTTCTACTTTTTGAATCATTCCATCAGCATCGTAAGAGTCTGAAACTGAGCCAAGCTCAATCTCTACTTCATAGGCTTTGTCGTGGGAGAGGAAATGGTCACTCATTTTTGTGTAGCGGCTGCCGACGAGGAGGACCATGACACCAGTCGCGAGTGGATCAAGAGTGCCTGCATGACCAATCTTTTTGACACCTGTCAATCGTCTTAAGAGGGAAACAAGATAAAAGGAACTTTTCCCCAACGGTTTGTCGATGAGGATGATTCCTTCAGGTAACTGGCTTGTCATCTTCGATCTTTTTCAGAAGCTCTTCAATTTTGTTGTAGCGATCGTAAGAGTCGTCAAGTTTGAAAACCAGTGAGGGAAAGTGGCGGAGAGATACTTTCTTCGATGCGAGCATCGTGATGTACCCAGAAGCAGACTCGAGAGCCTGCATCGTTTCTTGTTTTTTGATGGGAGTTTCGATCACACTGATAAAGACCTTGGCATTTTCCAGATCCTTACTGACATCCACTTCTGTTACGGTCGTCAAAGAAGAGATAGCGGGATTCTTCACCTCATTTCTAATCACTTCTGAAAGGACCTCTCTAAGTAGAGAGTTTAATCTTTTTACACGACGCGTCGACATAATACTTACAATGTTTGTGTTAAATACGTTACTTCGTACGAGCGGATGATATCACCAGCTTGCACTTCCTTAAAGTTCGATAGGAGGATACCACATTCAAACCCTTTGGATACTTCTTTGACATCATCTTGATGCCGTTTGAGAGAGGAGATATCTCCTTCCCAGACTTTATTGCCACCACGGAACACTTTCGCGATGTGGGAGCGCTTGATTAGACCATCTGTAACTTGGCAACCAGCAATGAGACCGTGCGATGAGGATCTAAAGACCATCTTCACCTCTGCCGATCCTACTTCATTCTCTTGGCGTACCTTGTCTAAGAGCTTGGTCATCTCTTCTTTAACTTCGTCGATCAAGTGGTAAATCACGTCGTGACTCATCACTTTGACCCCTTCTCGTTTTGCAAAGTCCTCGGCCGTTGGTTCCATCTTTGTGTGGAAGCCTAAAATGACCGCATTCGTTGCGTGCGCCCATTCAACATCTGACTCAGAAATAGTTCCGACCGATGCAGAGACAATGTTGACACGCGCTTTTTCAGAGGGGATCTTCAAGAGCATTGACTCGATCGCTTCGAGTGAGCCTTTCACATCTGCCTTCACGATGACAGAGAGAAGTTTCTTCTCTTTCTTCTCAACGTGTTCCATGAGGAATGATTGGAGGTCAGTTGTATTCGCTTTTCTGAGGTGCTCACGTTTGACTCCAGCAAGGCGCTCTTCAGCGAGCTTGCGAGCTTCTTTTTCTGTCTTCACGACAATGAATTCACAACCTGCGGCTGGGGCTTCAGAAAGACCTGTTACCTCTACAGCAACTGAGGGGAGAACCTTCGTCAGATGGCGCCCTCTTTCATCTTTCATCGTCTTGACACGCCCATATTCATGTTCAAATAAGATCGCATCGCCTCGGCGAAGAGTTCCGTTTTGAACAAGAAGGGTTGCTGTATTCCCCATCCCTTTTTGAATTTCAGATTCGAGTACTGTTCCCCTGGCTCTTGCTGTTGGATCTGCTACGAGTTCCAAAATTTCAGATTGAAGTGCAAGCATTTCTAAAAGCTCTTCAATTCCTTTTCCAGTCACTGCAGAACAGTTTACAGTGATCGTTTCCCCACCCCATGCTTCAGCTAGGATGCTTCTGTCAGCGAGCTGTCTTAAAACGTTGTCAGGATTGAATCCTGGCTTATCTGCTTTGTTAATCGCAACGATGATTGGCACACCTGCATCTTGGGCTTGTTTAATCGCCTCATCTGTTTGTGGCATGATCCCTTCATCGCCAGCGATGACGATGACAATGATGTCAGTAACTTCTGCTCCTCGGGAACGGATAGCGCTAAACGCTTCGTGACCCGGAGTATCTAAAATAGTGATGTCACCTTGTTTTGTGTGGCAACGGAATGCGCCCATGTGCTGTGTAATGGCGCCCGCTTCTGCAGCGGCAAGTTTACTCTTTCTGATGGCATCGATCAAGCTCGTCTTACCATGGTCAACGTGACCCATGAAGGCGACAACAGGTGCTCTAGAAACGAGTTTATCTGCATCGGTCGACTCAATCTCTTCTCTAATACTCTTTTCTGTAACGCGGAGCCTTTCTTCTTGAGAGCGGTCGATAGTAATGGCGCAGCCAAATTCTTCACCAATCAACACAATGCTTGTATCATCGAGGATGTCATTGATAGTGATCGTGAGACCTTGTTTGAAGAGTTTCTCAATCACTTCCGTGACTTTGATCTTCATATTTGCCGCGAGATCCTTCAAAGAAATAGGGGGTCGAACACTGAGGGTTTTCGGACGATCTTCGAGGTTGATCTGCTTCTTGAGTTTGCCCTTAGCGTGTCTTTTTCTTCTCCACGCTTCATCTTCTCCTGTTCTCAAACCATGGCGATCTCTGGAGTCGAAGGTCTTCTGGAAGGCTTGCTTTTTTGTAGCCTTCTGATCCTTAACATTCTTATCATCGCGAGGTGGTGGAAAATCAGGTTTCTTGACATGCTTTTCCTTTTTCTCCTCTTCTTCCTCTTTAGCCTTTACAGGGGCTGGGGGAGGGGAAGCGGGAGGGGGCGATGCCTTCTTAACTTCTTTTACTTCAACAACCTCTTGAACAACAGGGGCTGGTGCTTCTACAACTTGGGGAAGAACAGGAGGAAGCTCTACCTTTGGAGGAGCTGCTGCTTCAGCAGCAGCCTCAAGTGCCGCTTCCTCTTTGAGTCTTTTGTCGAGAACAGCAGAGGGGGCTGATTTAGCTTTGGGGCGATAGCCGTCAGTCGTCTTCGCAGCTTCTGCTTCTTGCTCTAAAACACCGTTCGGCATAGGTCTAGCCTTGCTGATGACCTTCGGAGCAGGGGTTTCGGCAACCTTTTCTTTTTGAACTGGTTGCTGCTCCTCCGTCTCTTGCGGTTGGGTTTTCTTTAGAACTTGTGCTAGCTGTGCGTTTTTGATCTGCAGCTTTAAATTTTTTGCCAAAGCTTTATTTCCTGTGTTGTTTACTGAGTTGTTCTAAAATATTCTCTGCCATTTGAAGACTAATATCAGCCGATTTTGCAATATCTTGCGGAGAGCTTGCAAAGATCTTTCTTGCTGTATTGAAGCCAGAAGCGACGAGGTTGTCGACGATCAACGAGTTGATCTCTGGAATCGAGTCGATCTCTTGGTCAAGAGTATCATCTTCTTCAAGAGAAATACGCTGACGGAGAGAGGTCATCTCTTTTTGGTACTCGCTCACTTTGTGCACTTCGATACGGGCGCCGATGAGCTCACCGGTCAATCTCGCATTGATCCCTTTCTTTCCAAGGATCGCTGGATAGTCTTCATCTTCTACGATCAAGGTTACTGTATTTGTCTCATCACAGAAGTCTACTTTCTTCGGCTCAAGCGGAGAAAGGGCATTCTTGAGGAGCATCGCTGGATCGTCTGAGTGGGGGAGGATGTCGATCTTTTCACCACCGAGTTCACGGATGATGTTCTTCACACGGCTTCCTCGAACGCCTACACAGGCTCCAACGGCATCAACTCTCATGTCTGAGGCATATACAGCCATCTTTGTTCTGTAGCCCGCTTCTCTGACTGCCTTTTTAATGCTGATGATTCCATCAGAAATCTCAGGCACTTCAGCAGCAAAAAGTGAGATCACGAAATCGGGGTGAGATCTTGTCAAAATGACCTCTGCACCACCATTTTCTGTGTCTTGCACTTCGTAGAGAAGGGCGAGCACTTTATCGCCGAGGTGATAACGCTCAGTCTTTGGGTAAAAACGGCCTGGGAGGAGCGCCTCCACTTTGCCAAGGTCCACAATGAGCGTATGCCCTTTGGTGATCCGGCGTACCGTTCCTGATATCAACTCACCAACTCTATGGCGATATTCTTCATAAATCACATCTCTTTCTGCGCCGCGGAGCTTTTGTGAGATTACCTGGCGGGCTGTCTGCGCCGCAATGCGGCCAAACAGCTCAGGCTCAACCATCACATCGATCCAGTCTCCCACGCGAGAGTTTGGATCGAGCTCTTTTGCTTCATCTAAAGAGATTTCTTCTTCAGGGTATTCTACTTTTTCTACGATCTCTTTTTCTGCAAGAGCGATGATGTCGCCCGTTTTAGGATCGACGGAAACAGACACATTGTTCATGTGTTTGTTTCCTTTTCTCGCTGCGATGACAAGAGAATCTTCGATGGCTCTAGTAATGAGCTCTCGTTTGATCCCTTTTTCTCTTTCGAGATATTCAAAAATAGCTAATAACTCTTTATTCATCGTCCCCTTCGTCCTCATCTCTTTCCCCGACGACAATGTCATCATTATTGACTCTCGTTGTTTCTACAACGTGGTCTTTAATAGAAAGAGAAATCTTTTTGTGCTCAGGATCTAATTTAATGACTTTTGCTTGAACTTCTGCACCAATTTTGACCACATCTTCTACTTTTCCAAATGCGCGGTCAGAAAGCTCTGTCACATGGACGAGCCCTTCGATGCCGTTGTCTAGCTCAATAAATGCTCCAAAGGCTGTGATCTTTGTCACGTGTCCTTTGACGATAGAGCCAACAGGCATGGTTTTTTCAATGCTTTCCCAAGGATTTGATGTGAGCTGCTTAACACCAAGAGTAATCTTCTTGCTCTCTTTGTCTACAGAAAGGATTACAGCATCAACACGATCTCCCTTCTTGAGTACTTCAGATGGGTGAGATACTTTTTTGATCCAGCTGAGGTCAGAGATGTGGATGAGACCATCAACACCTGGCTCGAGCTCTACAAACGCGCCGTAGTTCGTCAAGTTGCGAATCTCTACATTAACGTTTTTTCCAACTGGGTATTTTGATTCTACATCTTCCCAAGGGTTGCGCTCTGTTTGTTTGATTCCAAGAGAGATCTTCCCTTCATCTGTTTGGATAGCAAGAACAATAGCTTCAACAGGATCACCCTTATTGACGATCTGGCTTGGATCTGTAACGTTCTTTACCCAAGACATTTCTGATACGTGGATGAGTCCTTCGATGCCTGGCTCAATCTCAATGAACGCGCCGTATGCAACGAGGTTAACGATCTTACCACGCACTCTTGTGCCAGGAGGATATCTCTTCTCGATTTCATCCCACGGGTTTGCATCTTTTTGTTTGAGTCCGAGAGCAACACGACCTTTTTCTTTGTCGATGTTCAGGATCATTACTTCGAGCTCATCTCCTAAAGAGACAATCTCAGATGGGTGCTTAATCCGTCTCCATGTCATGTCGGTGATGTGAAGAAGACCATCAATGCCATCTAAGTCTAAGAAGACTCCGAAGTCGGTGATGTTCTTCACAACCCCTGTGCGGATATCGCCAATCTGGATATCTTCGAGGAGTTCAGCTTTGCGGTATACTCTCTCATCTTCGAGGATCTCTCTACGAGAAACGACGATGTTCTTTCTTTCGAGGTTGATCTTGAGGATCTTCACATCAAATGTGCGGCCGAGGTAGTCGTCGAGGTTCTTAATGCGCTTGTTGTCAACCTGAGAGCCGGGAAGGAATGCATCCATCCCTTTGATGTCGACCATGAGACCACCCTTGACTTTGCGGATGATCTTTCCTTGGACGATAGAGCCTTCTTTGCAATGATCGATGATGAATTCCCACTGACGTTGCTTTCTCGCCTTTTCTCTCGAAAGGACGATCTGCCCACCTTCACCTTCTGTTTGATCTAGAAGAACTTCTACGTCACTTCCTAGAACAATTTCTTCAGGGTCAGCAAACTCTACAATAGGGATGAGACCTTCAGATTTAAGCCCCACGTCAACAACGACAAAGTCTTTTGTCACTTCGACGATGGTTCCTTTCAAAATTTCGCCTGAAATCATAGAGCTGAGAGAGCCAGCAGATGAGTCTTTTTCTTTTTGTGTCAAAATGCCACGGAAGGTCGCCACGTCTCTTTCGTCGTATTCTTCCAAGTCAATGATTTTACTATCGTCTTCGATCCAGCTATATTGATGTTTATTGGGCATGTTAAGGGTTTCTCCTAAGAATTTCTTGTTGATACGGAGAGTTTACCAAGTCTCAAAAAATAAAAGCAACCCCTTTATTTCTACCATGATCTGTAGTATATTGTTGTCATGTCTATGATCGTATTAAAATTTGGAGGAGCTGCTTTAAAGGATATCGAACACCTGGAGAGGGTCGCTGATATCATCGCAGAAAAGAAAAGAAATTATTTGAATGTCATCGTTGTGGCAAGTGCCATGGGGAAGACGACAGATGAACTTCTGGCCCTTGCAAGATCGGTTCATGGAACACCTCCTCCAAGAGAGCAGGACATGCTCATTTCTGTAGGGGAGAGGATTAGTATGTCCCTTCTTGCGATTGCCTTACACAAGAGAGGCCTCCAGGCGAGAAGCTTCACAGGCTCTCAAGCGGGGATCATCACGACAGATGAGCACTCTGATGCGAAAATCCTCGATGTGAGACCGAGGCGCCTCCTTCCCTTCCTTGAAAAGGGAGAGGTCATTATTGTTGCAGGCTTTCAAGGGGTCTCTTCTCAAGGGGAGATTACTACCCTTGGGCGTGGCGGGTCTGACACCTCAGCCGTTGCCCTTGGGATCGCTCTCAAAGCTGCCAAAGTAGAATTTTACAAAGATGTGAAGGGGATTTTTTCCAAGGATCCCAAAGTGGACCCGAATGCCACCTTGTATACCACTCTCGACTATCAAGAAGTTCTTGAATTAATAGATGGGGAAAAGGTAAAAGTGCTTCATCCGAGGGCTATCAGACTGGCAGAGAAAAATCAACTTCCTCTCCATGTTCTCACGTTCCATAGAGATGAAGAGACTCTAGGTACGGTAGTCTTGAGGGGGACACATCAAGTGAGAACCGATCCTTTATATGAGGGAAGCGCCTGAACATATTCTAGGACAAAATCTTGAAAGAGGATACGTCCTCGACCAGATTCAGCACATCTTAAACGAGGTGCTCCCAGAGGGGGGCCTTGCTGTTATTCCAAAACACCTTCCGATCGTTCAGTTTTCCTCTTGCGACACCCCACCTTTCCCTCTATCGATCTATTGGCTTTGTCCCTACCGCCTCGATGCAGGTAAGTTCTTTTATGAAATGGTGAGCTCGTGGCTCATCCCAGGTAGAAGGACCAATATAGAACTTTTTTTTGTGACTGACTTTAAATTCTATCCTATGGAAAAAGAGCTCTATACCATTGGGGAAGCGGTCGTGAGGATCAAAGATGAAAGGGATTATAAGATCATCCATGAAACGATGGAAGCTTTCCAAAGAGAGGCCTCTCTTGGACTCTCTTCCCCCTATCATGCAAATCGCATTTTAGAGATTAAAGGGGTTTCCTTGGATGAAAAAACCTCTTTAATGAGAGAGAAAATAGTACAGCTCTTAGCGAAGTTTCCCCAAGAGATCGACTATGACATTTTTTCTTTTATGCAGCAGTTCATCATCGGCTCCTCAAGAAAGTTTAAACAATACCGCTCATACCGCTATCTGACAAAAATCATTGGAACCCTATACATCTATTTTCAAAGCATTAAAAATGCTGTAGAAACCCAAGAAGGGAAGCGCTACCTACATTCAAAAGCTGTTAAAGTGCAGTTAGACACTCCCTTTGGTCAAAAATCGGTAGTGGGGCTTTTCGTAGCGCTAAACTTTCTCCATCGGCATGAGGTTTTTGAGAAGAGCCACCTTCTCAAGGCGGTCGAAAGGTATGTCAAGGGGGTGAAAATGGTAGAAGATTCCTATTTCCTCTACCAGCCACCAGGGGAGAAAATGCTCGCTTTTTACATGGAGATGGAAAAAGAGAGTGGGGAAGACTTCGAGCAAGAGGAAATCGTCTTGTTAGGGCGCCATTTAAGGTCTCATTTGAGTCATTGTGTCGAACAACTGGTTCGCCCTACCTTTATGCCTAGGAATGAAGAGGAGGTGATGAAGTACATCGTGACCTTATCAAAGCAGGTCAAGTATGTCAAAGATATCCCTCAAGTAGTCATTAGTTTTGAGGGGCAGCTTCATGGGGAGATGACTTTTACTGTTGTATTGGTCAGGCCTCTTCTGGGATCAACAAAGTCGGTAGAGCATCTCATCAAAAGCTACAGTGGAGAAATGAAATTTGACCTCGAAAGGGTGAAGAAGATTGGATTTGTACGGAAAAAGTATCCCAAAGAGGCGATTGTCCTTAGAGTCCGTTTCTTAGAAAAAGAGCACTCTCAAAATCTCTATAAGGCACGGCAGAAGGTGGTAAAAGCCATAGAAGAGCTCTTTGGAGAAATTAGGGACTTCAATGGAGGACTACTTGCCAAACAGATGGAAGTTCTTGGGACTCTGAAAGAGGCTGTTTTGGAATCGGCTTTGATCCTACCTGATCTTGTGGAAAATTTCTTCCATTCTCTCTATCCCGTCGAGCTGAGAGGGATATTCCCTCTTACGGCCCTTGTCAGGTTCTACAAGATGTTTCATGAGGTGTGGTCAGAGATCGACATGCCCAGTTTAAAGGTAGAGCAAGATGATCATAACCTTTTCATCATGAGTGCATCGCAAGATATTCAGGTGAGGCGGGCCATCATGAAGAAAATCGAAGAGTTTAAAATACCCCCTTCCCATCTAGTCAAATTTCAGATGGCGCATGAGGGAAGAGATTATTTGGGCTATGTCTTTCTATCCTCGAGCCCTCTTGAGATGGAGATTTTTATCAAAACCATCCGTTCCATGATGATATAAAAAAGAAGGCGCTTTGAAACAAAGCGCCTTCTCAGATGATCTACTAGAATTTTTCTAGAGAAACCTTACGACTTGATCCCATGTACAGGACCGCGTGTGATCTGGCCTCTCAATACTTCCACTTCTGGCTTCCACACGAGGCTGTGCATTGCTGCCATCGCTGTGAAGACGATGATTGGGAAGATCAATGTGATCCAAGCAAGGACTTTCAACACGATGTCACCAATGTTACTTGTGTCAAAGTCTGTAAGCCATGTGTAAGCTCTCTCGTACATTGTAGGCGTTGTCATTTTAAGCGCCTCATCAATCATTGGAGAGATCTTGATCTCTGTTTGAGCTGCGTTTTTCGCAAGCTTCTCAAGGCCATTATCCGCAGGAGGCGCCTTGTCGAGAGATCTCATCAACTCGCCAATCTTCCCGTCAACACCTTTCAAGATTTCGCCTAATGCTAATCCTGATGTGAGTCGAAGAGCGATTGGTTGAATTGGTGCTCCCTCTTCTTCGCCTTCATTTTCCCCTTGTACATCGTTCAAGAACTCTTCGGCAGATTGAGTTTCTGTGCTTGTAGACTTGTTAGCAGAAGCTGGAGCAGGAGCTGCAGCTCTTGCCAATGTCATAACACTGACGTTCTCAATCATCTCACGCGCTTCAGCTTCAATTGCACGTAAACCAGCTGCAAGAGCTCGGCTATCATAATGCTGTCTTTGAACTGGAGTGCCCGGTTCTTGAGACATAGCTTTCTCATGAGCCGCTTTGTTGAGTCTTTCTACTTCTTTTTGAGCCGTGCGTGAAGCCGTCATAAGCTTCTCTTCGAGAGTTTTAATTGCATTTGCTTGCAACTCTAATACTTTCTCGATCAGAGGCAATTTAGCTTCGAACTCTTGAACGATCTTCTTGAGCTCGCTAGGGCCTTGTGCTCCAGCAATAAGAGGTAAAGTTGCAGCTTCTAGCATTTCTAACTGCTTCTGAACTAACTCTTGCTCTAGATCACCACGGGCAAGAACCACAGACGCTTCTTCATCAAAATCTTCCTCTTCTGCACTATTGTAAGCTTTATTGCTTAGCTCGATCATCTTAAGGATCGCTGTCTGTTGATCTTTTGAGTATTGATCAAACCCAGCAACTCTATGAAGACCTGGAGTTTTGTCACCTTCTTTACCTAGGAACGAAACCTTTTCAGCCTGAGTAGAGTCCTTAGCTTTTACAGTTGCCAACTCTGTCTCTAACTGATAGATCTCTCTGTCTAGTGTTTTAGTAAGATTTGTTATCTGCTCCATCGCAAAACCGATGATACCGCTCAAGCCTTCGTTTTCACCTTCGAGTGCATCAATGAGGCCTAGAGCTTCGATTTCGATCGCTCTAAGTTTATTAGCTAGTACAAGAGATGTAACTTCTTGTTGTTTAGCGAGATCTTTGAGCGTCTCTTCAATTTCAGCTAGGCGCTTTTCAGTCCTCTTTGCTGATTTCTCAATCTGCTTTTGATGAAAAGCTTTCTCAATTTCAAGCTGTCGTGTTGCTTCTTCAGGAGATTGGACCTCATCTCTTGATTGAGCAATCTCTAAGATCCTTGCTTCAATCTGAACAATTTGACTTTCACGGCTTAGTCGCTCTGCTTGAGCATTTTCTTCAATTTCAATTTTTTGCGCTGCAAGGTGTGCTACTCTCTCTTCAATGTCCCCTACTACTTCTTTAAATGCATTATTGCTTTGTCCTAGCAATCTACCTACGTAGT
The DNA here is from genome assembly GCA_964655475.1 of uncultured bacterium. Classification (GTDB taxonomy): domain Bacteria; phylum Chlamydiota; class Chlamydiia; order Chlamydiales; family VGMA01; genus VGMA01. The sequence goes on from CAZZMO010000001.1 coordinate 106,428, forward strand.
ATTGAGCGTCTTCAGAGTATTTGGCGAAGTTTGGAGCTCTCTCAACGCCTGGAACAAGGAGATTACGACCTGTCTCTTCCGCAGCTTCTTCACTAGAAGGCGCTACTTTGAAGTCAGCGGGTGTTGCTAAAGGCTTCTTAGCATCTGCTGCAAGGAGTGGATCGCTTACAAACTTCTTCATAGAAGCTGCGTGCGCCTCAAGCATTTTTGATACAGAACCTTCAACAGCTTTCGCCCAATTTGCTGCAAATTCTGCTGCAAACGCTTCACCTTTCTTGTTTAAAGCGGCTTGGAATGTAAAGTACATCTGAGTACGATCAATTTGGTCATACATGCTGCTTAACAATGCATCTGTAGCTTCTTGCATCTCCACGAGTCGAGCGCTTCTTGCTTTGTACTCTTCTAAGCTATGAGCTGGCTTTTTTGCCACTTCTTCTTTGGCTTTTTCGAGAGTTTCGTAAAGCGTTGTTTGAAGCCTGTTAATACTATCATCAGCTGCATCTGTAGCATCGTCGTATGCTTTTTCTACACCCGTTGGAGCTGCCATGTAGGCTTTTTCTGTCGGTAAGCTGCTTGAAAGAGCAGGCTTTGCTGGGTGGCGGAGTGCGTACATATCTAAGAAATGCGTTGCTTCCCTGACAAAGTTATAGATGATTGTAACGCGCTTCATCTCAAAAGCTGGTTCACCTTTGTCATTCACAAATGTAGGTGCCAAGTTTTCCATGAAATCAGCTGTAGACTTTGCAATCATATCTGTAAATTGGACACGCTCGGCGTCTTTTGCTTCTTTTCCACTCACAGAATGAGTTCTGAGTTGAATGAAACGGCTAAGTAATGCTTGCTGAGCTTCTTTAAGAAGCTGCATCTCTCTGTTCCCGTTAGTGCTAGCTTCTTTACTGAATACCTTTCTGAATAACTCATCAGTTGCAAGCGGCTTGAGCCTCTCAATGAACTGAGAGTTATCAACTGCAGATTCAGCTTTAGATAAAGATTGAGAATTCTCACTTACAGATGCATCTCCATCATTCATCGCATCAACTTCTCTTAATGAGTGCTTGGAAGTAGCTGCCATTAAAGATATCTGTCTATGTTCACGTTGATCTAATCGCTTTGTGAAGTGAATCTCGTTAACACTTGTTCTATCAAAATCTTCTTGATCTTCTTCTTCGCCTTCTAATTCTTTTGACCATTGGCGGTTCGTCTCAAGCGCTACCTTAGCAGTGTCTAACATCTTAGCGATGAAAGATTGAACGGTTCTGCTTGTATCGGCAATATCAAATTCTTCATCCATAATTGCATTAAGCGCTTCAGTGATGATATCATCGAGTTGATTTTCAGCGTAAACGCCAGCATCGTTGAGAATCGTAAGAATTTCGTTCTTGAAATAACCAAGTGTTTTTTCTACTGCATTAATCAAAGCACTTTTCTTTGCAGCCTCAAGGCGATCCCCGAAGTTAAGGGTCACTTCGGCTCTTCTAGAGTTGAACTCTAGAGCTTTAGCTTCCACAAGAATCGCTTCTAGATCTGGACGGTACTGGAATCGTGCCCAGTTTCTGAGTTCTCCTCTAGCATCGTAGAGCTGATGACCAACTTCATCGAGTTGTTGGTTCAATTCAGAGCGAGCTTGATCTTTTGTTCTATGCGTTGCAATAAGCTGCTCGATCTCACGCTCAAGGACTGCGATTCTTGGGTTAGGTTGAGAAGGAGCTGGTGTTTCGCTGCGAGCAACTTCACTTTCGATTGCTGGTTTTTGAGCTAACGCTGCATGTTGGAGCTCTCCTACTTCATTTCTTTTAGCTTCGATTCTACGCCCGAGTTCCTCGAGCTCTCTCGCTTTATTGTCTGCATCTCTCGCAATCTTCGTCTGTTTTGTTTCGAGTGTGTCAAGTTTATTTTGAGCTGCATTAATGAATGCATTCACATTAGGCTGATATTTTCTGAAGGTGCGATCAAACTGTGATATTTCTTTATCAACAGCTTCTAGTTCGCTTTCTAGCTCTTTTAATCTGCTTTTGAGTTCAGATCTGTCACTACCCTGATATCTCTTGCTAGATGATAGAAGAGAATTTGATTTTGGAGCCATTTGTTCTTTGAGATCATCAATCTGTGAGCGGAGAGTTTCAGCTTTCTCGTTAAGCGCTTCTCTACCGTGAAAAGCTTCTGTTAACTCTTCCATCATCTTGCTTCTAAATCTTTCTGCTGCCCGTCCAAATTTCATTTCTGCAGGGGTTCTGCCTTGAGATGAAAAGAAACCTGTTCTAGAGCTATCAAAGGAGCGAACTAGATCGCCTTCAAGTACTTCCGCATCTTCAGGGTCTTGATCTCTTAGCTCGAGGCTCCATGCGAAATCGTTTCGGCCTGCGAATTCTGCAATGTGAGCTGCTCTATCGCCTAGTGGCTTTATAGATGGGGTTGATGCAAGGTAGGATATAGTTGATTTATCGCCATCTTGTGTTGTGTGGTTAGGTACGCCCCAGTTGCTCACATCTGGTTTTGTTATGTCCCAGTGGCTCATAACCGGCTTTATTTTAGAATCTTGAGTAACATTATTTGACATAATGGATTTCCCTCTTTTTAAATTAATTTATTGACAACATGTGTCGATTTATTGATTTTTGTTTTTTTGTGTACACAATCTTAACAAAAATGATGTTTTATTACCATTTGAAACCGCTGAATGATAATAAAATAGGGGGAAAAATGGGAAAAAAACCTCTATTTTCTTTAGTTTTAGTGGATAAAAAAAAGTGGAACTAACAGTAAAGATTTTTTAAAATCAATATAAATTAATTATTTTATTCGACTTTGGCTCTGGTAAGGGGATTTTTTATCCCAGGGGAACACTCTCTGATCGCCTAAAATAGAATTTTTCTCTATGATCATCGCCATGAGTAAAATTATTCCAGAGCCTTCTATTATTGCAGCTGACCCCGCGCGGATTGCAGAGGAAGTAAAAAAATGTGAAGATGCGGGTGTAACTATGTTACATGTGGACATTATGGATGGTCATTTTGTCCCTAATTTAACTTATGGGCCATCAATGGTCGCTGCAATCAAAAAAGTCTTTCCCAAAATGGTATTAGATGTCCATTTGATGGTATATCAACCTTTTGATTGGATCGAGCCCTTTGCAGCGGCTGGAGCGAATCACATTACATTTCACTTAGAGGCGACAGAGGATGTCGAAGACACGATGAGCTTCATTAAAAAATGTAATATGAACGTGGGGCTTGCGATCCGCCCTGAGACATCAGAAACACTACTATTGAAATATCTTGATCGGGTAGATCTCATTTTGATCATGACGGTCAATCCTGGTTTTGGGGGGCAAGTATTTCTTGATAAGATGCTCTCTAAAGTAAAATTTTTGCGTGAAAAGTGTGATCAGCTGAAGATTCCACTAAACATTCAGGTAGATGGGGGAATCAACCAAAAAACGGCAGCCCTATCTGTAAAAGCAGGGGCAACACACCTCGTCTGTGGTACAGCCTTTTTTAAGTCGAATGATTACAAACAAACCTACAAAGAGCTACAAACGGCGGGGAAATGAAGAAGATTTGCACCATTGGTGGGGGAACCGGCAACTTTGTCGCCCTGCGCGGATTGAAACACTATGATGTAGATTTGAGCGCTATTGTATCAATGGCAGATGACGGGGGAAGCACAGGGATACTGAGGGATGACCTCGGGGTACTACCTGCTGGAGATGCAAGGCAATGTATTGTAGCCCTTTCTAATTCTTCTCGTTTGATGCGTTCCCTCATGAACTACCGCTTTGAAAGTGGGAATCTGAGGGGGCATAGCTTTGGGAATTTATTCCTTTCAGCCCTAGAGAAGGTCACTGGGAGCTTTGAGAAGGCGATTGAAGAGGTTTCTCGAATTTTATCGATCAAGGGGAAGGTGATCCCTGTTACGACCCAGCAAGTCCGCTTAAAGATGGTTTTAAAGAATAGGAAGCTTTTAGAAGGGGAGAAGGAGATCTATCTCTCAGAGGAGATCGATCAGGGGTATGATAGCCTCTACTTAGAGCCCTATCCTAAGGCTAATCCCAGGGCGATCTCTGAGATCATGAATGCAGATGCGATTGTAATGGGTCCAGGGGGGCTTTATACTTCGATCATTGCAAACCTCCTCGTTGAAGGGATTCCTGAGGCATTGAAAGAAACGAAGGCGACGACGATTTTTGTTGTGAACCTAATGAACCGGAAAGGGCAGACGACGGGCTTTCGTGTGAGTGATTATTTGAGAGAGATTAAAAGGTTTATTGGAGAAGATATTTTTGACTATGTTCTTGTGAACAATCAAGCTCCTCCTCAAGAATTGATTGACAAGTACTCCTCTGAAGGGGAGCTTGTAGAAAATGATATGACAGAAGATCGGGTGATTTTGGCGCCACTTTTGGGTCCGCTCGAAGAAAAATCATCGATTGATTTGTTAAAAAGAAGTTTGATTCGGCACGATTCTCAGAAGCTAGCAGGTGAATTGATGCGGATGATCACGGATGTGGATAAGAATTGTTCGCTGGCGCTTCATTAGGAAATCTGGTATAAGTAATGGTATTAGTGAGGAATCTATGAAAACGACGAGTAATCAAATTACTCCTGGCATGATTATTTCGCTTGATAATCAAATTTATCGAGTTGAATCAAGCGTTAAATTCACAGTGGCCAAGGGCGTCCCTTTCATCAAGACGAAACTAAAGAATTTAATTTCTGGCGAGACGATCGAAAAAAACTTTAAGGTCGACCAGGAAGTTCAAGAAGTCAAGTTGGTGGAACGTCGCATCGAGTATCTCTACTTAGATGGAAATCAACACCTTTTTCTCGATATCGACAGCTTGGAACAAGTTCTTGTATCTAAAGACATCATTGGGGATAAGGTCAACTTCCTTAAAGAGGGTGTCATAGTGCAGGCGCTTTTCTATGGAGATAAGATTTATTCGTTAGACCTGCCGCAGTTCTTAGAGCTCATGGTGGTCAAAACAGAAGATTTAGAACCTGGTGCTACGATGTTTGCCTCAAATAAGGCAGCAATCATTGAAACAGGAGCCCGCGTTGAGGTGCCGATGTTCATTGAGAGTGGCGACATCATTAAAGTAGACACAACAACCAATGAATATGTACAAAGGGTGTAAATAGTGGATCTCAAGCAGCTAAAAGATATTATGCAACTTTTTGAGCGTTCCAGCCTCAGTAAAATGGTTATTAAAGAAAAAAGTGGCAGTGAGGTGACTTTAGAGAAGCAAAGAGAGATGATCGTCGATGCTCCTCAACCCTCTATTCAACATGTGCCGTCTCGTCCACCGGCGGCAGTTATTTCGGCCCCCCCATCGACTCTTGTCAAAGAAGAGGCGATTTCCACAGAGTCTAGTAACGACCATGTCGTGAAGTCTCCTATGGTAGGGACCTTTTATCGATCTCCTTCTCCTGACGAGAAGCCTTATGTGCAAGAAGGGGATGTAGTACAAGCGGATACAGTGATTTGCATTATCGAAGCCATGAAAGTGATGAATGAGGTAAAAGCAGGGAAGGCTGGAGTAGTCCGAAAGGCTCTCTTGAAAGATGGAGATCCTGTAGAATTTAACTCTTCATTATTTACCATAGGTTAGGGATGAAAAAAATTCTTATCGCCAACCGCGGCGAAATTGCTGTAAGGATTATTAGAGCCTGTCACGACATGGGGCTCCAGACCGTTGCAGTCTATTCAGAAGCAGATAGAGAAGCGCTCCACGTGCTCCATGCAGATGAAGCGATTTGTATTGGGAAGTCCCCATCAGTAGAATCCTATCTCAAAATCCCGAGTATATTGTCAGCTGCAGAAATTACGAACGCGGATGCGATCCACCCTGGATATGGGTTTTTGAGTGAAAATGCGAAGTTTGCTTCGATCTGTCAAAGTTGTGGTCTTACCTTCATTGGTCCCACAGCTGAAGCGATCTCCTTGTTAGGGGATAAGGCAGAGGCGAAAGAGATTGCAAGAAAGGCAAAATGTCCTGTGATCCCAGGCTCTGACGGCATTGTGAAAAATGCTGAAGAGGGGCTTCAGATCGCGAAGAAGATTGGATTCCCTATTTTCATCAAAGCAACAGCAGGTGGTGGAGGTAAAGGGATTCGTGTAGCATATGACGAGAGTGAATTTGTAAGACTTTTCTCTGCTGCAAGACTCGAAGCATCGAATGCCTTTGGCAACCCCGATGTCTACCTTGAAAAGATGATTGTCAATCCGAGACACATTGAGATTCAGGTCATGGGTGATGCTTATGGCAACTGTATCTATCTTGGGGAAAGAGACTGTACGATCCAGAGAAGAAGACAAAAACTGATCGAAGAGACCCCTTCACCTGTGCTCAACCCATCGATGAGACGAAAGATTGGTGAGGCGGCGGTGAGGATTGTGAAAGCCGCGAAATATCACACAGCTGGTACTGTGGAGTTTCTTCTCGATGAAGATGGCCATTTCTACTTCATGGAAGTGAATACGAGGATTCAGGTGGAGCACACTGTTACTGAAGAGCTGACAGGAATTGACCTCGTTGCTCTCCAGATCAGAATGGCTCAAGGGGAAAAGCTCAAAATCAGGCAAGAAGATGTTCAACTAGAAGGTAAGCATGTGATCCAGTTTAGGATTAATGCAGAAGATCCCAAGAACAACTTTGCCCCTTCACCTGGAAGACTCGAATATTTCATTCCGAGTGCTGGTCCTCATGTTCGTGTCGATAGTGCTTGTTATGCAGGCTATCACATCCCACCTTACTACGATTCTATGATTGCAAAGCTGATTGTAACAGGATCTACTCGTGAAGAGGCGATCCGCCGTGCAAAAAGGGCTCTCAAGGAGTTTCATATTGGTGGCATCCACACGACGATCGGATTCCATCTCTACATGCTCCAGAATGAACGTTTCTTGAAGGCAGAGTATCCTATCGGCTTTGTCGATCAACTAATCGAAGAGGGTTGTCAGTTCAATCCCGCCGAACCAGAACTATCTGTTCTTAACTAATATCCTCCATCTCTTTACAAATTTTTTGTAAAGAGATGGAGCTTTATCTCTCTTTACGACAATCATTTGATGGTGCTATTCTGCTCTTTCTTTATCAAAGAATGGAGTTGTAAAATGGCTTTAGGATTTATTGCTTCGGTGTTTATCGCAAAGTATGGACCTTCTGTGCTGGATTACTTTGTGAAAGAGAGCCCTAATTATGAGGCAATTCAAAAAGATATCGATTGGACAGCGGTAGCCTCTCGTTTAGGGGGTAATGATCAGGATGTGAAGTCGATTTGCAGTGGAGCCTTTTACACCATTACGAGCGCTGCAAAAGATCGCGCTAAGGATAGGGCTACGGCGCTAGGGATCATTGCTTATTTTTACTCTACAGGGAAATATAGTGAAGCTGATTGTAGAGAATATCAGTTCCTAACTGGGAAGAGCAATGGAGAAAAGGTCGAAGCGATTTGGCAAGTTGCTATCAAAATCACCCCGCCAACAGATCTGATTCCGAGCAAAGTGACGGAAGTGGTAAATAGGATCATCGCATCTACTGTCTATAATCCAGAGGTCATTTTAACCCACGGTGATGCTATTGAAGCGCACCAAGAGATCGTAGATCATTTTGATTTGCAAATAGAGACTCATGTAACTGCTTTAGAAGCATTTTTGTTGCAAGATGATCGTGAGTTAGTGTTGCTCGGTAGCACCCTCTTCAGACATTTAGCTGAAAATCATCGAGATCAAGAAAGGCTACTCCGGTTGGTGTCGTTATTGATTCAGAAAGGGCTTTACAGAAGAGAGCATTACGATGCGGCAGATAACTTTACAAAAGAGGAGCGTTTTTCTTTCCTCTTCCCAGCAGCTCCTATCCCTTTTGATCCAGAAAATATCTTAGCCAATCCTGATCCTGAGGCTGTTTACACTCTCCTCATAGAGCACATCGATCTTGCCACCCCTAGGCACCAGCAAATTGTCACTATCTATTTTACTGACAAAAAAGAAAGTGCTCTCCATTTTGGTGAACAACTTCAAAGTCTATTAACAGAAGATGGGCCTCAGAATGGGAAACTTCAGGCTCTGATCAGCTTTTTAATCAATCAAGGGTTTTTCACGCGAGAGGAGCTCCATTTGGAAGAAGAGTATGTAGATGTGGCAAATGAAGAAAAAGAAAATAGCACTACCTCGAATCATGCATCAATGCACACAATGAGTTCATCTGCAGTCCATTCGATCATAGGTAATCCTCCTTGTTTTATAGCTTCTTCACTTCCAAAAGCAGGGGATTGTGTATTCAAGATTCTCGATTTAGAAAATGCGATCAAGAGGTTAAAACCTCCTTCGTATGATGATAGGCCAGTGGTAGTGCCACGTCCTAAAATGCCTCTAAAGGAGAGGGTAGTCGTAGATATCAACTCGACTACAACAGAGCAAAAAGGGAAGGAAGAGGACTAGAATATAATGAAAGAGGTTTGACTTCTCTAAAGGTCAGATCTCTTTTCAGAAGCTAGACACTTATTTTTAGGAGCCTTTGCCGCCGAGCATGGGGTGTTTTTTGCGACGCACTTTCTTCTTTGTTGTTTTACCGTAGACCACCTCGTGGAGATTTTGTACGGTGATGAATGCATGTGGGTCTTCATGCAAGATGACCTCTTTGAGATCAGATAGGTCGAGACGCTCTACGATAACGAACTGTACTTCCCTGTCATCCCCTGAGTAGCCCCCTTTGCCGTAGAGGACAGTCAGCCCAAGGCCAAGCTTATTCATGACTGCTTCAGCTACAGCTTCTGGAACATTCGAAATGATCATGACCGATTTCAACTCATCGAGTCCAACGATGACCATATCCATGATTTTGAACGCGACAATGTAGGTCAAAAGTGACTTCACAGCAATGTGCCAATCCCAAAAGATCGCGCCATACGCTCCAAAGACAAAGACGTTTGCCACGAGGACAACTTGCCCTACAGTGAACCCTTTTTGCCTGTTGATGATGATCCCGAGGATCTCTGTACCATCAAGACAGCCCCCGTTTCTAATGATCAGTCCCACACCGACACCTAAAATAGCTCCACCAAGGGCGATGATCTCGAGGGAGTCACCAAAGAAAGGTGGGGCGTTTTCCAAAATGACGAGGAACGCTGCGAATAAAAGGACTGCAATGAACATCTGGATGACAAAGGTGCGCCTGATGTACTTGTAGGCGAGATAAATAAAAGGTAGGTTGAAAATAACGAGAAAGAGGGAGATCCACTGATCACCCACAAGGCGCCCAACAATCAACGAAACCCCTACAATCCCACCGTCAATCAAGAGGTTGGGGTAAAGAAAAATGCGGATCGAAACTGCAGCTAAAAATGAGCCTAGCATGATCCAAAAGTAGGATATGAGAAGTTGTGACGGTTTTTTCCAGACAAAATGATCTTGGGCCATAGTTAGATACTCAACTCAGTTTCTTGGTATGTAATCCATAGGGTAAAGAGGGATATTAATGCACTAAAAAAGCACCAGATCGAAACAAAAGCGTACTGATTGATCCAATAGCTCACAAGAGCAAAGAGGGTAAATGTGCCTCCCAAAATTTTCACCGTTACACGTGAGGAGAAAAAGGTAGGTCCGATCGCTGCCAGGAAGTAGAGCAAAAATCCTACGCTGTGAGGAGGCGCACATGAGCTCGAATAGCAAATGGATCGGTTTAACACAATCGCAGAAAGGCTTTCTCTGTCGGCAAAGTGGTAAAGAAGAGATCCGATTCCAACGAGGGTCCCAAAAATGGTAAAGGCAATGAATAAGCGGTGCTTTCTCTCTTCAATAAAATAGAGGGAGAAGGGGATCCAAAAAGGCCAAAAAAAGAGGGCAAAAAAGAGGTACGCCAGGACAAATGTATGCAATTCTGCTTGAAAGTTTCTCTCTAATGACCACCAGACGAGACCTTCACAAAATTGTTGGAGAGAGAAGATGAGGGGTAAGCAGGCAAAAGGGAAAAAGCGCCATTGTCTTCTTTTTGAGACGAGACCTATGGATGTCGCTCCGACTAATGCTAAAACGCCACTGGCGATGAAGCTAACTTCTTTGGAGAAACACATAAGGCTCCTTTAAATGGCGCGGTGGACGGGACTCGAACCCGCAACTTCTAGCGTGACAGGCTAGTGCTCTAACCGATTGAACTACCACCGCATCTATTAAACCATTGGGCGCAAAAGGATTCGAACCTATGACCGTCTGCGTGTAAGGCAGATGCTCTACCGCTGAGCTATACGCCCCCAGCGATGCAAAGTAGTTTAATTGGACATGAAATTTTTCACAAGTTAATATTTTGGTATGCGCGCATATTTTTTGCTTTTTTTGTTTCTCCTAGGCTGTCAGCCCAATAGCCCTGACGATTTTCAGAGTGAAGGGGCCGCACTAGCTAAGGCTTTGGTGCTCGATTTAAGGGAAATTCAATCGAGAGAGGATTTTCTGTTGGCTGCGCCGAAAGTGAAAAAAAAGGTCCAAAAATTTGTCGATCTGATGATTTTAGCCGCTGAATATCACAATAAACACAAAGAAGAGCTTCAAAAATCAGAGGAGGGGGATCGCTACTACAGCCATCTTCTACTAGAAGAGTTTAAAAGAATTTATGCAATTCAGGGGTGTCAGGAGGTTATGGAGACTCTCCAGAGGGATTCTTTACACCAGTTAGATGCCTACTTAAAGACTCTTCAAGAGAAGCAAGCTTGTCCTGGTGATGTCGATAGAAGACCTCGTCGGTGAGATCGTGCGCCCTGATCGGAGTCACAGTGATGAATCCTTGATGGAGAAGGTGGGTGTCACTCTCTTCATCTTCCTCTTCTTGCATCCAAGTGCCGAGGTGTTTAAAAATCCTCTTATGATTATCTGAGGTGATCTCTTCAACAGATTGTCTCCAGTAGCTCGAACCTTGTTTTGCTAAACGAATCCCTTTGAAATTCCCATCTTCTCGGTAGGGAAAATTGACACTCAGAACGATATTCTTCGGGATCGGATGCTCGATGAAGTGGCTAATGATGTTTGGAATGTAGGGCTTTGCATGGGAATAAATCGGATTTTTCGCATCATCTTCTTCAAAAATATGGGAAAACGCAATCGCTGGGACGCCATGAAAGCTTGCATGGATCGCATTCGCAATCGTTCCACTGTAAATGACGTTTTTAGCGTGGTTGCCGCCGTTATTGATCCCTGAGATGACAAAGTCTGGGGGTGAGGTGAAGAACTTCTCCAGGCCGATTTTAACCGCATCTACGGGGGTCCCGTAGATCTTCCAAGCTTCAACGTTTTGTTCCCACTCCACCTTCTCAGCATGCACTTCGTCGTAGACTGTATTGCTAGCTCCTTTTGAAGATTGGTTGTGAGCAGGAGCTGCAATCACAATATCAGCAAAGTCTTTGAGGGCGTCCCAAAGGGCATAAATGCCTGGGGCGTGGATCCCGTCATCATTACAAATCAGTAAGCGAGGCTTCATACATACCTGTCGTCAAATGTTTAGTTGCGAGCGAAACGAGCCAGATCGATAGAGAACTCAATGCAAAAGCGGGGATCAGTGTCGGAACCTCAAAGCTAAAGAGGCGATTGATGAGTGGCCACACTGCTGCAATTGTTGTTCCTACGATGATTCCTGCCCAAGCTCCATACTTATTCGCCTGTTTTGAATAGAGACTAAAGAGGACGAGTGGTCCAAATGAGGCTCCAAGGCCAAACCAAGCATACGAAACAATGTCAAAAATCGAGCTCGTCGTGAATAAAGAGATTACATAAGTAATCGCTGCAATCACGAGGATGTTGATTCTCGATACGATGATGAGTTCACGAGAGGAGGCGTTTTTTCTTAAGATTTTTTTGTAGAAATCTTCGGTCAAGTTCGAGACAAGGACTAAAATTTGAGAGTCGGTACAAGTAATGGTGGTCCCCAAGATAGCGCAGAGGATAAACACCGCAAGAAGTGGCGCAAAAGAATCGAGCACCATGTTGATGAATACCAGTTGAGAATCGGCAAGGCCATTTTGAAAATAGACAATCCCCACAAGACCAATCAAGGTCGCGCCGAGTAGCGAAAAGAGCTGCCATGTCATGCCCACCCATTTCGACTTAGGGATGTCCTTGGGGTTTTTAATCCCCATGAACTTGGTCACAATGTGCGGCTGGCCAAAGTAGCCAAGACCCCAGCTCGTCATCGAAAAGAAGATCGAGAGGAGGGTTGCAGGCTTCCAATCAGGGATCAGCGCTGCCATTTTCACATGGCTTAAAACCTCAAAACCACCCATCTTGTAAATCATGAAGAAGGGGACAAAGAGGATCACAACAAACAAAAAGAGCCCTTGAAAGAGATCAGTCCACGCCAATGTGATATAGCCGCCGATCAAGAGGTAGGGTAAAATAATGAACACACCAATTGTTACCCCAATTGGGTATGGAATGTGAAAGAGGGTCTGCATCAGAAGACCAAGGCTCACAAGCCCCGTCGAGATGTAGACGATGTAAAAAATAAAAGATGATATGGCGGTAAAGATCCTGATCGCTCCCGAGGTGTCGTTAAATCGACTTTCGAAGAAGGAGGAGAGGGTTAGGCTTTCATACTTTTCCGTCATGATGCGGATTTTCGGAGCGACGAATTGCCAGTTCAGAAACATGAACAAGCTGAGGCCAATCGCGACCCACACCTTGATCATTCCGAATGAAAATAGGACTGCAGGGTAGGCCATGAAAATCCAGCTGCTCATATCACTTGCGTGGGCAGCCAGGGCTGTGACCCAAAAATTCATTTTGCGGCTTCCGAGGAGAAAGTCATTCGATGTTTGCCTCTTTTTTCGAGAAGCAACCCCGACAGCGAGCAAAATGAGTGTATATAAAAGAACGGGAAAAATTGCTGAGTTCATGGGGCCATTATAGGGAATGGAAATTTATTCTGCTATAGATTATACCCAAAAGCTATGAAACCGATACATGACCATGGTTACTGGTGTGGAAAAGATGTGCTAGAGCAGCACGCCTTTGATCCCTATCTCGGCCGTGAGCTCGTCCATTTTTTTCTCGAGGAAAAGGCAAAAAGTGTCGCTGACTTTGGATGCGGACTTGCCGATTATGTAAAAATGTTGAGAGTGTATCATATTGACTGTCAAGGGTTTGACGGTAATCCTGATACGCCATCACTTACAGATGGGGTGGCTGAGGTGCTCGACTTGAGCCAGCCGTTCAGACTCAATAAATCTTTCGACTGGGTCCTTTCTCTCGAAGTGGGGGAGCACATTCCTCCTCTCTATGAATCTACCTTCATCGAGAATCTTGAGAGGCATGCAAAAGTAGGGATCTTGCTCAGCTGGGGGATTGAGGGGCAAGGGGGCTTTGGCCATGTCAATTTGAGAAATAACGATTACATCAAAAAGCTCTTTCGAGATAAGGGGTATCGTGATGATCTTCTTGTGGAACAGAGGCTAAGAGAACATGCTTCTCTCTCTTGGTTTAAAAAGACCTTGATGGTCTTTCGGAAAATCTAGGGATTCAAGGCTTTTTTCGATCCTGAGGTGAGCGAGGCGAGGGCAAGATTTTCTCTTGCGTTCGGGAAGGAATTTTCGAGGTAGTCGAGTATTTCTTTTACCTCTTTTCGCTTCGAGGTTGCACCGACTGGGCATTGACACATGATTCTCATGAAGTCGTAGTGTCTTGCAAACGCCTCAATCTGTTTTTCGCTGGCGTAAATGAGGGGGCGGATGATGGTGATTCCCATCTTCTGCATCGGCACCATCGGAAGGTTAGCTGCGAATTCCCCTTTGTGGAGGAGGTTCATGAGGAGTGTTTGGACGCTATCATCTTTGTGGTGCCCAAAGGCTATTCTGTCGATCCCTTTCTCCCTAGCCGCATCAAAAAGGAGCTTTCTTCTTTCCCGAGAGCAGGGGTAGCAGGAGAGCTTTTCTAATGTTTGAGTCGAATTTCGGATGACGAGTTCAATGCCGAGCTCTTCGCAGATCGAGCCTAAATAATCTTTTGTCATGGAGGGGCCACAAGAAAAGGCTCCAGTCACATGAAAGGCGGTGATTTTAAATGGGGGAAACCCTCTTCCAGAAATTGCATGGAGTAAAAAGAGGAGGGTGAGGGAGTCTTTCCCACCACTCAGTGCAAGTCCAAGATGATCGACTCCTTCCAAAAGTGAAAAGTCATAGAGGGCTTTTCGCGAGAGGCTTTCTAAGATTTTTCCCGCTCCAGTGAATGGAGGTTTCGGTATACTTTTACTCATGAATTTATTATCCTACTGGGATAAATATCATAATTCGAAGGTTTTCGATGTCAAGTGCAAAAACCAACCGCAATGACCCTTGCCCGTGTGGATCGGGAAAAAAATTCAAGAAGTGCTGCGCTTTGAAAGGGGGCATGCAAAAATATCAGACTTCTGTTCTCAAATCAGGAGCTGGTGGATTCATCAATCAAATTTCTCAATTTGGTTCAGCAATGAAGGAAAAGCAAGAGGCTCTCGAATCAAAAAAGATCATCGCGAATATTAAAAAAGCGCCTGAAGAGAAAACCTCTTGAGACAAAAAGAACTTTTTTGTTAACCTCTTGTCCATCATTTTGCTGGCTTAGCTCAATTGGTAGAGCACCTGACTTGTAATCAGGGGGTTGAGGGTTCAAGTCCTTTAGCCAGCAACCCTTTATGGGGGTGTCGCATAGCGGCCAATTGCAGGAGACTGTAAATCTCTCGACTCACGTCTACGCTGGTTCGAATCCGGCCACCCCCATATGGTTTTTTCTCTCGATTCTTCACATCTACATACCTCTCCTGATAGCTTAAACGAGCTTGAAACTTATCTCTGTTTACTGTTACTGTTATTGGCCTAATGTAGGAGTAAAAGTGCTTATAAATAAGAGGTTTGTCACCATTTTCGGAATGTTATTGACCCTCTGTTTTCATTGCTATGCATCTGATGATTTGCTGCGAGAAGCTGTGGCTTTAGGAGATGTGATGAGATCTGAAGAGCTTCTTAAAGAGGGGGAAGTATCGGAAGAGTTCATCGATCAGCTCTTTTACGAGGTATTCTTTATTCGATCAGAATGGGAGAGTGAGATCCCTTTAGATTGCCGGAAGGCGATAGGGAAGCTTCTTATTCAGCATGGAGCGCCAAGAGACCTCGCAGCTCTTGGATCTTGGGCTTTCGATAGCCGTATGTTTCCAATCTATGATGGAGAAGTGTGGAAGATGCTCTCTTCTCTGATACCTGATTTTGATACGTATCAAAAGTGTGCTTTCATCAATGCACTGATCCGAAGACAATGTTATGAGACGTATGGAGATTATCCAAAGTTTTTAGAAGAACTCTCTCATGAGTTTGGAATTGATGAAAGTGAAGATCATTTCTCCTCATTCCTTCCGAAAAAAGAAGACCTTCAAGCATATATTGAATACTCTGAAGCTCATGGATTGTCATTTTCTTCGAAAGAAGAAATAGCTGAATTTATTGAGCGCATCTGCCTTTCACCTCCTGAGGAATGGAATCGAGGGTTTAATTGGATTTTTTCAGGGTTCTTAGGGCTATTGGATAATGAGTTAGGTCTGACAATCGATCCGTCGATCAGATCTCATTTAATCATGAACTTTTTTCAGCAACTTTCGATGGAATCTGCCTATCTCAGCGATAGATCTCTCATCTATTTTACTGATCAGTTCTTTGAGAAAATCCCATCAGGAATTGATCCTGAGGCTATAGTTTTTCGCATTTTGGAAGGGGTCGATTTTGAAGAATTAGAGATTCTCTCTGAGTTGCAAAATTCAGCTGAAATCAGAAGCATTTATGCTTGGTACCACCTTCTGAATACAGATGTGGTAAAAGAATATGTTCAATCTCTTCCTTCAGAGGATCAAAGGAAAATAGAATTGTTATTGCAGTTTGCACTTCAAGAGGGATCTGACAAGGGAAGTTTGCTTTCTATATTCAAAAAACTAGGGTCTGAGTTCTTCACTCAAAATCTTCAGCAGTTACAAGAGAACCTCAGTTTATTTACCGACCTAATTATAGAGCAACGTGGAGATCATTTAATCCTGAATCTCTATATTGATGAAGATGTCAACTGTGTCCTTCACTTTTTAGATGTAGAGAGTCTAGATAAAGAAATAGATGATGATGTGATGAAGATCTCTTATCTCCATTTAGAAGGGGCTGGGAACATGACGATTGGCTATTTTAAAGAGGAGGATCCTCACCTCTATGTCATGGAAATCAGAGCGAAAAAAATGCTTGTATATTCGGAGTAAGTATGAAAAATATCGTGATGATCTCTTTTTTTCTCTTCATCTCTCCAATAGCTCTAAGAGCTGTTGAGACTTATGGTTATGTGACAGGTATTGTCCCTGGGGTTGGTTTAAGCCTTAGGGAAGCAGATGTTCCAATCATTCTCAAATATCAGGAAAATATCGATTTTGAAGCGGCGGGAACCATCACATACCTTTTTCTCGGCCCTGTCAGTTATAAAGCCTCTTCTTCGTTATTGATTCATCCAAAATCTTATGATGGTAATTATTGGTATGTAGGGACAGGGATCGGTATCAATCGCTTTATTGTTGGTAACAGCGCTCATTGGGATGGAGTGCATTGTCCCTACATACCAGTTGTCGTTGGTCGGCAGCAGAATGGTTTCATTGACCTGGGATGTGATATTTCATTTCTGGACTCCAAGGTCTATCCATTCCCAACTATTCGATGGGCTTGGAAGTTTTAAATAGGCTGATCATCAATTGTGCAAATACCTCGAGTAGCCTGTTAAGTTAGTGACAAGTATAGCAGGCAATTATTTAATAATGAGTAGTTTAAATTTATGCAGGAATAGCTACATGAAAAACTGTTTTAGAGTGATTGGAACGGCCTTAGCACTGTTGATGACAGGGGTTGTCTCAGCATCTCAAGCTGAGAATCCCTACCTTGAGTGGTACCACTCCCATTATGATGAATTTAGGGAAATGGTCCAGAAGTGTCTCGAGAAAAAGTCTCTATCTCCTTGGATAATGGATGGGCCGACAGATGTATATTTGGCAGAAAATCCAGTGGAGATCAGAAAGGGAGAACAATTTGATCTTGTGATTACTATGGCTCTTTTGGAACAAGAAGAAAGTAGCTGTTTTGCTCTATTTTTTATCCGAAGGGAATGCCTATCTCAGGATCACACGACTATTTTGGTCTATACTGCGAGTGACCAGAAGCATATGCCATCTATGAAGCTCTATTTGGATGTCATGAATCATCCTCAAATGCAGAAAAAGAAGCTGCCAAAAGATTATTGTCTCCACATCCAAGACCTCGATGTTCATAAAGGGGGAGGGTATTCCCAGGCTTGGATTTTTTATAACGACAAAGAGAAGTTAAAAATCCCTCTATCCTTTGCTCCAGATGGCAAGGGTGGTACGAAGTTTACATTCAATTGATCGAAAGGAGTCAGATGAATCTGCCTCCTTTCAGTCCTCTCTTCAGCTTAGTGAGTGCATGCGTTGAATAAGCAATAATCTTTCCCAGTACAACATATTAGAACGCCATTTTTATCCTTACAGAGGTCTTCTGGTGAACAACATTTTCCACTCGCACATACTGTTCCCTCTGCACAACAGGTGCCATTGCAGCAGGGGACTCTAGCTTTACAACAGGTGCCATTACAGCACGCCTCTTCATTACCACACATTAAACAATCTATTCCGCATTTATCTCCAGCAGCCATAATAACCTCTTTAATTGATGATAGGAATTCTACACCAATATTGGAAATTACGCGTTTATGTGCTGATTGTTAGGATGTTATGGATTTTAGATGGGCGTCAATGAGTTGACGTGAGAGGCTGCAGGGGTGGGGGAGTTTGGGAAGTGCATCGGGGGTAAACCAACGTGCATCTTCGATTTCTTTGGGATCGATCTGGATGGGGCCTTCTTGGTAGGTTGCAATGAAAGCGGTGGCTAGAGAGGTGGGGAAAGGCCATGGTTGGCTACCGAAGTAGGTGATGGGGCCGATAGTAAGACCTAGCTCTTCGTGGATTTCTCGGCGGACTGCATCTTCTAGGGACTCTCCAGGGCTCACAAACCCTGCAATGGCGCTGTAAACTCCTTCAGCAAAATTAGGGGATCTTGCGAGGAGAATTTGGTCTTTATGGACGATCAGTGCGATCACAATGTTTGAATAGGTGGGGTAGATCAGGCCATTACAAGAGGAACAGGCTTTAGCTACTTCTTCTATAAGCCACGTAGTCTCTTGACCGCAGCAGCCACTGTAGCGATTCTCTAGATGCCAGTGGAGGAGGTGTTTCCCTTTGGCAATGAGGGGGACTATTTCTTTATCTGCTATGACAAAAGCATCTCGAACAGGGAGCCCTTTTGCTTTTACTCTCTCTGTTGATTCCATAACTGCAAAGAGATCTTTTCCTTGATATTTCCCCAAAAAACAATAATTTTCATGAGCAGGGAGAAGGGACTTTTCTCGGTAGAAAGTATGGCAAGGAAAGATAAATGAGTGTGGAGGTGTGTATAAAATGGTGCCATCTTCTTTGAAAACAAGAAGAAGGTCATCCTCTTTAAACATTCGCCCTCTTGAGCCCTTTTGTTAGGAGAAGGATCTTAAGGATATCTCCAAAGATGAAAGGGCAAATCCCGAGAAGGATCGCCATTTTGAATCCTGTGTAGAGGGTCAGGTGGCAGACGCCAAAGAAGTAGATGGCGAGATTGCCGAAGGCAAAAGCGGAGAAGAGGGCATATTCGGTTTTCTCTTTTTTTCTCTCAAGGAGATAGCCTGTCAGGTAAGCACCTGCGACGTAGCCGAGGAGATAACCACCACTTGGCCCTAAAAGAATCGCAACTCCTGAAGTGAGAGCAAATACAGGAAGTCCAAAGAGCCCTTGTAAAAGGTATCCCATGACAGCTAAAGCGCCACGTTTGCTGCCGAGGAGAGCTCCTAGGGCCAGTGCTATGTGGGGAGCAAGGGCAATCGGTACAGGTGTGAAAGGGAGGTGGATTGATAGGGGAGCAACAAGGCTCATTAGAAGACTTCCAAGCCCAATGAGGAGGAGGCTTTCTAGCCAGGAGAGCTCTCGTTCTGATACGATATTTAAAGTTTTTGCTACTCCGCTGATCATATCAACCTCTTTTTTTAGGGCCAAATATACCATTTGAAATAGTATCTTGTAAACATTCGAGAGAATTCTTGTCTAAAATGGGGACTCTTTTCTACCATATCTTCCAGAAACACCAGGGGTGCTAAGTTTCTTAGCTGAGATATAACCCTCATACCTGATCCGGGTAGTGCCGGCGTAGGAAGTGTGAGATGTGAATAGAAACTCCTGGGCCTATTTTTTTGGAGTTTTTGCATGTCTTCATTTTCTATTTTTCTCGGCAATCTGTTTGAACATTACGATACAGCTCTCTTTGGCTTTTTATCCCCGTTTCTAGCCCCTTTAATTTTCCCTCAGCATGATCCTTTGACCGCTTTGATTTTAACCTATGCGATGATTCCACTCGGGATGCTCGCAAGGCCTCTCGGATCCCTTTTCTTGGGATCGATCGGGGATCAATATGGGAGGGAAAAGGCTCTCTTTATTTCACTCCTTGGGATGGGGATCATCTCTCTTCTGATCGCTTTTAGCCCGACATACAACGAGGCGGGGATTTTTGCCCCTCTCTTTTTCTGTTTGGGAAGGGTACTCCAAAACTTTTTGGCTGCAGGGGAAAGTATGGGAGGGGCGATCTTTTTACTTGAAAATGCTCCTCCAAAACGGCACGACCTCCTCAGTAGTTTTTTCAGCGCATCGACTATTGGCGGATATCTCTTAGCATCGTTCGGAGTTTTTTTTGTCCACTATGCGAATATTCCGTGTGGTTGGAGAATGCTTTATTTATTTGGCTCGATCACGGCTCTATGCGGCGCTTTCATCAGACGATCGATGAAGGGATCAGCCCGAGTTTTAGAGAAAAAAAAGAATCCTTTTTGGGAATACCGCATCCCGTTTTTACTGATCGTCATTACTTCAGGATTTTCTTATGCAACCTATTCAATAGCTCTTGTACTCATGAATGGGCTCATCCCTCTTGTGACCTCTTTTTCCAAAGCAGAGGTGATCAAACTTAACACCTATTTACTCATCTTTGATTTTGCGATCTTGCCCTTATTTGGCTGGCTTGCTTCGAAAGTGTCTCGTGAGAAGTGGATGCTCATCGTAGCTCTTGTCATTAGTTTTTTGTCGATGCCGCTGATCACTCTTCTGAGTGGAGCTTCTTTTGGGATGTTGGTCCTCTTGAGAGTTGTTTTTGTAGTGTTTGGTGTCGCCTTTTTTGCCCCCTTCCATGCTTGGGTGCAAACGCTAGTCCCTCCCCATTCCCGCTACAGGATCATTTCGCTCGGATATGCAGTAGGCTCACAATTATTTGGTGGAATCACAACGCCACTGGCTCTCTGGTGTTTTAAAAAAACGGGGATGATCGGGAGTGTCTCTTGGTATTGGACTTCATTAGGGATTCTTACAGCCACTTTGCTCTGGCTCAGGATAAAAAAAACAAGGAGTTCTTATGCAGGCGAATCGAGATTGGTGGCAGAGTAGCCTTTATGGACTATGCCGCTCTATGCTTGTTCAGGGTGTGATTGCTCCGATCGACACGATGAAAGTGAGGATCAGGGCATATCCTGACGATATCAAGATTCACCATTTGGCAAAGGAAATCATACAAAATGAGGGTGCTTTTGCTTTTTATCGAGGACTCGTCCCTGAATTTTGGAAGATTGTGACCAAATCTCTTTGGAGCTGGCCAATGATGACAAAATTTCCGAGCTATTTACATCGGCAGGGGTGTGAAGAGTTAAAGGCAGAGGCAATTACAGGCCTTGCGATTGCAAAAGTAGATGCTCTCTCGAATCTTTGGCTCGACAAGAGAAAGCAGATGCTTCTTCTCAGTAGTCGAAATAGTTATTCAATGGAACATGCGATCAATGATGGGATGAGGGGATTTGGGGCCCTTTGGCTTAAGCTTTCTGTCTCGTGGAGCACCTTTTTAGTCGCACAAAAATATTTCCGCCGCAGAGATCAACCCCTGACCTCGCTCGATTTATTCTGGATCGGTATGAAGGTGACGATTATTGTCGGAACCGTGACCGCTCCTTTTGATTTTTACACGAGTATGAAGTTTGCTCAAAACGTCAGTCTATCTGATTTCCTATTGAAGGGGCGCTACTACAGGGGCTTTTCTCTTTATATCACTTCCCTTTCTGTTCACAATATCGCATCCATCATCTTACTCGATAAGCTTGAAAAATAAATTCCCTTAGACTATGGCTAAGAGACATGGTCTGGTTATTTATTGGTTATTTTACAGCGCAAACAGTGGCCCTCTTTGGTTATCGGAAGATAGCTATTGGGCTGAGCCTTTTTCTTTGGCTCGCGTCGCTTGCCTTTTTTGTGAGTGAACTATGAAACTCTTTGTCCAATACATCAATGCACTCATCATTTTGGTTCTTGGGGGAGTTCTCACTGGGGCCTACGTTGTACAGGTGGCTTTAGATGTTTTGCCATGCTCTCTTTGTATCTTGCAAAGAGCCGCCATGGTGGGGGTCACGATGGGGGAGATCTTGAACTTGCGCTATGGCGTTCAAAGTTCTCACTATAGCCTTTCTTACTTCAGTGCTCTTTTTGGAGCGGCCGTTTCTTTAAAGCAATTCTCTCTTCACTACTGCCCTGGCACGTCTGATTATCCGATCAGCGTATGGGGATTGAAACTTTACACCTGGGCGCTCATAGTCTTTATTTCTGTCATGCTGGCGATCAGCATCCTACACTTTCTCGACCCCCTCCCTAAAAAGGAGAGGGAGGTTCACCAGGTCACTTTGATTGGGTGGATCGCGATGGGTTTTATCATGGTGATCACATTTTGTAATATTGTTATCTAGAAATAAAATCCCGATCCATCAAGGTTTTTCTTTTATCTTTCTTCGCGTTTTCAATGGCTCTATCACACTCGGCGCGGATGATTTCTGAGAGGGCATCCATGACGGCTGCGGAGCAATTGAGGTCTCCTTTGGATTTGATGTACTGCTTTACTTTGCTAGCGACAACGAGAACTTCTGACATAAATCGTCTCCTTTTTTTTAAATTTAAGGATAAATCCCTTTTTTTGCTATTATGATTCGCATGTTTACACTAGGCGATGAAATCGAATTAGAAATCAGGGACCTTTCTTCCCAAGGAGAAGGGGTTGGCTCCTTTCAGGGGATGACCCTCTTTATTGAGGGAGCCTTGATTGGAGAGAAGGTCAAGGCCAAAGTAACTTTGGTCAAGAAGCAGTATGCCAAAGGGGATTTGGTCAAAGTCATCCAATCTTCGTCTCACCGTGTGAAGCCTATTTGTCCTATTTTTGACGAATGTGGGGGCTGTCAGATTATGCACCTCAGTTATGATGAGCAGCTCAAAGTTAAAAAAGGGCGTGTACTGAGTGCGTTTGAAAGAATCGGTGGTTTTGAAAATGTGCCGCTCGAAGATGTGCGCCCTTCTGTAAAACCTTTGCACTACCGCAATAAGATTACGCTCCCGATTTCTCTTCAGGGTGGGGAAAAAGTCATCGGCCTTTATGCTAAAAGATCTCACGATATTGTCCCCGTTTCTCACTGCTATATCCACCTAGAAGAGGGGGAGAAGATTTTTGCGTCGCTCAAAAAAGATTTGCCTCCCGTCAAGCATGTCGTGATCAGAACCGCAGAGCACTCAAAGGAGAGTCTGCTCCTCTTTTTGACTTCGCAAAAGAGTGATCTCATCCCTTACGCAAAAGCGTTGATTAAAGAGCATCCATCGATTGTAGGTGTGGTTCAAGGAAGTGTCGATGAAGAGAGAAATAGCCTCTTTGCGAGCGCATACCAGACTCTTCAAGGGAAGGACTATCTCAAAGAATCGTTTGCAGGGTATCAAGTCAAGATCAGCGCCCCTTCCTTCTTTCAGGTAAATACACTCCAAGCGGAAGCTCTTTATCGAGAAGCGATCAAGGCGGCAGAGCTCAGCTCAGATGAGGTCGTTTTAGATGCCTACTCAGGGATCGGTCTTTTAACCATGATGATCGCCCGAGGGGTGAAAAAGGTCATGGGAATCGAGATTGCACCGACCAGCATCGCTGATGCAAAAGAGAATGTGAAAATGAACCAGATCAAAAACATCGAGTGGTTCAAAGGGACAACTGAAGAGTGGATTGAAAAGGTCCCATCTTACGACAAGGTGTTTCTCAATCCTCCAAGGGGAGGGTGTGAGCCATCGGTTTTGGAAGCTTTGACGAAAGGGGATGCAACGAAGATTGTCTATATCTCCTGCGATCCAGCCACTTTGGCAAGAGATGGAAGTATTCTCAAGGCAAAAGGATGGCAGCTCGATCGAGTGACCCCATTCGATATGTTCCCGCAGACGATGCACGTAGAGTCGGTCGCAACGTTCTCTAGGGCTTCATTCCACCCGCTTTAAAAATCGCGTTGATCCGATCTTCCTCTTCCTGAGCCCGCTGTTCTTCTAAATCAAAAAGGTTTTTCCGGTCATGTTCACGATAATAGGCCTCTTCTTCTTTACGAAGTTCTTCAGCTGTTGGGATCTGTTTTTTGGAAGGATCCTCTTTCTTTTTGTCACCGACGAGCATAGTAGCTCCGATGCAAATGCAAAGTATTATATGTGTCATGGTGCCTCCTGGAGTTTGTGTATACGATAAAGAAGTCTTAAAAGTCTATAAAATTTTCAGTAGTGATTTAATAGCATTTTTTTTATTCTTTTTGGAAGGATTCGGGGGGGCAAATTTTAATTTTGATATGAAAAACCTATTTTATCTTTTTTTATCTGCATCAAGTTATTTATTGGGGACAACTCATTTATCACAGGAAAAGTATCTAACTTTTATCGAGGAATATTCAAAAATCCTTGGTCCTCTAGGGGATGTGAAAAGAGGGGAAATTGAGGTGGTTGTCGATCCTAAAAAAATTAAGGAAATCGAAGATCGCCATTGTAAAAAGCTATTGGAGCAGGGTTCTACCCCTGAGGAAGCCTATAGCTCTAGTCGAGCTGGGATCGTGATTGAAGACTCCTACTGGATGTGGATTCGAGATGCTGTCTATTTCCCATCGGGAAAGACGGGGATGTACAATAGGATCATCAGAAAAGGGACTCTCGATGGTCCACAGACGGTAGCAGTTCTGCCGATTCTTCCCGATGGGAAGCTCATATTGAATCTGAATTTTCGCCATGCAACCCGCTCGTGGGAGCTTGAGATCCCCCGTGGATGGAGATTGAAAGGGGAAAGCGCCTCTGATGCAGCGGCAAGAGAGCTCAGGGAAGAGACAGGCTATAGCCCCGATGAGCAGGTTTATCTTGGGGTTGTGGCGTCAGACACAGGATGTGAATCGCAACTCGTCCCTGTCTTTTTTTCAAGGGTTTCCAAGGCGGGGCAAACAGAACATGATGAATCTGAGGCGATCCTCTGTGTTAAAATATTTTCTATAGACGAGGTGCGTGCAGGGCTCAAGAAAGGCTGGATCGAGGTAGAAATCGGGGGTAAGAAGGAAGAGGTACCTGTAAGAGATGCTTATTTAACTTATGCTCTTTATCAATCTGAATTAAATAAATTAATTCAATAATCGATAAAATACCTGATATTTTGTTATAATACTGCGATTATTATGTAATAATTTGGTTTTATAACAATGTCTACTATTTCTTTGAATTCCTCTGTAGGGGTCTTAGCAGCCGAAATTGAGGGGGAAAATGGGACTTATGAAATATCAAAGGCAAGGGTCCCTGAGACCTCTCTTTTTGAAGATACGATTTTGTCCTTAGATAAACCTTATGTTCCGCCGACCACTATGGATAAGGTTTTGGAAGTAGTAGGATATATTTTCTATTATCTACTCTTCCCTGTTACCTACCCAGTGAAGCTATTGATCGACTTTTTGATCAAGATTTCGATATTTCCAGGAGATCTTTACCGCACTGATTTTGGTGTCTGGATTTTGAAGACATTCACCCACATGAAGAATCTGGAAGCTGATCGAATCAATGAGACGAAGCTTGGAATGAAGATGATTGGAGGGGAGATCTCAAAAGTAGAAACAAAAGATGGACAAGAGATTGAAGTGATGAGAATCACACAGGAGAAATTCAAAGAGAGCATTGAAAATGCAAGTGGAACTTTTGCCGACTATGAAGTTGCTCTAGATGATAAGGATGCTCTTCATTATTTCGCCTCTGGAAAAACAAAGAAAACGCATACCCTCAGAACAATTGAATTTCGACAAAATCCAAATCCGATGGCAGAGCTGTTAAAGAAGATGGGCTGGCAAGAGGTGACCATCGAAACAGATCTAGGACCTAAAAAAGTTCTTCAGTTCCACCTCCGTTTAGGAAAAGAAGAATCCTCGAATCGTGGGGTTGTCCTCCGTTGCCATCCAATGTCTCACTTCTACCCCTTCGAAAAGAAATATCTCATCAATCACCTAGCTATGGGAAAAGACATTGTGTTTTTTGATTCGCGAGGCCTCAGCAAAACGGAGTATGCACCTTCTGAAGAGGGGCTCTATTTTGATGCAGATGCAGTTTATAGAAAGATGAGAGATGATTGGGGTTATAAAGGGAATGACATTTGGGTGACTTCACGCTGCAGTGGAAGCACACAAGCAAGTTTCCTTCGCCACCGCTATCAAGAAGATGGGGTGAATATTGTTTTTGAAAACGGATTTAAGAGCTATACAAGCTTAGTCAGTCGCCAGTTTTGGCCTGTCAATTGGATGGGGCTCAAAAGGCTTGAGTGCATCGAGTCTCAAGACCCAAAGACCGTTCTACTAGCATCTGGGGATGTCAGCCGTTATGTCGACCATTTCGACAACATCAGAAAACTAGAAGCAATGCCGCGAAATAGTTTCAATGGCTCTCGTGTGATTGTTCTCAGTACAGATACGGATAAAACAGTCGAGCCTGATGCAGGGCAAGCTTTGGCCCGTGCTGCTGCACGTACTGCCGAGACATACTATCTTCGCTACCGAGGGAAAAGTCGCTGTACGGATGGTCATTTTGAAGATATGTTCTTAAAAGATGAGAAGCTCTTCGCCTCTTACTCACAGATTATGTCAGATCGAGGGGTTCAATACCTCAGCAATTTCCGCGGCGATGTTTTAAAGCGGCCAAAAAGTCACTAGCCACATCTTTTGGAGTTCTCAAGAGAGCTCTATGTGTGCCTGGTCTAAAATCCTTCCCAAATTGGAGAAGGATTTTTTTTTCTAATGCATTGATATCGTAAGGAAGGGCGTAGAGAATCCGGTCATCAAGCTCATAATCTCCCTCTTCATTCGTAAAGTAATCAGAAAGGGTACTCCACTCTGTTGCTATCGTGGGAGTGCCGAGTTTTGCCGCTTCCAAGTAAACGTATCCAGGTAGCTCATAGAAGGCGGGGTGAAGATAGAGCCCTGCATTTTGATAGGCGCTCACGAGAAGTTCTTGAGAAATGCCCACTTGGGGATCGATAGGAATCACTCTGAGATTTCCCTTCTCCTCTTTCGGAAGCGTTCCAGAGAGGATGATAGTGGGGGCTTTTCTCCACTTTTCAATCGCCTTGAGACAGGTCATTGCATATTCTTGATACCCATCAAATCCTGATGTGGCGATGAAGACCAAGGGGATATCGAGATGCCTTGTTGCTAAGATGGAAGCGAGCTGGTTTTTTCTCGGCTCTAAACGTCCAATCTGCAAGATGTAGTCTTTTTTGTTAAGTCCAACGAGATTGAGAAAGGATCGATCGTAGTCGTAGTGTTTTTCAAACAAGAATCCGGGGGTCCAATAGACTGTCTCTGTAACGGCCGTTTTGCAATTTCTTTGGATCGTCTTCGCCTCAATTTTCGAATTGGCAATGCAGATCCTTGCGTTTTTAAGTACTTCATAGTTAATGAGAGGACACTGTTTGGGTGTAGAAGGGAGGTAGCGGATGAGCTCAGGCTGCTCACAGAGGATTTGCAAATAGGGGTCACCCTCATTCGATGATAGCCCCCTCTGGATGTAGTGAAAAAAAGCAGTCGCAGGGCCTGAAGCTTGCAGGTAATCTTCATGAAAGGGGATGATCCCATAATCTTTTTGGAGCCATTCAAGTGATTTGAAGAGTGGATTGAGATCGTCGCAGATGTCTGATAAAAAAGGGAAATCTCCCTCCTCTATTTCTCCAATGTTATTGCTCAGATGGCAAGGAACATTCAGAGTATGAAGCCCTTTTGCAATGACTTCGATTGAGGTTTTAGCTCCTAGCCAGGGAAAGTTTGGGGTCGTTTTTTGGTAAAAAAAGAATCTCATAACTTCTTTCTATAGAAAAATGTTTAATTCGTCAAAATCCCAAAATGGGGTATCCTTAGGGGTATGACCGATCATGTTTCATCGACAAGAAGGGCGATCCTCCTCTCAAGCGTCCTGCATGAGCCCTTCTCTGCGCTCTACCCCCTCTTACCCTTCATTTTTTTAAAGGATTTAGGAGCAAGTTCGCTTCAAATTGTCCTTTTAGTCATGTTGAAGCCTCTGGTAGCCCTCTTTTCTTTTTATTGGAGCTCCAGGGTTAAGAAGAGGCGCGATCTTTTACGGATGAACCTCCTCGGTGCTGGTATCTTGGCAAGGGTTCCTTTACTCATCTGCCTATATATCAATAATATTTGGCTTTTGATCATCGCTGCAGCCCTCTATATGCTCTTTTCCAGGGCGAGCATCCCCGCCTGGATGGAGATGTTGAAGCTCAACCTCCCTTCCAAAGTGAGGGAGAAGTTATTTTCTGTCGGTGCAGCCCTCGGCTATGGCGTGGGGATTTTGATTGCAATCGGGGCAGGAGAGCTCTTAGACCGGGATATATCCCTTTGGAAGAGTCTCTATGCCGGGAGCATTTTGATCGGCCTTCTCGGGGTCGTCATTCAGTGCATCATTCCGATTCGAGGAGAGCATGAACAAGAGGCTACGCTTGAAAAAGTGCGTAATAATCCTTGGAAAGATAGTCTCCACCTCATGAAGACAAGGCCCGATTTTCGCCGTTTTCAAATGGGTTTTATGGCGGGAGGGTTCGGTCTTATGTTGGTCCAACCTGTCATTCCACAGTTTTTTTCTGAGGTGCTCCACCTCTCTTATAAAAATTTGATGATTGCCTATTCGATCTGTAAAGGGCTCGGATTTGTGTTTACTTCATCACTTTGGAGTATAGGACTGACCAGGTTGTCCATCAGCCATTTTACCGCTTTGGTCCTCTTCGGCTTTTCCCTATTCCCTCTTTGCATCTTATTTGCCCCCCTTTCAGAATGGTGTCTCTATCTTGCATATATTCTTTACGGAATTGCCCAAGCGGGGAGTCATTTGATTTGGCACATGTCAGGTCCGATGTTTTCTGACCATGAAGATAGCTCCACATACAGCGGAGTCAACATTGTCATGGTGGGAGTGAGGGGAGTGATCGCTCCTCCTCTTGGTGGGCTCTTAGCTGCAGTTACAGGTCTTTACTATCCTTTCTTCACGAGTATTGTTCTTTGTCTCATCGGAATTTCTTTTCTCTACTACAAAGCGCCAGCTCGACTCCGCGCGTAAATTTACTAGGTATAATAGAGCGAGTTTTATATAAGGGAAAAAAAGGAGTGAACTCTTGTCTTTAGCTCACTGGAAAACGACCTTCGAAAAATGGAACCTTCTTCATTATCAAAATGATGATGCCTCTCACGATATTTACCATTTCAGGCGGGTAGCGAGTAACGCATTTCATATTGCCAACCATTACCCAGAAGGGGAAATCGATCGCCATATTCTTTTGGCTGCATCTTATTTTCACGACGTCGTCAACTTGCCAAAGGACCACCCTCAAAGAAGTCAGGCCTCAAGTTTTTCTGCAGAAAAAGCAGGGGCGATCTTGATGCAACTTGGTTTTGATAAAGAGAAAATTCCTGGCGTGCAACATGCGATTTTAACTCACAGTTTCAGCGCCAATTTAGAGCCAAAAACTCTCGAGGCACAAGTAGTACAGGATGCGGACCGGATTGATGGATTTGGAACGGTCGGCATTTTAAGAGCCCTCTACGTATCAGGGAGATTGAATCGACTTTTATTTGATGAAAAAGATCCCCTTGCATCAGAGAGGCCACTAGATGATCAAAAGTATAGTTTGGACCATTTCAAAACGAAGATTCTTGTGATGCCTAACTTTTTAAAGACAGAAGCTGGAAGAAAAATCGCAGAGCCACGTGTTGAAGTAGTGAAGAAGTTTCGAGATCTCATTTCAGAAGAGATCCTCTCTAAACAAAATAGACAGCTCACCGATCTAGCAGATACATTTTTTCAAGCAGGAAGACAGAAGAAGTTCCTCTTCCATCCTGAAGATCCTTTCGCAACAGCTCGGAAAATGAACAGAGGGCTTTACGCGATGGACCATGTTCTCGCGTTTTCAGACCTCGATTGGCTTTTTAAGAGTTTGAAGGAGGAGCTCCATCAGCATTAGTACAATCATCAGTTTTTGTACGAATGACTTCCGATTCCTCTCCTATTGTGTAGAAGGGGCTCGCCCTTTTTCAGAAAAAATCTTCATCGTTGTCGCTTCCCATTTCTTCAATGGTCAGCTCGAAAATCAAGAGCTTCTTCACCGCGCATACAAAGAGTTTCCTGACTGTGAGTTCATTGAATATCAATTTGATGAATCTCAGCTTTATGGTTTCAATCCTCCAGAAGAAGAGTATAAGATCGAACGGGCGCACCACTGGCACAACACCTCTCGTTATATTGGGATGCATTTTGTGAAGAGCCCTTATGTCCTCTTTTTAGATGCAGATGAAGTAATCGATGGGGAGAGGATGAAGAAATGGCTAGAGTCAGGTCGCTATCAACAGTTCGATTGTCTCCATTTGTTTGCCTACCGCTATCAAGAGCTCCCTTCCATGAGAGGGGAGAGGTACATGAACACGGCCCTTTTGGTCAAAAGGGATCAGATTGCTTTAGAAGAGCTTTTTCACCGCTTTGAAAGGCCAGGTTTTTTCAAAAGCTTTGTGGGTAAGAAGATCAGTGGAGTTCTCGGGCTCGATGGATTGCCTTTGGTCCATCATTACTCTTGGGTTAGAACGAAAGAGGAGTTCATCCAAAAAGTGGGATCGTGGGGACACAAGTTTGACTTCGACTGGAATAGCGCTCCTAAAGAGGAGATCTTTGGTTTTAAGAAAATCATCCACACCCACCCATTTTGCAATCCTCTTGAAGTGCCCGTGGAAGAGTTCAAACAACAAGAGCATTTCAGGTTTCTTTCCAAACAAGAATTTCCGAATCTCCATTTGATGGATCCTTCTAAGCTTAAAGTAGTTTCCGTAAATACCTTAGCTCAGATATGATCCATTCATGAACTTAGATTTGCGCATTGATTCAGTTACACTCTGGGGGGTAGTGCATCTCACAGAATGGAGAAATGAGATATTCATCGATGAGGATGTCATATTTTTTCGCCGGGTGACGGCAGAGTTCGGTTACCTCGGGCTTGCTATAGTGGGGATTATAGAAACTATAGGACGCTTCATCTTTGCTGGTATTGCTCTCATGATTCTCCCTTGTTTTGATGAAGAGAGACGGAAAGAGATTTGGGGGAATATGACCTCTTTACTCGTTGGGAACGCTCTCCTTTCTTTCAACGGCGCTATTTCTGCTTTGGCTATGCTCTTTCTCAATCCATGTAAGCCTATTCTCGATGAGAATGACTTGCACATCTGCTACGAAAATTGTTTCTTTTAATTAGCTAATTATCAATATATTAAAAAGAGTAGAAATTTTTTCTTGCTAATTTCATGAGAATTTTCCCTAATCAAGCTTAGGAAAGGGGCAATGATGAGGGCCCACATATGAGAAGCACGAATCTACGAGTGATTTCAGCACCTAATCGATACGTACAAGGAAGAGACGCTACATATGAGCTCGCATCAGAACTTAAGTCTTTGGGCATTACAGGAACTGTAGGAATTATTGCGGGGAAAACCTCGAAAAAACTCCTCACTAATGTATGGAAAGAGACTTTTGAAGAAGCTAACCTTTCCTATATACTTGCTGATTTTCAAGGGGAATCGTCTCGACAAGAGGTTGATCGTTTAGCTAAACTCTTTCAAAAAGAGAAAGTCACTGCGATTATCGGAGCAGGTGGAGGAAAAACATTAGATACAGCGAGAGCTGTAGCAGAAGTGCTCAGTCTATCTGTTATCATATGTCCTTCAAATGCATCGAACGATTCTCCTTGCTTTAGTTTATCAGTGATGTACTCACCTTCAGGGGAATATGAAGGGATCTGGTACATGCAAAAATCTCCACTTCTAGTTCTCGTCGATACTACCTTGATTGCTAAAGGTCCTGAAAGACAATTAGCAGCAGGGATGGCTGATGCACTCGCCACCTATATCGAATCGAGAGCGTGCTCTACGTCAGGAGCGAGAAACCTTTCAGGGGGAAGACAAACCCTTGTAGGGGAGTGTATTGCAAAAACCTGTTTCGAAACCATTTTGGCCAATGGTCGAGAAGCTCTAGATGCTGTTAAGAGCCAAAGTGTCACTCCTGCTTTAGAAAAAGTAGTTGAAGCAAACATCTTACTCTCTGGAGTTGGATGTGAATCGACAGGAGTCGCTTGCGCCCACGCTGTTCAAAATGGACTCAGTGGACTCAAAGAAACTCACGATTGTCTCCACGGGGAAAAGGTCTCTTTCGGCCTTGTGACTCAACTAATGCTCGAAGGGGCTCCGAGTTCATTCATCCATGAAGTGGTCGGATTTTTGGTCGATACAGGATTGCCTGTTACATTTGCCCAACTCGGTATCAGCAATTTAACCGATGCGCTTCTTCTTAAGATCGCAAAGAAAGAAAATGTTGAAGGGGGGCTATTCAAAAATGAGCCATTCCTCGTCACTGATCGGATGATTGTTGATGCTATGAAAGCTGCCGACACACTTGGACAAAGATATCTTCAAGAAAGAGCTTCTAGAGATGAGGCTTCTTCTTCCAAATGGCGCAAAAGCGCTTGATTTCTAGCTAGCTACCAAAGCCCATTTTTCATTTTGCTATAATCTTGGAAAAAACACCCAGGTTACTTATGAGCGATCCTAATTTTACAAGTCCAGAAGGACACATGTATGGAGAATACCAACCCGTAGACAAGAGCCCCAATTACACGGGCCACAACTTTAGTTTTCACTATTACATTTCCCCTTACTACTTAAGACATAAAGATTGCACACTCCCAGTGCCTAAGCCACGCCGAGGGGCAAAATTGAATATGGATCTCGCTCAATTCTTAAGCCCTGAGATTATGGAAAATATTCAAAAGGCTGGGGAGATCGTTTTTCACTCAGTAGGAGATACAGGACTTGTCAACGACAGAAAGGCAGTTGATAATGAAGAAGTTATTACTGATGCTATGTCGGAAGATGTACGTCATGGGGGAGAAAATCCACCCTCATTCCTTTTCCATCTTGGAGATGTTGTTTATTATCTTGGCCAAAGACAATACTATTATGAGCAGTTTTACGAGCCATTTGGAAAGTACAACCGGCCTATTTTTGCCATCCCGGGCAATCATGATGGGTCAGCTGCGATGAAATCGATTCATGGTGAAAAAGTACCACTTGGCCCCTTCTTAGAAAATTTCTGCTCTCCGAAACCCATTCATACTCATATGGCTGGAACGATGGCTCGAACAACGATGACTCAGCCAGGAACATTTTTTACTTTAGATGCCCCTTTTGTATCGATCATCGGTCTTTACACCAATTGCTTGGAGGGACCAGGGATTATTTCTACCCAAAAAGGGGAGTATCCTAATGTTACAGATCAGCAGTTGAAGTTCTTGACAAATGAGCTCAAGAGGTTAGCTCCAGAGCGAAGAGCTGGAAAAAGAGCGATTATTGTAGCAACTCACGCTCCCTTCTATTCATCGATTAGTGGTGTTAGCTCAGAGGGGATGATTAAGGACCTCAATGCTTGTAGTGAAGAGGCAGGGATCTACCCCGATGCGTTAATTGCAGGGCACATCCACCTCTATCAAAGAACTACGCTCCGCCGGCCCGATGGGCAGGAAGTCCCTGTCATCATTGCTGGAAGTGGTGGGTATAACTTGGAAACGCCAGCACCAAAAGATGTACCAGAAGCTGGGACAACTGACGGTGATTTGACGACAGAGGTTCCCTACATTCGAGAATATGGTTACATGACGATCAGAACGGATGCCAAAAAGCTCACAATGGAATTTAAAGCTCCTAAGAGTCAGGGGAATAAGCCGTTAGATAAAGTGACGCTAGATTTAATAACGAAAAAAATTATTAGATAATCGTTACTGAATGTAGATGCCATCTTTGTAGAGCCAGCGCCCATCCTTTTTTTCAAAGAGGGACTGCTCTGTAAAACTGGCATCTTTTCCTTTTTGTTTCAGGAAGGCTGTAAAGGTCACAATAGAAGTTTTTTCACCGAGCTCACTGCTATGAATCTCGAGATTCTCGAAGATGGTATTTTCTTTGAATGACTTGAGACTCTTGATCCAGGAGGGAAAGTCAACGGGATAGTTGGGGTTACTGGGGTGGGTTGTTTTCAAGATGTACTCGTAGAGGCCCAGAGCGTAGCCCGCATAGCGAGAGCGCATCAGGAGCTCTGCATTTTCTGGGAGCTTTAATCCTCTATGATAGGGGGCGCAACACTCGCCGTAAGGTTTGCCACTATGGCAAAGGCATCGATCAGAATCGTTCATATTAAAGGAGATTCTATGTCAATTTCTCATCAGATTCAAGAAATCTTTCCTGAAAGGGTGATTTTTATACCAAAACCTTTTATGATGTAGGGATGAAACGTATTGTTTTGATTGGCGCGGTATTTTTTATCGGGGCAATAGCTGCCGTCCGGCTCTATGCGATGATGCATAAAGAGCCTGAAAGGGTGGTGGTACAGAGCCCTGCCGAAGACCTCGATTGGATCCAAAAGCTCCTTGTAGAATATGAAGAGCTTCAATGGCTAACGAGAGATGGAGTTCATGTCACTCCCGAAAATAGCGTCAATAATCCAAAAAATAGCTACTCATATAAGCTTTTTGGTACGAATTTTCCTGAATTCGACCGCACCATCATGTCTCTCAACTGTCTCAATCTCTTTTTGGATGGGAAATATGAGGACTATCTAGAATTTGTATATCTACAACCTGCAGAAGATCGGCTCGAGTGGAAGAGTTTTTTGAGTATCCAGCGAAATATCCAATCCGTTTTAGATCATTTGTCAGATCGTGAGAGAAAAGAGGCGAGAAAAGTTCTCGAAATAGCCCTCATTTTGAGCGATGTTGTAAAGACAAAGGTGGTAGAAGATTTAGCCAAACAAAAGGGGATTCCCCTTGGAGATTTCGATCTAACCTATCGGACCATTTTGGCTTCTGCACCTGAAATATTCCCTTCATACCAAAAGCTCTCTTCCTATGGGCAAGAGATGCTCTATAAGCTCTCGTTCCAGCGCTGTTTTGGCTATATTGCCCACCTTGAAGGGGGAGCTGAACTCTTCTCCGTTCTGAAAAAAGCAGACCTCATTTTCCGCGACCCTGACAGCTTTGAGCTCTCACTCTTTGTCTATCAATGTGATGTGGGGGGTGCTCTAGGACATGTCGATGTCCATTCATCGATTGCCTACAATGAACGAAGTCACGAGATCATTCAAGCAGTCCGCTCTTCTTGCCTTCTATTAAAAACCCAAGATGAAAATGTCGCGTTTGAAAGCTACCTCTCTAAAAGGGCCGATTGGCTTGGCCTCGATATCACCTCTCCCTTAAACCGCGTTCTTGCCCGCATTGGAGCCATGCTCCGCTTGACCAAACTTGAAGAGGGGAAGATGTTAAAAGAATCCTTCCTGAAGCTCTCTCCCGAAGATCTCTCCCTCATTGTCGACGCCTTCAATATCCCGAAAGGGGACACAAGAAACAAAGTCTCAATGTATATCCCAGCCGTTTTAGTGAACCTTTTTAATAATGAATCGCTTGGGGATCGAAAAAGAGAAAGACTAGCCCAATCCATTCATGTAGGGCTCCCTCTCATCGCAAAAATCCTCCATGGACATCGAGAAGAGGTGTTCAAAGGGACTCCGCTCCATCCCAAGGTGCTTAACTTTGATCAAGTCGCTAAAATCGCCCGTGAAGAGCCCAAACGTCTCGCTCAGGAGACCTTCACTATCGATCCATCAGGCCACGTCGTCGTCGCTCCTAAGCTCTAAATTATCCGCTTTTGCGCTCTTTTTCTTCATCGGGGGGATGAAGGATATCACCAATGGAGGTAATGCGCCGCTGGCGGAGGAGTTTTTGTTTCTCTTCAGTGAGGCGTGAGGATTGGGTTTGTTGGAAGTGTTCTTTAAGATTGCCAAAGTTAGTGATGAGGATTTGGAAATCCTGCTTTTTCATGGCAATGAGATTGGTGGGTTCTAAGCATCGGATGGTGGCATTCCTGTGTTTTTCGTTCAGGAGGGCCATTTCACCAAAGTATTCCCCTTGTCCAATAGTGGCAACGGCTTGCAGATTGCCGTCGACTTCTTTAAGCACTTGTACTTTACCTGAGACGATGATGTAGAGATAGTCTCCGATGTCCCCCTTGCGGAAGATGGTTTCACCCGCTTCATAATGGAGGTGGATCATCCCCTGCACCGATTCGAGCTCAAGCTGGACCGTTTCAGAAGGGATGACAATATCGAGAAGCCAGGAGAAAATCACTTTGACTTTGCGATAAACCCCAGGCAGTTTCATCCAGTAGATGGCTCTCCAGAAGAGCCAGGCAATAAACCCTGACATTTTTATACAGCCAAAGAGTTCTGCGACGGCGCTTCGATGTCCAAGGGCGGCCATCATCCCAAGGGCTTTGAAATAGAAAGGTTTCATCTCTTTCCCTTTCAAGTGGAGGGAGAGATTTTTCGCAAGGCACTTCGCTTGTCTTGTAGCAAATTGGGCAGTAGTTGGGGAGTACCCCATTTCACTTGTGGGACTTGGTACAGCAGCAGCATCTCCTAAAGCCCAAATATTTTCCGTTCCTACGACGCGAAGGAATGGATCTGTTTTGACTCTCCCTTTCCATTTTTCAAACGGAAGGGCTTCAACGAGAGGGTTGGGTGAAGCAGGCACTGTGGAAATGATGGTATTTGAGGGGATTCTTGTTCCATTATCGAGGATCGCTTCATATGGGGTAGCTGAGACAAGTCTTTGGTTGAAGAGGATTTCGACTCCTCTCTTTTTCAAAAGTTTCTCTGCGTAGCGGCTGAGCGATACGCTGAGCTCTTTATCCATCAAACGGTCTTGACTGTGAACGAGAACAACGCGGACTGCATTTTTCGGGATAGAAGGGTAGTGTTTAATTTGTTGTCTCATCAAGTCGTTCACTTCTGCAACTACCTCGACCCCAGAAAATCCACCCCCACCTACAACAACGGTGAGAAGCTGTTTTTGTATTTCTGGATCTTCTTCATTGGCAGCCACTTCCATAACATCGATCAGGCGATTGCGAAGCTTAAAAGCATCTGATAGGTTTTTAAACCCTAAAGCATGCTCTTTTAATCCACCCGCAGATTGTCTAAAGTCGGTCACGTTCCCAAGGGCAATAATGAGGTGGTCATACTTTAGTTTGAGGTTCGTATGGCTGAAGTTAGGGCTTAAAATTACGCTATCATCGATGACATCGATGTCGGAAATCTCTCGGATATAGATCTTTACCTTCGGCAGTAGGGAGCGGAGAGTGCTGACAGAATCGGTAATGCCGAGCGATCCACCTACAATCTCTGCGAGCATTGGCTGGTAGGTAAAGTGGTTTTCCCGGCTGACGAGGCAAATCTCATATTCAGGGGAATTCTTTAAGAGTTTTTGTAAGTGTCTCGCTGTGTAGACCCCAGCAAATCCACCACCTAAAATAACAATCCGTTTTTTATCCATACACCCCATTAAGCGGATTTATTTTTTTGTGTCAATGAGACTATGCCACTATTTGAAAGGGATAGTCTCTTGCTGCGAATTTAAAGCCGATTGGCATCGGATTCGAAAACGGGGCCGATATACCCAATCTTGGGTATACCAGGGAATAGAGCTAGTGTATCTATTAAACCTGCAATATAGGAGAGGGTAGGGATGATGAACTCTCTTCTCACCTTGGCATGAATTCTTTTTGCCGCAGGTCCAGTGATGTCTAGTGTATTGCCGATTTGCTGTACGAGTTTTTTCACTTGGATCATTTCTATTTGAATATATTCATCGACGAGCTCTTGATCTATATCTTTGTCAGATAATATGGATTTTATATTTAATAGTTGTCTTCTAGAAGCCATAATTAAGTTTCTTATGTGTTTGATACATACTGTAATTAGTCTGAGGTCTTGTGGGATGGTATTCAGAGATATCGCTTTATAGAATGATCCTTTGATCTCTTGCACTTTCTTTTTTATCGATAAATATAATTGATAAAGATCAGATTGATCAGAATATGGGCGCTCAACTGTTTCATAAGTAGTGTCATTTATATACTCATCGATCTGGTGTAACGCTTTATGAATTGATTGAAGGTAAGAATAAATGGATGGGTGTCGATCTTTTTCTTCGAAAATAGGTTTTTTTTCAATAGAGTTAAGGATAGAGGTAAATTTAGAAGCTGTGTTTTCGAAGAGAAATTTCTCTGCCTCTTCAAAAGAATGATCTAAAAAATCGATCTTAAGCTCTAACTGTTTTGTACTTCTGATAAAATGGCGCCATCTATCGACGTTCTCTTGCATCCGGTTTAAGTATTCTTCGACTTGATGAATTGTCTCATGGAGGTCCTCTTTCTCATTTGAGCGAGCAAGATCGAGTTCCTTATCTAGTAGAGCATCAATAGCAATAACACATTCTTTTATAGTAAACGACATATTTAGCACCTTATAGTTAACACAAACAAACGCCGCCTACACAGCAGCTACTGCTATCACAACAACCATTACAACAATCTTTGACCCAAGAAGGGCAACACTTGCTGCTACAGCACTTATTACTGCAACATTGTTTGCCGCAGCAGTGACAGCAAGTAGGCTCTCCTTTTGAATCTCCGCAAACATCTTCTCCAAGAGGGCAGCAAACGAGCTTTCCTGAACCATCAGGAGCTTTAGAGCAGTGACTTGTGGTGTGATCACAACAGACAGCATCGTGATCGAGTGTTCCACAAACAGCATCACCTATTGGGCAGCAAACTTTAGTAGTATCATCATTTGGTACTGAAACACAGCTACTTGTGCTCTTTGGGCAGCATATAGGAGTCTTATCTAATGTAGCGCAAAAAGTCCCCTGAGATGATGCACACCACACGTTGTTATAGCAAACACCAGATGATTTAGAATGGCAGACGCCACCGCAAACAACCGAGGTTGAAGAATCGCACCAAACACCATTAATACAAGTTCCAGTTGAAGTAGTGTAACACTTGCCTCCACAATTGGTAGAGGTAGAGTAATCACACCAGGCATTATTTAGACAAATTCCTTTAGAAGGGTCATAGCATTTATCACCGCAACAGCTTGTTTTTGGGGGAGTACACCAGACGTTATTGCAACATATTCCTGATTGGTCGCTGATATCATGCCATACGTTTCCACAGCAGGTGCCTTGTTGGACGCTTTTGTCGTACCATTTGCCGCCACAACAAATCCCTTCAGATGACTTTTTACATACATTATTACAGCATACTTGTGACGAATCACAGACATCGCCGCCACATTCTAGGATTGCAGTAACCCCTGCATTATTTGGTGTTTTGCTCTTTTTCACATTTACCTCACATTCTAGATCATATAATAGCGAAAAGAATGGAGAGTGGGGTTATTGATTATAAGCTTGTTAAGCTAAAATACCTTTCCCTAGAAAGAATCCATGGCGCACCTCTTCGATGATCGAGAGGGTGGCATAGATGGGGAAATAGGAGGAGAGTTTTTGAGTCCACCAATCAGCATCGTGGAGTGATGGATGGAGATCTTCTTCGATTTTTTCACCAAAGATTTCCTGTTGGAGGAAGATCTGAAAGAAGCCCCCTTTGAGGGTTCTTTGGGAGATTTGGGCCAAAGTTTTATCTAGTTCAGAGCCAGGGATATGTTCGAGCACATCGCAGCAGTAGCTCCAAGATGAGGGGGGAAGTTGTGAAGGTAGATTCCAAAGAGGCGCTTGAAAAAAGCGGAGCTGGTCTCTAGAAAAGTGGATCAGGTGGTGGATTTCTTCGTTTAAACAGTTGGGGGCGATATCTACTAAAGAGACATCAAGTCCTTGATCGAGAAAGGCAGGCACTGTAAGTCCTGTGCCGCAGCCATAGTCGATGATCGAATCTCCTTCTTCTATTTCCTCTTGGAAGTAGTTAAAAAAGATCGGTTGAACCGCTTGACCAGGAGAGACCTTCCGATAGGCGTCTAGTTCCCAGATTTTCCGGTACTTTTCCTCTTCATGGTTGGACACTATTTTTCCTTTCTAGGAGATCTTTTTTCTTCCAGTGCCCTTTCCTTAAGCGGAGAAAGGCGATCAGACAGGCAAAACTCGCATAAAAGACCCAAATAGCAAAGGCGTAGTAAATATGAGCCTTCGGCAAGACGACAAAAAAGTAGGTGGGGAGAATCATGAATGCCCACACAGCCAGAGAGCCTGCAATGAGTAAAAAGAGGGTATCTCCTGCAGCAGTCAGCATCCCATTGATACTCCAACGGACATTTTCAAAGAAGATATAGAAACAGACAAAGATCAATCCCGTTCTGATCAATGATTTGATCTCATCGAGGGAAAGGGTAATGTTCGTAAAGTCGAGTCCATTTTCTAGAGCATGGGGATTGTTAAAGAACCAGTTGATCAACGGATCGGGGATGAGAACCAAAAAGAGGAACGTAATAATTAGGTAGCCCATCGAAAGGGTAAAGGCAGAGCGTAAAATAGAGGGGACTCTTTCGATATTCCCAGAGCCGATAAAGTTTCCTGTGATGGCAATTGTCCCTTTTTCCATTCCCCATCCAAAAAAGAGGAAGAGGATCAAAATACTTTGGCAGACGCTCGCAACGAGGATGTGGACTGGACTGATCAGGACCATCATGTAGTAGAAAAGGGCCCAGCCGAGAAGCTCACACATCGTGAATAGGGCAGGAGGCGTTCCCACTTTAAGTGTTTTAAAAAAGAGTTTGGGGTAGATCCGGTAATCGTGGGTTTGATAATGCTCTTTGTTCTCTTTAGAGAGGAAAAGGATGAGGAGGACGGCTACTTGCACAAAAGTGCCGATAGCGGTTGCCAAGACTGCACCAACGATTCCCATTTCAGGTACCCATCCAGGGATTCCAAAAATGAAGATAGGATCTAATCCAATGTTGACAATGTTTCCCAAGATGGCAAGCCACTGCATGATCTTGGTCTTTCCTTGGCCGATATAGAAACCACCAATTGCGGGGACAAGGGCAAACAGGGGGCCGCTGTACATGAAGTAGCGGAAGTACTCTCTCTCTTGGAGAGTTTCAATGCCAGTTCCGTAAAATATGTAAGATCCCCAAATAGCCATGGGGATGAAAAAACTAAGTGAGGCGAGGCAGAGCCAGATCATCTGCCAGACAGGTCGTCCGAGTTTGTGATATTCTTTTGCACCATTGTACTGGGATACGAAGACCTCTGACATGGCAGCAAGGGTCATCCAACCAAAAATAAAACCCCATGCAAGAGTTCCCGCTTGGGCAGAGGCATTCAACGCAGCAGTAGAATAGTAGGCAAGGAAGAGGCGATCGACAAAAAGCATGATGACGACAGACATAAA
Organism: uncultured bacterium; assembly: GCA_964655475.1. Classification (GTDB taxonomy): domain Bacteria; phylum Chlamydiota; class Chlamydiia; order Chlamydiales; family VGMA01; genus VGMA01. The sequence goes on from CAZZMO010000001.1 coordinate 147,192, forward strand.
GCTGATCATCATCGGAAATGAAATTTTCCAAAGCTCTCTGACGTTGCCGTTTTGTATGTGCATCATATGTCTAACCTATATACTAAAGGCTATGGAGGAAGTAAAGAATTTATTCTAGCAGTGAAATGATATACCCATTTTACCCTGAAAAATCGTTTTTCTCAAGCTGTAGTGCAAAATTCTTTCAGTAGTATTGCATAAAAAACAGATTTTTAGTATGCTTTCGGCATCTTCTATGGGGGTCTAGCTCATTTGGTAGAGCGTCTGATTTGCATTCAGAAGGTGAGGAGTTCGATTCTCCTGACCTCCATTTCTGCGGTTATAGCTCAGTTGGTTAGAGCGCGACACTGATAATGTCGAGGTCCCAAGTTCAAATCTTGGTAACCGCACATCTATTGTATAAACAGTTTGGTATTATTGAGAGGGAACGGGTGAAAACCTTTTTCACAAACCTTTTTTTATGTCTATTGCTCGGGGTCTTCAGTGCCCCTTCTGCGCCTCAAGAAGAGTTCGTTTTTAATGTAGCAAAACAAGATCAAAAAAAAATTTACGAGATGATTACAATCATCGGAAGTACATCTACTGGCATGCTACTCTTCAAAAAAGGGAGACTCGACGAGCTGAGAGGTGAGCTTAATCATGTCCCGCCGCTCCAATTTTTTGCCTATATCTTTAGTACCCCTCCTTTGGTCAAACAGATGGAGAAGATTCAGGGGAATTCGATGAAATACAAGCCTTTTGTGAGTGGGAGTAAGCCTGGTCTTTATAAAGAGTATCAGAGTGGATCTCTCAATCAGCAAATCGAAGGGTTTGCTCAGTATATTTCAGTAGATCCTCAAGGGCTCAAAAAGGTGATCAATACGTGTATGGTGAACTGTTCTTCAGCGAATCAGGATCCTTGCCTTCGCCCATTCTTTGATTACCTCATCTCCCAAGCAAAAAGGGCGCAATCGTCGGGTGTTCGTCCGAGTAGCTCTGAATCAATTCGAGAAGAGAATTTTTAGCGCACTTTTTCTATGATATTGCTGATGAACGCTGCCGTTTCGTTGTAGGCGTCGTTCTTTTGTGATGCGGTATTTTTTTGGAGAGTCGAGAGTTGATCTGTCTCGAGAAGCTCTTTTACAATGCGATCGATCGTGTGAAAGTTTTTCACTACGACTCCTACTTTTTCCTCCTCGACAAATTTCGCGACGTATCTCTCTTGAATCATGGTGAATGGATTGTTATTCACAATGACAGGAAGCCTTTGAGCGATCGCTTGAGAAACAACATTAGGGCCTGGTTTTCCAATCAAGAGATCAGAGGCGGCAAAGTACTTTTCGATCTCGTAAGTGAAGGGGAGGGGGACGATGTGGTGGTGGCTGTTTTTCTGCATCAAGAAGAGAGGAACGGCTCGATCCTTGCCGGTGAGAAAGATGAGCTGGAGCTTTGTTTCAATGCGGTTCAGGCGTTTGAAGATCTGGTAGGACTCTCGAGATCCATAGGCTCCAAATACGATAATGATCGTAGGGAGATTCTCTTGAAGTCCTAACTCTTTGCGGTAATGTAGTTTTTTTTCGTAGTGGGGGGAGTAAAAGCGCTCTGGAAGTAGGAACCCTGTCGTTTTCATGATTTTCTCTTCAGGGATGTTGAGATTGAGAAGGAGATCGTAGAGGTTGTTTGTCGAGCAGATGTAGTACTGGTTTTGCTTTACGATCCATGCACCTTGGCACATCTCTCCATAGTCGGCGATAACGGTCAGGAGGGGGACTTTTGGGTTATATTCCATCAGACTGTTGTAAAGGAGCTCGTTCACTAATGGAAAAACGGAGATGACCAACGTGGGTTTCTTTTCCTCCCAAAATGGGGCAAGATGCTTTGCAGCCTTTTTGCTCAAGGCATTGAGGTAGTAGCGTATTAGGTAGCCACTTAATTTTTGTGCGATTGAAATCAACGACTTAGGACATGTGTTGAAAAAAGTGTCGACCCAATTCTTTGAAAATAGGTGATATACGCGGCTTTTCTGCCAGATTTCCGCGACAGAAATGAACTCTGTCTCTAGATGGGGGAACTTTTCATGAATGATCCGCTCGATGGTTTCTGCCATTGTGCGGTGCCCGCCCCCACTATCTGAGAGAAGGATATAGACTTTACCAGACCTTTCCATAATTCTATGATGAAGTAAAAATCAGGAAATCTATGCAAGAAGTTTGTTCAAGAAGTGGGAAATTTCAAAATAGGCTTGGTTTTTATGCTCTTGTAGCCTTTCTTTGATTTTCTTAAATGTATCTTTCTCAAAAAGTTGAGAAACGACACGATCTGTTTGAGAAAAATCTTTGATCGAGAGGCCATATTGATTTTGTTTTACCCAATCAGCCACAAAACGTTCTTGATACATGGTGGTGCTGTTATCTTTCACAATGACAGGCAGTTGTTGGGAGATCGCTTGAGAGACAAGGCCTGGGCCTGGCTTGCCGATGAATAGATCGCTCGAAGCTAACAGCTTGTCAATATCGGGAGAAAAGGGAATGGTCACAACCTTATGGTGTGTCGGTCCTTGTAAAATGGAGGGGATCTTTCTCCCTCTGCCAGTCATAAAAATGAGCTGGAAGGGTGTCTTGATTTTTGAGAGGGACTTAAAAATAGAAACCGTTTCAGAAGAGCCGTAGGCTCCAAAGGCGATAATGATCGTAAAAAGCGTAACATCGAGGCCAAGTGCCTGCCTATAAAGCTCTTTTTTCTCATAATGGGGCTCGTAAAAGTTTTTCGGTAAGAGAAATCCTGATGTTTTAAGGACATGATTGGGATGGATGCCAAGCTTGAGGAGTTTTTGGTACATCGAGTCGACATTGCAGATGTAGTGTTGGCTTTGCGGGAGGATCCAGAGTTTTTTATAAAACTCTCCGTAGTCTGCAATAAAGGTAAGAAACTTGGAGCCTGTCCCTTCTAAGCTCTGGTAGAGGACGTCATTGAAGAAAGGGTAGACAGAGATGACGAGGTCTGGTTTCATTTCTTTCCACACCTCTTTTAACCCCTTCACCATCCTCTTGCGTAGGAATCTTTTGATGATCATCCCCACGAAGGTCCAGATGTAGAGGTAGAGCTTTAAAAAACGGGCAGGGCAATAGTTGTAAGTATTCATCGATTGCTTAGGAACGTAGGGCAGGGCGGGGTTTTTTCGAAGAAGCTCGTAAATATCGAGCCCCTCTACATACCGATTGTCCCCTTTCTCTAAGAGGATAGAGGAGAAGGTCTCCATCAAACTTCTATGACCACCACCAGCATCTGCGTAGATGATATAAATATTTTTCAACTTGATCCTAGCTTCATGATTAGTTAAACTATACCAGAGTTAGGTTTTTATGAGATTGTATCGACGTTTGTCACTCGCGTTACTCATCTTAGTAGCAGCGATTCTTTTTTTTCAGCCCAAAGAAATTGTAGAAGATCCCTCCCCTGAAACGGAAGATGTATCCCATCTATCTTATAGTAGTCGAATCAACGACCACGAAGATATATCTATCGGCCCTTATGTGAGCCGACAAGGGGCTGGCGCTAGAATCAAATTCCCTTTTTAATTAGACATCTTTTGAAATTCCCTTTGTCTACTAGAATTCCTCTTTTCAAAAAAAGTCTATTGCTTAGTTTCAGTTGGGACGTACCCTTGCTTGAGTTCCCCTTTATAGTAGAGCCAGAGTCCAGAAATGACGATGGCTGTAGAGGACAAGATGTAGATCGATGGGGGAATCCCAAGGAGGATCCACTCATGAATCGATGTGAAGAGGGGGGAAAAGAGACCAAAAAACGAAAGGAGTGTAGCTGTATACTTTTTGAGGAGAAATCCGTAGAAGTTATAGCACAAGATATTCGAAATAAAGGTCAGAAGTAGAAGGACTATTGCAAAACGCTCCCATGCTCCTGTTGCCACTGGAATCGGATTCCAAGGATCGACCAAGAGGGAGGTGCCGAGGGCCAAAATACCCCCAATCATCATGCTGCAGCCATTCGCAAATACGGGGGAAATCTCTTCATTTTTCACCACCATCCGCAAAATCACCCAGCCATAGACAGAGAATAGAGCTGCCGCTGCAATCGCGAGCTCTGGCCATGAGAAGACGAAGAAGGCATGGAGCCCCGCTTCAGTGGCACTTTTTTCAAATAGGGCAGGGGTAAAGCCTAAAAATCCAATCACGAGACCTGCAATTTTGATCGGTGACAGTTTTTCGTTGAAATGGATGTAGGACAAAATAGCGGCAATCATTGGGGAAAGGGAGTAGAAAAAGCAGGCCTTGGCTGCTGAAAGTCGGTGGAGTCCCCAAAATTCTAAGATGTTGGTCAAATAAATACTAAATAGCGAGAGGATACCAAGGGCGAGCCATTGTCTCCAGGAAACCTTTGGAACCTTATTCCTAAAGAACATCCAACCGAGAAGTAGCGCTCCTGCCAAAAACATCCTGATCCCCGTTAAAAAGATCGGTGGGCAGTACTCAAGGAGGTACTTGCCTAGTGGGAAGGCGAGGGACCAGACCGCAAATAGACCTATAATCATAAAAATATGCATATAATGGTGATTTTACCAGAAGTCTCGACTTATTTCCATATCGAAATGATTTTTCGGGATTTAGATATAATTTTCATATTCTGTTTTCTAAAATGGCAGTTCTCATCGAAGCCATAAAAGAGATCATAAACTGTAAATTGTGAATGGTAGCCAAGGTATAGGCTGTCATCTCGTGGGCTTTAAAGAGGTGATTGAGGTAAGCGAGGGTATAATTTTGGCAGGTGTGGCAGGGGCACGATTCATCAAGGGGGCGGTGGGCATTTTGGAAAAGGCCCCTTGTGACCTTAACAGGTCCCATCGAGGTGAGAAGGCTTCCATGCCTTGCAGCTTTAGTAGGATAGGAACTATCAAAGGTGTCGATGCCGAGAGGGATGCAAGCAATCAGCGACTCTAGGTCAGCGATCCCCAAAAGGTGGTTCGGCTTATCATGAGGGATGTGAGGCATCAAAGATGATAACATCTTGAACATCTCTGGCTTTGTTTTCCCCATGCTCCCTCCAATGGCAAAGCCATCAAAGGGCAATTTCGAGAGGGTCTCAGCACTCAGTTTTCTCCACTCATCATTGACTCCGCCGTGGACCACAGCATACATCGCTTGGTTATTCGGGCTTTTGAGGTGCTCATCTAAAGAGCGTTTTTCCCACCGGTGGGTTCTATGAAGAGAGGCTTTCAGCGCCGCAGGGTCGATGTGATAGGGGGGGAGTTCGTCGAGTGGGATGATGATATCAGCGCCAATCTGCTTTTGGGCCTGGACCGAGGATTCAGGGGTGAGGAGCACTTCTCTTCCATCTCGGTAAGAGCGGAATTTAACTCCCTCTTCAGAGATCTTGAGAACGCTTGAGGCACTTTTTTTCTTCCCTTGACTCTTGAGCTCACTTGCAACCGATCCATAGGCCAAGCTGAACACCTGGAATCCCCCTGAATCGGTGATGATTGGTTTTTTTCTGTTAATAAAGCGGTGTATCCCCCCAGCGTTTGCAATCACATCAGGTCCTGGTTGTAAGAGGAGGTGATAGGTGTTACAAAAGAGGAGGTCAAGTCCCATCGCATCAACCCAGCTATTATCGAGTGCTTTTAACGAACCGTTGGTCCCAACAGCGACAAATCCAGGTGTTTCAATGATGCCATGAGGGGTGTGAATTCTTCCGACGCGCGCTTTTGATTTTGTCGAGGTGTGAAGAAGTTCAAAATGAAATGATGTGGTGACACTCATGCGGGCCTCCTCATCATCCATTTTGCAAATTGCATGAAGGGTGTCATGCAAGACATCACGAGAAGTTTCATCACGTAGCTAATCAAAATAATGTGGGAGATCGAGTGGACGATTCCATAGAGGGCGAGGTAGGAGAAAAAGAAGGTGTCGACAAATTGAGAAATGACTACAGAACAAGCAATGCTTAACGTGAATGGGAGCTTTTTCCGAAAGAGAGAAAAGAGTTCAACATCGAGTCTTTGGGCGATGAAAAATACGACTAGCGAGGAGATGCAAATTCTCGGTGAGTGTCCAAGGAGCATCTGAAACGCACCTTGTGTTTGATCATGAATCGATGGGGCGTAGAGAAGGTGTATTTGTGAGAGGATTGCAAACAAAGTAAGGAGTGTGGCGCTATAGATATTTTGTTTTTTCGCTTCATCTTTGCCGAAAAATTCTTGCAAGAGGTTCATCGACAGGATTCCACCCACTACATATGCATCAGTTGCTGTTACGGTAAACGAAAAGAGCTCGATCTGCTTTGTCACAAAGAGGTTCGCGATGAGGAAAAAGAGGGTGCACAAAATCGAAAGAGCGACTCTTCCAAGCTTCAATGCAATAAAGATCGAAGAGATCAAAACGAAGATGTGGAGGAGGAAAATACTTTCATTCATCGGAAGACTACTGTTTTATTGCCATTCAGAAGAATCCTTCTCTCTACAAAATATTTAATACAGCGAGAAAGGACAAGCGCTTCGACGTCTGCTCCATATCTCACGTAGTCCTCTACTGTGTAGCGGTGGTTTACGCGGATCACTTCTTGGCAGATGATCGGCCCTTCGTCGAGGTCAGATGTGACATAGTGACCTGTTGCCCCAATCAGTTTGACCCCTCTTTCATGGGCCTGATGGTAGGGCTTTCCCCCTTTAAAAGAGGGGAGGAAGGAGTGGTGAATATTGATCGCCTTCCCTTCGAGGGCTTTACAGAGCTTATTTGAAAGGATTTGCATATACTTGGCTAAGACGACGAGGTCAGCCTTTGTCTCTTGAACGATCTTGAGGATCTGCCCCTCTTGTTCCTCTCTACTCTCTTGGTTAACAGGGAGATAGAAATAGGGGATTTTGTACCAAGAGGCCATCTCTTCGAGCTTTTCATGGTTTGAGATGATCGCAGCGATTTCAATAGAGAGGCGCCCTTCAAGCTGTTTATTCAAAATATCGCTAAGGCAATGGCTCTGTTGAGAGACTAAGATGACCACTTTTGGCTTATACAGAACGTCTTGAATATGAATCTGTCCTTTATAACTCTTTTGAAGTTTATCGAGACTCTCTTTGATTTCTTGGATGTTATGACAGTCAAAAACGACCCTCATAAAGAAATGTTTCGTATCGAGATCGCTGAATTGGTCAGAGGCAAATACGAAGCAGCCCTTCGACGCGAGGAGAGTGGTAACAGCGGCTACAATCCCGATAGTATCTGGACAGGAGATAGTTAAAATGAATTTTTTCTTTTCCATGGTTTTGTATTGAGTTGAAAAAGGAAATTGTAACATAGTAACTATTATACTGAAACAGTTCAAAGCGTATTTTTTGTCTGTTCTCGTCATTTGAACCCAAGGAGAGATTGTGAAGTCACCGATTCGTGTTGCTGTAACAGGAGCTGCAGGTAACATTGGCTATGCTCTTGTCTTTAGAGTTGCTACAGGAGATGTATTTGGATTTGATCAGCCGATTATCTTACACCTTCTAGAAATCCCTGGGTTTGAAGAAAAATTAAAAGCGCTCCGGATGGAGATCGAAGATTGTGCGTTTCCTTTGGTCAAAGGGGTCGTCACAGGTGTCGATCCACACCGCGTCTTTGATGGGGTAGATTACGTTGCGGCAGTTGGTGCAATGCCAAGGGGCCCTGGCATGGAGAGAAAAGACCTACTAGAAAAGAATGCGAAGATATTTGTTGAACAGGGAAGAGCTCTCGAAGCTTCTGGCAATCTTCAAGTCAAAATGTTAGTTGTCGGCAATCCTTGTAATACGAATGCCCTTGTCGCTATGCATAACGCACCATCACTTCCTAAAGAGTGTTTCTTTGCGATGACGATGCTCGATGAAAATAGAGCTCGGATGCAGCTTGCTTTAAAAGCAGATGTCGATGTCACCTCTGTTGAAATTGTCATTTGGGGAAATCATTCACCTACGATGACTCCTGATATTGACAATGCCAAGATCGGAGGCAAACCTCTTCGTCAGGTTCTTCCGAATAATGCTTGGCTGGAAGGGGAGTTCATGAAAACTGTGCAGCAAAGGGGAACTGAAGTGATCAAAGCAAGAGGAGCCTCTTCTGCAGCATCAGCTGCTCATGCCATCGGCGATGCATTAAAAGCACTTCATCAGGGGACGAATGTTTTTTCTATGGGTGTTTTTGCAGGAGCAAACCCTTATGGGATAGCAAATGATCTCATTTACTCATTTCCTTGTAGAAGAGAAAAAGGGAAGATCTGTATTGTATCAGGTTTACAACATGGCGCCTTCATTCATGAAAAAATCAAGGCGAGTGAAAAAGAACTCAAAGAAGAAAGGGATGCTGTTAGAAGTTATCTAAAAGGATGAAGCTACTTTTATTCTTACTAATATTGTTGAGTATAGAGCCGAGGATAGTTATGGCAAAAGTAATACATGAGATTACAGATGAAGGGTTAGAAACAGGATTAAGAGGCGTCCCTGTCGGTTATTGTGTGACCTCTCGAGTTGACCCTTATGAAGGTCTTTTCTACCACGATAAACCGATCAAAGAGTTGATTCAGTATTCCCCTGAGGCAGTTCTCAACTTCCTCAATTCTGGATCGTTAGATACTGGGCCTGGACTCATGAGTTTTGTCGAAGATCTCAAGAAGCGAGAGAGTCTTTTTCGTGAATCGAGAGATGCCATTTTAGCTCTTCCGAGAATGCTCCATCCGATGGAGATGTTTAGTGCCGCCCTGCTCATCGTTGGCGGTCTTGAAGGGAAGAAGAATTACAGAGAAGATTGCATGGATCTCATCGCGAAGATGCCAGAGATTGTTGCAACAGTCATCAACCACCACGCAGGATGGGGAGAAACGCCCCGCTCGAACAGTGATCTCGGCTACATCGAAAATTTCGTCCACATGCTGAACCTTCCACCCGATGTCGATAAGGTCACTCTTTGTGAAGTGATGCGCCTATTTTATATTCTCCACCTCGATCATGGGGGTGGAAATCTCTCTGCTTTTACGGGTAAAGTGATTGCATCAGGTCTTGCTGACATGTACATGTCAATTGCAGGAGCGATGTGCGCTTTGGCAGGCCCAAGACATGGATTTGCGAACCAGAGCTCGCTCGAGTTTGTCAAAGAGGCTTATGCAAGGCTTGGAGATTTTCCAACAGACCGCGATACGGAATTGTTCATTCGGGATAAGCTCGCAAAAAAAGAGCTGGTCTACGGATTTGGTCACGCAGTACTTCGAGTGGAAGATCCTAGAGCGACCATCTTCTATGAATTTGCGAAAAAACACTTTCCTCAACATCCATTTGTAAAAGTTGCGGCGAAGATTCGTGAAGCGGGTACGAAGGTGATGAAGGAGAATCCTAAAGTCTCTTGCCCATATCCAAATGTCGATGCAATGTCAGGAACTCTTCTCACAGCAGCAGGCTTTCCTTACCACGAATACTACACAGTCTTGTTTGGACTTTCACGTAGTGCAGGAACGGCTATTCAGATTGTCTACGAGAGGATGATTGCTAGAGGAGGAAGTGGTACACCCATCATCCGTCCTAAGTACATCTACAAGCCGAAAGGGAGCTGTTAGACAGATTTAGAAGAAAGCTGCTCGAGCATTTCCCATCTTTCTAAAAAGATCGGAAGTTGACCTTTTGCGGCGAGGTGCTCTTTGAACTTTTCTTTATCTTCGACCTCTTTTTCAAATGCCTCTTTCCACCCTGGCGTATCCATAAGGAATAGGTAAGGCTTTATTTTGAATAGTCTCCACTCTTTTACGACAGTAGGGAGGAGAGACTGAAAGTAAGGAGATCTTTTCAAAGCCTTTAGTCTTGATGGGTCGGCGGTATCGATACAAAATGCGGTGCGTGCTTGAATTTTCCTATTACTGCCAATGTGTAGATATCCAAAATCTTTGATATAGACCATCTTTTCTTGTTGAAACAAGGAGACAATTTTGTTTGATAGGAAAATATCTTTATTTTCCTCTTTGATCTTTCTTAAATAGAGCTTCGTCAATGTGAGAAGATTGTCTGTTTGAAAATACTTGCAAAAGACTTGACTTATCTCCTTTGCTTCCTCTCTTAATTCGGGTGAAAGTCTGATTGATGCATCAAACTCTCGAGAGTGATACGTAATAGGGGTAAAAGATGTCCAGATGACTCGAGGAGACTCTGTTTCAGCAAGGCGAAGGTCTATGAAAGTGTAATCACATACATTCGACGTGTCGACGACAGAAATAGGAGTTTCTCCTAAAAATTCTAGATCTTGGATGTCTCCAATTGTAGCGATGATATTTCCTGCTTTCGCGTATCTTTGTAGTTTAAGGAAAGGCTCATCATGGGTGAAGTAGTTAAACTCATCTGATGCTTTCATCTCTGGAGGGAGGTGGGAATAGCGAATGTAGTAGTAGGCAAAACGGTCACAGTTCTCTAAGTAGTATTGTTTCATTGCATCAGGGATATCTCGATCTGCTTCGAGTCTTCTTTTAATTTCATCAAAGATCAGCCGATCTTTTTCTACATCACAGCAAGTTTCGATGAAATGTTTTTGACTCTCCTCTTCTTCAGGAAAGAGACGGGAGACAATCGTTGCTTCGTCATAGGCTTCTGGATTGATGAGGCTGAGAAAATCCTCTCGATCTCTCGAAATTCTCATGATCATAACAGCGAAGTCGATGTAAGCTTTGACTCTTGGATTAATATCTCTAATAATCAATCCTTTGCAATCATCATTGGCAAAGATCAGATCCATAAAACTTCTTTCTGTACCGACAGATACGATGAATCCTTTCTTAACTCCTTGTAAATGAGGGATTATACACTCTACTGGCCCTTCATTAGGCTTTAAATAGTCGATAAAGCCGCAATCCACTGTTGGATCGAAGGAGTAGCAGACTATTTCTTCATATTTTTCTTCTAGCGAACTATCTCCCTGATTTTGAGGTAGTTCGTAAAGTGCACAGTCTGCGTCAGTTGTGTGTTTTGTAATGAACATGGAGATATTATACCATAAATAAATATTTTTAAACATTGAATTGTGGCGAGGGGGAACTCCCCCTTGTGAAAAGAGTTTTCTTCTGTTATGGTGGTGTTCCTAGAAAGAGGTAATGATGGCATCTACTATTGAGCATATCTTTAATCGTGCACTAAATGGGACCTTTTCGAAGAAAAAGTTCTTGTTTGTCTTCCCAGTGCTTTTAATCTGTGGTCTCTTGATGGTCTTTTGCAGAAGCATGACATTTGAGGCTAATCAGTGGATAACGCTCAACTTAGGCTTCTTGCCATTCTTGCTTTCATCAGGTATTTTACTTGCGACAGGGGTGATTCTAGGGCGTCTCTATTCGAGTGAGGTGAGGGGAGCTCCTCTTGAGCTTAAAAAGGTACTCAGTCAATCTATTGAGCTTGTTGTGGGGGTTTCTTATCTTTCCTTTCCCCCTTTATTAGTCTATCTCTGCCTTTGGATTGTAATGGGGATTTTCTACCTATTAAAAGAGATCCCAGGGATCGGCCCTGGAATCAGCGTCCTCTTTTCTTTTGGACCCTTTCTCCTTGTGTGTGGCTCTTTGTCACTTTGTCTTTTTAGTTTACTCGTCCTCTTTTTTGTCACACCACACCTTGCTCTCAAGAAAGATCTTGGGATCGATTTAGCAAAAGAGATCTACACTCACGTGAAGAGCAACCCCTCAAGAAACTCACTACTCTTCATCATTGGGCTCCTACCCCTTCTGTTTGTGCTGGGATTTCTTTCACTTGCTGCAGTGATGACAGGTCTTCACTACAGCGTGCCTGCAAATGTGCTCAGTGTGTCACTTCAGTGGTTTTTCATCATGGTGCCATTCACAGCTATTTTGACTCCAACGGTGATCTTTTTCTTCAATTTTTCTACTGAAAGCTGCGTGCTGATCAGGAGAAGTTTGATCAAGCAAGAAGAAAAATGCGAATCGCTGTCGTAGGTGCGGGCCTCAGCGGCCTTTCCCTTTGCTACTCCCTTATTAAGCGGGGCATCCAGGTCACCCTATTCGATCGTCATGGCATCGGAGGAGGAGCTTCTGGTGTGGCGGCTGGACTCTTACACCCTTATGTGGGACAAAAGGGTCTACGATCGCAGTTTGCTGAAGAGGCATTAGAAAAATCGACTCATCTTTTGAAATTAGCAGAGCAGCACTCTTCTCAAGAGATCGCATTTTGGGGTGGAATCTACCGTCTCCATTGGGAAGATCCACCTTTGGAATACAAAGATATTGAAGTTCTTCATGATGTTGATGTGGGATTTGGGATTCAGGCTCCTTTAGCCTATTTGATCACATCAGGTGTCACGGTTTTGATGGATCGCTATTTACTCTCTCTTTTTCACTATCTAGAGAAAAAAGGGCTCGATTTTGATCTCAAAGAGATCACCTCTTTAGATCCACTCGAAGGTTTTGATCATACGATCTTTGCACTTGGTGGTGGTCTTGAACGCTTTCAGCTCGACTTGCCCATTCAGTTTGTCAAAGGGCAGATCCTCTCTTTTCGCTCTTCCTTGAGAGGGGTGAAAAGTATCATCGGGAAAGGACACATTTCTTTGACAAAAGATCCCGATGTAGTGCAGCTCGGGAGTACATATGAGCACCACTACCTAGATAAACGGCCCAATATCGAAGTGGCAAAAGAGTACATATTGCCTCGCATCAAGACGTTTTTCCGAGGGGTAGATCAAGGAGAAATCCTCTCATCCCATGCAGAAATTCGGGTCTGCCGCAAAGGGGGGTACCACCCGATCATTGAAACGCTTCAAGATAAAGTCTCTCTGATGACAGCTCTTGGATCGCGTGGACTTTTGTATGCACCACTCTATGCAGATCAGCTTGTAGAGAAACTTGCATTTTGAGATCCCTTGGATGTAGAATGGGGATATGAAGAACTCAATTCATCTTTTAGGAACGGGTGGATCTTTAGGGATCCCTGTAGTGACGTGCACTTGTGATGTCTGCCACTCAACGCTCATTAAAAACCACCGCCTCCGTTGCTCTGCGTTATTGAAAATAGGGGGCAAACAGATTTTGATCGATCCAGGTCCCGATATCCGCATCCAGTGTCTAAGAGCAGGAATTCGGCATCTCGATGGGGTCATCTTGACCCATGCTCACCATGACCACTGTGGCGGTGTCGATGAACTTCGGGTCTTCCCTTTCTTTCATGAGGGAAGACTCCCTTTTCTTCTATCAGAGTTTTCCTACCACGAACTGAAAGTAAGATTTCATTACCTCTACGATAAATTCCGTTTTGTCAAATTGAACGATGAAAAAGGGGAGATTTTTTTCGAAGAGATCCCCATCCGCTACTTCACTTACATTCAGCAAAAAGTTCCAGTTTTGGGACTTCGTTTTGGCTCGATGGCTTACGTCACCGACATTAAACATTATGGAAATGAGATTTTGAAAGAGCTTCAAGGGCTCGATGTTCTCATCTTGAGCGCTCTCAAAAAAGAGACGGGGAATCACGCCCATCTTTCGATTCAAGAAGCGGTAGAGTTTGCTCAGAAAATTCACCCTAAAAAAACTTACCTGATTCACATGTCCCATGAGGTGGATCACGATATCATCAACCAAGAATTGCCGAAAAACATTGAACTTGCGTACGACGGACTGGAGATTCCATTATGAAAACTGATCTAAAAGAGCTTAAAACGGCGATCTTGATCACCGTATATCAATCACTAGAGGAGCAAGAAAATGCTCTTGAATACTTAAACGAACTCGCGGCTTTAGCAGATACCTATGGTTTTACCGTCGTGGGACAGTTCCCTTGCCGCATCAAGAAATTCGATGCTGGGACTTATCTCGGGAAAGGGAAGATCGAAGAGCTCGCGGCGAAAGCGACAGAGCTCGGTGCCGATGTTGTCATTTTTGATGATGAGATCACCCCTAATCAGCAGAAAAATCTCGAAAAAGAATTTGCAAGGCCTGTCATCGATCGGACGGAGCTCATCTTGGAGATTTTTGCTGTACATGCACAAACAAAAGAGGCAAAGCTTCAGATTGAGCTTGCTCAAGTGCGCTACCAGATGCCTCGACTCAAAAGACTCTGGACTCACCTTTCTAGACAGAGGATGAGTGGAGGACACCTGAAAGGGGAGGGGGAAACACAGATCGAAATCGATCGGAGAATCCTCAAGAGAAGGATTCAGGTTTTGGAAGATGAAATTGATGCTGTCAAGCTCCAGAGGGAGACAAAACGGCGCGCCCGCCTCCGTTCTGGCATCCCTTCCTTTGCGATCATCGGATATACGAATGCGGGAAAATCGACCCTTCTGAATGCACTGACAGAAGCTGATGTCTTAGTAGAGGATAAACTCTTTGCTACCTTGGATACGACATCGAGACAGTTCATCTTGCCAAACAATCACAAGATTGTCCTGGTCGACACAGTTGGATTCATCAGAAAGCTTCCCCATGCAGTTGTGGCTGCATTTCGAAGTACACTAGAAGAGGTGAGCTATACTGATATCTTGATCCACCTCGTCGATGTTTCACATCCCTATGCGCTTGATCACGCAAAAGCAACATACGCTGTATTAAAAGAGCTCGGGATTGATGAAAACAAGCCTGTCATTACCGTCCTCAATAAGATCGATCTTTGTGATGATCGGGAGAAGTTAAACCACTTTAGGATCCACTATCCAAGAACGGTAAAAATCTCCGCCTTAACTCATGCAGGCTTTGAAGAGCTTTATGAAACGATGAGTGATGCCATCAAGCTCTTGAGAAAAACAGTGAAGCTCTGCATCCCTCAAAGTGAATATCAACTCGTGAGCGAGCTCTTAAGAGAGGGGAAGATCCACTCTACAGAATACGATGAGAATAACATCTTGATTGAAGCAGAAATCCCAGTCGAGTGGGAATACAAAGTGAGAGATTTTATTGTATGATGCAAGACTTGCCACTAGAAGAGCGCCCCCGAGAACGGCTACAGCGTTTAGGAGCAGGCTCTCTTTCGAGTGTCGAGCTCATAGCGATCATCTTGGGAGAAGGGACGAGGGGGAAATCGGCCCTTCAGCTCGCAGCAGAGGTGATCTCCCGCTTCCGTAGCCTTGAAGGGCTCTACCAGGCCACTTTGGAAGAGCTCACTTCCATTGAGGGGATAGGGGAAGCAAAAGCTATCCGTTTGAAAGCCGCTTTGCAGCTTTCGTCTCAGTTAAAGCAGCTTCCTGTTAAAAAGAAAATTTACTACTCCGCTGTCCCTGACGACATCTTTTCCTATATTAAAGAAGATTTTATAGGAAAAGAGGTGGAGGTCTTATTGATGGTCTATCTCGACTCGAGACTGCGTGCTTTTCATAAGGAGGTGATCGGGATTGGAACTCTCAACTCACTCCTTTTAGATCCTAAAGAAGTTTTTTACAGAGCTATTAAAAAGAGGGCAGATCAGTTCATCTTGGCTCACAATCACCCAAGTGGAGATCCTTCCCCTTCAGAGGAAGATATCCGTATTTCAAAAATTCTTTTTCAAATGTCTTGTCTCATGGAATGTAAAATGAGAGATCATCTCATCGTTTCTGGGGATCGATACATTTCATTACGCAATTGCGATTTATTATAATTGTTGGTAATATATTTGCATGTATTTAGAGATTAATTACAAAAACTTTGAATCAAATATTTATGATATTCCAAATCATGAAGAATTTCTTTTAACAAAGTTTCGTGAACTCCCTCCCTCTCGACGCTTTCTCGAGGTCTTTAAAATGGCCCTGATGCTAGAGCAAAAGGGGCTTGGAACTCCAATTACAAGGGCTCTTTGTGAAGCTGCCTCCCGGCACTATCAAATGATGCAGCCCTACTTAAAAGAGGGAGATACAGCAGTGGTCTCTCCTCTCATACTAGCAGAACTTGGCCTCGTCCAATAATAATCAAGGAATTTAATATGTCAGTACGTGGAGCAGAAGCCTCTATGCCTTTTGTGGCAGAGGTAAAAGAAGAAGAAGCATTTTCAGAGGCAAAAGAGGTTCTAGAGCTTTCTGAAATTACAGTAGAATTGTCCGAAGAAGAAAAAATCATGAATGCAGCTATTCAGAGACTCCAACGTCTAGTTTCAAATAACTCTCCTATCACGCAAGTGATTCAATGTGCGAGATTTTGTGATCAAGCAGCGGGTAACTCTTCTTCAATTATTACAAAATTTGTGAGTGCCAGTTTGCAACCTTCCGAGAAAGCAAGACAAGAAGAGTTAAAAAAACTCGATCTTACCCAAGTTCCAGTAGCAATCATTGGTATGTTTGGATCGACATCAGAGAGTCAATTTCAAAGAGGAAAGTTCAACGGCTTTGATTCTAAGGTTTGATCTGAAAGCCAAGAGATCTGTTTTGTGGGGATATCGAAGTTCTCTTTGACGAGATGGATAGTCCCTACGGCAATCATCCGGACTGCGATTAAAGAGACGAGAAGTCCCCCAAAGCGTTCAAAGGCAATGAGTCCTTTTTCACCCACCAGGTATTTGATATAAGAGGCTGCCATCACGATGAGAAGTGATGGGATCCAGGCGAGGAAGATTGCGAGTGTCAAATGCCATAGGCTGGGGAGTTGATTCGCGTAGACCATCACCGCTGTGATCGATCCAGGGCCTGACATGACTGGGACTGCAATCGGAACAATAAAGGGCTCATGTACAGGAGCTCCCCCTGCATCGTGCTTCGGAAAGATCATCGTTAAGGAGATGATAAAGAGTAAGATACCTCCAGCAACCCCAATGACTCCTGGGGAAATCCCGAGGAAAGACATGATATGATCCCCAAAATATCCAAAAGCGAGCAGGACAAAGAGGGCAATCAAGAGCTCTCTAAGTAAAATTTGATTTTTCTTTTTCTCTGGATAGGGCCTTAAAATCGCTATGAAGAAGGGGATATTCCCAATCACATTGAAGACCAAAAAAATGGAGAAGGCAACGCTAAAGATAGACATAATTGGACCATAGCAAATCACCAAATTATGTCTAGAAATAAAAAACTCGATTTTTGACCTCTCTCGGTATACAATATCCTCTACTTATGAAGAAGCGTTACAAAATTGTTACACTTGGTTGCCGGACGAACCAATATGAATCCCAAGCCTATAAAGATCAGCTAGAAAAGCTCGGATATGAAGAGGGGGAAGAGGGGCCGGTCGACTTTTGTATTGTGAATACCTGTACAGTGACAGCGTCGGCAGACCAAAGAAGCCGTTACCAAATTCAACGAATTGCAAGAGACAATCCAGGCTCTCGCCTCTTTGTCACCGGCTGTTTTGCAGAGCGGGCTAAAGAAGAAATTTTAACCATCCCTGGCGTCGAAGCGGTCGTTCCCAATCAGGAAAAAGAGCTGCTCATCGCTTATGCCTTTCCTGATCAAGAAGTTCCAGAATTTTGTATCGAAAATTTCCAGGCCCACACGAGAGCGTTTTTAAAGGTTCAAGATGGGTGTAACTCCTACTGCTCCTACTGCGTTATCCCTTTTGTACGAGGAAGATCCCGCTCTAAACGGATGGAAACCATTGTAAAAGAGGCAAAAGATCTCGTTGAGAACGGCTATCGTGAGATTGTCATTACAGGGATCAACGTCGGCGATTTTGATGGGGCCCCTGTCGAAGGGGAGGAGAAGTGGGCTTTGAAAGATGTGATCTTGGCTTTAGAGCCGATCGAAGGTCTTGAAAGGATCCGAGTTTCTTCGATCGATCCTGATGAGGTAGATGATGACTTGTTACAGGTCATTTCCCAATCGAAAAAGGCCTGCCCCAGCATGCATATCGTCCTCCAGTCAGGCTCGAATATGATCTTGAAGCTCATGCGCCGCAAATATTCCATGCATGACTTCTTCCATACCATTCAACGCCTAAAAGCAGCCTCTCCTCTATTTACCTTTACCACAGATGTCATCGTAGGCTTTCCTGGTGAAACAGAACAAGCCTTCCAAGAAACAATGCAAGTGATTGATGAAGTAGAGTTTGCAAAAGTTCACATGTTCCCCTTTAGTGTGAGACCAGGAACGAGAGCTGCCCGGATGCCGGGACATCTTCCAGACGATGTGATTGACGAGAGGAAAAAACGTCTTCTCAAAAAAGCTGATGAAGTGGCTTTTCGCTTAAGAGAGAAGTACGTAGGGAAAACCTTGAGCGTTCTTCTAGAATCAGAAGATGAACATCGGGAGGGATACCTCTCTGGCTATAGTGAAAACTTCCTTCGGGTCTCCATTCCAGCTCAGGGACAGAGAGTGAATGAGATTGTCTCCGTTCGCTGTTTAGAAAATCATGAAGATGGACTTGTTGGATGTCTTGGATAAAAAATATCAGCCGTTTTGCCCCTTTTTCAAATCAGATGGGAACTCATGTTTGGATTCCTTACACAGAGGTGATTGCGAAAATTTTCCCAACTCGTATTGAGCTCGATGGGGAAGTGATTGAATTTGACCTACATGGCCCTATCGAAGCGTTCACCGTCTTTTCTGATGCAGAGCAAGGGAAGGTGAGAGCGCACATCAGAACCGCTGAAGGATTTACCACCTGGTATCTCTACAAAGAGGATGAGGAGCTTCATCTAGAGCTCAGAAAAGGGCCTGCTGCTGGAGTCCGCTACCGGATGGAAGGGAGATTCAAAACATTAAAGCCTCGAGAAAGTTTAGTCTTCCCTTTAAAGAAAGGGTTTCAAAACGAGTCTAGTTTAGAAAGACTCTCCTTTGGGTGTTCTAAAAAGCAAGAGATAAAAGGGATCTATGAGAGAAAAGATATTGAAGAGTTTCTCCCTCTCATCTTCTTCCTCTCTCAGATGGCACTCGGAAAGGTCAAAGAGATCCAAGGGGGGATCGGTGATCTGTTAAAAGAGCTTGATCAGGCCCACTTAGAAAAAGATCGGCAAGGGGTGACACACCTTTTTGAAAAGATCTTCACTCTCGGTTTTTTTGACCTCATGACCCCTACACTAGAAGATCTCTATTTTCAAAGGCTTGTCAAAACAGAGGTTAAAAAAGGCTCTTCCCCATTCCATCTCTTCCCCCACCTTTACTCAAGAATTAGACGTTGTTTTCTTGAAGAAGAGGGGAAAAAACTTCATATCCTTCCCTGCCTTCCCACGAAAACTGTTGCAGGTCGTTTGACAGATCTTGAACAGGGCTCATTGAAGATTGATCTCGAGTGGAGAAAAGAGGAAGTGCGCCGCATGAGCATTGAGACCTCGAAGAAAGAAACGCTTGAGCTCGTTTTCCCCAAAGAGATGAAGAGCTATCGGATCAGACGCCACCTCCGCGATCGAGGGGAGAGGGTAGATACTGGAGAGCCTCTCATTCTAGATCCGAATGTGAGATATTATCTCGACTGTTTCATGAAGTAATGATTCTAGACAAATTTTTCTTTTCCAGGTATACGCACCAGTAAAAGAATTTAGGTGCATATGAATCGCATTTTCATGCAAGACGTTGATTATCTAACTCATGTAAAGCATCGCTATCCCCATCAGTTTTTAGGCATTCATGAGATTGAGGGGAAAAAGAAGATCATCCGCGTCTGGAGACCGAGAAACACCTCTTGTGCACTCAAATTGATGGGAAGAGAAGTGGAAATGGAAATGGCCCATCCATCGGGTCTTTTTACATACGTTGTCCCTCAAGCAATTACCTATTTAGACTATCAATTGCAAATGCCGAATGGGGAGTGGGCTCACGATCCTTACGCCTTTTCTTCTACTTTTGGAACTTTAGATGCCTATCTATTCAATCAAGGTGTCCATTATGAAATTTACAATGTGATGGGAGGGCGCATCACCCACCACGAAGGTGTTCAAGGGGTGAAATTTACCACTTGGGCTCCCTCTGCGGAGGCGATCAGTTTAGTTGGGGATTTTAACCGCTGGGATGATGCCATCCATCCTATGAGACAAGCTGGGAGTTCTGGGATCTGGGAAATTTTTATGCCAGGTCTTCAAGCAGGTGCGAAGTACAAGTTTTCGATCCGCCAAAGGCATGGTCACTACTCCTATAAAACTGATCCTTTTGCCCATGCATTTGAACTCCGTCCTAGAACGGCATCTGTTGTAGCGAGCGTCGATCAATTTTCTTGGCGTGATCAGGAATGGATGCACAAAAGAGCAAGGACAAGCCCTATAGCAGGCCCTATGAACATCTATGAGATGCATATTGGCTCTTGGATGAGAAAGGATGGGAGGTTTTTAAATTATCGGGAAATGGCCTCTGAAGTAGTTCATTTTTGTAAAGAGATGCATTTTACTCATGTAGAAGTACTTCCTGTCACAGAGCATCCTTTAGACGATTCATGGGGATATCAAACGACAGGATACTATGCGATCACAAGCCGTTATGGCTCTCCTGAAGATTTTCAATACTTTGTCAATCACCTCCATATGCATGACATTGGTGTCATCATCGACTGGGCCCCTTCCCACTTCCCTAAAGATGACTTTGCACTAGCAAAGTTTGATGGGACAGCCCTTTATGAGTATGAAGATCCAAGAATTGGAGAGCACCCAGAATGGAATACCCTTGTTTTCGATTATGGAAAAAAAGAGGTGATCAATTTCCTCATCGGGAGCGCCTTTTTTTGGATCGACAAGATGCATGTCGATGGGATTCGTGTCGATGCCGTAGCCTCTATGCTCTACCGCGACTACTCTCGCCGCCATCAGGAATGGATTCCAAATATTCATGGGGGAAATGAAAACTTAGAAGCAATTGAGTTTTTAAAACATCTCAATTCGATTGTTCATGAAAGGGCTCCCAATGTTCTCATGATCGCGGAAGAGTCGACCCATTTTCCTGGTGTCACAGCACCAACCGCTTGGAATGGCTTAGGATTCGATCTCAAATGGAATATGGGTTGGATGAATGACACATTGAAGTTTTTCAAAAGGGACTTTTGTTTTCGTCAGTACCACCATGACGATTTGACGTTTGGTCTTGTCTATCAATATTCAGAGCGCTTTTTGCTCCCTTTGTCGCATGATGAGGTGGTCCATCAGAAGAATTCGTTTCTTTCTAAAATGCCGGGAGATGATTGGCGCAAATTTGCCAACCTTCGCCTTCTCTATGCCTACAGCTTGGCTCATCCTGGCAAGAATCTCTTTTTTATGGGGATTGAAGTAGCTCAAAGGGCTGAGTGGAATTTTAGAGAATCGATGGATTGGCACTTGCTCAATTACCCAAGCCATAGGCAACACTTCGAATTTGTCAAAGAGGCAAACCGCTTCTACAAAGAGACCAAAGCTCTTTGGGAATGGGATTTTGAACAAAAAGGGTTTGATTGGATTAACTTTCACGATTATGATAATTCGGTGATCAGTTTCATGAGACATGGATCTGATCAACACATCATGTGTATATGTAATTTCCGTGAAAGGCAAATGGATCGATATTTTCTTCCATTGAAGGGTGTCAAAGAGGTGAAGGAACTTTTCAACTCTGATGAGATGCGCTTCGGAGGGAGTGGGAAAATCAACCATGAAATATCTATCGAAAAAGATCTTCACGGGAAAGGGGAAGGGGTCACCTTCGGAGTCCCTTCTTTTGGAGCGATCTTTTTCGAGGTAAAATTTGGTTAGCAAAAAAGAATATCTAGAACTCATCCAAGAGATCAAGCGGCACGATGAACTTTACTATAGCGCGTGCACTCCTGAAATCTCTGATTACGAATATGACCTGCTCACGAAGAGAGTCGAGGCGATTGAGAAAGAGCACCCTGAATGGGTGAGCTCTTCCTCTCCTACGCAATCTGTTTCTGATTCCCTCTCTTCAGGTTTTCACACTGTGAAGCATAAGTATCCAATGCTTTCATTGTCAAATACTTACAACGAAGAAGAGGTGGAAGACTTCATCAAGCGCCTCCAAAAACTTCTCGAGAGAAATGAGATCGATTTTTTTGCAGAGCTCAAGATGGATGGAGTGGCGATTAGTGTTCGCTACGAAAAAGGGCTCTATGTCCAAGCTGTGACCCGTGGGAATGGGAAAGAAGGGGATGATGTGACAGAGAATGTCCGTCAAATCGCAAATCTTCCCTCAAGACTTCAAGAAGAGGTGAGTTTAGAGCTTCGAGGAGAGGTATACCTTCCAGTCGAAATCTTTCGCGAGCTGAACCGAGAAAAAGAAGAGGCAGGTCAAGAAGTTTGGGCTAATCCCAGAAATGCGGCTGCAGGTTCTTTAAAGCTTCTCGATTCTAGGGAAGTGAAGAGGAGAAAACTCCACATCGTCTTTTACGATGTTGTAGAGATGGATAGAGCCCCTTTAGAGCGGCAGTCTGAGATTTCCCCCTTCCTTTTAAAACTGGGACTTCCTGTCTTTGATCGAGAAAACATGGCAAAGTGTGCTTCGACAGAGGAGATTTTTCAATTCGCTCACTCCATCGAAAAGAAAAGAGAGGGCTATCCATTTGAAATTGATGGAATTGTGATCAAGCTCGATACAATCCAGGAAAGGAAATTTCTCGGCAGTACTGGGAAATGTCCCCGTTGGGCTGTGGCCTATAAGTTTGCTCCAGAAAAAGCGCTGACAGAGATTTTAGAAATTACCGTTCAGGTGGGAAGGACTGGGGTATTAACTCCTGTAGCAGAACTTCTTCCGACTCCACTTGCAGGGAGCACGATCTCTAGAGCAACGCTTCACAATCAAGATGAAGTGGAGCGAAAAGATATCAGAGTGCATGACCGGGTGTGGATCGAAAAGGGAGGGGATGTCATTCCAAAAGTAGTTTCGGTCGATTTGAGCAAACGATCTTCAAATGCAGTCCCCTGGAAGATGCCTCTACACTGCCCAAGCTGTGGAGAAGCGGTCTTTCGTTTAGAAGGGGAGGTAGCTTATCGCTGCAATAACCATTTCTCCTGTCCAGCTCAAAGTTTGAGACGCATCTCCTTTTTTGTGGCGAAAGGAGCGATGGACATCGACCACTTAGGAGAAAAAATAGTCGAGAAGCTCATCGATGCTGGGCTCATCAGAAAACTTTCAGATATTTATCGACTCAAAGAGGAAGATCTATCAGAAATAGAAGGGTTTAAGGAAAAGTCGATCCAAAACCTATTAAAAAGCATTCAAAAATCGAAAAGAGTTTCACTAGCTCGGTTCATTTTTGCACTCGGCATCAAGTTTGTTGGAACGGGCGGATCTGAGATCCTCGCTAACCATTTTCGCTATCTCCATAATCTCCAACAAGCTTCTATTGAAGAGCTTCTGTCACTTGATGGAGTGGGGCCAAAAATGGCAGACTCTGTTCATGAGTTTTTTAGAAGAGATGAAAATCTAAAAGAGATTGATGAGCTACTTTCATTAGGTATTGAGCTGATAGCTCCTGAGGAAAAAAAACAGGGGCACCACTTTTTTAATAAGACCTTTGTTCTTACGGGGACTTTAGAAAAGTATGGAAGGGCAGAGGCGACCGCTCTCATCAAAGAGAGGGGGGGGAAAGTCTCTTCTAGTGTCAGTAGTCAAACTGATTACGTTCTGGCAGGGAGTGAGGCGGGATCAAAGCTCAAAAAAGCAGAGAGTCTAGGGGTTAAAATCTTAGCTGAAGAAGAGTTCAATGCAATGCTTTGATTCTAAAGCTAGGTTTTAGGGGCCATTTTTCTTTTTGGTAAGATCAAGGGATGAAAAAATCCCTTTTCGCCATCTACACGGTGCTATTTGCCGATAACTTCGGCTTTGCCATCGCATTTACTCTTTTTGCAAGGCTCCTTCTATGTCCTGAATATGGGATGCTCGGTGAAGAGATCTCTTTTCATACGAAAAACCTTTGGCTCGCTCTTCTCTTTGGGATCTTTCCCTTTGCACAATTTTTTGGAGCCCCCCTTCTTGGGGATCTTGCAGACCACTATGGAAGGAAAGTCTCTCTCTACATCACATCGGTTGGCTGCATTCTTGGGTATATCATCTCAGCGTTTGCAATCGGGTGGCATAACTTGCCGATTTTACTCCTCTCTCGAGCAGTTACAGGCTTTTTCGCAGGGAATATGAGCATTAGCCTAGCTGCTGTTGCAGACCTCTCACCAAGCGAAAAAGAGAGGTCTGCAAACTACGGGATTGCTCAAGCTCTCACAGGCACAGGATGGATTCTCTCTATGATCGTAGGGGGGATCTCTTGGGATCCGGAGGTAGCCTTTTGGATCAGTGCGCTGCTGACTTTGGGGAGTTTACTCTGTTTGATCTGGCTGTTTGAAGAGACGAATGTGAATCAAACAAAGGGTAAGTTCCATCTTCTTCAAGGGATCTATGATATCTCTAAAGCTTTTATTGAGCCAGCTACAAGGTGCTACTACCTCGTCTATTTTTTTTGGGTCATGGGATGGGGTATGATCAGTCAATGGTTTGCAGCCTTTGTCATGCAAAAGTTTGGAGCTACCTATAGCTCTGCTGCCTTTTGGCTCACTATTTCTGCGGTGATGTGGTTTTTTGGGGGAGTTGCTCTCAACTATCTTCTCTTGAAAAGATGGAAGAGCTATCACCTTTGTCTAATAGGGTTTCCTATCGCAACTCTTTTGCTCTTGATCGCTTGTTTTATCGATTGCTACTCCCTTTTTGCTCTCCTATTCACGCTCGCTAACCCGTTTTCTTCGATGACGATGATCAATATCTTGAATTTAGTCTCCATTTATTCGAAAAAAGAGGGGCAAGGAAAAGCACTTGGAGTGTCACAATCGGTCTCTTCTTTTGCCTGGATGTTGAATGCACTTTTAGCCGCTTTTGTCTCTGGAAATAACATCGTTTTGCTTTACCCAGTAGGGGTTTCCGTCATGGCAGTGGGAGTTTTATTATTGCTAAAAAGGAGGTTAATTGATTAATATTGTTGCCATTGGATGACAATTTATTATTGCAATGAATAAGACTAGCGGCGTTACAGATACTCATTGGATCGAACTAACAGCGTATTGGTTCATGGGGGCTCAAGAAGAACCTCCAGATGCTCCCCGTTTCCGATACGAAGATACCACTCTGCAAGATAGTCTTGATCAGCATAGACCCTATGAGTTCGAAACCGTCCGAAAAGTCTCTCTAGCTTGCCTAGAGGCCATTTCTTATATCGTAGAAAGACTACCAGATAACCTCGTTTACAGAGCCATTTGCCCTAAGTATTTAATCGTTGATCTCACTCATTATCGTTGTGATGTTCAAGGGTTTATCCGCAGGGGATGGGATGAGGCAAAAGAGGGTGGTGCTATCGATATGACAGAAGTTTTTCAGTCCCATATTTGCTTTTATGACTGTGAAGAGAAAGGGACAGCAAACAAGGAACAGTCTCTTGTTTGGAGCGTTGGAGTCATTATGTATCAGATGATTACTGGCAGACGCCCTTCTATCGAAACGGTGACAAATAGCCCAGGCCTTACCCACAAAAAAGTTTGTTTAGATCCTCTTAAGGGGACTGGTTGGGAATCTGTTTTAGAGGTATTTACTCATCGAAATTCGTCAAAGCGCCCTTCACTAAAAGAGGCGATTGTTATGCTGGAGAAACTGCAGGATTCACCAGAAAGTTCCCCCCAGCAATTTCCATCAAAGATGGCTCGGACTGGCTCCCCTTCAGAGCGAGTAGTGCCTGTAAACTAGAGTTTGTCGAAGACTTTTTATTCCCCGTATACTTTTCTCTTAAAGCTTCCAGTGCAGGACAATCGATTGCAAGGTGCCATGCTTCTTTACCTACAGAAGAGGAAATAAAGCATCCTTGAAGGGAAAAATAGAATTCCTCTCCAATCTCATCAATCGATGTGTGAGATAACAGTTTTGCTGTTTCATGCGGCATCATTACCCTTACATGGGATCCGAGGAGCTCTAAGCTATCTAGTTCAGAAAAGCGGCTATTCAGTGGGTGGATGAATTTGAGGACACTCTGAACCACTTTTTCAGGAATCTTGAGGTAGAGGACCCCAGAGGTGTCGATCATCAAGCGCCCTTTCATCGGCGCTCGTAGCTTTGCAAGGAGCTTATCGTTAAAAGGAGCCTCTGAAATGGTTTCTTTGGGCCTTTCAGTGATTAGATAAGGCCATTCCCCAAAAGATCTAGGCTCACGAGCAGGCCAAAAAGAGGGGGGAGGTGCGTACGTTGTCGTAGGGTCAGGGGTACGGGTGATCAGTTTTTCATAAGCTTCTTGGTGCTTAAAGAGGGGGCGTTCACCTTCTCGTAAGAAAAGTGATATAAATTTCTTTACACTTTGGAGGAGGGAGTTAGTTTCTCTGCCACTCTCTCGCTTATCATGCGGAGTAGGGGAGGTGTGTTGCCGGCGCCTCACTGGAGGTGTCGGAAAACGGGGAAACGTGGGAGTTGTGGAAACTCCCGTTACATCTTTAATGCTCATAGAGTAAGGATTTTATCAAAAAAGAGTTTATAATTCTACTCTTTTTCCTACTAAAGTCTCATGATTAAAGCTGTGGAGGTCGACTTGTTGTAGGGTTCCAATTAACTCATCAGGCCCATCAAAAATCACCTTTTTCCAGCAGCGGGTGCGCCCTTTGAGCTGCCCATGCCGATTTCTCTTCTCGACGAGTACTTCAACCTTGTTGTTAAGGAGCGCTGCGTACTTTTCTGATACCTGCCGTTTGTGGAGGTCCATCAGACGGTGTAGGCGGTCCTCTTTTACCTCTTCAGGGATGTCATCCTTCCAGCGCATTGCAGGGGTTCCCTGGCGTGGGCTGTAGGTGAAAATGAAGGCGACAGAGTATTGGATATCTTCGAAGACTCGGTAGGTTTCCATGAACTCCTCTTCTGTCTCTGAAGGGAATCCTACGATGATGTCAGTTCCAAGCGCTGCATGGGGGACGATCTCCTTGAGCTTTGCCACTTTCTCCATGTACTCCTCTTTCGAGTAGATCCTATGCATCTTTCGCAAAATGCGAGAGGCGCCTGCCTGGATCGGGAAGTGGACAAATTCGCAGACGGAGGGGAGGTCTCTGATGGCATACATGAGGTCAAGAGTGATATCGATAGGGTGGGAGGTGAGGAAGCGGATCCTTTCGATCCCGTCGATCTTGTCGAGTTGGTAGAGAAGGTCGTGGAAAAGGCAGTTCCACTCAGGCTTGTCTTTGCCATAGCTATTGACGTTTTGTCCGAGTAAAGTAATTTCTTTATACCCCTCAGAGGCGAGTTTCTTCACTTCATTGATGATGTCTTCAGGGGGGCGGGAAACTTCAGGCCCTCTCGTGTATGGGACGACGCAGTAGGTGCAAAACTTGTCACAGCCACGGATGATTGACACATAAGCCTTTACCTTGTGATCTCTTCTAGCAACGAGGTAGTCGAGGTTTTCTTCAAATTGTTTGTCGACACGGATGGCAGGTTTACCACTTTGGAGGTAGTCGTTTAAGACACCATCGAGATCGGTGATGTTATTGGTCCCAAGGACGAAGTCTACATGGGGCAATTTTCGAAAAATTCCTTCCCTCTTAGCGGTCGCCATGCAGCCAGTGACCCCGATGATAGGGCGGCGCTTTTTGAGGCGTCCTAACTGGCCGATCTTACCCATGACTTTTCTCTCAGCGAGGTCTCTGATGGAGCAGGTATTGAAGATGAGCAGGTCTGCCTGATTTTCGTCCTGAACGCGCTCTAGGCCACGTTTCATGAGCTGGCCCACCATGATATCGGTGTCGAGCTCGTTCATCTGACAACCATAAGTTTTAACGAAGAAGGTTTTCGGTTCTTGCATTTGTCACTCTTTTTTTTGAGGCGCAATCATAGCGAATTTTAGGCTTATTTGCAATCTACCTATAAAAATCCTTGGCAAAAACGGAAAATAGAGGTACGATTCTTCGTCAAAAGGAATACACCGATGAGTACACAATACACACAAAAGACAAAATGGGCCAACAAAGGTGAAAGACCAGTACAATGGTTAGTGTTCGATGCTACAGGGAAGACGCTCGGGCGTTTCGCTTCTGAAATCGCTAAAGTTCTCCGTGGAAAACACACTCCAATGTTTACACCGAACATCGATGCAGGGGACGGGGTTATCGTTCTCAATGCGGAGAAAATCGCTGTAACAGGGGATAAAGAAACAAAGAAACACTATCGTCACCATACAGGCCATATGGGCGGTCTCCGTGAGATCCCTTACAACATTATGATGCAGCGCCATCCAGAGAGAATTATTGAAAGAGCTGTCTGGGGCATGTTGCCACACACAAAACTAGGCCGTCAGCAAATTAAAAGGCTGAAGGTGTTTATTGGTGGCGAGCACAATTTACAAGCACAACAACCTGTTTTGATGAACATTTAATGGTAGAAATCTATGAAAAAAGTGCAAGAATCAGTAGCGACAGGACGTAGAAAAACAGCAGTAGCTTCTGTCAGACTACGCGATGGAAAGGGAAATATTGAAATTAACGGCAGAAAATTTGCCGAGTACTTCCCTCTCAAAGTCGTTCAAGACTATGTAACTGCTCCTTTGAAAAAAGTAGAAGCGCTACAGAGATACGACATCCAAATCACTGTTCGCGGTGGTGGGATCCAAGGACAAGCTGGAGCTGTCCGTCACGGCCTTTCCCGTTCTCTTGTAAAAGAAAACGAAGAGAGACGCGGCGCCCTTAAAGAGGAAGGATACCTCACTCGTGACGCTAGAGAGAAAGAGCGTAAAAAGTACGGCCATAAAAAAGCCCGAAAGAGCTTCCAGTTCTCCAAACGTTAATCGTTTCAAACCCGCCGAATCAGGCGGGTTTTTCATTTCTATCCTTTTATGTTTTAGGGGTTATACACCGCAAAGTCTTGTGGGGCGTAGAATAGGGAAAAAGAGGT
This sequence comes from uncultured bacterium, assembly GCA_964655475.1. Taxonomy (GTDB): domain Bacteria; phylum Chlamydiota; class Chlamydiia; order Chlamydiales; family VGMA01; genus VGMA01. Next base: position 175,868 of record CAZZMO010000001.1, read on the forward strand.
TTCCTGTGTCTATCCAAAGGCCCGTCTGCAGTGATCCTGACAAGATTACCCGCTGTTATGAAAAGGTCAACTATGAGTGTCCTGATGTTGCCTACTGCCCCTGGGAGTGCCAAGTTAAGGAATGCCAGGCTGGATGCATGGATGGAGAGGGTAATATCGATACAGCTTGTCGCGACCTCTGCCAAATGGAGGCCTGGATGCCCGTCTGCCTTCAAATCGTCTGCTCCATGGGCTGCACTGCCTGTGTAGACTCTGACTGTACCTCCACGTGCTCTAGTCGGTGTTCTTCTAGTTGTAATGAGCAGTGTAAGCTTTTACAAGATGGAGCCAATCA
>CAZZMO010000001.1:176301-292855 GCA_964655475.1 uncultured bacterium
GCCAATCATACTGCCTGTAACATGCTTTAAATTAGACAGTTACGATTTTCAAAATAGGGGATGTTATCATAGATAGGATCACCATAATAGAAGGAGGATCGTATGGCTAAAAAGAAGGAAACTAAGAGTAAGTTTACAGGAAAAGCTCCAGCAGATGATATCTGTGCAGCTATTCAGTCAGATGCTCAAAAGGCTCTTCAGTCTTGTAATAATGACTGTACTCAGAATAACAATACCTGTCAGCAAAATTGCTACAACATCACTGACTCTAATGAGCAGACAAAATGTCTTAGCGGTTGTACAGCAGAAAAAGGGGATTGTGGAGGTAAGTGCTTAGGTTATGCAACTCTACAGTTAGGAAACGCTTACTGTGGCGGTTGCTCATCTAGTACTGCTAATTGCTGCTGCGCTCAGTCTGTCATTAACTGCCAAAAGCAGTGTGATACTTACTATTCAGGTACCAATAGCGCTAGCTGCTACCGTGGATGTGGTATTACCAGTTAAATCTTTTCTCATTGCCCACCAAATTCTGGTGGGCTTTTTTAATTCAGAAGATATTTCTTTTCTAAGTAATTGATATAAGGGTCGACAGTAAAGGGTTTCCCTGTTGCCTTTTCAATGAGCTCGATTGGGGGATAGAGACGCCCTTTTGAGTGGATATGCTCTTTGAGCCAATCTTTGATGAAGAGGAAGTTGCCCGATTGGATCTTTTCATGGGTGTCTGGGAAGGTGTGTTGGATTTGATTCCAGAGGGCCGCTGCATACATAGAGCCGAGAGAGTAAGAGGGGAAGTAGCCAAAGAGGCCCATCGACCAGTGGATGTCTTGTAAGACACCTTCTCCATCATGGCTTGGAGCTATGTGGAGCATCTTTTTCATTTTTTCCTGCCAAAGGTTTGGAAGATCGTCGACAGAGATCGACCCTTCAATCAGTCCCTTTTCCAGTTCATAGCGGAGGATGATATGGAGGCTGTAGGTCACCTCATCGGCAAAGATGCGGATCAAGCTCGGTTTGACATGGTTCACGGCAGAGTAAAAATCCTTCCAAGAAACCCCTTCTAACTGGGTTGGAAAGGCTTTTTTAAATTCAGGGGTGTAGAATTGCCAAAAGGGGGCGCTCTGACCGATGTAGACTTCCCAAAGGCGAGACTGACTCTCATGGATTCCATGAGACGCTGGCTCCCCAAGGGGGTTCCCAAATTCATCTTCTGGGAGCTGTAATTGGTAGAGAGCGTGACCTGCTTCATGGATGACTGCTGCAAGGGTATCGATGATAGAGTGGGTGTGCACTTTTGTTGTGATCCTCACATCATGGGGGCCAAAAGCTGTGCAAAACGGGTGTTCTGTAAGGTCAAGTCTGCAGGTATCGCTATCGATCCCCATATCAGCTACTAATCGACGTCCAAAAGCCATCTGCTCTTCAAAAGGATAGTGTTTCGTCAGAAAATCTGCCTTAGGAGGAGCTTCTTGCTTTAGTTTTTCTACGAGGGAGATGAGCTTTTGTTTGAGATGTCCAAAGAGATCGTCGAGCTGCCGGGTGGTGACTCCCGTTTCATATAGGTCGAGAAGAGCGTTATAGGGATGTCCTTCAAATCCAAGGTAGTGCGCCTTTTCTTTGGAGAGGCGTACGATCTCTTTCAGATGAGGGGCAAAGAGTTTAAAATCCTTTTTCCCTTTTGCCTCCTTCCATACATGGAGTGCTTCTGTCGTCGCCTTTTTATACTGTTTAACGAACTCGGTAGGGAGTTTTGCATCTTGAAGATAGTCTCTTCTCACTTCTCTGAGGATCGCTTTTTCTTCAGGAGAGAGCCCTTCTTTTAAAAAGCTCCCTGTACTCAGGTCAATGTACTTACTGAGAATCTTCTTGAGAGTCTCAGAGGTCGATTCTTTGTGGAAGAGCTCAGAAAGGAGCGCTTGCTGCTCCACTCTGATGGCGATCCCTTGCTTTGGCATATAGGTTTCCTGGTCCCAGTCGAGGACGTAGGAGAGGGACTGGAGAAGAGCTCTCGGGCGGATTTGGTTAATGAGGTCTTGGATTTGCCGTTTTGCCATAATTGACTCTGATTTTTTTCATAATTTGAGGGAGAAGGGGACTGTAACAGATCCAGCTCATCGGGATGATGGAGAGGATGAAGCTTCCCATGATGATGTCTGTTAACCAATGTGCTCCAATGACCAGTCTTGGAAGTAGTAGCAGAGGCAGTGTGAATAAAATGGAGATGAAGGCCCAAAAACGATCTGTCATAAAACAGCAGGTGATGATGAAAACGCAGGCAGTAAATGCGTGATCACCAGGATAACTATTATAGCAAGCTCCTTTAATCGGAATCGAGCTGATGTAGTCTCCTAATTGTATGCCTGGCAAAATAGCAATGGGGCTTGGTCTGTAGATATGGATAAACACTCTAAAAATAAAGTGCTTAATGATGAGCAATACAGCTACAAACAATACCGTGATGAAGAGTTGGAGCCCTCTCTCTTTTCTCGTCTCTTTTGGAGAATAGAGAACATAAGAAGTGAATATTAAGAGTACAACGACATCAAAAAGCCAGTCGTTCGTTCTCGTATTACAAAAAGCCCAAAAGAGATGGACAGGGTGGTAGTCAGAGATTAAAGAATTGAAGAAATAGAAACTTTGTTTATCAATAGTATTCCAAAGACTCCGGGTCGCAGGGATAAACCAAGAAAGTAAAAGGATGAGGGAAAAAAGGTGCCAGAAAAGTATTTTTTTTTTGTCCCAAGTTGCTTGCATACTACACTCTAAGAAGTCTATAAAAGCTTAATCCAAATAACATCAATGGGAGTGATACCATAAGCAGGGGAGATATCATCTCACTTTGCGCTAGTAATATATTGATCCTAATCATGAAGTAAAAAAGAATAAAAATAAATAATGAACTGACGTAAATCCTGAGCGCAGGGATCACCTTGTGGTAGCAAGCAGCAATAGGGATCATACATAATGCAATCAAAAGTGGTAAGAACGACATCAGTTCTTTATAGTAGAGATGGGTAAAAATCTGAGACTGATCCATTGGAACTTCAGTTTTTCGGAGTGAAAGAGAATGGAGTGTGAGGATCGGTAGATATTGGTAGTTTTTGGGTGCAGGAATGATCTCAGCATTACTCAGATTGATTTTATCTTCTAAGAGTGTCGATTCATGTTGGATTTTTCCTTCATGAAATGAAAAGCGATCGATTCCTTGCGCTCTATAAGGAGGGTAGGTGTTTAGCGATTCAATATGCCAAATCTCTTCTTTTGACTTGAGTAAAAAGAGGTCTTTGAGCTGCTGAGGAGAGCTCAATGAAGCATTATAGAATAGTTCAGATTGGTCAGCTAATATCATTCTTCGAATTGCGGCTGCTTGCCCCTTGCCATCATCTGTGATGTCGTAGGCTTTTGGGTAGAAAAACTGGTAATTCGTCAGGTTGGCGACTACCAACAGTCCTGCAAAGAAGAGGATCATCCTCGTAATCTTAAAAATCGAATTTCCAGTGATCTGCAAGGAGATCAACTCAAAATGGCGGCTACAGTCCAGGAGTGTACGAACTGTCGCAAGTAAGAAAGAGATAGCGACAAAACGATCCATTCTCAAGGAAAATAGAGCAGAATAGTAGGAAAAAAATGTATCGGGAAGGGGGGTTCTTCTGAGGGAAATATCGAGTATCACAAAAAACATGAATAATATCGGTGTATGGATCAGAAAATTTTTTGTGATTTTTTTGAAAATATAGCGGTCAAAGATAGCTATTTGCATAGATGTTTTACCTTTTCTAAAAGAGACCGATACCGAATCGCAATCAAGATAGAAATTGTGAATGGGATGATGATGATGGGAACAGAGATGTAGGGGATTTGTCTTAAAGATTTTGCCGATAGAACTGCAGTGATGCAAAGGAAAAAGGTAAAAATGAGTAAGAACATATTGAATTGAGGCTTTCTCTCCATAGATCCAATCGAAATGGTCGATCCTATAAAGATCAGTATGAAGGGAAGGCATCCCAATCCAAACCTCACAATGAATTCAGAGACGAGATAATCGTTTTTGCTCATGTTGTAGGTCAATACCAATTCTCTCATCGTCATGATATCATAAGTCCTTCTGATCAGATCATCTCCATAAGATTTCGATCCAGAAAGAGAGCTTGTAAAAAAAGAGAGAGGGATTGATTGAGACTCTGCATTTTCTAATACAATCGTGGGTAGAGACCCTTTTTCTTGGTGGATCGTGCTGATGAGGGAGCTATTTTTAATCTCGACCGCATAATCATTTTTATAAGAGAGCCCATCTGCTTTAAAGAGATTCAGATACTTAGTGTAGGGGTTTTGAAAGAGGATGAATACATCACTTGCAGAAGAGTGGGATTCATCCAAATTCATGTGAACCAAGGCATCTTGCAAAACTACCACTTTTCCTTTCTTCAAAATCACGAGGGGGTTCATCTGACTTACATCCTGAAACAGCTGATGGGACTTGATCCTCGACTTAGGAAGGACCTCCATCATGAGATAGAAATTCAGGATCGAGATGACAATCCCCATAAAAAACAGGGGGGAAAGAATTGTATTGAGGCTGAGACCTGAAGATCTCAAACTGGAAAATACACTCATCTCAGAAAGTTGCTGAATCACGAGATAGGCCGCAAAGAATCCACTGATCGCTAACGTCATGGGGAGAAGGAGAGGGATTTGGTACAAAATGAACATGATCAAGGTTTTTGCAGAGACTCCGAGCGATAGGAGTTTCGAGATGTCATTGACCTTAAAAGTGAGCATCGATGCAACAGAGAGAAATAAGATGAAGAGGAGTTTAATGCAAAAATGTCTGATCTGATAGCGCCATAAAATTGGCATGTGCAAATTCCCTTGGGACTTAGAAACAGTCTCTTGATTCCAGTGCTAGTTCTTCTTGGGGCAGTATATAAGAAAGATGTTTTTTGTGTATACCGCTCCTGATCCAAATTTTGAATCACTCCCCATATGTTTCGGCAAATTGGTTCGGGCCCAGAATGGGGGTAGTTTTTTTGGGAAAAACCTGTTAGGATCGAATCATCATGAAAGATCGATTTCTCTACTCCATTCGTTCAGAATTAAAAGAACGGTTCAACCCAGGGGATCGTCTCATATTAGCCCTTTCAGGAGGCCCCGATTCTATGGCTCTTTTCAGAGCTTTGGTAGAGCTCAAACCAGACCTACATTTTGAGCTTCATGTGGCCCATGTCGACCATGGATGGAGAGAGGAGAGTCTTGAAGAGGCTAAACTTCTCAAAAAATGGGTAGAGGAGAGTGGAGTCACTTTCCATTCGATCAGAGTCTTTTTCGAGGGAGCACACAACTTAGAAGATCGGGCGAGAAGGGCGCGTGGGGAATTTTTCGAAAGGCTTTATGATGAGCTACAAGCGAAAGCTCTTCTCTTGGGGCATCACAAAGATGATCTTGCCGAAACCGTTTTGAAGAGACTCTTTGAAGGGGCCCATTTGGAAAATCTAGGTGGGATGGAAAAGGGGTGTCTACAAAAGGAAAGGCTCTACTTGCGCCCTTTATTAGACTTTGAAAAGGGAGAGATCGTCGAGTGGTTAGAGGGGCGATGGGAGAGCTATTTCATCGATAAAACAAATAGTGACCCGAAGTTTTTGCGCACTCGTCTTCGGAAGACTTTGATCCCCCGGTTGGAAGCAGAGTTTGGGAAAAATATTAAACATAATCTCACCTTGTTGAGTAAAAGATCATTTTTTTTGAAAGAGCACCTCGACCAGAAAATCGCCCCTTGGAAAAGGACATTCAAAGAAATGGAAAATGGATACTCCTATCAAATTCAAGGGGATAGGTTAGAGATCGAACATTTTTTCCTTTGGTTATCGAGCCGTCATGAGATCAAAATTTCTGCTCCAGAATGTGAAACTCTCACATTAGCTCTTTTAGAAAATAGGGGGATTCGGGTTGAAAGAAAAGAGGGGACCTGGATTGTTAGTAAAGGACAGATTTTCATCGAAAGAAAGACAAAATCATGCGATTCTGGTAAAGTAAACTTGAAAATCTAATATATTCCTTGTAATACATGGTTCAAAGGGAAGTATTTTTTTTAATATTAAATCTAAGTTGTTTATATGAGCAAAGATAACCAGATGAAGCCAGAGAAGAAAGGTGGTTTTTCAGGGAGTTTTATTCTCCTTTTAATTGCCTCCGTTTTTATTATTCTAACGATTCAGAACCTTTCCGATACAAAATCGGCACCGGTTTCGTTTTCACACCAGCTTGAGCATTTGCATAACCTGCAGCTCATCAAGCCTGATGAGAGTAAGAAAGTCGCCCAAAACGATAACCTTGTGTTATTTAAGGGAAGATTCCAAGACGTCTTATCAGAAGAGGCAAAGAATCGTTACCGCTATATTTATCTTTTGCACAATGAGCAACAACTCGATGCTGATTCCCGTTTGATCTCTCAAGACCTAGAGGTTATGAAAGATAAAGCGATAAGTAGCGCTCAATACTTTCTCGCTTTGAGTGGAATCCACCCAGGTCAATCTGGAATCGTGATTGTTTCTGAAGATTCAGAAATACCAGCCCCTTTTGCTCTTACAATTTATGATGGGGCAGCACTTCCAGCTGGAATGCTTTCATTACAAGAAATTAAAGAAATTCTTTCAAAGTCTCCAGAGGCAGGTAAAGATACAGTAGGGGAGGCCTTGCTCGCTCTCATTCAAGCTTACCGTTCTCCAAAGATCGGTATCGGTAGCGAGCTTCTTAAATCCCGTCTTCAGACAGCTGAAGACAATGTAGCAGCAGCACTTCGCACTGAAACGATGCCTGTACAAGATAAGTGGAACCTTTACCAGAACACTGTTAGCCTTTTAGAGTATCAGATCGTTGCTGAAGTTGTGAAACCTGATCTCGTACAAAATACTCCAAGCTTTGTTCAGCTCCGAAGTGTCCGTGGATATTTAGAATATCTAGAGAGATACCATACGATCCAAATCGAGCTTCAAAAGAACCATGAAAAACTTCAAAAGGCGAGAAACTCTGTTGCAGATGTGATCTGGTTCTTCCAAGATAAAGAGCTCTCTACAAATGCATTAGAAAAGCAAGATCCTGAAGCTTTCCATTACTGGTACCTGCAAGCAAAGACAGAATGGGAAAACTTTAACGAAAACGCAACGCTTCCATTCCAAGCGCCTGATCAACAAAGAACAGGTCTTTTGGACAAAACCTTTAAAAGTGAAGAGCCTGCTCCAAATTATTTCAACTGGCTCTTTACCGTATTGCCGATCGTCCTCATCGGACTTCTCTTCTACTTCATCTTCTCAAGACAGATGAAAGGGGTGGGGACGTCAGCGATGAATTTTAGCAAATCTCCTGCTAAGTTATTGAACAAGAATCGTGTTCGCATCACCTTTGATGATGTGGCAGGGATTCAAGAGGCGAGAGAAGAGCTTGAAGAGATCGTAGACTTTTTGAAAGATCCTCGCCGTTATGTCAACTTGGGTGGAAGGATTCCGAAAGGAGTTCTCCTCGTTGGTATGCCAGGAACAGGGAAGACCCTCATCGCGAAAGCGGTAGCAGGGGAAGCAAAAGTGCCTTTCTTCTCGATTTCAGGATCAGACTTCGTCGAAATGTTTGTCGGGGTCGGCGCCTCTCGAGTGAGAGACATGTTTGACCAAGCGAGAAAAAATTCCCCATGTATCATCTTCATCGATGAGATTGATGCTGTCGGTCGCCACCGCGGTACCGGTATCGGAGGGGGGCATGACGAAAGAGAGCAGACCTTGAACCAGCTCTTGACTGAGATGGATGGGATTACCTCTTTTGAAAGTGTTATTGTCATCGCTGCGACAAACCGTCCCGATGTACTGGATAAAGCGCTCCTCAGACCGGGCCGTTTTGACCGCCAGGTACACGTTGAGCTTCCAGATATTAAAGGACGTCATGAAATCTTAAAAGTGCATGCTCGCAAGTTAAAGCTAGATGAGAATGTTGATCTTCAATATGTTGCAAGAGGGACGCCAGGAGCATCGGGTGCTGTTCTTGCCAACCTTCTCAACGAAGCGGCATTGATTGCAGCGCGTCGCCACAAGAAAGTGATCGACATGGAAGATATCAAGCATGCGACTGCAAAGGCCTTGTTTGGAAAAGAGAGACGGACGTTAGAGCTTACAGAAGCAGACAAAAAGCATACCGCTTACCACGAGTCGGGTCATGCTGTTGTTGGCCTCATTTTGGGTAGCTCTGATCCCGTCGATAGAGTCACGATTATTCCACGAGGCTCTTCACTAGGAGCGACCTATTTCCTCCCTACCAGAAACCGCGTAAGTTATTGGAAAAAAGAACTTTATATTCAGCTTGCTGTCTTGATGGGTGGTAGAGTTGCTGAAGAGCTCTTCATCCACGACTGCTCGAGCGGTGCGCAGATGGACTTTAGACAAGCGACAGAGCTTGCTAAAGCCATGGTTTGCGAATGGGGTATGTCAGATAAGCTCGGACCTGTCACATTAGGGGAAGAGAGAGATTCCCGTTATTTCGTTGGTGTTTCTGAAAAGAGATACTCTGAAAAGACAGCTGAAATGATTGATGCGGAAGTGAATATTCTTCTAGAGGATGCCTACAATCAAGCGAAAAAGGTGATTGAAGAGAATCGCGAGAAGATGGAAATCATGACTCAGGCTCTTTTAGAGTTTGAAACGCTCGATAGAGAAGATGTCTTGAAAATCATGGATGGCACTTGGGATTTTGATAAAAAAAGAGAAGCTGTCTTAGAAATTGAGAGAAGAAGTCACAAGCTTCCACCTCCACTTCCCTCATCAGGAATGTCAGGGAATGAAGGGGTTCAGCCAGCGACATGAGAGAGCTCACTCTCCAGATCGTAAAAGAATATTACGATAGCTTCAACAAATTCGATATGGAGAGCTTCTTCCAGCTTCTAGCAGAAGATGTTCTCCATGAAATCAATCAAGGAGAGGGTGAAAAGGGGAAAGACCGTTTTCGCTCTTTCATGACCCTCATGGAAAAACATTATAAAGAAGAGGTAGTCGATCTCGTGATCATGGCTAATGATCAAGGTTCGAGGGCTTCTGCCGAGTTCTTCATCGAAGGGATCTACCTGACTTCGGCTCCCAATCTTCCTCCTGCCGATCGGCAGCGCTACCGCCTCCGGTGCGGTGCTTTTTTTGAACTTTCTCAAGGGAAAATCACCCGCATCACGAATTATTACAACCTGAATGATTGGCTATCTCAAGTGAAATAAGGCACTTGTGATTTCATTGACTATCTTCTGCTATCCTAGATTCAAAAATGGATAGGGGAGGAGTATGGGTAAAGTTGGGTGTTATACGAGTACGGATGCAAAAACGCCTGTGCCGAGTCTGACGACCTGCTCAGATTGTATTAGTAAGGCATATGTTTGGTTTGGTTCTTGCTCAACCTCTCTTAAGGCCTGTCAGTTCACTTGCCCTGCGAGTGATCCTAATTGTTGTATCAATCCCTCTTGCTGGGACTATACAAACGTCATTGAATGTACCTGTTTTTACTACAGTGGAAGCCTTTTAGTGCCCGTGCCCCAAGTACTCACTTATAGTGAGTGTGTAAACCAAGGGGCTGTATGGCAGCAAACTTGCGTTCCTGCTGATTGGGCAACCGCTATTCCTTGCAATTGCACAGACTGCGCTAAGCAGTGTGCGGGAAAGACGTCAGGAAAGCAGGGGTGTACATGGACTTGTGGATCAAGTTCTTGTATTTGTACTTATACAGGTAAAGATAGCGCAGGTGACTCTTATACTGGAGGGCTCCAAAACTGCCCAACTTGCACTTATGTCGATAACTTTGGTACAGGTGCTCAAGGGACCTGCTCGATCCGCTGCACTGCGACCTCTGTATCATCTGAAGAAGAGGAGATCTCATGAAGAAAAAATGTAAAAAGGCTCAAGCGACAGCGAGTCAGCCCACTTGTTTCGTATCGAATTGCGCAACAGGCGCTTGTTTTAAAGGGTCAACGATTGTGAAGGGAGTTTCTTGTGAGGCTTGCTTATCAGATAGTTCTCAAACCTGGGCGATCGGTTGTATCTATTGCACATGGCCACCTAGAGGCAGCACAACAGCCAATAGTACCTGGAATAACTGTAGTTCATTTCCACCGACAGTCAGTGGCTATACCTGTACATACACTTGTAATAATACAGATGGAGAAACTTATACTCCTGAAGAGTGTGTGACGAACAGGTGGACGTTGACAACGCATTGTGTATAGAAAAAACAATGCGCCTTTTATAAGGCGCATTGTTCATAGACTTAAACCGTTTGTGCTTCGGGTGGAGCAATCGGCTCTTTTTTCGGTGGAGCAGGAAGGAGGATCTTGCGACTGAGTTTGATTTGTCCTCTGTCGTTGATGTCGAGCACTTTCACTTCGAGCTCGTCTCCCTCTTTGATGTAATTTTCGATGTTCTGGACTCTTTGGTGAGAGAGTTCAGAAATGTGACAAAGTCCCTCTTTGCCACCTACGAGCTTGACAAACACTCCAAATGGTTGGATCCCAACAACAGGCCCTTTATAAACTTTGCCGATCTCCACTTCTGCTGTGAGGTTGTGGATGATCGCTTTTGCTTTTTCTAGAGCTTCTGCGTTGTTAGAGGAGATGTTGACAATCCCTTCGTCGTTGATGTCGATCTCTACTCCAGTTTCCTCAATGATGGCGCGGATTTGTTTTCCTCCTGGCCCAATCACTGTACCGATTTTACTTTGTTTGATCTGGATAGACTCGATGCGAGGTGCATATTTCGAAAGGTTTTCTTTCGATTTTGGCATCACTTCAAGCATTTTATGAAGGATGTGGATACGCCCTTGTTTTGCCTGCATGAGAGCTGCTTTCATGATATCGAGGGTAATCCCTTCAACTTTGATATCCATTTGGAAGGCAGTGATTCCATGCTCATCTCCTGTGATCTTGAAGTCCATATCGCCGAGAGCATCTTCTACTCCAAGGATATCTGACAAGATCGTGAATTTCTCTTGCTCTAGGATGAGCCCCATCGCGATCCCTGCTACTGGTCTCGAAATTGGTACGCCCGCTTCCATCATCGCTAAACAGCCACCGCAAACGGATGCCATTGAAGAAGAACCGTTAGATTCTGTGATGTTGGATTCGAGTCGGATGGTGTATGGGAAAGACTCTACAGATGGGATGATCGCCTGGAGCGCTCTCTCTGCTAATTTACCATGTCCCACTTCACGTCTTCCTGGAGGCCCTGCTCTTCCTACTTCTCCTACAGAGAATGGAGGGAATACGTAGTGTAGGTAGAAGCGGCGGATCCCTTCTCCACCGAGGTCTTCATAGCGCTGACCCATTGACTCGCCACCGAGGGTACAAACTGCAATCGTTTGAGTCTCGCCGCGGGTAAAGAGGGTGCTTCCATGTGTGCGTGGGAGAAGGCCCATTTCGATAGTGATCGGGCGGATCTCTGTTGTGGTTCTACCATCGCAGCGGATGTTTTTATGGAGGACTTCTTTGCGAAGAAGCTTTGAAGAAATTTTCTTGAAAGCAGCCTTTACGTGGGAAGCGGAGTATTCTCCCTCTCCATCTTCTGGGATGAAGTGCTTGTTAACGCGCTCTGAAATTTCATTGACTGCAAGTTCTCTCTCGAGTTTTTTCTCGATAGAGAAGCAGCGTGTGAGCTCTTCAGAGATCATTGCATCCATCTCATCAACCAGTTGTTGAGGAGGAAGCTGCAATGTAGTCTTCATCTTCTCTTTTCCGACTACGTTTTGCCAGTCGAGGAGTGCTTTACAAATTGTTTTAATCGCCTCATGCCCTTCAGAAATTGCTTCAAGAACAATTTCTTCTGGAAGGAAGGTTGCATATCCTTCAATCATCAAGATCGCATCTTCTGTTCCTGCAAGCATCAAATCGAGATCTGACTCAGCAAGTTCTTTTTCTGTCGGATTGATGATGAACTCTCCACTCTTTCTTCCAACTCGCACAGCGGCGATCGGCTTGAGAAGGGGGATGTCAGAAATGACAAGAGCTGCAGATGCTGCGCAAATAGCTAGTGGTTCTGGTGCATGATTTTCGTCATAAGAGAGGACGTAAGTGAGGACCTGTACTTCGTTGACAAAGCCATCTTCAAACATAGGTCTTAGAGGGCGATCGATCAATCTCGATACGAGAGTCTCTTTTTCTGAAGGTTTCCCTTCTCTTTTCAAAAACCCACCAAGTGTTTTACCTGCTGAAGAAAATTTTTCCTGATAATCGACTCTCAAAGGGAAGAAATCAATATTCGCTGCTGGTTCTTTTGCGGCACAAGCAGATGCTAAGATGGTTGTATCACCAGAGCGGAGCATGACAGCGCCATTCGCTTGTCTTGCCACTTTGCCGGTTCCAAAGGTAATTTCTTTGCCTTGAACGGAGACGGTCAGTGTGTGTTCTTTCATTTTAACTCCTAATAGTTGTGTGTACCTGCTCTCGAAAAGCAAAGGATCGATCTACAAAGGAGATTGGAGGGCGCCCCTTTGTTTTTCGAGAGTGGGTGTTTTCTGTAAAAAAATATAAAGCGCTGGTAAGTAAAATTCCAGCGCTTTTTTTTGAATGATTCAAGGAAGAGACTACTTGCGAAGACCTAGTCGATTGACTAAGCTCAAATAGCGGGGAGTATCAGTTTCTTGGAGGTAATCCAACAATTTTCTCCTTTGTCCTACGAGCTTCAACAGACCAAGACGGCTGCTGTGATCTTTAGCGTTCAATCGAAGGTGGTGAGTTAATTCAATGATTCGCTCTGTTAATATAGCGATTTGAACATCCGCAGATCCTGTGTCCTTCTCATGTAACTGATATTTTTTGGTAATTTCTTCTTTGGTATCTTTACTTAGCGACATGTCGTTTCTCCCTTAAAGCTGGACCTCAATCTAGTTTTTCTATAAAATTTCCTGATCAGATTGTAGCAAAGGGTGCCAATAAAGTAAATGCAAAATACCTTTTCTGAACAAGAAGTTTTTTACATGCAAGAGGCTCTGAAAGAGGCGAGGCAAGCTTTTTTAGAAGAAGAAGTCCCTATAGGTGCCGTCATTGTTCGCGAAGGTAAGATCATTGCAAGGGGGCGAAACTCTGTTGAAAAAAATCACTTTGCAATTGAACATGCAGAAATAAATTGTCTTAAGGAAGCTTCGAAAGTGCTCCAAAATTGGCGCCTCATCGGAACCACCATGTATGTCACCGTAGAACCCTGTCCGATGTGCGCTGGGGCCATTCATCTTGCCCGAGTAGAAAGAGTCGTCTGGGGCTGTCCTAATATCCGCTACAGCTCAGGAATCGGCGAAGGAGGACTGCTCGCTGAAGAGGCCAAACAACTATTACAAGAATTCTTTAAAAAACAGAGGGCGAATGGAGTGGGAGAAATTGTTTGATGAACTCATCGAACAGCAGAAAGAGAAGCTATTATCGATTGCAAGGCGCTACGTTCCTAACATCTCTCATGATGATCTCCTCCAGCCATTTGACTATCCAGTCCTCGAAAACCATCCCTATTTTCGCTACGAAGAGGGGGTTTTGCAAGGTTTGAGATCAGCAGAAGCGGCTCTCCGTGCGATCGCTAGAGAGAGTTAATAACTCTTATGGGGTGTGCGCTTTTTTGTAATTCTTCGCAAGCGGAAGCGCTCTCTCCATGAGAGGGAGTCTTTCCCTTTTGCTGCGATTTTCGCAAGGCACGCATCAATAAAAGCGTTGTCACTCAAGAGGACTTTCCCGGTCTTGATGTCATAAATTTTCGCATTTTGGACATAATCCTTGAGCGAATCAGATAAAACTTTTTTCGTTAAACGCTTTTCTAGCGGGTGCATCATCTTGAAGGGGCTTAAGAGCTTCCAGAAAAAGAGGCAGTATAGATAGGTAAAGAAGAGAGTTCCCAAGATGGTAAAGAAGTGGACAAAATTTCCATGTGAAAGGTCGATGAGAAGGAATGCCCCCATGGAGCCCAAGATGAACCACTTTGCCTTGATGGGGATCGCGAGGAAAAGGAGGATGTCGATGTCAGGGAGGAGGAAGATCATCGAAAGGAGGAGAGCATAGAGGATAGGAGTCCCTCCAGCGAGGAGCGATGGGGTCGAAGAGGTGTAGAATACGGCGATAGCGATGAGAGAGCTAATCAGTGTGTTCATAAAGAACAAGGTAAAAAAATGCTTTACCCCTTTTTGTTGCACGATGATGGTTCCCATTTTCCAAAGTAGGTATGAGGAAAAGAGAAGGCTGATCAAATAGAAAAAATCCATTTGATTAAGCGTTGGGTGGATGAAGGGGTGGGTGATCAATTGCCAAAAGAACCCTTTTTCGAGACCAAGTGGGTGGAGCGCTAAGCACCAGGAAAGGGTGTACTTGCCAAATAAGTGGGGAAATACATGATCGGTCACTCCGGCAATTAAACTCACGCCGAGAGAGATTAATACGAAAATTTTTACAATATGTGGAGTTTTATGCATTGAAAACCTATTTTACACTCTGCATTATAAAGGAAGCTCTTCTTAATCGCAACTTTCCCTTGAGAAAATAGTTTCGGGAGAGTATCGTAGAAGCATTTTTAACACTGCGGAGAAAAAATGAAAAAAGATATTCACCCTAAGTACCGTCCAGTAGTCTTCATGGATACAGCGAATGGTCAGAAATTTCTTTGCGCAAGTACGGTTGCTACTACGCAAACTACAGAATTCGAAGGAAAACAGTACGATTTATACCTCGTTCCTGTAAGCTCAGCGTCACACCCATTCTTCACAAAGAGCTCTAAGTTGATCGATACAGAAGGTCGCATCGAGAAGTTCACAAAACGTTACGCAAGACCTCTTGCTGGCGGGGACAAAGATGGCAAGAAAGATCAAGAAGAGCAAAAAGAAGAAAAGAAAGCAGCTGCTCAGAAAAAAGCGGCAGCTCCTAAAAAAGCAGCTGTAAAGAAGAGCGAGTCTAAAAAAGGCGAGTAAGGATCGGTGGAAAAAAAAGTTCTTGAACTTCTTTCCCGCCTTCCTGAAATCGAAGAAGAATTAGGTGCTCCTGGCCTTATGCAGAATCGTGAGCGTTATCTAGGCCTCACCCAGGAGCATAAACATCTTACAGAATTGAACGAAGCGTGGCAGTCTTTAGCCAAAGCCAGAAAGGATTTGGAAGGGAATCGGCTGCTTGCAAGAGTTGAGCAAGATAAAGAGTTTGTAGAAATGCTAGAGGAAGAGAATAAGTCTCTTGCTTCTAGTATCGAAAAGCTCGAAAGAGATGTTGAAACCCTTATCGTTCCTCCCAATCCAGACGATCACCGCAATACCATCATGGAGCTTCGTGCAGGCACAGGTGGTGATGAAGCAGCCATTTTCGTCGGCGACTGCGTAAGGATGTATCTCAACTATGCGGCAAGTAAAGGGTGGTCTGTTGAAAGCCTCTCCTCTACTCCTTCAGAGATGGGTGGCTTTAAAGAATATCAGTTCGTCCTCTCAGGAACAAATGTACACCGCTTAATGCAATATGAGGCGGGCATCCACCGCGTTCAAAGGGTTCCTAAAACAGAAGCTCAAGGAAGACTTCACACCTCAGCGATCACTGTGGCTGTGTTAATGGAGCCAAGTGAAGAAGAGGAGATTCAAGTCGATGAGAAGGATCTCAAAATTGACACTTACCGCTCTTCTGGAGCGGGAGGCCAGCACGTCAATACGACCGATTCAGCCGTACGGATGACCCACATACCAACTGGAATTGTGGTCCACTGCCAAGATGAAAGATCTCAGATTAAAAACCGCGCAAAAGCCCTGAGAATCTTAGCGGCCAAGATTGTGGAAAAAGATCGAGAAGAAAAACATGCTGCCATGTCCTCACTTCGAGCTGAGCAGGTGGGTTCCGGGGACCGCTCTGGTC
Source organism: uncultured bacterium (assembly GCA_964655475.1). Taxonomy (GTDB): domain Bacteria; phylum Chlamydiota; class Chlamydiia; order Chlamydiales; family VGMA01; genus VGMA01. The sequence goes on from CAZZMO010000001.1 coordinate 192,164, forward strand.
GTATCCGCACTTACAACTATCCTCAAAACCGCGTGACCGATCACCGGATCAATTTGACCCTTCACAAGCTAGATAGCGTCATGGAAGGGGATTTAGAAGAGTTAACGACAGCCCTTGTCGCCTTCTTTCACAAGCAAAATTTCGAGACATGAACGAACCAGAAGCCTATGTAAAGGGCTCAGTAGAGTTTTACCATTTGCATTTGGAAGTGAACTCAAATGTTCTTATCCCTCGTCAAGAAACGGAAATTTTAGCTGATAAAGTCATTTCTCGTGTCAAAAAGAGAGGCTGGAGCGAGTTTACCGTAGTCGACCTTTGTACAGGAAGTGGCTGTTTAGGACTTGCGATGAAGTCCATTTTTCCGAAGGCACGTGTGATTTTGATCGATATTTGTGAAAAAGCATTGGCCGTTGCGAGGGGGAATGCCCTCAAAAATGGTTTAGATGTAGAGTGTAGACTCGGTGATGCAATAGATGGATATGAAGGGCCAGAGATCGATCTGTTTTTAGCAAATCCCCCTTATGTAACAAGGGAAGAATACGAATCTCTCGATCCAAGCGTCAAAGATTTTGAGCCTAAAAAAGCGCTTTACGGCGGTGAAGATGGGCTCGACATTTATCAAAAAATTTCTACTCCACTTTATCGCTCGATGAAGGAAGGGGGGCTCGCTGCATTTGAAATAGGTTGGAAGCAGAGAGAAGGGTTTATTCAGATATATTCCGCAAATAGCTGGAAATCAATAGTTTGTGAGAAGGATTGGAGCGGTCACGATCGCTTCTTTTTCCTTGAACGATAGGAGAATTTCCTATATACTTAGGGGATGTTTGGCTCCCTAACTGAAAAGCTTCAAAATCTTTTTTCCTCTCTATCTAGGAATAAAGAACTCTCTGAAAAGAATATCGCAGATGCAGTGCGCGATGTTCGTCTCGCTCTATTAGATGCTGATGTCAGCTACAGCGTGGTGAGCCGCTTCATCAAATCAGTCAAAGAAAAGGCTGTAGGTTCTGAGAGGATTAAAGGGGTAAAGGCTACAGAGCAATTCATTAGCCTCGTGCATGAAGAACTCGTAGCTCTCATGGGGACTGAGGAGTCTCGGCTCCATTTAAAGGGAAACCCCGCCATCATTCTTCTTTGTGGTCTTCAGGGCTCTGGAAAGACGACCCATGCGGCAAAACTTGCCAACTACCTCAAGAAAAAAGAGTTTCAGAAACGCCCTCTTCTCGTCGCTTGCGACCTTCAAAGACCAGCTGCGATCCAGCAGCTTCAGATTTTAGGGGAGAGTATCGATGTCCCTGTATTTACGATCGAAGGGGAAAAGAATCCGATTAAAGTGGTCGAAGAGGCTCTCCGTTTTGCTAAGCAAAAAGAATTTGACGTAGTCATTCTCGATACAGCTGGGCGCTTACATGTCGATGAAGAGCTCATGGGAGAGCTCAAAAAACTCAAAGAAAAGACCAATCCTGACGAAGTGATCTTTGTAGCGAGTGCTGCCTTAGGTCAAGATGCGGTCAAAACAGCGGCTACGTTTAATGATGCCATAGGGATCACAGGTTCCATTTTAACCATGCTCGACGGTACGGCGAGAGCCGGTGCTGCGATTTCGATCAGAGAAGTGACCCAAAAACCCCTCCTTTTTGAAGGTGTAGGGGAGAAGATCGCCGATTTTCAATCCTTCCACCCAGCCTCCATGGCTGACCGAATTTTGGGGATGGGGGATGTCATCAACCTCGTTAAAAAAGCCCAAGAGCACATCGATGAGGAGGAGTCAGAAAAGCTTGAGAAGAAATTTCTTAAAGCCACTTTCACCTACGACGACTATCTGAAACAGATGGCGGGCTTAAGAAAAATGGGGCCTCTCAAAAGTTTAATGAAAATGCTCCCAGGAGCAGATCAGATGGGGGAGCTCGATCAGTCTGAAAAAGAATTTTCCAAGATGGAAGCGATGATCCTTTCCATGACGCCGAAAGAAAGGAAGGGGATTGATGAGCTCATCCCGAGTAGACGGCGCCGTATTGCGGCAGGTAGTGGTACAAAAATCGACGATGTAAATCGTATGATTAAGGGTTTTAAGCAGCTAAAACAGTTTTCTAAACAGCTTCCTGCCCTAAAAAAACAATTCTCATCGATGAAATAATCTTTTTTCATCGCCATTTTTACTCGAATTTGTTAACATGTCCCCAAGTTTGTTAAACGGAGATCACCATGTTAAAAATTCGTATGCGACGATGTGGAGCTAAAAATGCAATCTGTTTTCGAGTTGTATTAGCCGATGTCAGATCCCCCAGAGATGGGAAGTATTTGGAAGCGTTAGGTTATTACCATCCTAGAGATCCAGATGCTAAAAGAGGACTTCACGTTAATGTAGAAAGGCTTCAGTATTGGCTTGACCAAGGAGCGAAACCTTCGGAGACAGTGGTAGCACTGACAAAGAAGCACTATCCAATCGTGAAATTTCCTGCTAAGTAGAGAAAATCCACATGGATGTGACCATCCTGAGTTTGTTCCCAGAGTATTTTGATAGCCCGTTGGCAACCAGTATGTTAAAACGGGCTATTCAGAAAGGTCTTCTGAATGTCAAGGGAGTCAATATTCGGGATTTTGCGACCGATAAACACAAGAAAGTGGATGACCGCCCCTACGGCGGAGGGCCTGGAATGTTAATGAAACCAGGTCCCGTATGTGACGCGATTGAGAGTGTGAAGAGGGAAAAATCTCATGTGATTTATCTTTCGGCGCAAGGGGTTCCTTTGAAGGCTAAACGGTGTGAAGAGCTAGCTCAATATGAGCATTTAGTTCTTCTCTGTGGCCACTACGAAGGGATTGATCAAAGAGCGATCGATCTTTTGGTAGATGAAGAGATTAGTATCGGTGAGTACGTTCTCACCAGTGGGGCTCCAGCGGCCCTTGTTTTGATCGATGCAGTAGCTAGGTTCATTCCAGGCGTCATCGGTCACGAGTTAGCGGCTTACCAAGACTCTTTTCACATTGATGAAGGGTTAGAGGGGCCAAAGTATACAAGACCACCCAGCTATAGAGGGTGTGATGTGCCTGACGTTTTGTTGAACGGAGATCACGAAAAGAGAGAGCGTTGGGAAAGGGAAAAAGCTAAAGAAACGACGCAAAGAGTGAAGGAGAAAGTATGACATCGGCGTTGATTAGAGAGATTGAGAAAGAACAATTGAAGAAAGCGTTACCAGAAATTTTTCCAGGTGACACCGTTCGCGTAATGACCCGAATCAAAGAAGGGGACAAAGAGCGCGTTCAGGCTTTCGAAGGGATCGTCGTTGGTATTAAAGGAAGAGGCCTTTCTGCAAGATTGGTTGTTTACCGCGTAGCTTATCGTCAAGCAATGCAGAAGAATTTCCCTCTCCACAGCCCGAGCATCGAGAAAATCGAAGTAGTCCGACGAGGAGATGTACGACGCGCTAAGTTGACATACCTCATTGGAAAAACAGGTAAAAAAGCTCGCGTTGTTGAGAAAATGGGCGCTTCTTTGGACGTAGCCGCGGATGACAAAGCAGAGTAAGGTCATCTTGCCACTGTTTGAGCCTTTGGAAGAAAAGGCTAAAGAAAGAGGATTTAAAAGGATTGCGGGCGTAGATGAGGCAGGAAGAGGCCCCTTGGCTGGGCCTGTAGTTGCAGCATCTGTCATCTTTGATGATGTAGCAGCAATCCAAGATCCTCTCTTCTTTGCAATCAACGATAGCAAGAAGCTCTCCGCCCAAAAGAGAAAGAAAATCTCAGACTATCTTCTCTCTTGTCCCCATCTTGAATATCATATTTCGATCATTGATGCAGAAGAGATTGATCGCATCAACATTCTACAAGCTTCCCTAAAGGCCATGCAGATTGCCGTAACTGCTCATGTGCCCCTTCCTGACTATGTACTCATCGATGGTAATAAGGTGTTTCAAGGAGAAATGGAGAGAGAGGCGGTGATTGGGGGAGATGCAAGAGTCTTATCAATCGCAGCAGCTTCGATCCTTGCTAAAGTAAAAAGGGATGAATTGATGGAAATATATCACCAAGAATATCCCGAATATGGTTTTATCGAGCATAAGGGGTATGGGACGAAAAAACATACAGAAGCGATTGAGCGCTACGGCTTATCACCAATTCATCGCAAATCATTTAAATTGAGAGAGTTATGCAAAGAAGCATGACAGGTTATGCCAAAGTCTATGGAGATGGACTGGCTGTTGAAATCCATTCAGTCAATAAACGTGGACTTGATGTCTATAGCTGCCTTCCCAAAGAACTTCTTTGGCTCGATGTAGAGCTCAAAAAATGGGTTTCAGAAGCTGCGTTTCGGGGGCAAGTCACCATCAGGATTTACCTCAATTCTTTGACAAAAGGAACCGCTCAACTCGACAGCTTAAAAAAAGTTGATATGGAGCTCAAGAAGCTCGCTCATGCAGTAGGCTTTCAAGAAGAAAGACCTTATTCCTTTTCCTTTTTACTCGAAGAAGCAGAGAAACAGACAGAGCCAGAAAGTGACCGAGAGACGCTTCTTGTAGAGATTGCCCCTGTAGTCAAACAAGCGATTCAAGAGTGGACTGAGGCAAAGCTGAAAGAAGGGCGCTTTTTAACTGATGATCTTGAGAAAAGACTCCTTCAGATTGAGAAAACAAGAGAGAAGATTCTCAATAAAAAAGATACAGGTCCTGATCGACTCCGCGAAAGGCTCATGAAGGTTCTAGAAGAGCTCACAGGGAAATTATCTGAAGAGGATCAGAGACGGCTTTTAAAAGAGGTTGTGATCTACGCAGAAAAAGCAGACATTGCAGAAGAGTTAACCCGTTTAGAGGCTCATTTACGCCAATTTCGAGCCGTTTTGCGCTCTGAGAAAAGTGATGTAGGTAAAACCCTCGATTTTTTTGTTCAAGAGATGCTCCGAGAGACGAATACGATCGGTTCCAAGTCTACTGATATCGATATTATCCATAATATCGTCGAGATAAAGGGAGAGCTTGAAAAGATTCGTGAACAAGTGCAAAATATAGAATAGTTTTCAAGGGACGAGGAGTTGTGCGAAAGGGAAGGGTGTGTGTCATTAGCGGTCCTTCTGGCGCTGGGAAGACGACCTTGGTAAAGAAAATCTGCCAAGAATTTCCTGCCGTAGTTGTCCAAAGTGTTTCGTGCACGACGAGAAAGTCGCGCCCCGGAGAAGTGGATGGGGTCGATTACTGCTTCATTGATGAAAAAAAATTTAAAGAAAAGCTCGTTGCAGGAGAGTTTTTAGAGCATGCACGGGTTTTTGACCACTATTACGGGACGCTAAAATCAAGAGTCGATGCATTAGTGGAAAAAGGGTATACTGTCCTCCTTGTCATTGATGTACAAGGTGCAAAACAGTTGATGAATTCATTTGGGTGTGATTATCTGTTTATCGTTCCCCCCTCACTCGAAGAGCTAGAGAGGCGGATTCGTTTGAGAGAACAAGACACCGATGTCAGTATTAAAAAGCGGCTACAGGTCGCTGTAGAAGAGATGAAAGAACAATATTTGTACGATCGAGTCATTGTCAATGATGATTTTGACCGCGCGTATCAAGAACTAAGATCAGTGATTATCGGAGATGTAAAATGAGCAAGAAACAAAAAGTAAGTGAATCTCTAACAAACGAATCTGTGAAGACGTTTTTTGAAGACAATTTCAAAATGGCAGCGTATATTATTGAGGTAGCCAGAGCCTATCAAGCAAGTGGTAAAGAGTTTACCCTCACTTCGTTAATGCATGATGTTCAAAAATCTGTGGAAAGACAAAAAGAAAAATGAAAGAAAAGATCTTGATTACTTCGGCCCTTCCCTATGCGAATGGCCCTCTTCATTTTGGTCATGTGATTGGTGCCTATTTGCCAGCAGACTGCTATGCCCGTTTTCAGCGTCTTCAAGGAAATGATGTTCTCTTCATTTGCGGCTCTGATGAACATGGTGTTGCCATCACGCTGAATGCAGAAATGGCAGGTAAAACTCCTAAAGAGTATGTCGACCATTTTCATGCTTTGAATCATGCCCTATTTCAAAAGCTTCACGTCTCTTTTGACCACTATTCAAGAACTACCTGGAAGGGTCATGTGGAACTCGTTCACGCCTTCTTTCTTGATCTTTTGAATAATGGATTCATCGAAGAGAAGGTGACAGAACAGCTCTACTCACCCACCGAACAAAGGTTTTTAGCTGACCGCTATGTAGTAGGGGAGTGTCCAAAGTGCAACTTCAAAGAGGCAAGAGGTGATGAGTGCCCTAAATGCGGCGCAAGTTACGAAGCGACAGATCTGATCAATCCCCGTTCAAAGTTAAAAAATAGCCCCCTCATTCTCAAAGAAACCACCAACTGGTTCTTCCTCGTCGATCGTTTTAAAGAAGAGCTCACAACCTGGATCAAGAAGAAAGGGTGGAAGTCGAATGTGGTGAACTTTATTTTGCCCTACATCGAAGATCTACGCCCCAGAGCGATTACTAGAGATCTCGATTGGGGAATCCCTGTTCCTTTACCTAACGCAGAAGGGAAAGTCCTTTACGTTTGGTTCGATGCTCCCATTGGTTACCTCTCTGCAACAAAAGAGTGGGCCGAGGCTAGGGGAGAGCCGAACCGCTGGAAGGATTATTGGGAAGATGAGAGGACCAAACTGGTGCAATTCATTGGGAAGGATAACATCGTATTCCATGCAATGATGTTCCCTGCTATGGTCATGGGGCAAAACCGCCCTTACAAACTCGTCGATGAGCTCCCTGCAAATGAATTCCTCAACCTCGAAGGGAAGCAGTTCAGCAAATCTTCTGGATGGTATATCAGCATGGAAGATTTTCTCTCTCGTTACTCTCCCGATACTCTCCGCTACGCGCTTGCTGCAAATGCTCCTGAAACTCAGGATGCGGAGTTTACATGGGACGATTTCCAGATGAGAGTGAATAGTGAATTGATCGGCAAATTTGCAAACTTCATCCACCGTGTGATGAGCTTTACTTATACGAGAATGGAAGAGAGGATCCCTGAGATTCACGATCTCGATGAACTCGATCAGGCCTTTATCGCTGATTTGGAAGCTCTTTCCATTGAGATTCAAGGCCACTATTCCCACTTCCGTTTGAGAAAAGCGACCCAGTGTCTGATGGAGATGGCAGCATTAAGTAATGGCTATTTCGATAAGAAACAACCCTGGAAGAAGTCTGGAAAAGAGCTCGACACAACGATGAACCTCTGCTTAGAGGCGATTAAGGTATTAGCTCTAGTCTCTTTCCCTCTGATTCCTGCCTCGGCAGAAAAGGTGTGGAAGATGCTTGGATTTAAAGATAGCCTAGAAGTGGAAAATTGGGACCGCGTTCTCAATACACCACTCAAAGTAGGGCGTAATCTTGAAAAGCCAGAAGCTCTCTTTGTCAAGCTAGACGATGATCTCATTGCAGAAGAAAAACAGAAGCTCTATGGGCATAAATCAGATCGAGTATATACCTCACTCAAGCCAGAGATTGCATTCGATGATTTTGGAAAGATCGACCTTAGAGTAGGGAAGGTCTTGGCTGTGGAGAAAATCCCCAAGAGTCAAAAACTACTACACTTTACAGTCGATCTCGGATTTGAAAAGCGCTCGATCGTTTCAGGGATCGCAGAGCACTACCCAGATCCTATGCAGCTCATCGGCAAGCAAGTCATCGTTGTAGCAAACCTCAAACCTGCCAAGTTGATGGGCCATTTAAGCCAAGGGATGATCCTTGCTGCATCTATCGACAAAGCGCTCCGCTTGCCCGATATAGATGAGATGATCGCCCCTGGTGGCCTTGTCAATTAGCGAATGTGAAGCTTATTTAAGAGCTTGTTCCACGACTTCTTGCATTGCTTGAATAAGCGTGAAACAGGCTTTTCTTTTCTCTTAAGAACAAATGAAAATAAATGTGACATAAACGCTCCAGGATATAACATTCCTATATCCAGTATAGTTAGATTTTATTTAAAAATCAATAATTATTGGTTTACTAACATTTTAAGCGTTTGATTTTCAATGTATTTCATCTTCATTTTCTGGATCAGAAAATGGACCAGCTGTCCCTATGACATAAATCTCGTTAAATTCATTGATATCGAGACATTTACAACATTCCATCAATGCTTCCATATCGAACTCAAGGGGGCAAGGTTCTTCATTATGAGTGTGTTCCATCTCATAGAGGTGGGTATCAATCGCAAAAGCGAGAGCAAATTGGCGATAGTATTTAAGAGCTGATGAGAGTAGTTGTAGTTCTTTTTCTGTAAAATCTTCAATCCATTCATTAACAGAATCTTCTGAAATGGAGAGTTTTGATAGATCAACAACGGTACGATTTTCTGTAACGCTTGAAGGAGAGCCAGTTAACATTCTCCCAAAAAGAGAGGGCTCTACGATAGCCTCATATTTTTCTAAATCATTATCCCATACAACTACTGTTTTAGGGGAAAAATAACCCATGCTATTCTTGTTCATCATATTTTGCAGAAATCCATTACAAAAAGCTTCCCCTAAGGATTTTGTGCAACAAATAGAAGGTATTAAATGCATAATTAAACTCAATTAATATTAATAAGAGGTAATATTATATAAAATATTATTGATTAATGTCAATTGCCGCGTAGCATCTGTTGCAGTCCGGAATATCGGAGCTGTACTTCTTTGTTTTGGATGGCCAAGATGAGGGCTTTTTTTGTCCCTACGACGATCACGAGCTTTTTTCCTCTTGTGATCCCTGTATATAAGAGGTTTTTATAGAGGAGTTTGAAATGGCTCGTATGGACAGGGATGATGACACATGGACATTCACTTCCCTGATACTTATGGATGGACACAGCATAGGCGAGGACGAGCTCATCGATTTCTGCAGATTCATAAAGGGCTACTTTTTGATCAAATTCTACTTCGATTGTCTCCTCTTCAGGATCGATGTGGGTGATGCGGCCAATATCTCCATTAAAGACCATCTTGCTGTAGTTATTTCGAATCTGCATCACCTTATCCCCTTCTGCAAAGGAGCGCCCCATTCGATTTAAGTGTTCACTTTTCGGGTTGAGTGCTTGTTGGAGTATGGTGTTCAAGTTGTCAATGCCGATGACCCCTTTTCTCATAGGGGAGAGGACTTGAATGTCATCGAGAGGGTGAAAAGGTCCCATCGAGGGGACTTTGTATTGCTGCAATTCGAGGATCTTTTTAGCGATGAGTTCTGGAGCTTCCTCTTCGATGAAGTAAAAGTCACTTTTCTCTTCAAATGTAGGGAGTTCTGGAAAGAAACCCCGGTTGATTTGGTGAGCATTGTGGACAATTCTCGAGCCAGCCCCTTGTCGAAAGATTTGGAACAATCGAGTCGTGGGGATCTGTTCAGAGAGGATGAAGTCTTTGAGGACATTGCCAGGGCCCACGCTCGGCAGCTGATCGATATCTCCAATGATGATCACGCGGCAGCCTGCAGGGATCGCTTTCAGAAGGCTATACATCAAAAATGTATCGATCATACTCGCCTCATCAATGATGATGAGCTCTGCTACAAGGGGATTGTCTCTCCCTTTTTTAAAACCTCCATTCTGGAAATCAAATTCGAGGAGGGAGTGAATAGTAAAGGCCTTTTTCTTCGTGATTTCTGTGAGCCTTTTTGCAGCTCTTCCTGTCGGTGCCATGAGGAGGATTTTCTCTGTAAGCTTTTCATGAATCCCGAGGATCGCTTTCGTGATCGTACTTTTCCCTGTTCCAGGTCCCCCTGTAATGATGTGCATTGAGCTTTGTAGACTTTTGATGAGGGCTGTTTTTTGCTCTTTTGCAAGCTGGAGGTGGAGCTTATCTTGGATCCAAAGAAGAGCTTTCTCTTCCTGTACTGTACGGATCTTACAAGGGGTCTCTTTAAGTCTTGCAAGCTCTCTTGCGATTCCACTCTCTCCGAGATAGAGCGCTTTGAGCCAAACAAAAAGTGATGGCTCTCCATCAATTAAGAGCTCTTTTCGTAAAATTCTCCCCTCCGTTTCTAAAGAGATGATCCCTTTATGGATGAGAGAGCGGTCCACTTCGAGGATAGCGCTCCCTTTTTCAATCAGATCATTTTCTGGATAACAGACGTGACCATCTTCAGAAAGCTCTTTCAGTACATACTCAAGACCTGCAACGATTCTCATCGGAGTGTCTTTTTGGAATCCTAGCTGCTCTGCAATTTTGTCCGCTGTTTTAAACCCCACACCAAAGAGATCTTTCGCCATGAGATAAGGATCTTTTTGCAATATCTCTACACTCTTTTCGCCGTATCTGCGGTAGATCTTCTGTGCGAGCGCAGTTCCCACATCGTGGGATTTTAAGAAGAGCATTACGTGGCGGATGCTTTTTTGTTCGTGGAAGCTCTTTTGAATCTTCGCAGCCCTCTTATCTCCGATGCCATCGACATCGGCAAGTCGATCTGGATAACGCTCAATCACTTCGAATGTTTCTGTTCCAAAGGCATCGACGATCCGTTTAGCATAAGTCTTTCCAATGCCACGGATCATCCCCGATTCGAGATATTTTTGGATCCCCTTCCGATCAGTTGGACTCTCAAGAGTGTATGTTTGTACGGCAAACTGCCTGCCATGCTTGTTGTGGTGTTCCCATTTCCCTTCACAAGAGATCACTTCTCCAGGATGGATCGAGGTAAAAGAACCGACAAGGCAGATGGGATCTTGCAATTTCGCATTCTTCACCATCGCAACGGTGAAGCCATTCTCTTCATTTTTATAGATGATTTTTTCAACGGTGGCGGTGAGCTGATCCATCGATCTTATCCTTCAGTGTGGTATAGAGGGTGGTGAATGGGAGAGAACCTTCGATCGTTTGTCTGATGAGATCTTGCTCGAATAGGAGGTGTCCTGGATGTTTTTTGATATAAGCTGCCCGTTTGACAAGCCCTTCGAGTATCGGATTAAAGCAATACTCTCTATTCAATAGTTCATATAAAGATTGAATCTCTTGAGGAAGTGAAGGGTCATTGTATGCCTGACTCAATTCAACACCAAGGGCGAGCCAGCCTTCCACATCTGCATCCATCGCATCGGTAAGAAGGGAGAATAGGTGGTGGAGCCTTGGAGCCCGATCTCGAGCGAGCGCAACAAGGTCGTAGAGGAAGGGGAGGTTGTGCTTTGCAGGGTCATAGAAAAAAGGCTTTCCACAAGAGATCGCTTCCATGAGAGACTGATTTCCTCTGCAGCCGACGATCTCACTTGTTTTCATGAGATCTAAAAATTCCTCTCTCGGCATGTCAGATTTATAGAAGATCTTGATCGTTTTCCCTTCATTTTGGATCGGGATGGGGCACACGGTTCCATCAGCATAGAACTCGATCACCTTGACTCCATGTGTCTTTCCAAAAGATTTGATCGCTTCCAGATGGGTAAAGAGGTGTTCAAATTTTGGGACAAAAATCTCAACGACATCAGTCCCTTTTAACGCTGATACAGCAGCTAAAAAGACCACAAAGCCCCTTTCTGTCGTGATGTATGAGAGGTAGCGCCCTTTAACAGTTGTTCGGGGAGTGGGGTCAAAATCTTCTGGGATCAATACCCCTTTTTCGAGGAAATGGAGCCCCATGGATCTCGCTTTCGTAAGGGGGTTGAAAGAAGGGGAGTCGATGAAGCCATATTCACCAATATGTTCCACTTGAGACCTCGGACATTTCTTCTCTAATTCATCCCACTTCGGGTAAAAAGTAGGAGCTTGGATGATGAGATCGCTGGAAGACATTTTCTGAATGCACTCATCCGTTTCTTCGTAATAGGTAAACACCTCATGGGCTAGGGCCCGAAACGAAGGAGGGCGTCTTTTTTCATGAAGGAGGCTGATCAAGTAGATTTCTGTGGAGGGGAAAAACTTGTTGATTTGCTGAGCAAACCGCTCTTCTAAACTCCAATCACCCACCCCATCTGCAATGACCCATGTAAAAAGGGTGATCTTATCGAGTGGAATATCGACCCCTCGATATAAAGAAAGGATCGCTCGGTCGATATAATGCCGTTTTAAAGAGGGGAGATCTTCGAATGGAGCCCTTCTGTGGATCTTCGGAACGGCATACAGAGGGACATCTAGTTCATAGAAAAGTTCAAGAGGAATCTCTTTTTTCAGCCTGGCAATAGGATCGGTCTGATCTTCATAAGCCTCTAGCTCTTCATAGAAATTACTCATAGTCAACCATAGAGGAGATCAGTTTTTTAACTGGGATTTGACAAATCTCAATCGTCTTATCTGCTTTTCCGAGTGCTACATAGAGTTGATCCCCTTCGAGCACCATTCCCGTAGGGAATATGATTTTTCTTTGGTTATTTTCTGCATAGAAGGAGGGGAAAGCAAAAGGGCGTGGGCTGATCTTTTTCATCCTAAATGGGGGCTCTTTTTCAAAAAAATAGGCTCCCATCAAGTAAATAGGGCAGGCTCCTGGATTGAACTTCGTCGGCTCTGTAGGAAGATTCGAATGGAAGATCGAAAGAAATCCCCCCTCGATTTCAATCCCTGGCGTCCCCCCTCGGGGGTCTCCAAATCGCCAGTCGAGGGCGTCTTGATTTTTCAAAACCTCGGTACACGCGCCACTTTCCCTGTCGACGTGGAGTACCGTATAGGGAGAAAGTGTGTAGGTTACATAGAGCTCATCGTTATGGACAAATGGCGTCCAGTTTTTCTCCACTTCCCTCATCGATTCTGGATAGGTGAGGAGCCGAATGTCAGAAATTTCATACTTTCCCTTATTAGAAGAGAGCTTTCCAATGTGGAGGCGCCGACAGACAGGACTTGATTCAGGTAGCCAGTAAGAAGTGGGAGGGTCCTCGGTCGGCATGTTGAAGATTATGTATAGCTCATCTTTGATCACAAAAAAACGGGGATCGTGGGGGAAATAGACTTCAGGTGGTAAGGAAATTTTTTGTAAAGAGGAGGGGATTGGCTGGAATTCATTGTCGAGTTCCAATAGATGGAACGCCGACCTTCGACTGTCAAAGATCCGCCATTTTTTCGCGATGAACCACTTCCCTCCAGCATCTTGGCGAGTGATCAATAGATAACGCCCTCGATATTTAATAAAGGCGGGGTTAAAAGCCATCGGTAGCTGACGGATCACTACCTTTGTGGAGCCTTCGATCAGCGAAAAATCGATCTCATTTACAATTTTCTCTGGCATGTCCACATGGGCAAACCATACCGGCGCTCGTTTATATAAAATAGATAAACAAACTGCCGGGACGACCAGCCAAAGAAGATGCCACTTATTCACTCTCGTCATGGTAGGGGACATTATACACAAACTTGTTTTTTTTTGGGTTGTGCATAAAAAGATTCTCTAGTATTATTGCCACCAACTTATTCCGGATTAGCTCAGTGGTAGAGCAGTAGACTGTTAATCTATTGGTCGTAGGTTCGAATCCTACATCCGGAGTTCCGAGTTTACTCAAGCAGTTAAGGTCCTCCTTAGCTGCTTTTTTATCCCTTAAAATTCCCAATGTTCTACTAGTACTTGCACTAAGAGACTATTAATGGGTTGCCTTGCGCGTTCGCGCGCAAGGCAACCCCTCCTCTACCGCCAAAGCTTCGAAGAAGCGCGGCCAGCCTCATAAAGCAAAATGATAGGGTAACTTTTTCCTGTTTGTAGTAAGCAATACTCTTCAGTAAGGTTGTTGATCGTTGAATATTCGGCTCAACTAATGGCTATAATTTGCTTCATGTTAACCTTAAGTTTAAGCCTAAAGCAATCATCAGAGAAACAAGGGTATGCCATTTTGGATTCCCTTTTTCTGAAAGTGTTTTATAGAGGCTTTCTCGTCCAATACCAGCTTTTTTGGCAAGATGTCCGATACCGCCCTGTGCTTCAGCAACATTGCGAATAGCTACGAGGAAAAGGTGTTGAGACTCTTCGTCTCCTTTGAGGCTTTCTTCTAAGGCAGCATTGAGATAAGCAACGGCTTCATCGTGATCTTTGAGTTTCTCTATAAGCCACTCATGATAGTTTTTATTTTTTGTCATTGTTGCCTCTGCTTCTAAAATGACCAATATTTTTGAAACATCGTGGTGGGATTTTCAGTTTTTTGATAGGATAGGTATATGGAAATAGGCTTGCATCAGATTCATGAGGCGCGAAAGAGGATTGCCCCTTTTGTGAAAAAAACGCCCTTGATTCGTTGCTATGCTTTGGAAGAGTATCTCGATGCTTCTTTGAGAATTTTTCTCAAGTGTGATCATCTTCAACTCATGAATAGCTTTAAAGTGCGTGGGGCTTTTAATGTCCTTTTGCAGCTCAGCGCTGAGGAAAAGAGGCGAGGGGTTGTGACTAGATCATCTGGGAATTTTGCCTCGGCGCTCTCTTTTGCGTGTAGGCTACTTGATGTCCCTGTGACCATCGTGATGCCTGAAGGTGTTCCCAAAGCGAAACTAGACTTAGTGAAGACGTTTTCTCCGACGATTCTCTTTGCATCTTCCCGTATCGAAGAGGAGAAGCTGGTGGAGAAAATCTCCGAGGAGAAGAGTCTCATCGCTCTTTCTCCATACAATCACCTCGATGTTATTGCAGGTCAAGGAACAGCGGCTCTTGAAATTTTTGAAGAGCTCCCCTCTATTAATACCTTTTTCTGTCCATTAGGTGGTGGAGGCCTCCTTTCAGGAACTGCGATTGCATTCAAAGGGCTCAATCCAAAGATTCAAACGGTTGCTGTTGAGCCAAGCGGCGCTAATGACTATTTTCTCTCCCGTAGCGAGGGACACAAAGTACGTTTGAATCAAGTCAAGACAATTGCTGATGGTCTTGTAGCACCGACAGTCGGCGATATCAATTACCCTCTGTTGAATCAAACGGTTGATCACGTGATGACCGTTACCGACGAGGCGATCATCAAAGCTATGAGATTCCTATATGAAAAGGTAGGTCTCATCGTCGAACCCTCGGGAGCCGCCTCTATTGCTGCTTTAATGGCAAGGCAGGGTCTCCAAGGGGATACGGTCTGTTTCATCTCTGGGGGAAATATCCAGAGAGATCAATTTTTCAATCTGCTTTATAATTAGATTGTTACGGCGTAGTCTCTAGGAGGGGGATAGCATCTAGAGATCTTATAGAGGGAATTATGTCTAATAATCAATGTGGTGATAAGGTTTGTCCTGATGATCAAATCTGTTGTAGTACGGAGCTTAGTGTCTGTTGCTTCAAGGATGATTGTTTTGCTGGGGTTTGTTGCGTGGAGCCATCCATAAGAGATGGCAACAGTGATATGTGTCTAGATCCTGATTGGGGGGATTTTAATGGGGAAAATTGCCCAGAGGGACAATATTGCTGTATCAAGGACAATGGTAATGATTACGGAATCGAAACTGCGTGTTGTAAGGATTAATCCTCTTGCTTTCAGTTAGGGAGGAGAAGAAACTCTTGGAAGGGGGGGAAGGAGACGAAGTGGTTTTCAAAGCGCTTCGATTCTTTCATCTCTTCGCAAAGGGAAAAGAAGGCTTCTTTCCAGCCAGGTATTTGGGCAAATTCAGCGTAGATGGAGATGTCTAATTGGTTCCACAGGCGGACGAGTGTGTGGAGGTGTTTTTCGATGCCTGGAACGTCTTGAATGGTGTCCATTTGGGAGGGGATAAGGGTTTTGAGTAGGTGGATATTTGTTTTCATGGGAGAGAGTGAGACCCATCCGATTTGTGGCATGTGGACGAGATATTTTTTGGCATACTTTTTTAAAGCAGCGAAGGTTTCTTTGGAGTATACCATGGGGCTATGTTCGAGACTGCCGATAGCGTAAAAGATGATCTCTTGTGGATTAAAGGTGCCCCCTTGTGCAGAGTGTACAAAAGAGATGAGGCGGTCCATTTTCTTTCTTTCCTCAATCGATAAGGGGTGATATTCCATGCTTCTAAATTTAGCTTTCATTCCTACCTGGCTCCAGATAAGGGTGGGGGGAATGTCTTCTTGGCTACATCGAATATCCATCAATTGACTATCGGAGATGTTGGATGTGTCGATGACGACGATAGCATGTTCATTTAAAAATGAGAGATCTCCAATATCTCCTAAAGTAGCGATGATGTTGCCTGCCTTAGCATAACTTTGGAGTAGTTCGAATTGGTGTTGATTTTGATGATAATGGACGGCTCTAAAAGAGGGAGAGGTTTGCCACTCTCGATCTCCACCGTAATAAGCTGAGGCAAGGCTTTCGAAGTGTTTTAAATAAAATTTTTTAAGAAGCTCTGGAATGTCACTTGTCGTGATCCTGCCTTTGATTTCAAGTTGGCACGAGGGGTCGCTCGAGAGGTGGGCATAATCGGTAATATCTTCAGCTATTCTTAGTAATAAAATGTTAAAATGAGAAGCTCCGACGATCTGAGGGTTGATATCTCGGATGACAAGCCCTTTGCAAAGGCTCTGATTGCTAAAGAGAAGGTGGAAAAAGGCTCTTTGAAACCCAGTTACGACTGCAATCCCTTCTTGGTTCCAGGCTCTCTCTAGGTGTTTTTGTATATTTTGAGGGTTCCCCTCGTTTGGTTTTCTGAAGTCGCCGAATGGATTATTCTCCCACTCGCAAGATTTCCTGGTGGCGGACCCATAAATAAATTCAAGTGATTGCATGATTTCCTTAAAATTAATGAGATATAATAGCATTATTTATAATTAAAAACAATTAAATGATTCAGTAAATTAAATAATACTAATTATGGTGTGAAATGGGGTAGGATTCGATTTTTTCTCTCAGGAGAAATTTATTTGGAAAAAAATAAGACATTCAGTAGAATTCTCGAGCGAAAGGTGATCGATGATGATCTACTGCGATGTGTGATTCATCTTCTGATCCTAAGATCTATTTTTTGTGAATGTCCCGATCCAAATGTCTCGGTGGACTTCTGACCCGAGAGGCAAGACCCCATAGTGGATGCCGAAGTCAAAAGGGACTTCACATTTTTCCTCAAATCAATTCTCACGGTGGGCAAGGCGTTGCAGCTGGACAAGACTGAACGTTATTGACTGTTCCTGAAGTGGTAATAATTCCTGTATTAGCGGAATCTACATTGCAAGGAGCGAGGTTGAAAGTTCCGTCTATTGGATTAGTGATTAGATAGTCACTACTTACATTTCCACTCAAGGTAAGACATGCTGTAGGTGCTGTTAAGGTGGTGCCAATAACTACAGTATTAGGTGTATTGCCAGAGAAGGTGTTGTTAGTAATGGAGCCTTGAAGGTTTGTGAATTGTTCAATATCAAGTCCTGAAGCAGCATTCGATGATAGGTTTTGGCAATTGGTAATCGTGTTTTCTGAAATATCAAGCCTTAAAGAATCGATGCCTCCACTGCTATAGCTAAGGATTCCAGTCCCTTCACAACTATTAATAGTGTTATTCGAGATCGAGAGATTGAGGGTGGAAAAGTTTTGATTGACTGCGATTCCGTTCGAGCTATTCCCTACATCTTGAATGGTGTTATTACTAATGGTAACGCCACCTGTTGAAGTCGTTCCAGAAGCGATGATAGCAATTGCATTATCATTTCCTCCTGTAATGGTGTTGTCTATTGCATTGAATGTGAGGTATGTAACAGGTGTTGCCATAACCAGGCCTGAGCCTCCATTATTAGACATGGTATTGCCTGTGGCAGTAATGTCAAGGGTAGTAAATAACCCTGAAGTGTGTAAATAGAGAGCGTTGGATGTATTATTGCTGAACGTGTTATCTACTAATGAGATAGAGCAATTGTTGGTGGTTCCGCTCGGGATGATCACGAAACTGGATCCTAAGGTCGATTGGCTGCCAGTACCATTATTCATAATGGTGTTATTCTCTACGTTGATGTCTCCACTGACTAAGCTATTTACGGCAAATCGAATACTTCCAGTTATGTTATTTTGGAATCTATTATTTTCAATATCTACGGTCAGGTTATTGTTATTCGAGGAGATTTCGATAGGAACGTTTGAGACCGATGTTTGTCCTGAAAATGTATTATTCGAACAAGTAATGGTTGATGTCCCGTTGAGGGTTAATGAAACACCATTTACATTATTCAGAAATTGGTTATCTCTGATCGATATCACTGCACTGTTTGTACTGGTGGTCTCAATCGCGTAAGTAGCAGCGGTTTCGAATGTGCAGGAAGAGACTTCTAAACTGATAGGATTGGTTCCATAGATTGCATCATTTAATGGGGAACGAATTTTGATTCCTTCGATCTCATTATAGGTGGCGAGTGTAATACCATTACCTTCTGTATCAAAATCGGTATTCGTAATCGTTGGTGAGGAAGTGCTCTGAGCGGGGATAGAGATGGTTCCTTGCTGAGTATCTAGAGAATGGCTCATGCCAGAGCCCCAAAATTTCTGGTGGGCTTTCAGTGTAAACCCTGCGTTCATCCCTGCTGTTGTTCCATCGCCAGGGAATAGGTAAATGATGTCGCTTGGAGATGAGTAGGCGGCAGCTTGAGCTAAACTATGCCATG
Organism: uncultured bacterium; assembly: GCA_964655475.1. Taxonomy (GTDB): domain Bacteria; phylum Chlamydiota; class Chlamydiia; order Chlamydiales; family VGMA01; genus VGMA01. Next base: position 210,589 of record CAZZMO010000001.1, read on the forward strand.
GGCTTTCAAATGTGCCGTTTGAGTGGCTCGTATTATCGACAAACACAAAGAAGTAAGGAAGGCCTGTCGAAGGGTCAGTCGCAACAGTAGTGACTGTAGGATCGTCGACAACGATGATCTCTTGTCTGCCTACAGGCTGAACCATTCTTTCAGTAAGGATGGTCGCAGTTTGACACCCTTTTTGTTTTGCTTTTACTTTTGATTTAGGACCAAATGAATAGGTCAAACCAATCTGTCCTTGGAATTTGTTATGAAAGGTGCTGTCATAAGAGTCGCTAATTTCTAAGGTTAGGATCTCTTTAAAAACACCTGAAACCCTGGCTTTTCCTCCCCAGGTCGTGGGTGTTTTCTCTCCGATGAAGTAGTAAGGGCCTATGGCTGCATAAAAATCACAGAATTTTATTTTTCCAAAGTGAAGGCCAATTTCTGCATCTGCTCCTTTCATCGCAGATTGATAAGTTTCAGCCAAATACATGTGGTTGCCAGAAAAACTGTCGAATGAGGTATCGTAAGGATCGCTGAGGGTTGTTCCGAGAGGTAGATACCCATTGATGCGAAAATCAATCCATTGTCCAAGTGTCTCGACTCCTACTCCAATCTGGTTTGAAGTAAATTGGCCTGGGTCTCTATAGTCATAATAGGCATTGATCCCATAAGCGCGATTGTTCCATAGAGCTCTCAATCCAGCGCCTACGTTTGCTGCCCACTTTCCATTATCAAAAACATGCCCTCTAGCATCGAGAAAAGGGGTAACAGGCCATTGACCTGGATCTAAAGCGAGGAAGGTTTCTAAGGTAGTATAACCATCGTCATAGCCGATACCACCACTTTCAATATGACGAATGGTTGCACGGTAGTGTTTCTTATGATCAGGGCAGCTTTCTGATTTTTCATCAGCATAGATCAAACCAGTTAGAGAAAGAGTGGCAGCAATCAACCCAATCCGAAACATATACCTCGTTAAGCTAAACTCTTTTTAGTTTTACTTCATTGGGGTCTTGAGATCAATTTTTTTTAATAGTTTTTTCTTTTATGGCGGGGGAGTATTCTTGTCCGATATGAATGATCGATGGATATATATAGATTTCAATAGCTACTTCGCGAGTGTGGAGCAGCAGGTAGATGTGAGGCTTCGGGGTAAGCCTGTGGCTGTAATTGCAGTCGATACAGATGCGACATCGGCGATTGCGGCAAGCTATGAGGCGAAGGCATTTGGTGTGAAGACCGGGACGCCGATTTGGGAAGCTAAGAAGATGTGCCCCGGGTTGATTTGTGTGCTGGCAAAGCATGAACTTTATATCGAATTTCATGAGAAGATTCTTCAAGAGGTCGACCGGCATGTTCCAATTAGTAAGGTTTGCTCTATTGATGAAGTGGCCGCTGAGCTCATGGATAATGAGAGAGAAGATGTGATAGGGCTGGCTCTCAAAATCAAAGAGGGGATCCGGAAGAATGTGGGGGAGTGCATCCGCTGCTCAATTGGGATAGCGCCAAATTGTTATTTGGCAAAGGTAGCGACTGATATGCAAAAGCCCGATGGGCTTGTATTCATTCGTGAAGAGGATCTGCCCAAGAAACTTTATTCGTTAGAACTTCGAGATTTGCCAGGGATTGGGGCGAATATGGAAGTGAGGCTCAAAAGTAGAGGGATTGGAAATATGAAGACCCTTTGCTCGCTCGATCTTCATGCAATGAGAAAAGCGTGGGGGAGTACAGAAGGGGAAAGGATGTGGCACCACTTGAGAGGAATTCCACTTCCTGATCGAAAAACGGAGAGGAAAAGCTTAGGTCATAGTCAAGTACTCGCTCCAGAGCTGAGAGACAGAGAAAAAGCGAGGGAAGCGGGAAGAAGGCTCACGGCAAAAGCGGCAAGTCGCCTTCGGAGAATGGAGCTCGTCGCCTCAAAGATCAGCTTATCCATCGCTATCAAGGATGGGGAATTTTTGGAGTGCAGTATGAATTGTGATCGGGTGGAAGATACTCTTACATTCCTATCGCTCTTTCAAAAGATGTGGAGCCAGACGATCCCCAAGGGGGGATCTTTTCAGATCAGAAAGGTGGCAGTTACATTTTCAAAGCTTGAACCTTCAAAATCAGAACAGTACGATCTTTTTCAAGACTCCTCTTCTGAGAAAAAGAAAAAAATCTCCCACGTTTTAGATAAGATCAATCAAAAATATGGGAAAGATTCTCTCTCTTTAGGACCTGTTCTTACGGACTCTGGTTCAGGGACGAAAATTGCTTTTAAGAGGATTCCTGATCGGGAAGAATTTTTCGAATAGGGTCTACTGGACAATCGGGATGACAGGGACAAAGGATTTAATTTCGCTCATTTTGAATCCTTTAGGGAGATCTTTTTTGGAAGCTCTCTTCCAGGGGATATTCTCTCCAAAGATCCACACTTCCCCTCGGACGATGAGTCTATTTCCTTCGATCCAGAACTCTGCAGTATAGACTTCTCCCTTTTCAGGATCGATGATTTTCCCCTTATAGCGCTCTTTACCCTCTTCTTTTTTGACATTGTAGATGAAATCCATCCCGCAGTAAGGGGGATCTCCTACAACGCCAGGGGCTCTTCCCTTTTTTTCAAAGATGGTGTCATTGACCTCACCATTTTCTCCATATGTTTGGAGCATTCTACCGTAGAATTTTCCTTGATATTCATAGATAGCTACAAGGCTTCTCGTTTTATCAGAGTGTTGATCTCTGCTAAACCAAAGCCCTTGGATCCCTTCATTTTTCTGCTTAGAGTTGAATGCTGAGCACGAAGTCATGAGGGCTGTTATGAAAAGTAAGGCTGTGAGTAGGTATCGATTCATACCTCGCTTCATACCTTAAACAGAGATTTTTATGAACAGGAAAATATGATTTGCCGAATGTCTTCGATGATCTTCTGGTGAAATTCCCAGCTAAGACCATCTACACAAAGGATCGATTTCCCTGTCACACCGTCACAGCAGTTCATTGCAATCATGTTTTCTAGCATCTGAAACTGTTCTTGTTCAGTAGGATAAACACTGTCTAGCGGAGGTACTGATTCTCTATTTTCTAGAGCTATGCAATAAAGAGCGCCAGCGAGGGCATATCCTCCCCAGTTCGACACTCCTGTAACGATGAGGTGATTTGCAGGGACGACACATGCAATAGCTTCTCCATTCAAAATGTATTGTTTGACCTCTTCGATTTTTTCTCCCATTCCGATTTCGTTCCCTCCATCACCTACTGCAATAGTGGTAATGTTCATTTCAGGATGCTCCTGAGCGTAAATAAAAAGATCGTCGAGGGGGGCGGTATTGCCGCTGATATCGATCGCTCTCATAGAGCGGTATTTTCCATCAAAGCTTCTTCCTACTCGTTCAATCGATACTAGACAGTCCACTTCATCAGAGAGGGCTTTGACAAAGTTCTCCGCTGCTCGGTTTTCTTCTGGGAAAATGGCAATGTTTAGGTGAGGTGGAGCAAAGCGATCTTTAATGAGATCGACACAGGCATCGATCGAATCAAGGCAAGATCGATCAGTGACAATGGTGACCTTTTTTCCAAGAGCGATGAGAGCCTCTGCTAGAAAGACTGTTCCGAGGGGGCCATCAGTCTCCGGTCTTTGGGCAGAGGGGATAAAAAAGCCTGTTAAAATTGCGACATGGTTCGCTTTTTCCAAACTCTCTGCTGCATCAAAAAGAGCGGTGGTATAGAAATGGGAGACCCCACGATTTCCTGGATCTTGCTGGATGATTTTTTCAATTTTAGAGATTTCTTCTGAGAGCGTCGCCCCATACAAAGGGAGTGCAAGGATAAGTAAAAGTAGGATCTGTTTTTTAAATGTTTGCATCAGAAATCTCCTCTGTCAAGATTGATGTTATTCTATATAATCTCGTATGATCTAGATATGAAAAAGATTTTTTCACTTTTTTTCTTTCTGGTGCTTCAGAGTATTCTCTATTCATCCGTTATTGTTGTTCCAGATTACGCCCCTTATGCTGACACTTTATTTCCGAGTGGAAGTGTGATTGATTACAACGCCGCTCCATTTTGGTGGAAGATCAAATATTTGCTCAATCAACAAAATTATGTTGTTTACTCAGTCAATGAGAATAATTTGCCGAAAAAATTGGGCAAAAAAGACATTCTTCTTCCTTGGAGCGATGCGTTAAATCTTACCCAGATGAAGAGTTATTCTTCTGACAATCTCATTCTTTTACTCTTTCAACCCGATACAGTTGCCCCTACATGTTACACAACCTCTTTTTTGAATAAGTTCTCCAAGGTGATTACCTGGAATGATGATTGGGTCGACGGTTCGAAGTACTATAAGTTCCACTACGGAGTTTGTTATCCGATGATCTCTGATACTGTAGACTTTTCAAGGAGGAAATTTTGCTGCGCAATGGCATCAAACAAGACATCGACTGGAGCCAATCAGCTCTACTCAACTCGAAAGAGCTTCTTTACATATTTCAATCAATACCACCCGACAGAGTTTGACCTCTATGGCCTTTATTGGGAAGGGGAGGGCCTCTCTGTGTATAAGGGCTGGGCAACAGATAAAGTACAGACGTTGAAAAATTACAAATATAGCATCTGTTTTGAAAATACCAAGGGGGCGAAAGGGTATATCACGGAGAAAATCTTCGATTGTTTTCAAGCAGGTGTTGTCCCTGTCTATTACGGCGCTTCCAACATTTCTGACGAAGTGTCGAGCGATTGTTTCATCGACTGGAGGAACTTCTCCTCTTACGATGAACTCTATCGCTATTTGTCCAATATTACAGAAACTGAGTTCAATCAATACTTGTCAAATATGCGCCGCTACCTAGCCACCGATCAAGCCGCAAAATACAGTCCGAGCAACGGAGCTAAAGAGATTGTCTCTGTACTGACAGACACTGATGTTCTGTCTCTCAGTGTTGTCATCACACTTTAGAGCTTGCAAGAACCCTTTCTCCGAGGGCGCAGTTTGGCCCATATGAAATATAAACCCTGAAAAATCCAGTAGAAACCTGGAGCTTTCATTAAGATCGCAAGTGAGGGGATAGAGACTCTCGCATACACTTCCGCAAGTGTATCGATCCCTTTATAAAGATGCTCTTTTTGATCTAGGGCATGGATTGTTTTCATGCTTTCTTCAAAAGTAAAGCGATCAGTCCACTCTTTCAGTTCCTCATGGTTTTTTGCTGTGACATAAATGATTGTTCCTTTTTGCTCTCTTTTTTGGAGCCATTTCATTTCTCTAGAACAGACAGGGCAGCTCCCATCGAAAAAAACAGTCAGAACATTCGCAAGAGATTCAGGAGCCGTAAAATGTTCATAAAGCTTTACAAGAGAGCGGTTGTAGAGAATTAAAAGAGTGAGAAAGAGACCCCAGAGAAGAGCTACAAATGGGTATGATTCATAATAAAAGGGGATTGCTCCAGAGGCTCCAACGAGAAAGGGGAGGTAGAGTGAGCGGGAAAGAATCTGTAGAGAGGAATTCAACATCAGCGCTAATAAGGGATAAAAAATAAGAGGGAGAGGAGAGGGGAGGTGAAAGTATGCAAAAGAGAGCTCTTGTAAAGTTCCTAAAAGTGTAGTTACGATCAAGATGGGCAGCGCAAGGAGTAAACTTTTCCTGTCTTGGTATTTGAATATCAAGAGGTTTAAAATAAGAGCGAGCCAAAAGACTTCTCTCATTTCATGAAAAGAGGTGATATATCCCCACAAAATAAGAAAAGAGATGAGGCCATTTGTCCATGAGGAAGGGATCAGAAGAGAGGCGGTTTTACTGTAGAGGGGGAAATCGGGGTGAGTTTTTATCTTCTTTTCTAACATCGGGATTCCTGAGACAAAGAGAATGAGGCAGGTGATGGTTAGAGGGCTAATGATGAAATAAATACTGAAAGGGACTTCTAATGAGATCCACCATATGGCCCACCACTGGATTATTTCTCCTAAATAATTGGGATGACGTGAATATTTCCAGAGCCCCTGAGTGTAAAGTTTACCTCGGTTTTCTACTCTATTTTTAAAACGGTAAAGAGAGTAGTCACTCACTGATTCCATAACCCAACCGATGCACCAGAGTGTGAGTGCTGGATAGAGTAGCTTTAAATTTAATGGTGTCGTGAAGCTATTTGTCCAGAGGAGTGGAAGTGAGATGATGTAGAGAAATAGAGCTTGTAGTAGGTAGACTTTAAAAAAGAGGAAGAGGAAGTAGGGATATTTCGATTGATGGAAGAGTTCTTGGTAGCGACGATCTTCCTCTTTTCCCCGATTTCTCAAGTAAATGTGAAGGCTGAGCCGAAGTGCCCAAAGGGTGACAAGTATTGAAAGGAGCCCTCCAATAGGTGATCTAGGGCCTAAAAAATAAGAGCTCCAGCTGAGGAGCATGAATCCAAATCCCCACACAATATCTGCATAATCGGCCCTTTTTTTGTAGTAAGAAAAGAGTGTAGAAAGAAGAGCTAAAATGAAGAGGAGGGTGGCAGCAGTGAGAAATATCAATGGCCTACCTCTTTTTCATAATAAAAAAGGTTGAGGTGGAAGTTATTGCTGTAATAAAGAGTCCCCACAAAAGATCGTAGATTACGATTTTTAATGGCCAATCTTTGAGGGTGGCAAGGTTGGTGAGATCGTATGTGGCGTAGGCGATCAGTCCGAAAAAGGCGCCATTTATTAGAGCTTGAAAGTAGCTGTTTTTTTCGAGAGCGGGAAGGATTGCAAAGTAGAGAACTCCACTGAGGTAGAGAAGGTAGAACAACAGTGCAGGACCCCATCTAACAGGGCCAAGTAGCGCTCCCAACTCTTTTTGGTAGAGCTCTTTTGCAATGAATCCAAGCCACACCGCATCCATCAGAAGAAAGATGAATAGACTCAGTAAATAGGATTTAAGGATTTTTAATATCGTCATGAACTTTCTACAGAATAGATGATGGAGAATTTTTGGTACCCCTCATTTTTGAAATAGTTTTCTGAACGTGAGAGAAGGTGTTCCCATTCTTTTTGAGTGTTAAAGAGATATCCCATAAAAAAACAAGGGGGAGTATTCACCCGACCAAACTTATAGATGCAAAAGAAATTTCTCAGATGTTTTAGATGAAAGCCAGTGATAGCAATAGCTGTACTTTCAGGGGCGAATGGTATTTTGAGTTGTTTGAGTACAGCTTTTCCAATAGAGTTGATGATATTCGCAATTTCCTCAGGGCTTCCTTTTAAAGGGTGTAATATCTCAATGGTTTGTTCTTCTTGATTGACTGCAACGACTTGCTCACAAAGATTGAATACTGTGCTGTAGCTTATGACTTCAGTGCTCATACCACCTCCATTTATTAAGGAATTGTTAATGTTAGACCTTTCATGTTCTTTTTGTACAATCTTTTTTTGACCTTTCTCGCTTTGGTGTGATATAAATTGATAAACTACTCAGGGTGAGAACTTGGACTTAAAAATACCAAAAACACGTGTATACTTAGTGAGACATGCAGAAGTGGAAGGGCATGAAGTGTGGCGCTATAATGGGCAGTCAGATGTCCCGCTCACTTCAAGAGGGTTATTGCAATACCAGGCGCTTCTTGAGAGGTTGATGCATGCAAAGATTACAGCTTGTTATACAAGTGATTTAAGTCGCTGTGTATTAGGAGCTGAAATGTTTGCAAATCACTTTCGTGTCGGTGTGATTCAGAAAGAGGCCTTGAGAGAAATCGATGTCGGGATTTGGGAGGGGATGGCTCGAGAGGAAATCATCAACCGCTACCCAAAAGAGTGGAAAGAGCGTTTTGAGAATCCTCTCCACTACCGGGTTCCTGATGGGGAAAACCTTCTCGATGTAGCCTCTAGAGTGACTCCAGCGATGAAAGAGATTGTCGAAAAACATAGAGGAGAAGAGGTGATTGTTGTGGGACATGGTGGTGTGAATCGAATCATCTTACTGAATGCGATCAAAGCGTCTTTAGAATCTTTAGAAAATATTGCGCAAGACTACTCTGCATTGAACATTATTGATTATTACATCAACGGTCACACTGTGGTGAAGGTTTTGAATGGATAAATGGGATCGTATTGAACTCAAAGGGCTCCGGGTAAAAGCAATCATTGGCCTTCTAGAGGCAGAGAGAAAACTTTCCCAGCCACTCGAGTTTGATGTGACCATTTTTGCAAACCTCCAAGAGGCTTCTCAGAGTGACAATCTTAAAGATACCATCGATTACAGCCTAATCTGCTCTCTCATTGAAAAGATTGCCTTAGAGAATCAAGATTATCTCTTAGAAAAGCTTACAGCCCGGATTGTAGATGAGATTTTAAAAATCAATAGGGTAGAAGGGGTTGAGGTCGCTGCAAAAAAATTAGATCCTCCTGTGCCGAGCCATTTACGCACATCGGGTGTAGTCATTCAAAGGATGAAGTCTATAGCTCAGAGGAAAATGCATAGAGCTATTTTAGCTCTCGGTTCCAATTTAGGGGATCGATCTCGCCATCTCAAATTCGCAATTGAAAAGCTCGGAAATGTGGTAGAAAAATCCCAAGTATTTGAAACAAAGCCTATTGGTGGACCTTCTGGGCAAGGCCATTTTTTCAATATGGTCATCGAGATCGAAACAGAGCTCGATCCATACGCCCTCTACAGGAAGTGTCAAGAGATTGAACAGTTAGCAGGAAGAGAAAGGAAAGTCCATTGGGGGCCAAGAACGCTCGATATCGACCTACTTTTCTACGATGATACCTTGATCCAAAGTCAAGATCTCATGATTCCCCATCCGAGGATCCATCAGAGGGCTTTTGTGATGGCGCCACTTGCAGAAATAGCTCCTGAACGTCTTTTACCCAACTGGAATCAAGGAGGGATACTCGCTGACATTCGACCTATAGGACCACTCTATGATCAACTCTAAAGCGCGTTATCGTGGGATCCGCACCTTCAACATCAGTGATTGGCAATTAGATCTCGAAAGAGTCCATTCTTTAAAAGGGAAAACGACCATTTCAGTTTGTATCCCTTGCCAAAATGAAGAGAAGACCATTGGTTCACTCGTCAGGGAAATCAAAACACATCTGATGGATGATCATAAAATTGTCGATGAAATTCTCGTGATCAATGATCGCTCTCAAGATCAAACAGCAGAGGTTGCGGAAAAACATGGTGCTAGAGTGATTCATGTCGATGATATTCATCCCGATCTAGGGCCAGGTCATGGGAAAGGGAACGCACTCTGGGGCAGTGTAGCAGCAAGTCATGGGGAGATCATTGTTTGGTGTGATGGAGATCTCGAAAATTTTACCTATGAATGGATCATTAAACTCTTGATACCACTTCTCATCGAACCAGAGCTTTCTTTCGTAAAGGGGTTTTACCATCGACCGATGGATTTTTCGAATGGAAAAGGGGGAGGGAGAACGACAGAGCTTGCTGCAAGACCTCTGATTTCCCTTTTTTATCCTGAGCTCAGCCCCCTCTATCAACCTCTTGCTGGAGAAGTTGCTGTTCGCCGGTCGGTTATTGAACAGGTAGAATTTGTCCAAGGATGGGGAGTTGATGTCGGTCTCCTCGTCGATGTCATGCGCCTTTATGGAGCTGCTTCCATTACTCAAGTAGACCTCGGAGTGCGCCATCACCACCACCGCCCTTTAGAGGAGCTTTCTATCCAAGCTGCTGAAATTGGCCTGACACTCATGATGCGCTCTACCGATCTTGTACTCCAAGATATTGAACCTGTCTTTCGTAGACCAGAAGGGGAAGTGGTAGAACTCAACATCCGATCAAGACCCTCTATTCATAAAATAAAAGGTAAAAAATGAAACTTTTTGGTGTAATCAATACCTCTCCCGATTCACTCAATAAAGAATCGATTGTCAAGAATGGTGATGAAGCTCTGAAAAGAGGAAAATGGCTTTTAGAAAATGGTGCCGACTATCTAGATATAGGAGGGCAAGGCTCTACAGATATTGCCACGGTTGTGACTCCAGAAGAGGAGTGGGAGAGGTTGAAAGAGATCATCCCTCTGTTGAAGACCTTTAATAGAGAGCTTTCGATTGATACTTGGAGACCCATGGTTGCAAGAAAGGCGCTTGAGGCGGGAGCAACGATCATTAATGCAGCTGATGGTTTACAAAATGAGGAGATGATCCTTCTCGCTAGAGAAAAAAAATGTAAAGTAGTCCTCCCTTTTCTTTCAGGGCCTGATCCTCGTCATATGGAAAAAGTCCAGGGAGATCCAGTAGAGGTGTTGCTTCGTTGGTTTGATCAAGCGATTGAAAAGGGGATCAAGTTTGGGATTGCTGAGCAGCTCATTCTCGATCCTGGAACAGGGTTTGCACCCCCCAATTGGTCTTGGGAAGAAAGGTTGCCTTATCAAAGAAGGGTTTATCAAAATTTACACAAATTGAAACAGTTTCAACTACCCCTCTATGTTGCCCTTCCTTGGAGGGATACAGAGATTAACAAAGAGCTATTAAATATCATTATTGACCAAGATATCGAATATGGAAGATGCCACAGACCAGATATGGTCCGAAAGGTAGAAAACGACAGGAAAAAACGATGAGTAAGTGGACTTTAATTACAGGTGGCGCCCGAAATGTTGGATCTGAAATGGCCATTCATTTGGCTGAAGAGGGGCATAATATTTTGGTCCACTACAACACGAGTGAAGCCTCTGCTCAGCAGGTCGTCAAAGAGTGCCGAGAGAGGGGAGTCAAAGCAGAGATGATCCAAGGAGATTTCTCCACGAAAAAAGGGGTTGAGCTTTTCATCCATCAGCTGCTCACCAGTTTTCCTGATATTCAGGTCCTCATCAACAATGTAGGGAACTATTTATACCGATCAGCTCTATACACAGATGTCGGGGAGTGGGAAGAGATGTTTCAATCGAATCTCTTTGTCCCTATTGCTTTGATTCAAGCGCTCATCCCATCCATCAAAGCACATGAAGGAAGTATCATCAACATGGGAGCCTCAGGGCTTTTCCTCAAGGCGAATTTTGCGAACACAGCTTACTTTGCAGCGAAAGCTTCTCTTCTTATATTGACGAAAACTCTCGCTAAAGAGCTTGCACCGTTTGGAGTTACCGTGAACATGGTCTCTCCAGGAGTTATAGAATCCTCGATTCAAAAAGTAGCGAATGTCCCCATGGGGCGCGATGCTCATTTTCGAGATCTTACGAATGTAATTATCTTCTTACTCAAAGAATCAAGCCGATATATCACTGGGCAAAATATTGAGGTTGCAGGTGGTATCGGTTTATAACTTTCGCTTGCAAAGTTGGATGAATTCATCCCTCGTTCGTTGATCGTTTAAAAAGATCCCCGATAGAGCAGAGGTGATCGTATTTGTCTGTTGTTTTTGCACTCCTCTCACCATCATGCACATGTGATGAGCTTCAATGAGTACAGCAACCCCCATCGGATTGAGATGTCTTTGAATGGCATCTCGAATCTGGACTGTAAGCTGCTCTTGGATCTGAAGGCGTCTTGCATAGACATCGACGATTCTTGGGATTTTAGAAAGGCCAATCACTTTGTTATTCGGGATGTAGGCGATGTGAACTTTCCCAAAAAAGGGGAGCATGTGGTGCTCACAAAGAGAGTAGAACTCGATATCCTTGATCACCACCATTTCATTGTAGTTTTGGGAAAAGATCGCAGAAGATAAGATCTCTTTCACATCTTCTTCTTGATCAGATCCCATGGTGAGAAATTCGAGGACCTTGGCGACTCTTAAGGGAGTTTTTACAAGTCCTTCCCTAGTGATATCTTCTCCGAGAAGGACTAAGATTTCTTTGATCCGCTTCGCAATACAGAGGATCTTTTCATCTTCTGTAGGGTTTTCGCAGTCACAATCAAAATCTTCCATACGGTCCTTCTATTGAATTCCTTCTCAAGGACCGTTTCTTAGCCGATATTTAATTAATTAGCTACATCTAAAAAAGAGGTGAGAGAGAGGCTTCCTCTGTCGAGAATATAGCTTGTAACAAGATAGGCTGGAGTCACATCAAATGCAGGGTTGTAGACAGGAGCTTTAATAGGGCTCCAGATCACCTTTCCAAAGCTGCCACTTGCCCCTCTTACTTCATCAGAGTTTCGCTCTTCAATCTTGATCGCATCGCCAATTGGGCAGCGGGGATCAATTGTTGTATAAGGTGCTACCACGTGAAAGGGGATATTGTGATGATGAGCTAAAACTGCTAGAGAATAGGTCCCAATTTTATTCGCAAAGTCCCCATTTACTGCAATTCGGTCAGCGCCTACTAGTACTCGATCGATTTTGCCCTCACGCATCAGTGTAGCTGCCATGTTGTCACAGATGAGAGTGTAAGGAATCCCATTTTGTTCGAGCTCCCAAGCAGTTAGCCTCCCTCCTTGAAGAAGAGGTCTTGTTTCGGTCGCATAGACGTGGATCTTCTTCCCTTGAGAGTGTGCAACCTTGATGACGCCGAGTGCTGTTCCAACGCCAGCTGTTGCTAGACTTCCAGTATTGCAGACAGTCAGGATCCTTTCCCCATCATTGATGAGCTCAGCACCAGCTAGGGCCATCCTTTCACAAAGTGCAACATCTTCTTCGTAGATCGCTTTGGCAGCATCGATTACAGCTTCTCTGAAGTCTTCTCGAGTCTCCATGATGCTGAGGATCCGCTCCATATAGATCGATAAATTCACCGCGGTGGGTCTCGATGCTTTTAATAGAGCTGCTTTTTGTTGAAGTTCTTCTCGACTGGATCCTCTTTCTGCAGACTGTGCGAGGGAAAGTGCAGCTGCAATTCCAATAAGCGGCGCCCCTCTCACTTTCAACGAAGTGATGATTTCGATCATCTCATCAGTTGTTTTTACATCGATCCACTCCTCTTGATGGGGGAGTTTCTGTTGATTGAGAACGTGAAGGTCTCCATCTTGATAACAAATTGCACATCCATCTAATACGAATGCATGAATATGAGTACTCATACATAAAAGAGCACAAAGTAAAGAATAGCGCATGATTCACTCCTAAGAAGATGATATTGAGAAATTGAGCAATAATGAAAGCCACTCTTTCGAGCGCTGCTCTGCTATAAGAGTATAGCCTTTCATCATTTGGAGGTAGCGCTTTTTCTCTTTTACGAGAAGACCGGATGTGATGAATTGGTGGGGGTGTTGCTGAAGAAAGGGGTATTCTTCGAGAGCTATCTGCTGTTCTGATGAGATCATATTGATGCAGACAAGATCAAAGCTATCTGGGACTTGATTCATCGGGAAATCGAGATGGTTGAGGGCAAAATTTTCCCTTCCATGTGCGATCGCTTCTGGGTCGATTTCGAATGGGTAGACTGCTTTAGCGCCAAGAAGCGCTGCCGCGATCGATAAAATTCCTGATCCTGATCCAATATCGACCACAACCCGATCTTTGACGATGGGTTTTAGAAGGTCGAGAACAAGACTCGTAGTGGGGTGGGAGAGATCACCAAACCCAGGGCCTGGTTTAAGGCGTAAAGTTTTATTTTGTGTGAGGGGGATTTCAGCATACCCATTTTTATAATGGGGGACATGAATTTCCCAGATAGCAGCCCAATCAATTGTCATAGTAAGCTATTTTACTGATCATTGCCTTTTTTGTCCCTTCCATGATATCATTATCTATATATCAAATTATTAGTGGTTTATGAAAAATCTCTTCCTTCTACTTATAGCTAGTTTATCAATGAGCCTTCATGCAAGTGCTCCAAAAGATCCAAGCGATGTACTTGGAGAAGAGGTCCTCAAGCTTGTAGGGAAAGAAGATTTAGAAGAATTTGAGTTCGTATCAGACTTTCTTTTTAACAAAGAAATTGCCTCTTCTGAAAAAAGGCGCGTTCTCTTACCCGTTTTACAGCGCCCGAGCGATTATCCATCAGATCTCATCCTCGTCTCAGCAGGGGTCTTTCTCGTTTTAAGAGACTACGAAAAGGCATCTTTTCTTTATGCCAAAGGGATCCAAGATCCTCTAGTGGATCAGGAGATCATCAGTTTCTTTGAAAAAGAGGCTCGCCTCTCTCCAAAAGAATCTAAAGTGTGGGAAAAGGCGAAAAAGAAAGCTCTTCGCTAAGTTTTGCTTGGAAGAGCGTCGATCCAAGCGTAGGCATTTTTCATCACTTCAGCCCTTGCCCCTTCAGTGATCGTCATATGATCATGCCCTCTGAGTACGAGGTGCTTTTCACCAAGGCCGAGAATCGGAAGACAAGAACTAAAATTCGGAATCACATTTTCTTGATTGCCTGTATAAAACTCAAAATGGCGCGATCCTTTCGCGATAGGGCGTCTCATCTCTTCGATCAATGTTTTTGATCCCAAGGAATTGACTGTAAAATCAGAAACAATCGCAGGGTGGAAAATAGGAGAGTGCTTGTAATGTTCCATTTGTTGAGTTCCGAAAAAGATCCCAGCAAGACTTCCTACAAACATCGATACTTCTTCTTGTCTACAGAGCTCACTGACTCTTGCAGCGATTCTCCCTCCATTCGAGACTCCGATGATGCAGACAGGTTTACCAGGGTGTGTTTTGATGTAGTCTTTGACCATGTTGGCAATAGGAACTGCAGCCTCATCCAATGGGCAATTTCCCTCATAGGGAATATAGGGGATTTTGACATCAAAGTGAGGGCGCTCTTGTTCAATCTGAGCTAAATAAGGAGCTGACCATACAGGATGTCCAAAAAGACCTGTGGTGAAGAGGAATAACCCTTCACTGTTTTCCTTCCACTCAGGTTTTTGATCGAGAGATACATAGCTACTTGATGGACAAAGTATGTAAGCGAGAAAGTGGGGGAGCATCGAAAAAAGGATGAAGCTGATGGCATGAAAAATACGGCATACCACATCCCATACTTTATCCCATGTAGAGCGTAGCATCTCATCTTTTTCTAGATGCGTATTTACATAATGGTGTTCATTCAATATAGGAGCAATCATAATAACCTCTAAGGTTTTTGGTGAGGATGCGGGCGATTCTTTCGCCTGATTCTAAGGCAGCCTCCATGGTTCCTGGAACATCGAATAAAATCGATGTATGCTCTCCTGCAAAAAAGAGCCTTTGATCAATGGGTGCGAAGAGGGATTTGACCTTTTCTTCTCCCTCCATTTGGATCTCTTGCATGAGCTTTTCTTGACCAGGAGATATGTATGCATAGGTCCCTTTTGCAAAGGGATCATTGGGCCAGCTATATCCGATTGCCCCTTCGTAGCTGATGTGGAGAGCATCTCTAGCGATTTCTGGCACCTTCCATGGAAGGGGAGTCTCTTTAAATATTTGCTGGAGCATCTCCCAATCTCCTCTATAGATCTCTTCAATGGTTTCTTTAGAAAAATGGGCAGATTTTCCTGTGTAGTAGAAAGTGAAAATATCGCGGTTATTGCTCGAAAAGCATCCCATGTGATCATTGAGGCTGATCTTTCTTTCTGAAGAGGGTATGGGGAATGACTGGATGATTTTCCCATTCGATCCATACCGGATGCTTTGAATCGCTTTTAACTTTTCATCGGGGATCACTTCTGGTTCGAAGAGAATATCTTCGTAAACAGAGCAAGGGATTGCGAGGATGAGGATATCTGCCACTACAGTTTCTTGATTTTGAAAAGAGAGAGTGTAAGAGCCATTTTGATTTTTTGAGACCTTTCTGAGGGGCATCTCTAAATGTACATCAAGCGATTCAGCGAGCTTTTCTGCTAAGAGAGAATTTCCCCCTTCGATACTCACAAGATCTACTACTTCCTCTTGATGACAAGAGGAAATTCCCCCTAAGAGCATGTAGTAGAGAGTCGTGATATAAGTGGTGGAGAGATTCTCGACCGATCCTCCCTCATATCCGGCAAGTCTTACCGCAAGGGTGCGGTAGAGGGGATCCTCTTCTTCAAAAAAATGGAGGAGAAGCTCTTTCATATTTTGAGCCCCTTGAGATGCTTCTTCTAACTCTTGCCAAAGAGTGTCAGGGTTAGAAAATTTCTTATTGTAATCTACTGGAGGGGAAAGAGTTCCATTTTCATAGAAGTGGTGTTGAACAGGGATAGAGTGGTGAGTGAGATCGAGTTGGAATTCATCGATGAAGCGAAGGAATGTATGTGCCTCTCCACCATCATAGATGTTCTGCCCTCCTAGTTCCACAACTGTTGAGTCAAGCCTTGCTGAAAGTACGCGGCCACCCACTCTATTTCTTGCTTCGTAAAGAGAGACAGGAATCCCTTCTTGCTGGAGGTGATAAGCGGCGGAAAGACCTGCAAATCCTCCTCCGATCACAACTACATTAGGTTCATTTGGGTATGCCATGAACGGTGAAAAACAGACTAGACTCTGGAAAATGAATTGACGCATCATAAAATGATCCTTTTAAAGTGCATCTGGTCGATAGAGCTGTCTCTTCTCCTTTGATGCCTTATGAATTTTTTCAACAATGATATCAGATGAGTCGATATATTCTTTAGAAAGTGTCGTTAGTTGTTTGTGATTCCAATCGTCTAATACTTTTTGAAAGAGTTTAGTCGCAGTTAGTGCAGTGTTGCAACCGAGTCCTGTTGTAGGATCTGGAGTTGCTCTTGCATCTGCTGAGATGAGAAAAAGAGTTCTTCCGAGAAGTCCAGAGGCAAGTCTCGTTTTATCTGCCCCAATTTCAGCAATCGATACATTCTTTAAAGGAAGCCAAGAAGCAGTGTCATATTTGATTTCAGGAGTAGTGCCTTTAAAAAATGCAATAATTTTACTGACCATCACCAAAAAATTCGCCGCACAGAAACTTAAGTGAGTCCAATAATGGAGAAAATTCGTGTAGCGATCTGTAGTAGCAGCGAGTTCTCTTTCTAGAGAAGAGGTATCTAATCCATCCTCTTCTGCGATCTCTAGAGCTTCTTTTCTCGCGAGCATCTCATCTCTTAGAGAAATCATTTCATCACTTTTAGCCTTTGAGAGGCCAGCTCCAACGTAATTTTGCCCGGGCGTTTGTAAAATTAGAGAGCCCCCGATAGAGCGGTCTTTGTTGAAGACAAATTCACCTAAAAAGATCAGATGGAAGAAGAAGATCGAGTAGTGGTAGATCGCCATGGCAGTATAGGTAATCGATGTCCATACATAGCTGAAGAAAGATCCGATATCGATGATCTCAGGACGCTCATCTACAAAAGTCGCTGCAATGACGGGAAGCTTCTCGAGCACTACCACTCGATCGTTGCCAAGCAATACATTCGTCGAACTTTTAGCCCCTTCTGCATTCACCAAAATATCAATAGAAGGGATGAGATTTCCAGAAGAGAGGAGGAGGTCGATTTTCTGCGTTGTCGGGTTTTCCTGAATAGTATCAACTTTATTGTTGTAAAGGATTGTCACAGGATTTTCTTCTGAGATTTCTTTGAGAACCGTTTTCATCGCTATTTCAAGATCGACTAGGCGGACAGAAATGGTATTATATATCGTTGGGGGATAGATCAGTTTTCTCTCTTCTAAAAACTGGTAGATCCCATATTTTTTCAATAATTCGATCGTCTCTTCGTTCAGCTGGACAGAATTTTCTCTCCCATGAGCGTCTTCATCTCGAAGTTCTATCAAGCTTGTTTTTTCACCCCGAAGAACAGAAATAATTGCATGCATCAGCCCCGAAGGCCCTGCTCCCAAAATCGCTATCGATTTTTGTTCATGGGGATGAAGTAAAATCTTTTCTTGATTTAAAGAGTTAATTACTGAAGAAAAAGTGATATTGCTCATAAAATAATAAAGTTTTACGGCAATTATAGCATAATCAGAAGATTATTGCTATCGACGCTTTGGTAGGAAGCTTATGGTGAGGAGAATGCCGCCAGCGATGGTGAAGACAATGGCGCCGACAAATGCGTGTTGAGCCACCGATTCATAGTGATCGGCCTCTTTTTTACCTGCGTCGATCTTCTTTTGCCCCGAGCTTGCAAAGAGATCCCCTGCTTTTTGAGTGTAGGGATTTACAGCGCTGGCATCTTGGATCTGATCGACCTGACGCTGCCCCTTTTTAATCTTTTGCCTCCCTTCTGCAACTTCATCAGTAATGTATCCCGATACAAAGAAGAGGATGATCCCAACGACAATTAGAGAAAGGCCTAGTATTCTTTTCCAGCTCATATTTAGTTTTTGTAACAAACGGAGCGAAAAAAAACAAGTGTCATCCTATCTTGTTGATAATCAATAAGGGTTCACTTTTTTATATTGCTCATATTCTTTTAGCTTATTGAGGAGCCGACTTCTAGGAGCAAAACATCGAGTGATCGATTGATAGAGAAGAAGTTCCCTAAATTCATCATTTGTTAGAGACTCAGGGTCGATTTTGAAAAACATTCTAAAAAGGCGCATCCGCTCTTTATATGCGTAAATGGGGCCAATGATGTGGCCTAAGATTGGATCTAGTTGGTGGGCATTACCAAAGTCAATGACATAAGAGTGGTGATCGGAGGAGATGACTACGTTACAAAGATGGGCTAGATCGCGGTGGTAGATGTATCTTTCATGTAGGCGCTCTAATATGGAAGATAATTCTTCTTTGATGTTCAAGAGTTGGTGGAGAGAAAGTTCAAGGTTTTCTTCTGGGGAGATGTATTCAATGCAAAAAGTCTCTTCATCAACTTTTCCGACTAATTTTGACACAAAGGCAAGATCACGAATAGAGCGCAGCACAGAAAATTCATGGGCTAAAAGCAGTCGGCAGATGAATCTTTCTACCCATGAATTCCCTTTTATTTTTTTCAAGATGAACTTTCTTCCCGATTCTGTTTCATAGAAATAGATTTCAGGATGGTTGACTCTCGTAGGTGAATAGAGACGTAAATCATTCTCTTTATTCAGAGAGATGGAAAGTTCTTCTTCTGAAAGGGAGGGGGTGTGGTAAAAAATATAGAGATCGCTAATATTTACGACAAAGAAATACAATATCCAGAACGATATTGGATAGACAATGACTTTGCACACCAGCTTTCGTTTTTTTGAGAGCATACTAAATCGGGATTTTCTTCAAAAAAAGATAAAAAATCAATTCAATATATTCCTATGAAATCGTTTGATGAGATACAAAAAGCTTGGGAATCAGAGTACAAAAGGAAGGGGATTCCCTCATCATTTCGCTCTGATCCTACCAAGACAGTCGTAGAATTTATCTCTTGGCTAGAGAGCCGCCATTTTGTAGGTCAAAGAGCGGCCGATATTGGTTGTGGTAGGGGAAGAAATAGCTTCTATCTCGCCTCTCATGGCTATCATGTAACAGGGATGGATCTCGTAAGGGAGAATATCGAGTTCATTAACGGCATGGCCTCAGAGGAAGGGCTTCCTGTAAATGCGTTAGTCCAAGACGTTTCAGCTCCTTGGCCCTTTTACAAGGATTCTTTAGATATTGTCATCGATGTTTTTTGTTATAAACACATCACGACAAAGTCAGGGCAAGCTCTTTATCGAGAAGAACTTCGCAAGTCGTTAAAAAAGAGTGGGTATTATTTTATCTCTCTCGCTTCAGAAAACGATGGTTTTTATGGCCCTTTGTTAAGTGCATCTCCCAATAGAGGGGAAAAACAGATCATCGATCCCCATGGTGAGATCCTTTCGTTTCTCTATTCGATAGAAGATCTAGAAAAAGAGTTTTCAGATCATTTCAAAGTAGTCAAAATCGGGGAGACTCTTTCGACAAGTCCTATGTATGGGAAGGAGTATACAAGACGGGTCATCAATGCGATCTTTCAGAGAATCTAAAGTCTGGGATCAGCACCTCTTTTTCTCTTTTTTGAATGGTATAGTTGTGAAAGGAGTCGATATCGACGATGAAGTCTGCTAGGTTTTTCCCTGGGTAGACGTTAACCGCGAAATCTTCGAGTACTGCCTTCATATGGAGAAAGAAGGTCTTCTCAGTGCGGGGATTCGTCTTCTTGAACTCCCTCTCCCATTTCCAACTAAAAAGGTTTTCAACAGCTGTCTCTAAATAAATAGCAAGATCTGCATAAGAGCGGTAGTCGCAAGGGAGGAAGTCATTTAAGGTGTAGGAGCCTTCAAATAGGATGCACTGAACCCCTCTCAAGTCGATGATCTCTTCGCTGATTTCTTTTGTCAGTTGATTGATGATAGGTTTTCTGATCTCGAGCGTCCCTTCTTCGATCGAATGGAACATCTCATGAATAAGGCCCCATCGGATTCTCCTCATGTCAAATTCACTTGTAAACGCTTTCCGCTCTTCTTGCGAGAGGCCAAAGTGGTCCAGGCTAATGATGATGGTAGAGATCCCTTTTTCTTCCAATCTACATTGCAAAATCTTGGAGAATGTGCTCTTCCCAACTCCGGGACATCCTCCGATGGAAACAATGACAATCCCTTTGCGATTTTCCAAGAGAGCATCGATTGGCTCTAAAAGAGCCTCAAAAGACCAAGAGGTAAAAGGGAGGAGGCTAAAAATAGCTAAGAGAAATAATTTCATGGAAAAATAATAACATATACAGCAGTTTGTCAAAAGAGGAAGATATGGTTTTTTCAAGAGATGAATTAGAGAAAATGGAAGGGTATTGGCGAGCTGCCAATTATCTCTCTGTTGGGCAGATCTATCTTTTAGATAACCCACTCTTGAAAGAACCCCTCACTGTCGATCAGATCAAACCAAGGCTGCTTGGTCATTTTGGTACTGTTCCTGGGCTCAATTTTCTCTATCTTCATCTCAATCGGATCATTCGGCGCTACCATCAAGACATTTTGCTCATTACAGGGCCAGGGCATGGCGCCCCTGCAATTTTAGCAAATACCTATTTAGAGGGATCTTATAGTGAACTCTATCCCCATATTGGAAGAGATGAAGAGGGGCTGAAAACATTTTTCCGTCAGTTTTCTTTTCCAGGGGGAATCCCGAGCCACACAGCGGCAGAGACTCCTGGTTCGATCCATGAGGGGGGAGAGCTTGGCTATTCCTTGATGCATGCCTATGGGGCCGCCTTCGACAATCCAGATCTACTAGTCACTTGCATTATTGGTGATGGAGAAGCAGAAACAGGCCCACTTGCCACAAGTTGGCATTCGAACAAATTCCTGAACCCTCGATCAGATGGCGCTGTTCTTCCGATCCTCCATTTAAATGGGTATAAAATTGCAGAGCCAACAATTTTAGCGAGAATATCTCATGAAGAGCTGCAACAGCTTTTTTATGGCTACGGGTATAAGCCCTACTTTGTTGAGGGGAATGACTCTTATCAACTCCATGAAAAACTTGCTCATGTTTTGGATCAAGCCATAGAAGAAATCAGAAAGATTCAGGAAAAAGCAAGGGTTCTCGGCAGTGATGAAAGGCCTCGTTGGCCCATGATTGTTTTTCGAACTCCTAAAGGTTGGACTTCTCCCATGGAGGGTTCCTGGCGTTCTCATCAAGTGCCTCTTGCTGATGTGAGAACCAATCGAGAAGAATTTCAACAATTTGAAAAGTGGATGAAAAGCTATCGGGTTGAGGAGCTTTTCGATGAAAAGGGGAGACTCAGGTCTGAGCTAGAAGAACTAGCGCCTCAAGGACAAAAACGGATGGGGCTTATCCCTTATATGAATGGTGGTGCCCTGCTCAAAGATCTTCACATGCCTTCTTTCAAAGATTATGCTCTCACTTTTGATAAACCTGGCAAAATTCAGGGGGAGGCCACTCGTATACTTGGGACCTTTTTGCGCGATGTGATGAAACTCAATAGAGAGGAGAAAAATTTCCGTCTTTTCGGCCCCGATGAAACAGCTTCCAATCGGCTTGGCGCCGTTTTTGAGGCGACAGAGCGCACTTTTATGGCAGATATCTTGCCAACAGATGATCACCTCTCTCCTGATGGGAGGGTTATGGAAGTTTTGAGTGAACATCTTTGCCAGGGTTGGCTCGAGGGATATTTACTCACAGGAAGACATGGCCTATTTTCTTGCTATGAAGCATTCATACATATCATCGATTCGATGTTCAATCAACATGCAAAATGGTTGAAAGTGAGTCGCCAGGTTTCTTGGAGACGCCCGATTGCATCACTTAATTATCTCCTCACTTCACATGTCTGGAGACAAGACCACAATGGATTCAGTCACCAAGATCCTGGATTCATCGACCATGTTGTGAATAAAAAGGCAGACACCGTTCGGGTTTATTTCCCACCAGATGCCAATACCCTCCTTTCAGTGACAGATCACTGTTTAAGAAGCCGCCATTATGTGAATGTCATTGTGGCAGGGAAACAAAGTTCTTGGCAATGGCTCGATATGGACGCTGCAGTGGCACACGCTGGAAAAGGGATAGGGATCTGGCAGTGGGCAAGTCATGCAGAGGCCCCTGATGTAGTGATTGCATCAGCAGGGGATGTCCCTACTCTAGAAGCACTTGCTGCAGCTAGCCTCATAAGAGAGGAGATGAGAGAGCTAAAGGTCCGTTTTGTAAATGTGATCGACCTCATGACACTCACTCCTGAGCAAGAACATCCTCACGGTCTATCTGATCATGAATACAACCAAATTTTCCCGATCGATACCCCCGTTATTTTTGCGTTCCATGGATATCCGAAAGTCATCCATCGATTGATTTATAAAAGAGCTAATGCCATCCACATGCATGTTCATGGGTATAAGGAAGAGGGGACTACAACGACTCCCTTCGATATGACTGTTCTCAATGAGCTCGACCGTTTCCATTTGCTCATCAGCGTGGCAAAACTTTTTTCTAAAGACAGCGTGGTCAAATGGGCCGAGAAACGTCTTGATGAGCATGAGAAGTATATCCGAAAGTATGGGGAAGATATGCCAGAGATTCAAGAATGGCATTGGAAATATTAATCAGATTCAGGTATACTGAAGGTATGTCTAAGAAAGTTTTCTATACGACCGTCACCTCATTCACCGGCAGCCGCCGGTAATATATCCTCTTTTTCATAAATAAATTTATTATTACGCAATTTTTCGAGGTGAAGTATGTTTCGTAAGATGCCGTGGATTCTAGCGCTCTTGATTGCTTTAGCAGTCCTCTTAGAGCCTCTAATGCCGAATGGAGTCCAGGCTGCTTTTTATGGTCTCAGTTTATCAATCAAAAATCTGATCGTTTTTCTTCTGCCTGTCGTTATTTTCTCGATGCTTTTTAGAGCAGTGTTGCAGCTTTCAAAAAAAGCGTCAAAAATGATCCTGTTCTTGTTTGTCGCTATTTTCTTATCCAATATTGTCTCCACCCTCATCAGTGGTTCCGTAGGGCATCTCATCTATGGAGCTGGGGGAGAAATCCATGTTCCTGAAAATTTAGATCGCCTACAGCCTCTTTGGCAGTGGACCTTTCCAAAATGGATCTCAACAGGGATGTCGATGCTCCTCGGTGTGGGAACAAGCATCATTTTGAAGATGGTCAGGCCTCAGTTAGCAGAAAAATGGGGAGAAAAGCTCGACCCGATTGTCCATTATCTATTGAAAACCTTTTTATGTTTGATCCCATTCTTCCTCTTTGGCTTTGTCATTAAGATGGTGCATGATGGGGTGATGATGCATATTGTAGAGCACTATGCATGGATTCTAGGGGTCGTTGCATTAGCGGCTTTCTCCTACATTACTCTTCTTTATGTGTTTGCATGCCGTTTTAATATTTCTCAGTCGCTTCAGAGTATGAAAAACATGTTTCCTGCAGTAGCAGCAGGTTTTGGTAGCATGTCGAGCGCAGCCGCTATGCCCATGACCCTCATTGCAGCAGAAAAAAATAATGAAAACCCTGAAGTGGCGAAGTCTGTCACAGCCGCAACAGTGAATGTCCACCTCATTGGAGACTGCTTTGCAATTCCAATCTTTGCATTTGCGATCATGAGTAGTTTTGGGATAGCTGAGCCGACTGTATGGAGTTATCTCACCTTTGCTTTCTACTTTGCGATTGCGAAGTTTTCAGTCGCTGCCGTTCCTGGTGGAGGGGTTCTTGTGATGCTGCCTATTTTGGAGAGTACTCTTGGTTTTGATGGAGCGATGCTTTCTTTAGTCACAGCGCTCTATTTCCTCTTCGATCCGATCATCACATCAGCGAATGTGTTTGGAAATGGTGCCTTTACCATGCATCTTTCGAAGCCTTTTAAAAGATCTATAGAGACTGTTAAGGGTTAACAGTCTCTTACTCTGGATCGGCAAGAGGAGGTTTCTCTGTCACTTCAACGTAGGTAAACATTCCACCGACAGGGATGGCATTGATGTTCTGCTCGTTGACGTATGCGCCTAGATTGTTCACTGTCTTTTGGTAGATAGAGCAGTAGAGGCGCCAGAGCCCTTTTTGATTCGCCTGGAAAGAGACAGTTCTTGTCGTCCCAGGAGAGACAATCACAATCGCTACAGGATCACTTTGTGTTTTAGGCCCCCCCTCCGTTCCAATGATTTTAAAGGCAAAACCATGGAGAGTGATGGGGCTATCGCTACTTCCTGAGGTGTTGGCAAAGCGCAGGCAGACCTCATCCCCCTCATGCACTTTCAGGATGGGGATGTTCGGTGCTGTATAGCCATTCATGGTAAACCAGGTGCAGTTCGTGCTTAGTGGGCGCACTGTTCCATTTTCAGAGAGGTCCCATTCTTGCATGTTGAAGCCAAAGTCGTGAGAGGCGATCTTCCCTTCTTTGGGTAAGACGATGAAGAGGCCACTCAGTCCCATACCAAGCTGAATCATTGGCTGGTAATCACTTTCGTAAAGGTAGGTCCCTTGAGGTTGTAAGATCTGGAATTCGTAGATCCCTTGAGTTCCTGGCAAGATGGGGGTGTTGTTATCACTTCTATCGTGATAAGGAGTGATGAGCCCTACAAAATGTAATGATGTGGGGACAGGAAGGTCATTCTCGACGATGATTTTGACCCGGTCTCCTTCCTGAACAATGATCGCAGGTCCCGGAATATCACCATTGTATCCATATCCTTTGACAATTTGAGAGCGGAAGGCGAGCTGATTATTGATTCCAAGAGATTGGTTAAAGGCTTGTACAGCAGTATTTAAGTCGTTCTTATCGATGTTAAAAATCTCTTTTTTGACATGTTCTGCCTTGAGATGAAATACTTTGACTCCCTCTTCTAAGCTGTAAGGGAGGATCGATCCTCCAGGAATTTGCACCCCTGTTGGAGTAATCAGTTCTGATCCAAAGCAGAGCGAGCTTGCAGCTAAAAAAATAGAATATCTAAGCATCCGTTTTCCTTATCATCTTATAAAGCTATCCTTATCACGAGAGAAATAAATAGTACAGTATCTACACCCAATTGAATGCAAAATATCCTCCAATACGCACGGAAGATAGGAGGGTCGCCTTGCCTGGCCCTTGGCCAGTAGGAGCTTTGCCTCCTAGGCTCGCATAGCGAGCGCAAGGCAGCCCAGCAAAAGGGCTAAAGTAGCAATTTGTCAGCTTGATTGGGAAAGAGAAACTCGACCCCGTAAAAATGCCTTCAATATAAAGTTTGATTGACAACTCATTCTTTGAATCCTAGACTTGCTTAAGCAAGCCACAAATCAAACGGTGAACTGCGTGCTTAAATTTAAAGTCTTCATGTCCTCAGTGTTGCTGATTACCACACCAATTATGCTTGTATACCCTCAAAATACTTTACCTCAGCTCATTTTTCAAGGACAGAAATTCAACTGTGAAGAACGAAGGTTGGAAAAAGATTACACCTTGTCCTATGACGATATACTATGTTTTCTTAATGAAATTGAATCAGGTGAATTAGAGAAAAAGTGTACTGCTGAAGAACTAAAGAAGGTTAAACATTTTATCGCTTTTTTAGCAAAGGAAGGAGCTCTTCCTGACAACTCTGAAGAAAATTTGTCTCTAAATATTGATATTGAATATCTTCTAAATGGAGATGACAATCTTTATGAAGATGCTATTTCTTTTGTAACTCCCGGTGAATATCAATACCTGATTATTCCTGCTGTGCTTCATGGGCAAGGCGAACTCGTTTTTTGTAAAATTGGGTACAACAAGAATGGAATCACGTCAAAAAATTCGCGAAGAAACATAAAAGGGGCCTTATTATTGGAGCTGCTGTGGTTGTTGCAGCAGCTGTCGTGGTTGTGGCTGTAGCGGCTTCTTCAACGGCAGCTGTAGCAGTAGTGGCAGGTACAGCTGGTGTGGCTGGGGCTGGAGTACCTTCTGACAGTAATACATTAGACAAAAAGGAACACAAAGAGAGCACTGTTTCAGCTACTATTCCAACTAGTGATGGAACAGCTCATGAAACCGTTAATCTCAAATCAACTATTAATAATCAGATTACTGTCTTTAAGGAAAATATCGTACAGCAGCAATTTTTTCAGCCGATAAGTCTTACAACAGAAAAGCAATATCTCTCATGGCAGGAGAATGGAAGGACATTAGGCTCTCTTTTTGCGCATAATAGTTTTAAGAATCTTCAGGATCAAATCCCTTATTATCCGGAGTTAATTCAAGAAGCAGAGGAGATAAATTCGAAGTACACTTCCTCTATCTATGGGGAGAACAATAGCGTTTCAGTTGGGCACCCAGAGATTGATCGAAAATTTTCAACTGATTTCACACACTTATACGAGCGACCAAGTCAAGAAGCTGATTTTATCAATCTTTGTTATCAAGTGCGAGGGGAGAGTGCATTAGCCCAGGGATATTATGACCAAGCTGTTCAAGATTTTGAAAAAGCTATAGAGCTCAATCCAACAAATCCCATCCCGTACCTTGAGAGGGGAGTCGCTAACTTTAGTTTAGGAAAATACGACCTTTCATTAGCAGATTATCAACAATTTAGTTCTCAAGTCCAATCAACACATCCACTATTAATCACTGACTTTAGTTTAGGCTTTGTAAAAGGGGTCCCCAAAGGAATTTATGAATCAGGACGAGGGATTTTTATGTTTGTTTCTGATGTGGTTGCCCATCCGATTCAAACAGGGCAACAAATCTATGAAGCTTTCACATTTCTCAGTAATTTAGTTCAATCTGGAGAGTGGGGGGAATTAGGTGAAGTTCTAGCCCCAGAAATTCATCAACTTGTTAATAAATGGGATACTATTTCTTTAGATAGGCGTGGAGAACTGGCTGGATATGTCTTTGGGAAATATGGAGCTGATATTCTTCTCCCAGGCGCCTTAGCAAAGGCCACAGCAAAAGGGCTAAAGGGGACACAAGAATTAAGTGTAGCCTATAGAGGTCTTAAAACAGCTGAACAAACTTTTCTCCTTGAATCAGCTGCAGGATTGGAAAGTACGGCAAAAATTTCAGAAATCGTTCAACTAGAAAAGAGAATCTCCGAATGGTTAGGAGAGGGGACTAAATTTATTAAAAATGAAGCAGGAGATCCTGTCTTTCTTTCTAAAGATGGGAAAAGGTGCATAAGGTTCGATTTTAATAATACAAAACCTCATAATAATCCACACGTTCATGTAGAAATTAAAGTCGATGGTAAATGGGTAAAATCTGGACAAATTTACCCAACGGATGTTCCACACAATTAGGTTAAATCTATGAGAATTTATGACGAAGATACAGATAAACGAATAAGTAAAGTGATCCTTTATTTAACTCCTGATGAGGCACAAGAATTGAAAGATTCGCTTGAATTAATCATAAATAATCATGAAAAGCATCATCATGAACACATTCCTGATAGAGAAGATGATTTTAAAAGAGAAATTACTGTCTGCATATACAGAAAAGATAATCTATTAAGTTTTGATGAGCGTTCTAGAAGACTTATTCTAAACGATGAATGACTAGAGACAATTTTGTCTATGAGACTATTCCACTATTTTAGCGTCGTAAACAAGATAGGGTTATTCTCCATTGCATGTGAAAGCTCTAAAGCAGCAATTTGTCAGCTTGATTGGGGAAGAGAAACTCAACGCCGTAGATGTTGGCAGCTTCTAGTTCGGTTCTGATGGTATCGACAGGGGATATGCCTTTGAGAGGGGGAGTTTTGATGTGAGTGATAAGTACTTTTAACCCTTTGAGTGCTTTTTTGGGCTCTTTGGGATTGACTAGAGCGGCTAATTTTCTCAGTTCGTCGATGATGAACTTAGGATTGAGGTGTCCAAATAGCTCGTGATCATCAGTGTGATCGGTGAAGGAACATTCTAAAAAGATCCCGTGGAGCTTATTTTTTTGGATGAGAGGAGCGACTCTCTTCCAGACTGTTTCCATTCTCTTTTTCGGTTCAAGGGCATCGGGGGCTGTATCTCCAAAGTAGAGGATGTAAGAGCCTCTATGTTGGATGAGAAAAGCGGTCGAAATGTAGCTTTCAGGGTGGCTCAGTGGAAAGGTTTCTACTTGCATGTTGAGCTCAGGGATGTTGAGCATCTTGCCTGGTTTGAGACGTGTATATTGATAGAGATGGAGGCGTGGTTCTACCCCTTCATTGCCAAAGTTAGGCCAAATTTTTCGATTGAAGAGATCATCTCTGATGAAATCGATTGTGGGATCGAGACCATAAATCGGTTTTGGTTTGTCGATAGGGGAATTCATCACAAGACCTGCCACATGATCGAGATGTGCATGGGAGATGAGATATCCTTTGACGTGATCTCTAAGAATTTCTCCTTCAAGAAGCCAAGGGCTTTCTGGATCGATGGAAATATCGGAAAAATGCCCCTTTTCAGCAGCTTTTTGAATGCCGCTGAGGAGTGTCCCTGCGTCGATGGAGATGAATTTTGAAGAGTCGATAGCTCCTACGAGATATCCTGAACAGTCAGATTCAGATGGACCTCCGCGAGAGCCAAGGACGATGACTTTAAACGCTTCTTCAGCGAAAAGTAAAAACGGGCAGAGGAGAAATAGTGGAATTAATTTGGACATCTTTTTTTATCGGCCTCGACTACCCAACCCCCTCCCAGGGCTTTATAAATGTTGATCAAGGTTAAGAAACTATACCCTTGAGACTCTGCATAATCGAGTTCTGCAGAAAAAAACTTCCGCTCCGCATCAAGAAAGGTAAGATAATCTGTAAGACCATCTTGGTAACGAAGGCCAGCGAGGTGTAAATACTGCGCTAGGGTTTGTACCCGATCTTTTTGGAGCTTTTCTTGCTCTACAGCAATTTTATGAGAGATCATCGCATCATTGACTTCTTTGACAGCGTTAATGATGGCAGATTGATACTGGTGAAGGAGGACCTCTTTTTGGGCCTGTGCTTGTTTTAAATTCCCCGTGAGCTGTCCACCTGTGAAGATCTCTTGGAGTATAGTATATCCATAATCCCATATAGTAGAAGAACTTTTAAAGAAATCACTGAGCTGAGAGCTTCCAGTTCCGAGTGAGCCAGCGAGGTTGATCTGTGGGAAGAAGTTCGCTCTTGCCACACCAATGTTTGCATTTGCTGCCATGAGATTATCTTCAGCTGCCATGATATCAGGTCGCTGATTTAAGAGATCGCTCGGAAGATAAGTGGGAACAGAAACAGGTAAGATTAGTTCGCTAAGGGTTTTACCTCGCTGAATTTCACCCGATGTCTTTCCAAGTAAGCTGATGAGGAGATCTTCTTGCTGAGCGAGGGCAATTTTCAACTGGTAGAGAATGACTGCAGATTCTTCCAACTCTGACTCTGCCTGCTCGACTTGAATTTCAGAAGTGAGCCCTAGCTCAAAGCGGATTTTTGCAATCCGATAAGACTCTTCTCTTGTATTTAGTGTCGCTTTTGTGATGGAAATTTGTTCGTCAAGCTGCAAAATATCGATGTAACAACTCGCAACAGCGGTAACGAGAGTTAAAACGACTGTGCGTCTGTTTTGAATCGAGCTGAGGAGTTCAGCTAAAGCAGATGCCGCCATACTTCTCACTTTCCCCCAAAAGTCTAGGTAGTAGCTTCCATTCAATAGGAGGGAAAAGGTGTTGAAACGATTAGATACAGAGCCAATACTCGGAAATTCATCGATGGCTGTGATGAAAGGGTCTTGTGTTTGGGAGATCTGTTGACGGCTGCCATCAAATCCCAAGTTAATTTGCGGATAAAGTTGAGATTTAGCAATTTGAAGCTGAGCCATGTAGATGTTGACGTTATTGATCGCCATCATGAGGTCTTGGTTGTTCGCTAACGCTTCTTGAATGTACCCATTGAGTACAGGATCTTCAAATTTTGCCCACCAGGCATCATTGGTGATATCACCTACATCACTCGATGAAATACGCCAATCTGAAGGCATAGCAAGTTCTGGTCTTTCATATTTCGGATACATCGTACAGGCAGAAAGAAGAGTCAGTAATAGTAGCTTTTTCATCGGTTATCTCCTTTTCCTCGAGGCTCGATAGAGCAGTGTGAAGAAGAAGGGGACAAAGAAGAGAGCGAGAATGGTTGCAGAGATCATCCCTCCCATGACACCAGTACCGACGGAATGGCGAGATGCAGCCCCAGCACCAGAGCTTGTTACTAGGGGAAGTACACCGAAAATGAAGGTCAATGATGTCATCAAAATTGCTCGGAAGCGGAGCCTTGCCGCTTCTTTTGCTGCTTCGATGAGCCCATATCCCTCTTTATGTTTTAACACAGCAAACTCAACGATCAAAATCGAGTTCTTGGCAGATAGTGCAATTAAAGTGACAAGTCCAATCTCAAAGTAGACATCGTTTGAAAGCCCTCTCATCCAGATAGCGATGAAGGCTCCAATCATTCCAAAGGGGATCGCCATGATCACAGCAAAGGGGAGGGACCATTTTTCATAGAGCGCCGCCAAGATCAAGAAGACAAGAAGTAGGCCTGCAAAAAGGATCAGTGATCCAGAGCCTTGTGTCGTGATCTCTTGATAGACTTCACCACTCCAATCGTAGCGCATATCAGAGGGGACCACTTGCTTTGCAATCTCTTCCATCGCTTGAATCGCCTGTCCTGATGTATAGCCAGGTCCAGGGCCTCCCATGATTTCAATAGCGGGGTAGTCGTTAAACCGGCTCACGACGTTTGGCCCTTTTGCTGGAGAGATGGTCATTAGAGACTTCAGAGGGACCATTTCGTTATGGGTCGAACGAACATAGACATTTCCCAAATCGGGGATTGTTTCTCTGTAGCTCGGATCTGCTTGAGCAATAACTTGGTAGACGCGGCCGAATTTGTTGAAGTTGTTGATGTAGACTGAACCGAGAAGTGTTTGTAGGGTTTGATAAACCTCTCCTACAGAAAGTCCTAACGCTTTGGTCTTAAAGCGATCGAGATCGATATTGAATTGGAGATTATTGAACTGAGCGTTTGAATGGAGGTGAGCGACTGCTGGATATTCTTTTGCTTTTTCCATAAAAGCTTCTAGTACAGCTTCTAGCGCCTCATCGCCACCATCTCCCATATTTTCGATCCAAAACTCAAATCCACCCACTGTTCCTAGACCTTGAATCGCTGGAGGGTTTACGACGAATATAGTGGCATCTTGAATGGAAAGCATCTCTTGATTGAGCTGACGGATCACAGCTGGAGCTTGAAGGTTTGCCTCCTTTCTCACATCCCAATCTTTTAGCATGATGAAGTAAGTTGCGATGTTTGTGATGTCAATCGCAGTGATCAAGTTAAAGCCAGTGAGCTCTACGACACGCTCTACAGCGGGGTTTTTGAGGGCAAGTTCACTCAGCATATCCCCTACAGCATTTGTCCGGTCTAAGCTTGCTCCATCAGTCAATTGCGCAAAAGCAATCACATATCCTTGATCTTCATTGGGGACTAAACTTGTAGGAGTGGTCTTAAAGAAGTAGCCAACAAGGATAAGGGCAGCAGCAAAGAAAGAGAGACTGATGATCTTTCGGTTCATAAGCCAAGTGGCGACGACTAAGTATTTTTCTGTGAGATAGGTGAGCGCTTGATTGAAGTATGTCGCTAGTTTGTGCTCTTTTTCAGTAGGTTTCAAGAGAAGAGCTGCTAGTGCAGGACTTAAAGTAAGGGCGACAATTCCTGAGAAGACGACAGAAATGGCAATCGTCATCGCAAACTGTTTGTATAAAGCTCCCGCGATCCCACCTAAGAAGGCAATTGGGACAAATACAGCGCAGAGGACAAATACGATCGCAATGATCGGTCCTGTAACCTCTTCCATCGCTTTAATGGCTGCATCTTCAGGAGATAGATTCCCTTTTCTGAGATTTCTCTCAACGTTTTCCACAACGACAATCGCATCATCGACCACAATACCGACAGCGAGAACCATTCCGAAGAGAGTGAGGGTGTTGATCGAAAAGCCGAGGAGGTACATTCCTACAAATCCTCCAGAAATGGAGACAATCATCGCTAAAACAGGGATGAGAGTAGCTCTTGTGGATTGTAGGAAAACAAACACAACGATCGCCACAAGAACAGCTGCCTGAAAGAGTGTCTTGATCACTTCTACAATCGAAAAATGGATGAATTTTGTGGTGTCGTAAGGAACAGTGTAAACAAGCCCTTCGGGGAAATTGTTAGAGAGGTGCTCCATCTCTTTATAGATGGCATTTGCTACATTCAATGCGTTAGCGCCATATTCTTGATAAATGGCGAGAAGAATTGTAGGAACTCCATCTACGGCACCATCTACGGTATAACTTTGAGCGCCAAGAGTCACAGTAGCAATATCTTTTAGAAGTACAAAGGCGCCATTAAGTTCTGCCCTGATGATGATGTTTTCAAATTCTTCAGGGGTACTCAATCTTCCCCTAGTCTGCATCGGGACAGTGAGAACGACGGGATGAGCATTGGGAGCTTGTCCCATTTGTCCCACGCCATAGTCTGCGTTTTGCTCTTGAACTGCATTGATGACATCATTTGTAGTAATTCCGAGCTGGGCCATGATATCAGGTCTTAGCCAAATTCTCATCGAGTAGTTTCTCTGGCCAATGACGGTGATGTTACTGATTCCTGGTAAGAGCTCGAGAGCGTTGACCACTTCGATGTTGGCATAGTTACTGATGAATTCTTGATCGTAGCGACCAGAAGGGGACTGCATAGCAACGACTAAAAGGATGCTCGGGGTTCTTTTATTGACGATGACCCCTTGTTGTTGAACAGAGCTCGGAAGTTGAGCAAGTGCCTGGCTTACAAGGTTTTGAATGTTCACTTGATCGATGTCTGCATTGCTGTCCACATCAAAATAACATTGCAGCTGCATCATCCCTGAAGAAGAACTTTGAGAGTACATGTAGATCATGTCTTCAGCCCCGAGAATCTGCTGCTCTAAAGGAGAGGCAACATCATCCGCAATCGTTTGAGCGTTGGCCCCATTATAAGTGGCTGTCACCTGGATGAGGGGAGGGGTCATATTCGGGTATTGCTGGATGGGAAGAGCATGCATCGCGGCAAACCCGGCTAATGTGATGATGATCGAAATCACACCTGCAAAAATAGGATGTCGTATGAAAAACTTACTCACAAGCTTTTACCTTCCGCTCTTCAATCTGAGGGAGTGGGGGCAACCATTGATCAATTTTCACTTTCGCATGGTTCATGACTCGGCTCACCCCTTTGCCAATCACTACATCACCTGGCTCAAGGCCTGAATCGATGATCCAGTAATCGTAATACCAATCTCCTGTTTGGACAGGGCGAATTTCTGCTGTTCCATCTTTGCCAATGACAAAGACAAAGGTTCCATTTTGTCCCATCATTACAGCCTGCTGTGGTACGAGAAGGGCATCTGGTCTGATCGCCCCTTTGACCACTGCTTTGACGAAAAGGCCAGGTCTCAGAGTCCCTTTTGGATTGGGAACTACAGAGCGAACTAGCATCGTTCCTGTATTTTGTTCAATCGCAGGGGAGAGGAAGTCGATGAACCCTTTATAGGGCATAACAGTTCCATCAGCTAAGATGATCTCTATTTCAAATTCGTGATTTGCGGGGAAAATAAGCCTTTGACCGCAGATCTGCCTTTGAGCTTTTAAGATGTCGTTATCGGAAACGCTAAAGTTCACCCATATAGGGTCAATGACATAAAGGTAGGCGAGGAGACTGTCGGGGCCAGGGGAGATGAGGGCCCCTTCCCGAAAGACTGCTTTACCCACCATCCCTGCAACAGGGGCGGTAATTTCTGTATAGCTGAGTTCCACTTCCGCTTTTTCGACAGCAGCAGAGGCAGTCATGACATCTGCAACAGCCGCGAGTTCATTCGCGATTGCATCGTCGAAATCCTTTTGACTCACAGCGTTTTGTGTATAGAGGGGTACCATCCGGTTTTTCGATTGCTGAGCGCGCCAGAGGAGGGCTTCTTTCTGCGCAAGTTCCCCCTTCTTTTCATTTAAGGTGTCAATGTATTGCCGTTGGTCGAGAACAAAGAGGAGCTTGTCTTTATCGACCATGCTTCCCTCTTTATAGAGAATTGCTTCTAGGTATCCTTCGACCCTCGCTCTTAGTTCAACAATATGAGAGCT
Source organism: uncultured bacterium (assembly GCA_964655475.1). Taxonomy (GTDB): domain Bacteria; phylum Chlamydiota; class Chlamydiia; order Chlamydiales; family VGMA01; genus VGMA01. Next base: position 244,813 of record CAZZMO010000001.1, read on the forward strand.
TTCCACAACAGCGACAAATTCGAAGTCTGCGGGAACGGTTTGAGGTTCCACTTTAATTGCAGAAACGGGTACCCCAGAAAATTCTGGGGGAGCCTTTTTGCTGCACGCAACAGCAAGAAGAAAGAAAATAGGTAGATATTTTTTCATGACCTCGAAATATCACAATGTGATAATTTGTGCCCATGAAATTATTTGCCCTGTATGTGGGGGGAAGAGCCCCTCAAAGCAATATTGAAGTGCACGACGTGATTTTTTGCGTTGCCTCCTCTTTAGAGGATACTGACGAGATCATCCAGAAGAAGTGGTGGGGAGTCCCTGAAAGAGTCCATGTTGATGCCTTTATTGAATTGACTCATATTGACGGATATGCGATTCATTTGACTGAGGAGCTGAGTGAAGAGAGATTTAAATTATTTTTTGTTAACTATGGGGGATACTCTAAAAATCCTTTCGGCGAAATGCATGAAAGTGGTTTTTTTGTAGCCCAAGAGGTTAGTGAAGCGATTAGAAGGGGAAGGGAAAGCCTCTGTGGGGGGCTCTACCAACAGCATCTAGATGACTGTATAGAAATTGAAGAGGTGGATGGATATTATGTCAGCTTAGTTCCTGATTTAGAGTCTCCTTCTTCGTCTGTCGTCTCAGGTTATCGTTCAATCAATTTTTTATCTTGCATATAATCAGCTTTTAAAATTACAGTATAGGCCAAGTTTAGAAGACATTGGCTTCTAAGCTGTGTTATAGGAATTATTAAAAGAGAAGTGTATATGAAGCTTTATGTAGGCAACCTGCCGTTTAATGTAGATGAAACAGAATTAAAATCTTTATTTTCGAAATATTCTTCAGTTGTCAGCTGTATCTTGGTTAAAGATCCAGAGACAGGCAGATCACGCGGGTTCGCCTTTGTAGAATTTAGTTCAAGCGACGAAGCAACTCGTGCTATCGCTGAATACAACAACAAACCGATGTCTCCATCTGGAAGACTCCTTGTTGTTAACGAGGCTCGTCCTCGCGAAGCTAGACCTCCTAGAGATAGAGAGAGATCTTTCGGTAACCATCGTAACAAGATGTAACCATTTAAACCCTCTTCATAGAAGAGGGTTTTTTTTTGCCCTGGTTCTTAGAGCGTATTGCAGATCACGCTTCCCATAGTGTAAGCTTCAATACAAAAATTGAGACAAGGCTTCGATGTATTGGTGCAGCCTGGATTGCAATTTGCTTCACAGTCTGGATCACTGATTGTTTCACACCCTGTCTTACATTTGTCGATACAGCTGTTGATCTCCGCTAAACAGGAGTTATTACACTCCACATAGGCGATGAGAGAAATTTCAAGACATTCCGATTTTGTTGGCATAATGCTATCCCTTAAGTTGAGGATATCATACCATTATTTTTGCAAAAATTATCTAACCTGTTGATTTTGAAGCGACTTTTTCATCGAGAATAGAGCGGCTACCCCTATTCCTGCGGTAATTCCTGTAATGAGGTCTACAGAAACCGTCATAGAAAAGGTTAGGAGGAGGATGAGCCTATCTCTTATGGGGATTTTGAAGAGAGATTTCCACTGATGGGCTTCACTCATATTCCAAGCAATCACCATTAAAGTGGCAGCAAGGGCTCCTAAGGGGACATGGTTCACAACAGGAGCGCAAACGATGAGAATGGCAGCTAAAGAGATCGCATGGATCATTCCAGAGAGGGGGCTGACAGCCCCTGTTTTGACATTCGTAGCGGTTCTTGCGATCCCTCCCGTTGCTGGAATCCCTCCGAAAAGGACAGAGGCGATATTGGCCAACCCTTGTCCCATGAGCTCCACATTCGATCGATGCTCTGTCCCCGTCATCTGGTCAGCCACCATGGCTGAGAGAAGCGATTCGATCCCGGCCAAAAAGGCAATAGTAAGGGCGTGGGGGAAGATCACCTTCCATTCTTCTAAGGAGAGGTGGATAGAGGGAAACTGGAAAGAGGGGAGGGTTCTTGGAAGTTCTCCAAAGCGGGTCAAGATCGTTTCCACAGGGAGCTCTAGCCAGAAAGAAATAAATGTTACGATGGCAATAGAGGTAATTCCCCAAGGAAGTTTAGGGACATATTTCTTGATCAAGAAGATGAGTCCAATCGTAGAGCTCGAGAGGATGAGAGTTGTCATATGGAATGTGGGGAAAGCCTGATAAAGAGCGATCCACTTCGGTAGAAATTCTGCTGGAAGGTTTGCAACTTCTAGGCCAAAAAAGTCTTTAATTTGGGAGGAAAAGATCAGTACTGCAATCCCGCTAGTGAAGCCAAGAACGAGGGGTTTAGGGGTGTATTTAATAAACCGTCCAAGCTTGAAGAAGGCAGCGATGAGGAGTAAAAAGCCTGCAATAAGTGTTGCTACGACAAGGCCATCATATCCGACATGGCTCATGACTCCATAGATCACGACGACAAATGCCCCAGTCGGCCCTCCTACCTGATAAGCACTACCCCCAAGAAAAGAGATCAAAAAACCAGCTACGATGGCTGTATATAATCCTTGAATAGGGGTCACTCCAGAAGCAATGGCAAATGCCATCGCTAGCGGCAGGGCAATAACACCCACGGTGACGCCAGCGATCAGATCTTTTTTCAAGCTCGATAAGGAATATTGCTTGATGTGTGTAAAAAAGAGAGGGACAAATTCACGAAGATAATGATGATTCATATCGAAGGAGAGACATGCCATTTCTGGCATGTCTTGGACCGAAGATCAACTATTTTTTCTTGTTTGGCTTTTGCGCAGGTTTTTGTGTCTGTTGTGCTGGTTTAGATTGACCTGGCTTTTGAGCTTGCTTATCTTTCATGTTCATAAACGACCCATTGTCTTGGTTTTATCTAGCAATTTTTTAGACTGCGTCCAAAATGCACTGCTATTGATTCCAATTTTTCTCTTTGGCTAATTATTTGCAAGAGATTTCCCTTCAATTTTTTTCTCCTTAGAAGAGATAAAGCAATCGATGAGAACAGGCATGTGATCGGAGGGAAAATAGCCATCTACAAGTGCTGGATTGATCGCATGAACCAGGACAGAAACTTCATTAGAAACATAGATGTGATCGAGTATAACACCTGGCGTTCCGGTTCCTTTGAAGGGTTCTACCTTCTGACTATTCGGCTGATTGGTGAAAGTAGAATAAGGGCCAATATGACCGATGGTAGCAGCTAGGTAGCTATCTTGAAGGGAAGTTTTAGCCATTTCCTTTTCTATATATGTTCCATCGAAGGCTGGAAAAGAGGCATCTAGCCAAGCGGGGAAGGTGTTCCAGTCTCCCATCAATAAGATGGGATTCCCTTTTGCAAAAGAGAGGATGTTTTCTTTGACAAAGCGGACCTCTTCAGCCCTTTTTTCGATGTTGGAGTAACTAAAATGGAGGTTGAATACAGCGACCGTTTGCTTTGTTTTCAGATCTTCGAGTAGCGCCATGGTAAGGTCTTTTGAATTTGACATAGACCAAACCTCTCCTCGAATGAGTGAGAATCGGTGTTTATTAAAGAAAATCCCATCAATTTCGCTTCTCTTAGGGCTGTTTTGAAAAACAGCATATGTATTTTCAATCTTCGGAAGTAGGGCATCTAGCTGAGCTTTTTCGAGCTCTTGGAAGCCAATGATGTCAGCTTTTGCATCTTCAATCACCTCTACCACCCTTGGAAGCCTTGCAGGCCATCGGTATTCAGGCGCCAGGTTGTGGTCGTAATAGGTGAAGAGCATGTTATAGGTCATGACCCGGAATGCTTCATCTTTATGTGAGAGGGCCTTTGAGATCTCCTCCCACTGACTTTTCTCAAACTGCTTTTGGGGGAGGGAGTCTATCTCTTCTACTTGAGACATCAAAGGGGTGATCGACTGTTGAATAACAGCAAGAAAAACTGCAATAAACATGGAAAAACCCTCCAAAAAAAAGGCACTGAAAGTATTCTCTTTCAGTGCCAAGGTTTTTCGCAATATTTTTTTATTAGGCGTGGCTTCTTGCTTCTTTAATAGCCTTTAAGCTTTGCTGGATCCCGTTGAATAGTTTCCAAGGATCTTGTACAACAGCATCAAGAAGTTTTCTACAATTTCCATGCTGAGCAAATGTGCCGACTGGAACTCTAGTAAATCTTTCGAAGGCAGAGACCTGTCTTTGCCACTCTTGAGGACTCATTTCCTTTTTTGCGTCTGTCATTTGTTTAGCCAAGGCATCTAAAATAAGATTTGCAGTCAAGCCGTTTGCTGCTGCGGTCAGGTAGCCGATATTTTCTTTTGTAGAAAGGATTCCAGCGAGCGTTTCAAACATAGAGAGGACGCGGAGCTTGTCACCAGGCTGACCAGGATTTTGTACCCAAGAGGGATCCCAATCTTTCGCAAAGGCCATCATCATTCTAGTGATATCTGGCAGGTGCTTCCCTTTTCGGACGGTCGCAAGAAGATCCCCTTTATCAAAAACGTCTTGGGCTCTTCTTGATTGAGCTGGAACTACAGTTGCAGCAATAGCAACGTGTTGTGGCTCTACTTCTTGACGCTCTCGGAGCGGTGGCAATATTGTTGGCTCGTTACTTGAGCGGCTCTCATCTAATAGAGGTTGAACAATGATATCGTTTGCGCTAGGGTTACTTTGTGTCATCGTTGGCACATAACTTGCAGCTGCCATTTGTGGAGGAAAAGTTTCATCTTGTTTTTCTAAAGAAGCTGGGAGCTCGCTATCAATGATTGACTGTCCAATAGAGGTAGTTGTCAGCATGACTGTGGGATCGATTCGTGTTATTATACCTTCTTCTGAATTTTCATCTCCGTTTGCAGGGGAACAACCAAAAAAGCGTTTCTTTTTTTCGATCTCTTTCTCGCCATCTGCTGGCTCAGAAGAATCAATCTCTTCCTCTTCTTCATCACCCATATCATCTAGGTTAACTTCTTCTTCGACATTTGCAGGTGGGGGGGCGACTTCAACAGCAGGTTTCAACATAACGAGAGTGTCTTTGATCCAGAATGCGAAGAATGTAATTGCAGGAAAGAGTGGGCAGATGAAACTCAAGATCCACATCCCTACTACGCGCATTTTGTCGAGGGTGCTAGAGGTTTCATCAAATGTATATCCACCTTTGGCAAAAGCTTCTACATAAGAAAATTTACTATCCTTTACTTCTTCAGTTTTGACACCTTCTTCCTTAATAACTTCTGCTTCTGGATAGATAGGAACTCCCATTTCGATAGGGATTCCAGTTACAACTTGATTGATTAACATATTATGAAACCTTTATTTATTTTTATGATAATTATTTTGCCGCCTGGGCGATCCTTCTTTGAACTACTTCATGCAAAGCGTTTCGATTTGCTATAATTGTGTCGATGAATTCTTGAGTTGTGAGTCTTGCATAAGTGCCAGGTTCAACGTTGCAGTAAGCTTCAAATTTAGCGATTTCAGCTTGCCATTTCGGCTCTCCCATGGCTTTTCTTTTCACATCCATTCCTGCCCAACCACCGCAAAATTCTTTGTAGGGGTTCACTGAAATAAAGATCCAGACGTTTTTACGAGTTTTGAGTGTAGCAAGGTGCTGGATTGACTCTCGATTAGATAAGATGATGGCGAGAGTTTGCGTGGGCAAAATCCCATCCAAGTAAGTAATGATTGGCTTTTCTTTTAGTGCTTGAATCGAGCTACCATCTCCTGTAGCCATTGTTCGGATCATCGTGTGCACTGCCTGTTGATAGTTCTCGCCAACACCAGATAAGATATTATGGCAAGGTTTAAGCCGTGGTCGATTGTCTACAGGTTTAGGTGGAATTGCAATCGTCTCTCTATGAGGTGGCGGCGTGAAAGAAGGTTTCACTTGTGGGATTCGCTCTTGAAAGTGTACTTCAGGGCTTGATGTGACTTTTCCTTGTTCCATATGAGGAGGAGCATCTATGATGGCAGCCTCATTGGAGATGTTAGTTGGGCTGACCATGACAAAAGGGCTATCCTTTTCACCCTCTACATGCAAAGAAGTTGTCTGATTAGCCGTTGCAAATAAGGGGAATTCTGGCTGGATCGGCATAAAATCTGAAGAACGAGAGGTAGTATCATCCTCTTTCGAAGAAGTGGTCGGGATGATAGATGATGCTGCTACTTCATGAGTGTGGAGAAGTTCTTTGCTTTGCTCTCTCGATAATATAGGTTTTTGATTGGATGGGGGAGCCTCTTCTATCGAGTCCTCTTCATCATCTGAGCCTAACATCTCTTCACCAGAATGGGCCATAGCTTCTGCTTCTTCATTCGATGGAGGGGCGATCTGGAATTCGGGGCGATCTGGTACGGTAAATAGATCTGATAGATCTTTGACCCAACAGACAAAAAAGGTGATGAGGGGAAAGATGGGGAAGACGAAGCTTAATATCCACATCCCAATGACTCGGACCTTGTCGGACGTATCTGATTGAGAGCCAAATGTATAGCCGCCAGAAGCGAAGGCCTCAACAAAGGAAAAATACTCTTCAGTCTCTTCGACTGGAGGTGGTAGCGTCGAGGATGGGGAATGGCCTATCCCAGTGGCTTCTAATGACATATAAACACCTAATTTAATAATAATACCGTGATATTATATACAAATCAAGGTTTAAATGTCAAATTATCAATACATTAAATATTTTTATATATTATTTTCCAAATAACCCCTTAAAGGAGTTAAATACTGTCTCAAAAGCGGTATCTGAGACTTGGAAAGGAAATTCTAGGGTCGATTGGATGGCATACTTCCAAAAGACTGCTTGGACGACGTGGTTGAGGATCGCTTCAGCGACTCTTCCTGTTAGATCACCATTTTCTGTCTGGACATCTTCAAATTTTAAGGATTTGAGGGGAGCTAATTTTGTGGGTTTATCAGATCCAGGTAGTAGAAGTTGAAAATTTAAGTTTTTAAGTACCAGTTCATTAATGATTGCATTTCGGCTTGATCCCGTATCTGTTTGATCAGATTCTTCACTCTGGAGGCGCTCTATAATCGAATTCCAGTTTCCACGAGAGTGCTTTGCGTCATAAAACTCAATGTTCATGTCGACGTCTAAAAAGAGGAACTCCTCAAAAACGATCGTCTTTCGGAAGTAGTGGTCAAAAGGGGCTTTAATGCCTATGTGTTTGATTTTCATGGCATATGGAAGCTTTGAGCCTGGAGGGTTCCCAATGACGATATTGTCGATCACAATGAGGTCTTTTTCATAGGAGATGTTCTCTATCGTGACCAAGACCCCCAATTTATGGGAAAGGATCTTTTCAGTAATGGGGCCGAGCTGCCAGATAGTGATCGCAAGGGTCGCAACTAAAATAAGGGAGGCAATGCCTAGTATAACAAGGAGTCTTTTCATATTACTCATTGTATAGGGGAAGGGGGGAATAGAAATAAACTGAAAATAGAGCAGCAGTCTCTAAGTGACTGAATGATAAGGCGCTTTTTTGCAAAAGCGCCTTAATCGAATCTCTGATTAGTACATATCAGCTGGCATTGCAGCTTCAGACTTTTTCTCAGATGGGACTTCTGTGATGGTCGCTTCTGTTGTGAGAAGGAGACCTGCAATAGAAGCTGCGTTTTCGAGGGCAGAACGGACCACTTTTGTTGGGTCAATTACGCCAGCGGCAACGAGATCTTCGAAAGTGTCTGTCAATGCGTTATATCCAAAGTTATAGGATTTGCTGAGTACTTCGCGAATCACGACGGATGCTTCTTTTCCAGCATTCATCACGATCTGACGCATTGGAGAAGAGAGAGCGTCGCGAACGATCGTCATCCCTGCTTTAAGGTCAGCATCTTCTGTTGCTTGGATGAGAGCTTCTACGTCAGAAACGCAGCGCAAGAGGGCAACACCGCCACCAGGGACGATCCCTTCTTCAACAGCCGCTTTTGTCGCATGAACAGCGTCATCTACGCGATCTTTAATTTCTTTAAGTTCAGTTTCTGTCGCAGCACCGACACGGATAACAGCGACTCCACCAGTAAGTTTTGCAAGACGCTCTTGGAGTTTTTCTCTGTCGTAATCAGAAGTAGATTCTTTGATTTGGCGACGGATTTGCTCTGCGCGTGAGTTGATTGCTTCTGGTTTCCCTGCGCCATCGATGACCATAGTTTCATCTTTCTTGACGAGGACCTTTTTCGCTCTTCCGAGCTGGTTCAGTGTCGCTTTTTCAAGCTTCATTCCAAGCTCTTCACTGATCACTTCAGCACCTGTTAAGATCGCGATATCTTGGAGCATCTCTTTGCGGCGATCTCCAAAGCCAGGAGCCTTAATACAGACTACTTTTAGGTTAGCGCGAAGTCTATTGACGATCAATGTAGCAAGGGCTTCCCCTTCAACATCTTCTGCGATTACGAGAAGTGGTCTTCCTGACTCAACAGCTGCCTGTAGGACTGGGAGAAACTCTTTCATTGCAGAGATTTTTTTGTCGTAGATGAGGACATAAGCATCTTCAAATTCTGCTTGTTGCTTATCTGCATCTGTGATGAAGTACTGAGAAATGTATCCACGATCAAGGCTCATTCCCATGACGCACTCGAGCTCGTTAGACATTGTTTTCCCTTCTTCAACAGTGATCACCCCTTCCTTGCCGACTTTATCCATTCCTTTAGCGATGAGTTCACCGATGGCTGGATCGTTGTTCGCAGAAATGGTTCCTACTTGAGCGATTTCTTTGTTGCTGTTGACTTTCTTGCTGTTCTTCTTGAGTCCTTCAACAGCAGCCACAACTGCTTTATCGATTCCACGCTTGAGTTGAACAGGGTTTGCGCCTGATACAACAAGTCTTTGGCCGTTTACATAGATCGCTTGAGCGAGAACAGTAGCTGTTGTGGTTCCATCTCCAGCGACATCGTTAGTTTTGCTCGCTACTTCTTTAACGAGCTGAGCGCCCATGTTTTCAACAGGGTCTTTGAGTTCGATCTCTTTTGCAACGCTCACACCATCTTTTGTGATGAGTGGGCTTCCAAAAGATTTGTCTAAAATGACGTTTCTTCCTTTCGGACCGAGAGTGACTTTAACTGCATCAGCTAGCGTGTTAACCCCTTTAAGGATTTTTGCACGTGCTTCATCGCTCGTGGTGACAGTTTTCTTTGCCATAACGATTTCTCCTATTATTTAATTTTTATTCTACAATCGCTAAGATATCTGATTCTTTGAGGATGATGTAATCTTCGCCATCTAAAGAGATGTCAGTGCCTGCGTATTTGTCTGCGATGACTTTATCGCCAATCTTGACAGACATAGGGATGATGGATCCTGTCTTTGTATCTTTTGCGCCAGGTCCTACAGCAATGATTTCCATTTTTTGACTTTTATCTTTAGCTGTATCTGGGATGATGATGCCACCAGATGTTCTTTCTTGTGCTTCTACCCGTTTAGCAAGAACTCGATCGGCGAGAGGGTTAAGTTTCGATTTTGTTTTTGTTGTCATAAGCGAACTCCTTTTTTGAATACACATAAATTGTTCTACTGTTAGAATAGCCAAAATTGACTTTTTTTTGCAATAGAAATTAGCAAATGATCGTCTGGTCTGCTAAATTTTTTTCTTGAAGGATCTAATATGAAAAAAATGTGGATGTATCTATCTATCACCTCTACCATGTTCAATCAAGGAGCGCTTATGGCTGTAAAAACAAGATCGGAAATTCCTGACCATTCCAAATGGAACGTAGAAAGTATTTATGCGAGTGCAGCAGATTGGGATGATGAATATCAATCTTTATTGAAAAAAGGGAATGATGGGTGGCTTGATGTCAAAAAATTTCAAGGAAAACTTGGAGAGGGGCCAGAAGAATTAAAACAAGCTTTTGACGTCGTCAACGCATACTGGAGATCACTCGATCGCCTCTACGTCTATGCACACCTAAGACATGATGAAGATACAGCTCACGATACTCATAAAGGGATGTACTCGAAAGCTCTTTCTCTCTACCAGACGCTCGATCAAGCATCTTCTTGGATGAACCCTGAAATCCTTGCTTTGAGCGATGAAACGCTCCAGCGCTACCTCAAGGCGAGTGAATTGAAAGAGTATCAGACTCTATTGAAAACTCTTCTCGATCAAAAGAAGTATATTTTAACAGCAGATCAAGAGAAGTTAGTGTCCCTTTCCATGAAGATGGCAGGTGTCCCTTACAGCGTATTTAGCGCTCTCAATAATACAGATATCAAGTTTGGAACAGTAAAGGATTCAAAAGGGGAGGAGCTCCTCCTTACTCATGGCACTTACTCTCTCTATCTACAGTCGCCAGATCGTGAACTCAGACGAAATGCATTTAAAACGGTTCTGAATCACTATAAGGCGCATGAAAATACGTTAACAGAGGCTTTAAATGGGATGGTGCAGGCCCATATTTTCTCTAAAAAGGCGAGAGGGTATGATTCTTGCCTCCAGGCAGCTCTTCAACCTCATCAGATCAACCGCAAGGTCTACGATTCACTGATCAAGGAGGTGAACGCAAATCTTCCTGTTCTTCATGAGTATGTGAAATTCAGAAAAGAGCTTCTTGGGCTCGATACGATCCATTTCTACGATCTCTACGTTCCATTAGTAGAAGATGTCGACATGAAGTTTTCATACGATGAGTCGGTCGATATCGTCCTCTCCTCTATGGATCTTTTGGGAGATGATTACAAAGCTGTTCTTCAGAGAGGGCTTGCAGAGGAGCGCTGGGTCGATGTCTTTGAAAACTCAGGGAAGAGATCGGGCGCCTATTCTAGCGGCTGCTTTGATAGCTATCCTTTCATTTTGCTCAACTACACAGGGACTCTTCGAGATGTGAAAACCCTCGCTCATGAGGGAGGACACAGCATGCATACCTTCCTCAGTAATCAAGGGCAGCCTTATCACTACGCAAAATATCCGATCTTTGTTGCTGAAGTAGCATCCACCTTCAACGAAGAGCTCGTCTTCCAGAGCTTAATGAAGAAGGCAAAATCGAAAAAAGAGAGGATCTATCTCCTCTGCCAAAATATTGAAGACATTAGAGCGACTCTTTTTCGGCAGACGATGTTTGCTGAGTTTGAGCTCAAAATTCATGAGCTCGCTGAAGCAGACACCCCGCTCACACCGCAGCTTCTCAAAAGTCTCTATAGAGATCTAAATGTTCGTTATTTCGGTGCGGACTTTACCTTGGATGAAGAGCTCGATGCTGAGTTTCTCCGCATCCCACACTTTTACTATAATTTCTACGTATATCAGTATGCAACAGGGATGAGTGCGGCTCATGCTCTAGTGGAGAGAGTGGGGAAAGAGGGGGAGAAGGCGAGAAAGGATTACATCCAGTTTCTCTCCTCTGGGAGCAGCCAGTACCCAATCGATCTTTTAAGGATTGCGGGTGTCGATATGGAGAAGCCAGATGCGGTGAAATCCCTCATCCGGCACTTCCAATATCAGCTCAATCTCTTGAAAAAAGAGCTTGCTGAAAAATAACAAGCGGAGTATGAACTATCCTTACTATGATGCAGAAAAAGCGGGTAAAAGATAGCTTTGTGGTCCTTAATGAGAAAGGTCTGCACACTCGTCCAGCGACCGAGCTGGTCAAGTGTGCTTCTAGCTTCAAATCAAATATTACACTCCACTACCAAGAGCTCAGCGTTAACGCAAAATCCCTCCTAGGGATTCTCATGTTAGCAGCGGCCAGAGGTGCGAAGATTCGCATGGAAGCAGAGGGTGATGATGCTGAAGCGTGTATACAGGCCTTATCAGATCTAGCCAAAAATAAATTTCACATTCACTACTAAAAGTCGACGTGAGGGGCTCTTTTTAAGAGCTCTTTTGTGCAAAAGATCGGGATATTATACATGAGGGCGAGGCTAAGAGCGTCGCTTGGGCGTGTATCAATATCGAGGATTTGTTTTTGATCTCCCATCGATTGCTCGATGAAGAGGCGTGCAAAGTAGATATTCTCTTGCATATCGTGAAAAAGGACGTGAAGGGGCTTGATATCGAGCCCTTGGAAGATCGAGGCAATGAGATCGTGCGTCTGGGGTCTCGGTTTCGCTTCGTGAGAGAGGAAGGCCTGAAGATTTTCCCCCACCTTTGGCTCTGTATAAATCGGAAAGTGCTTTTCGTTTGTTCCAATTAAAAATACTGTGTAGTGATCAGAGCGCATCACCTTGTTGAACGTTACAAGTTCTATTTCCTCATCCATAAATCTTCACCGATCCATCTTTACAGCCAACAATGACCTTCTTTGCTAAGTCGAAAAAAAGGCCGGTTTCTACAACACCTAAGAGTCCTTTGAGGGACCTATGAAGGGACTTCGGATCTTCGATCGGTTTTTCAAAAGAAATATCGAAGATGTAGTTCCCATTGTCTGTGAGATCGAATTGCTGTTCTTGATTTTGCCTCAAAGTGCCTTGATAGCCGAGAGATTCAATCCTTGCAATCGTGCTCTTATATCCAAATCGGATGATTTCCACAGGCAGGGAGTGGCGTCCGAGCTTTTTTGAAAGCTTTGATTCATCCACAATCACCACCATGTTTTTCCCACTTGCCGTTGCGACCATCTTTTCTCTTAAAAGGGCTTTACCGCCCCCTTTGATCATCGAAAAGGCATCATCAATCTCATCAGCCCCATCGACATAGAGGTCGAGAGCTCCCTCTAATCCATCATCAATAGGAAGGATTCCAGGGGATAGGCAAAGCTTCTTTGATTTCTCTGAAGAGAAGGCTGCCTGAAGGGTCCACCCCTTCTCTTTCACCCTCTCCTTCAGCGCTTCAATAAAGAACTCCGTGGTAGACCCCGTCCCAATTCCGATCCTCATCTGATTGGTGACAAAGTCTAGTGCCTTAATAGCAGCAAGTTGTTTTAATTGATTCTGATCCATACCATCCATATTGTGACATGAACCATTTCATGACAAAGAGTATTTTAACCAACTTATTATCAGTTATTTTCACAAGATGGCTGCCAGATTAAAGTGATAAACATAGAGAAAATCTCAAATTTTGAATCACTCTTAGTATATTTTGTTTACGTAAAAAAATGTATCCCATTATGCTAGTGGGCTAGAAAATGAGGAGGGACAGCTTGAAGAATCGGTCAAATAGCGAGGGAATTGCCCCTGAAAGCATCAAGACAAAAAAAGCTAGAGCAAAGCTGCTTAAGCAGTTAGAAGCTGTTGAGAGTAAGATCAATTCGAAAGCGCTGGAGAAGAAGTCGATGGAGATCCATCGATGGATTGCAAGGCATGCGCCAGGGCGTGTTGTTCTCCGTTCTAAAAATATTTCCCTTTTTGATGAAAACAAAAATGCTGCAGATGTGAGCAGAAAGATTGAAACGCTTGCACTCCGGCTCCGACAAGACACATGACATTACTGAATCGTATAAAAAATCGAGGATTTGTCGATCAGATCACTGATCCAAAGCTCGAGAGACTTTTAGAAACACCCATGCATTTTTACTGGGGGATCGATCCGACCGCTTCTTCTCCACACCTTGGAAATTATGTCGGTTTCATGATGCTTTCCCACTTAGCCCAAGCAGGTCACACTCCGGTCATTTTGATCGGTGGTGCAACAGCGCTTGTAGGGGATCCTTCTGGCCGAGATCGGGAGCGTCCTATCCTTTCTCGAGAAGAGGTAAAAGCCAACGGGGCATCGATTGAAAAGGTCTTGAGAGGGATCTTATCGAGAACAGCACCGAATGCGAAGCCGATCTTTGTCGATAATGGAGATTGGTATAGCCATATGAATGTCCTTTCCTTTCTTCGCGAGGTGGGAAAATCGTTTAGACTCGGTCCGATGCTAGCGAAAGAAAGTGTTAGAGCGAGGGTCAATTCTGAAGAGGGGATGAGCTTTACAGAGTTTAGCTACCAGCTTCTTCAGGGGTATGACTTTCTCCATCTCCACCGAGCTCACCAGGTGAAGCTTCAGATTGGTGGAAGTGATCAGTGGGGAAATATTACCGCAGGTGCAGAATATGGGAGAAAGACAGATGGTGTCGAACTCTATGGATTGACATCGCCACTTTTGACAAGAAGTGATGGAAAGAAGTTTGGAAAGAGCGAAGAGGGGGCTGTATGGCTCTCTAGCGAGCTTTGTTCTCCTTACCAATTTTACCAATATCTATTGAGAGTCCCAGATCAGGATGTTGTCCATTTGTTGAAGGTTCTTACCTTTGTCGATCTCGATGAGATCCATCAGTTAGAAGCGTCTATGAAGCTCCCTTCTTATGAGCCAAACACGCTTCAGAGAAGACTTGCAAAAGAGGTGACTCTGATTGTTCATGGAATGGAAGGGGTGGAAAAAGCGCTCAAAGCGACAGAAGCTGCCACAACTTTCAATCCCGATTTGTTAGAAGAAGTGTTAGATGATTTGCCACACGTAGAGATGAAGAAAAGTATCGTTGAAGGTCAACTTCTCATCGATCTATTTGCTGCAAGTGGACTTGTTCCTTCAAAAGGTGAAGCCAAAAGGCTTGTCAAAAACCAGGGTGCTTATTTGAACGGAGAGAAGGTGATTGATGAGCAAAAGAGGGTTAAGGGAGAAGACATTCTTCAAGGAAATAAGTTGATTATCGCATCGGGAAAGAAAAAAAAGTTGGTTGTGTTCCTTCTGGAAGGCTGATCCAGATTGAGTTTCTTTCACGTGTGAAAAAAAATTATAAAAAGAACTTGTCTCAAAATCAACAAGATACAAAAATGTGGTTAATAGACATAACAAAAAGGAGTTGATTTTTATGGCAACCAGAACGAAAAAGCAACTAATCACACAGATTGCTTCTAAAACAAACAAACATCCTAACGAAGTCAGAGAGATTCTGCAGCACTTTCTCGATTCTATCATCGATTCACTCGCTGCAGGAGATCGTTTAGAATTTCGCGATTTCGGTGTATTCGAAGTGGTTATGAGAAAGCAAAAAATTGGACGTAACCCAAAGAATGCCCACATCGCTATCGTCATTCCACAAAGACATGCGGTGAAGTTTACTTCAGGTAAAAAGATGAAACAAATCATTGAAGGTCTTGCTTCTTCTTCCGCAAAACAAAGAGTTACTCACGCAAGCGATAAGCTATATAGCTAATCCGTTTTTAGTTTGTTGTTTAAAAGCTCAAACGTTATGTTTGAGCTTTTCTTTTCCAAAGATTCAGGGTGGGATAAGTTCATGTATGGACAATTTTTCAAGGAAAACCTGTTAGGACTGCTTCCCGAAGATCATGTGATCAATTGGCTGTTCAAAGAAGTAGTTCCCCAGGATAAAATCCGCTCACTGTTGGAGGGCTTCTTCGAAGAGACTCCATCGTTAGATCGGTTACTGCTATTAAGCTTTGTCGTTCCACAGTTTTTCTCAAAAGAAGATCCCCTCTACGTCAAAGTGCTCCGCCACATCAAGGTTTTAAAAGGGGTAGAAAAAACATACACAAAAACATTGGTTCACCTGGCTCTACTTTTACTCAAGGAAACACCTGAAGAAGAGTTTTCCATTGCAACACTTCCATCGAAGCTCCCTTTAGTCGAAGAAGATCCTTTTATGGCAGCAGTATCTCTTCCCTCTCCCTATGAATATTTGAGGATCGCCCTTTTTTCCTGGATGATCTTTTTAGAATCAGGGGATGAAAAAGGGAAAGAGGTAGCGCTCGGTATTGCTGAGTGGCAGAAAAACTTTGTAACAGAAGAGGGAATTTCCCTTACATCACCTTGGATGAAAGAAGACCTTTTTAGTAGAGCTGACCTCTACATATGGAACTATCTTCTATTCCAAGCTCTTTTGGGAGAGTCCTCATTAACAGAAGGGCTCTACACCCAAATTGAAGAGCTCTCTATGGAGCTTTTGGAGCGGGTCGACCCACTTACTTACTTTATCGCTGAATATCTAGAGGCGAAGAGGGGAGAAGGGGCGGTGTTGAACCCAAGTCCTCACTATTTTGAAGATCTAGGGGCTGCTGTATTTCAAAATAATGCCTATTCTTGGGGTGTCTCCGTTTTAGGTCATCACACAGGTCTCGGCTCTTTTGCGAAGAAAAAGACCCAGATCGTCTCTTTTGGACCCCATTTTTTTCCTCTCGGCGAAATCAGATATTATGGGATTGAAAGAAATTATAACCCTTTAGAGGGGGCGAGTAAGGATCTTTTATTTGAAATGGGTGAGGAAGGGTTTTTCTTTCAGGGTTGGACTAAAGCGGTCTATGTTCCAGAAGAGGGGAGGCTTTGGTTGAAAGCGACCTTAATTCAAGGAAAAGATGCGCTCAGGCTCCAGATTCAAACAGAGCACCTCAATCAAAAAAATCCTTTTGCATTTGTCTTCTTTGTTTCAGCAAAATCTGCTGAAATTGGCTCTCAAGTAAAACTTTGTTCGAGTTCATTAGATCGCTATGTGGGACAAAAAGAGGCGATTTATTTTTCTTCAGGTGAAGAAAAACTTTTAATTGAACCGCAATTTTCTACAGAACAAGAAGTAATACCATTAGCTGGAATGAATCATTTCTGGGGAGCTGACTTTTTAGTTGCACATACTATTCCATTACATAATCAAATTTATGAATGGATAATTAAATGATCGTTGTTAATTAATTTAAGAAAAAAGTTCTTGATTTAATAAAAAGCGATATTCTATGCTGAATCGAGTCTAAAAGTTGGGGTTTTTCCGTGTCCGTATCCCGAGTATTTTTTATAGCTAGTTTGATCCTCTTTAGTGCCATTGCTATGGTAGCGATGCTGAAAAAGAAGCAGGAGTCAGAAGTTGTATTCATTGCACCACAAAGCGAGGTGTCTCGCATTGAGGTGGCCAAGGTGGAGCCGATTCCACTCCCTTCTCCTCCTCCTGTCGCCATCAAGGCCCCTCCTGTAGCGCCTCCAGCACCAGTTCCAACCCCTGTAAGCCGTCCAGCTCCTGTTGAAGAGAAAAAGGTCCTCGTCAAAGAAGAGGTAAGGCCTGTTTCAAATATTGACAGGGTTCGCAACCTCTTTGCTAAAGGCTCTGATAAGCTCCCTATCGTGGAAACCGTGACTTATACTAGTCGAGTCCCTTGGCTCAAAGGGCGCCCCGCTTGGATTGCTGATTATGCTTCTCACTACGGAACATCGCGTCACTTCATCGCAAGAAGTTTGAACGGAAAAGCAGACTATATGACGCAAAAAGTCTCCCCTGGGGACAAGTTCAACGTCTTTCGTCAGGACAAAAATTTTGAGTTTTATCTACTCGTCGATCTCTCAACCCGCCAGATGCATTTTTACTACTTAGACAAAGATCTCGATGAGAGAGGGTTGTTAAAGACTTACCTCATTGGAGTAGGGAGAAAGAAAGAAGATTCTCCATCGGGAAGTTTGACTCCCGTTGGCAAATATTTACTCGGTAGTAAAGTCGCGGTTTACCGCCCTGGAGTGCAAGGCTATTACCAAAATCAAAAGACAGAAATGATTCGTATTTTTGGAACGAGATGGCTTCCGTTTGCAGAAGAGATTGGAGAGTGTTCCGATGGAGCTAAAGGCTATGGAATTCACGGAGTTCCTTGTACAGTCGATGAGGCGACAGGAGAATTGATCGAAGAGGCTTCTGGAGTGGGTGGATACAACAGTGATGGATGTCTTCGCCTGAAGAAGGAAGATATGGAAGAGATCTTCTCTATCGTCATTACAAAACCGACAGTCGTTGAGATTGTGAAAGATATGAAAGGGGTAAAACTCCCGATGAGCAAAGAGGCTAACTATGTTGGATCATGAGAAACCCATTCACGAATGTGAGCAGGCAATCGCTAATTTGAGAAAAGAGCCTGATGCCCAAGAGGAAGTAGCAAAGCTAGAGCAAAAGCTCGCTGAATTGAAAGAGAAAATCTATCAAAATCTCACTCCGTGGCAGCGGGTCATGATCTGCCGAGATCCAAGAAGACCTCGCTCTGTTGGATACGTCTCTGCAATCTGTGAAGAGTTTACTGAAGTGTTTGGAGATCGTCTCTATAGAGATGATCCTGCCATCATTGGTGGTTTTGCCAAGATTGGTGGAAAAAAGTTTGTCGTCATCGCCCAAGAAAAGGGATTCGATACGGAGAGTCGTTTAAAGAGAAACTTTGGAATGCCTCATCCTGAAGGGTATAGAAAAGCGCTCCGTTTAATGAAGCTTGCAGAGAAGTTTCAACTCCCAGTCTTATCGCTCATTGACACTCCAGGAGCTTATCCTGGCCTTGCAGCTGAAGAGAGAGGACAAGGATCAGCAATCGCTACGAATCTGTTGGAAATGGCAGCGTTAGAAGTTCCTGTGATCGTATTATTGATTGGAGAAGGCTGCTCTGGTGGTGCTTTAGGTGTGGGTATTGGTGATGTAATTGCTATGCTCGAACACAGCTACTACTCCGTCATTTCTCCTGAAGGGTGCGCCTCGATTCTTTGGAAAGATACAAAGATGAATGCTAAAGCTGCAGAGATGCTGAAGATTCATGCGGAAGAGCTTCTTGAAAGGGGAATCGTCGATCATGTCATTAAAGAGCCTCTCGGAGGTGCTCATAATGATCTCAATTTGATGTATGAGCGGGTGAAGCAATTTGTGGTAGAGCAAGAGGAAAAACTGAAAGATTATTCTTCTGAAGAGCTCATCGAAATGCGCTACCAAAAATTTCGCAAAATGGGCCAATTTTCTCGAGAAGAAATTACTGAAGAAGCTATACTCGCGGGTATATGAGAGTTCTTCTAAAAGCGGCACTCAAAACAAAGGATAACTTTTCCTGGTTAGTCCTTACGTTTTGTGCGCTCTTTGCACTGACTTTGGCTGACCAGATGGAGATGTTCGCGCTCGGTGTTGTTGTCAACATCGGCGAATTGACCCAGAAAGGGACCAATCCCATCGCGCAATTTTTACATACAATCCGCGAGACGCTCCACCTTGATCTTGAACGTTTTTCAGTGATCATGACGATGCTTCTTGTTGTCTCAGGACTGAAATCAGTTTGTCTCTTTTTCTCTAGATACACCACAAGAACGCTTGCAACAAAGATTAGTAGAGACTTAAGACAGCAATACTTCGAACATATCCAGATGCTTCCAATGAGCTTTTTCCAAAAGTACAACATAGGAAGTCTCTCTTCAAGAGTCGTAGGGGATGCAAACCAGATTGCCCTCTCCGTGAACTCTTGGATCACGAACTACCTTCATACCCCATTCATTATCCTCACGACTTTAGGTTGCTGCTTCTATTTTTCTTGGCAGCTCTCCCTCGTTATTTTCATCGGGGTCCCACTCATCATTTTACCGATCCAAATCATTACGCAGCGGGTCAAAAGAATCACAAGACAACTCCAGAAGAACCAAGAAAAGTTCTCTTCCGTGTTGATCGATTTTCTCGCAGGGATTCAAACAGTCAAGATCTTTTCCATGGAGCGCTTTACGTTCCAAAAGTATAAAGAGCAGAATGACCAGATGGAGAGGCTCGAAAGAAAGACGAATAAGTATGACCTTTTGACGAGGCCCACTCTCCACTTTGTGACAACCGCCTGTTTGATCTCCATCCTCTTTTTTGGTCTTTATTATCTTAAGATGAGTCTCGCTGAGCTCATCGTTTACTGCGGACTTCTCCACATTTTTTACGAGCCGATTCGAAAGTTTGCTGACGAGAATGGCAATGTGCAGAAAGGGGTCGTCGCGGCAGAGCGCCTTTTTGAAGTGCTCAATATACAATCTAACATTCAAGATGCCCCAGGAGCTGTTGAGCTCACCTCTTTTGAAGGGGTAATCGAGTTTGATCGGGTCTGGTTTCGCTATGAAGATGAATGGGTGCTAAGAGATGTAAGCTTTCAAGTGAAAAAAGGGGAAAGTGTCGCGATCATCGGTGCTACAGGATCAGGAAAATCGACCATCTTGCAGCTCATCCCAAGACTATACGATGTCGATCAAGGGGCGATTAAAATTGATGGACGCCCTCTTTCAGACTATACACAAGAATCGATCAGAAGACACATTGCCTACGTCTCGCAAAAGCCTTTTCTCTTTTGTGACAGCATCAGAGAGAACATTGCTTATGGAAGAGATCTCTCACTCGAGAAAATCAAGATCGCTGCAAAAAAAGCACACGCTGATGAGTTTATCGAAAATCTTAAGGATCAGTACGATACGGTTTTAGCAGAACTCGGTAAGAATTTTTCAGGGGGAGAGCAACAACGGATGGCTATTGCAAGAGCACTTGCTAAAGAAGCTCCTATCCTCATCCTCGATGAAGCGACCTCTTCTCTCGATTCGATTAGCGAAAGCAAAATCAAAGATGCGATTGAAAGCCTTCATGGGGAGATTACCCAAATCATTGTAGCTCATCGTCTTTCCACCATCGAGCATGTGGATAAAATCATCTTCATGGAAGGGGGAATCAAAATTGCTGAAGGGACGAAAGAGGAGCTTTACCAAACCTGTCCACCATTCAAGATGATGTGGGATGTCCATTTCAGAGCGAAACACATGATGCCAGCAACAATCAAAGCTCCATCAAACGATGCTGCCGGTGATCTCGCTATACTTTCTTAGAGCATGGTATGTATTAGTGATATAAAAGTGGCAAAGAAGAGTTAGGGCATCTTTATACTCTCTCTCAAAGTTCTCCTGAGTTGCATGTCCTATATAACTCATAAAAGACTCGCCAAATGGATAATAGGGATTTGTAAAATGTTGAATGAGTCTTGTCGCCACCATGAGAGTAGTGGTCTCTTTTCGAGAAATATTGAAAATCTCTTTGTAGGTTACACTTCTAGTTTTAAACTTTTCTAGTAGATGTGTTCCAAATTGATCAAAGGCTACGCTAACCTCTATTGGTATCGATTCTGCAATAAACGGAGCCAAGTAGGAGAAAAAAACCGCTAAGTTTTTTTGATAATGAAAATCCTCTCTATTACAAAATAGATTCCCTTTGCAGGAAAAATCGATGGGATTAAAAGCTTCTCTTCGGAACTGGAAAAAATTGGTTCTTACTAATGAGGAGTGGAGCTTTTGCGCAGTTTTTTGTGATTGCGTTATCCCATGATATTCGTAGTTGTGAAGACGACGTGAGAAATTTAGGTCGATGAATCCTCTTGAGAATATCTTAGCTTCGAGCAGCAGCTGAGGAACAAAGGTGTTGAGCATATTCCCTAGAGTTTCATCATCTGGATAGCAAATCACTGCGTTCATGCAGCGTTCTAAAGCTAGGCGGAAGGGGATCGATAGATCAGGTTTTGACCTTACTGTTTCATAGTATTCAGCGATTCGGATCAAGACCAAAAGGCTTGATAAAGAGGGATTATAGTCTCCAGAAAGCTCTTGTACTATTCCCTCTCTATGAGCTAGTGCCGTTGTATACTGAGATAGGCAGTAGTCATCCCAATCTTTTGAAAAGCCCAATGGATAATGTCGGTCGAGTTCTAATAAACAACTCGCAAGCTGAGTTTCATAGGAGATGTCAGTCGTGCTATCGAAAGGGTAGTAAGGGTTGAGTCTTTGGAAAGTGCAGACACCTTCTAATTTAAAATAACGGTTCCTATTATGAAGTTGGTCTGGAATCCCATCTCTTGATTGAAAGGCAAAAAGTGAGTGAACTGCATCCCTAAATCCTTGAAAAGAGGGCTGTGAGATTTCTTCATAAGAAATCATGGGGGGGTGAGTTACATGAGAAATAGACATAATGGCTAGAAATTCTAAAATGGAGATTATTAAAAATCAAGAGGGTATAAACCCAACTTTTGAATGCAGTTGGGTTAAAGACGGTTAGTTAGAGGTTTTGGTGCAGAATACGGTCCAAATGTAGCCATAGCTGATGCATTCTTCACAGGAGTTCTTATTAACAGGAGCTCCTGATACATCTTCACAAAGAAAACTACAAGATGGGTTCCCTTTACCAAATGAACAATCAGCTGGCGAGCATGGTGTATAACCACATATTTCGCTGTAAAGAGAAGAAGTGGGATCCATACATCTCATTTCAGTAAAACTACCCTCAACTAATTGGCCATTGATTACTTTTTCCCCGGTGACAGTATACATTGTTGGGGTTGCACCTTTTTTAATACAAGTAATGGAAGAACCTGTTTTCCATCGAATATCTTTTTTTACCATAATTACCTCCTGCTGATGAAATTACCACAGGTCTGGGTAGGGATTTGCAACAGTTTGTAAATAAGATAGTTACTGAATCAACCCTAGAGAGAGGAGATTTTCTTTGAGCTCTGCATTTTCAGGCTTATCAAAAGCGCCTGACTTGGCAAGCCAAGATAGGTAGTGCTTCGGGACTTTCGCGAGGGGCTCACCGCGGTGTTTTCCAAAAGGCATTTGGAGGACGTCAGGTTTTGTCGAATAGAGAAGGTCATAGACCTCATCAATAGAGAGATCGTCGATCATTTTGGAAAAGATCTGATGGAGAACACATACGTCGTCTAATGCTCTATGTGCCTGATTTTTAGGAATTTGAAACATTTCTCTAAGGTACTGGAGGTTGTGTTTAGGAAGGTCTGGTCTATAGCGCCTTGCCCATTTGAGAGAATCGACGTAGGTCAATTTAGGAAGAGGAATGCCATGTCGATTACATTCATTTTCGATGAAGAACTTATCAAAGCTGTCATTATTGTGGGCGATAAGGATGACATCGCCTCTACAGAAATCTAGGAATGCCTCACCCACTTCTTTAAAGCTCTTTGCATCTTTGACCATCTCATCAGTAATGTTCGTGATGGCAGTCACCTCCGCAGGGATGGGAATTTGAGGATTAACGAATTCGCAGAAGGTCAAATTTTTGATAGGGTCAAAGGCGGCGATCTCAATAATGAAGTCTTTATCAGGCCTGACTCCAGTCGTTTCAGTATCGTAATAGATAGGGCGTTTCATGAACGATATTCTAAATCACATGGGGTATAGCTTGCAATCATTACTATTTTTTTCTATATTTTGATTTATGGATAGAAAAGCACCCTGCGTAAAATTTAACTTTTTTAGTCACAATCGTGATCAGGCATTTCTCGATCTTCCTAAGGCTGAGCTCTTAGATGTTTTGAAAGAGATGCTCCTCATCCGCAATTTTGAGATCAGAGCTGAGCAGTCTTATCAGAAAAAACTGGTCTGGGGTTTTCTCCACCTTTACATCGGGCAAGAAGCAGTTCAAACTGCCGCAGTCCATGCTATGGGGAAGAAGAAAAATCACTGGATCACCACTTACCGCTGCCATGCTCTCGCCCTTCTCCTCGGAGTGACTCCAAGGGAAGCAATGGCTGAACTCTATGGGAAAGCCACTGGGAATGCAAAAGGGAGAGGGGGATCGATGCACCTCTATTCTGATAGAATGTATGGAGGGGAGGGGATCGTTGGATCTCATGTGCCTCTAGCTGCAGGTCTTGCTTTTGCAATCAAATATCGAAAAATCAAAGATGAAGTAGCCGTCTGCTTTTTGGGAGATGGTGCTGTAGCTCAAGGAGCTGTGCATGAAGCTCTCAATATTGCAGCACTCTGGGGACTTCCTCTGATTGTCGTCATTGAAAATAACCACTACGGGATGGGAACTCAAATCCACCGCGCTATTGCAAAGCTCCCCATCGCTGAAAACCTTGCTAAAGCTTATGGCATCTCATCATACACTCTCGATGGTATGGATTTTCTTGCGAGCTACCATGGATTCAAGACCGCTTTTGAAGAAGCAAAGAAGAAGAGTATGCCGATCCTCATTGAATCGGTCACGCAACGATACCGCGGACATTCTGTTTCTGATGCGGCCCTCTACCGATCAAAAGAAGAGCTCGAGGCAATTATGGAGCATGATCCAATCCCTCGCTTTTTTAAAGAGCTAGAGCAAAGAGGCTATCTCAATCAAGAAGGGTTCGATAAAATGAACCAAGAGCAAAAGAATATCGTTCTCGATGCTATGGATTTCGCGGCGAATAGCCCGTTCCCAAAACTGACCGATCTAGAAGAAGGGGTATACGCTCCATGAGTACTCAAATCGTCGAAATCAGAGAAGCGTTAAGACAAGCCCTCGATGAAGAGATGACCCGCGATGACCGTGTGTTCATTTTAGGAGAAGAAGTCGCCGAATACAATGGGGCATACAAAGTTACAAAAGGGCTTTGGGAAAAGTGGGGATCTGAGCGTGTTCTCGATACTCCCATCGCAGAGAATGGATTTGCCGGGATCGCTGTGGGAGCTGCTATGGCAGGCCTTCGACCTGTTGTTGAATTCATGAGCTTCAATTTCTCAGCTGTGGCGTTTGATCAGCTCGTGAGCAATGCATTTAAAATGTACTACATGTCGGGAGGGTTATTCCCTGTGCCGATTGTGTTTCGTGGACCGAACGGCGCTGCAAAGTGTGTCTCTTGCCAACATTCCCACTCTTATGAGGCAATTTATGCACTCTTCCCAGGATGTCATGTTCTCTATCCGAGTAATGCAAGAGATGCTAAAGGGCTTTTAAAAGCTGCCATCAGAGATAACAACCCTGTCATCTTCTTAGAAAATGAGCTCATGTATGGCATCAAGCAAGAGATACCAACAGGTGAGTATCTAGTAGAGATTGGCAAGGCAAATATTGTAAGATCAGGAAAGCACCTCAGCTTGATTTCCTACGGACGGATGCTCCTATTTTGCATCGAGGTGGCTGAAGAAATGGCGAAGAGAGGAGTCGATATTGAAGTAATCGATGTTCGCTCGATCAAGCCTCTCGATATTGGCCTCATTGCAACTTCTGTGAGAAAGACCCATAGAGCAGTTTTAGTAGAAGAAGGGCATTATTTTAGTGGTATTTGTGCTGAGATTGGGTTTGAGATCATGGAGCACTGCTTTGACTTCCTCGATGCTCCACTCAAGCGGGTTTGCCAGATGGAAACTCCGCTTCCTTATTCTCCTGAATTAGAAAATGAAACGATCCCGAACAAGAAACGAATCACGAAAGCCATAGAAGAGGTTTTATGCCTTTAACTGTTACGATGCCTGCACTCTCTCCTACTATGGAAGAAGGAACCATCCAAGAATGGAAGGTGAAAGAGGGGGATTATGTCAAAGAAGGAGATCTTCTTTGTCTCATCCAAACAGATAAAGCGACACTTGAATATGAAGCTCTCGATCCTGGCTTCTTGAGAAAGATCCTCGTCAGTAAAGGCTCTTTGACCAAAGTAGGGGTCCCGATTGCGATTTTTACAACGACTAAAGATGAGCCATTCTCACTTCCAGAAGCACCGAAAGAGGTTGTAGAAGAAAAAGTCGTCACAGCAGTTCCATCAGCTCCCAAAAAGGAAGCAGTCTCTACCGCAGTGATGGGAGCGCCTGTTTTTACACCAGCGCTGCCTCCTAAGAATTACACCTTTAAACCTCTAAGAGATGGAGAGGTCAAAGCTTCACCACTTGCGAAAAAGATCGCAAAAGAAAAAGGTCTCGATTTGGCAAGTGTCAAAGGATCAGGGCCAGGTGGAAGAGTTGTCGAAGCAGATCTTACTTTAGCACAGAAAAAATCAGCAGTTACATTTGGGGACAAAGGTGAGCCGAAAGAGATGGCAGGAACATATGATGAAGTTCCTCTCACACCTATCCGCTCCGTTATTGGCAAAAGGCTTCAAGAGTCTAAGACATTCATTCCTCACTACTACTTGACAGAAGAGGTTCTCTGCGATCGTTTGATGGATGCTAGAGAGCAGCTCAAAGCGATGGATCTCAAAGTGACTATCAACGACTTTGTCGTAAGAGCTACATCCCTTGCTCTGAGGGAGCATCCTGAAATGAATGCAGGATTTGACTCAGAAAAGAATAGCATCATCCGTTTTAAAACGGTCGATATTGCCCTTGCAGTCGATATCCCTGATGGTCTCATCACCCCGATCATCCGGCACGCAGATTATAAAAACCTTCTAGAGCTCTCTTTTGAAGCGCGCCATTTAGCCAAAAAGGCCAGGGAAAATAAGCTTGAGCTAGAAGAGTTTAAAGGGGGATCCTTTACCATTTCTAATCTAGGGATGTTTGGGATCAAAGGATTTGCAGCGATCATCAATCCTCCACAATGTGGCATTCTTGCGGTAGGGGGGATTAAAAAGGTTCCAGTAGTCCATAACGATCAGATCATCATCGGCCATACGATGCAGGTTACCCTCTCAGCAGACCACCGCGTGGTGGATGGTGCGAATGGTGCCCGTTTCTTGAGCACTTTCAAAAAGTACATAGAAAACCCAGCAGCTCTATTAGCTTAATTAGAGTGGAATGTATGTGGATGCCCTTTTACTAGAAGGGGATGCATCATTTATAAAGTTGATGAGCGCTTTGCAAGTTGCTTATCCAGAAGCGTTAGCTTCCTAATTTGTCAAAGCGGTATACGGTCAATATGCTGCATTAATAATTCTAGATTTTTTTATCTGGATATGTCAGAAAAAAATCATGTTTGATGCAACCGATATTACTTTTCGCTATATCACGCAAGAATATGATGTTCTATCACATATGATTGAAGCGTTAGAAACATCTGATGCGGCGATTGAAAAACTCTCCCGTGCTAACATTGACGATTTTGTCAATAGAGTTAAGGCAATCAAGCAGTTATACAAAAGAATCGAGGGTAAACTCTCTCAGGAAAAGGCCCTTAAAGTAACTCAAAATATTGAAAGGCTCGAAATCATCTTAAAAGAGTTGATCGTTCGTAAAGAGGCCCTCACAACAGAAGAGCCCAAAGAAGTTTTAGGGGATCTAGAAGAGATCGTTTTCATGCATATCTATAAGCTTGGGTTAGATATGGTTGAGGGGGATGCCTTTTTTGCTCTTTTTGCAAAGAAAGATCCCACTACAAAAGAGCGTTTAGAATTGATCCGAGACTTAAAAACTGAACTTTCCCACTTTTCAAAAGAGGATGTGAGGAAGATGCTCGATGGATTCTTCAGAGAAAAAGAGGCGGCATGAATAGAAATTTCCTCTATTTTCTCTTAGGATTAGGGACTAAAGACTCATCTGTTGCCGATCTCGACTATAGAGAGCTCCATCAAGAGATCCGCGATTTTTCGAGGGTCCTTATTGAAGAGTATGGGATGAATATCAGCCCTCTTGAAGTAAGAAGAGCGATATATTCAGAAAATGTATTTGCAACGGAGTACTTTCTGGAGATCATGCTCGGGAAAAAAGAGGCACACCACTTGCTTCTTCAAAAAGATGAGTCGGGAAAGCATATTCTCGAAGCAGCTATCTCGCTAGGTCACATCCCTCTTGTTCTTGCCTTTTACCGAGCTCAGGTGCTCGACCATTTTTTGGACGAGCCCTTAAGTAGTGGAGAGTACCTCCTCACGGCGCTCTTTACCATGATAGGTCTAGGGAAAG
This sequence comes from uncultured bacterium, assembly GCA_964655475.1. Classification (GTDB taxonomy): domain Bacteria; phylum Chlamydiota; class Chlamydiia; order Chlamydiales; family VGMA01; genus VGMA01. Next base: position 272,007 of record CAZZMO010000001.1, read on the forward strand.
ATGATCGAGAGAATGAACTCCTCATCCATCTAATCGAGCAGCTCATCGAAAAAATTCCTGAAAGGAAACTGGCTAAGCACTACTTAAGCCTATTTATGAAGTCAGATAAAGGGAGCTATTGGACGAGTGTGGGACTTGCTCTCTTTCTTGGGCAAGAAGATCTCGACAAGGAACTCTCCCGCCTCTTTCCAGGCTTTAGCCTTGCCACTCTTTTGACCCGTAAGCAAGAATACCTCAAAAAAGAGGAGATCCATCTACAGGCTCTTGTCGCAAAAATGAGGCAAAAAGTGGCTCCCATTTTTGAATCTTCTCCAATCTATCAAGAGTTTCTCAAAGCGACAGAGCTTGAGGATGCTTTCTTTGCTACAAAACAAGTGGAACCTCTCTCCCACTTTCATATCTCTTCACCTGATGCACTGAAGCATACAATCGCCGAATTGTAAATTTAGAGCCAGCGGCGCTTTTGGAAGTAGAAGAAGGCTGTAAAGGACACAACCACAATAAAGAGCATGATGAAAAAGAAGGCAAAAGGGCTTGCCGAGAAGGGGAGGGAGACGTTCATCCCATAAAGGCTCGAAATCATCGTCGGGAAGTTAAGGATGATCGTGAGGGCCGTGAGGAGCTTGATGGTCTTGTTCAGCTGGTTGGTAAAGAGGATCTGTACCGTATTTCTCAGGCTTCGGATGATCCGAAGGTTGAGCCGGCACATATCTTCAGCCTGGGCTGTTGTGAGAAGGAGATCTTCGAGGAGCTCTTGATCTTTTTCGTAGATCAGTGTGAGCTTTCCTGTCAGGATCTCTTCGATGACCTTTCTCACAGGAAGAAGGGAGTTGAGGTATTGGGTCAGGTTCTCTTCTTTCATCGTCAGTTCAGAAATATCGTCACTTGTAACCTGGTTGAGATCTTTTTCTTGAGTTAAAACGAGGGCTCTCAACTGGCGGCTTACTTTAGTATATTCTTGAATGATGAGGAGGAGAATGTTGATCAATAACTTTGATTTTTGCGCTGTCGCTAGTGTCGTTGGAAGGGAGATGAAGTTTTGGATGAAAGGGCAGGCAGAAGGGCAGATCGTGACAAAATATTCTTTAGTTAAAATAATTGCTAGCGTGTTGGTGTAGTAGCCCGCTTCTTGATGGTATGGAAAACGGGTGTAGATGATGACGGTATCTCCATACCGCTCAGTTCTCGGGATCTCATGCTTATCGAGAGCATCTAGGATGTCAGAGGAGTCGATGTTTAAAATCGTAGAGATTTCACGGAGGTCTTCAATAGTTGCATACTCGCAATTAATCCAGGCCCCAGGGGTAGGATTGGGGATGCAATGAAACGTCTCTTCGTATTGAGTCTTGAAATATAGATTGTACATGCCTCCCTCCCTAACGGAATAGCATACCCCATCAGAGATTTATCCCCCAAGTCCTTTATATATAAATAAAATATTTTGAAGATTCGGTTTTTGCAAGTATCCTCACAAAAACCGAAAGAATATAGAGACAGATTCTTATTGTGTCATGACCGTTTCAAGGCGCTTTTCGAGCTCAGCGATCTTAGTTGCATAGTCTCCAACCTTTTTAAGGTGGACCATGTAACGGTTGAATTCGCTGTACTCAGCGAGGGGAAACCCTCGATAATTGCCAGGTTTAAGGACAGATTTGGCAACTCCTGATTGAGCTCCAATCTTCACCTGATCACAAATTTCAACATGACCTACGATTCCAGTTTGACCACCAATCACAACATGTTTTCCTACCTTAGTTGAACCAGCAATGCCTGCCTGTGCAACTATGACAGAATGTTCGCCGATGGTGACGTTATGGCCGATCTGGACTAGATTGTCAATTTTTGTCCCTTTAGCGACGACAGTAGCTTTGAAACGAGCTCGATCAATGGTCGTATTCGCTCCAATCTCTACGTCATCTTCGAGAATGACGTTCCCAAGTTGGGGGATCTTGTGGTGTCTTCCTTGTTCATCAGTCAAATAGCCAAAGCCACATGAGCCAATGACGGCCCCTGGTTGCAAGATGACCCGATTGCCGATGACCGACCCTTCTCGGATCGTTACATGGGAATAGACAACACACTTCTCTCCTATCTGGACTTTTGCACCAATGATGACATGTCCATGTAGAATCGTGTTAGACCCAATTTGAGCTCCCTGATCAATCACTGTAAAAGGGCCTACAGAGACATTCTCCCCAAGAATAGCAGTTGGATGGATCACAGCTGTAGGATGGATATCCTGAAAGCCTGAGCTCATGTCTGCTTCTTGTAAAAAGATTTCAATGATCTGCTGAAAGGTCTTTGATGGATGATCAGAGACGAGATAGTTCTTCCCTTCCTGAAATGGATACTGAGGCGGGACACATAAGACCCCTGCCAAAGAGGCTAGAGCTAGCTTTTCATATTTCGGATTAGAAAAGAACGATATATCTTGAGGGGTTGCCGTAGCTAACTCGTCAACCCCACATACGACATAATCAGGATTCCCTACGAGTTGAGCTTTTGTCTTCTCGCTTAATAATTTAAGTGGGATTCCTTGCTTCATTTTTGTGCCATGTTCTTGCTTTCTGTCACTTGAGCTACTTTCTTCTGGTCATCATATTTCTTGTCGAGTTCTTCAACAACTTTCTTTGTGATGTCCATGGCTTCTGCGAAGTGAAACGCGATCTCTTTGTTGAGAACTAAAGAGAGCTTCTCCTTCTTAGCAACTTGCTCAGAAGCTTGGTTGATCAAATCGTTCATGATTTGGATCAGCTTCATGTTGGCTTGTTGCATGATCTGATAGTACTGCCCTTGATAGCGGTTTAATTCCTCATTCAAGGTTTGGAATTTCATTTTCAATTCTTTTTCTGCATCTGGATTAAGAGAATCGAGATAGTCACTATCTTGGAGTTTAGTTACAGCATCATTCAGTTGGTTATGAATGTCTTCGATACTCTTTTGGAGTTGGTTTTTCAATGACTCCAAAGAGCTTTGCTCTTGCTTTCCAAACTTTGATTCTTGAATACAGGTCGCAAAGTTCACAATACCAATAGAAGGTGTCTTCTCGGCAGCTTGAGGCTTCGCTAACAATAAGGTACAAACGATTGCTACAGATTTCAGTAATGTTTTCATGATCTCTCCATGTTCAAAAACATAATAGCTAAGGATATAGAGTGAGAGATTCTAAGTCGAGTCTTTTTTACGTAAATAGCGCGCAAAATCACCTGATTTTACGCGCCATTAATTAGAACTGGCCGCCGAGAGAGAAGAAGAAGTTCTCTACCTGGCTGTCGTTATCTGGATTGATCGGTATACCATATCCAATGACGAACGGAGCTCCTCGACCAATGTCAAAGCTGACCCCAACACCATAACTCATCTTGAAACGACCAATGTCGTAAGTTTCAGCAGAGATCGAACCGCTATCAAAGAAGACAAAGGCGTCAAGTGAGCGGAAAATGTTCTGGATGTACTCCACAGAGAGGAGAACGGAAGAGACGCCCCCTGTTGGGTTGTCTGCGTTCACCTGGCCGGTAGTCATCGGGAACTGAGGACCGATCGACGCTGGGCGGTATCCGCGAACGGTCCCTTCACCCCCGAGGAAGAACTTTTCCCCGATTGGAAGGTTCGCCGCTGTGTTTTCTGTCAGCGCCTGTAGGAATTTAAACTCAGCTCTCCCTTTCAAGGTTCCCATTTTCCAGACAGGGTAGTAGAGAGCGTTGTTATAGTTAAACTTCAAGAATGGGAAGGCGCTATCTTGAGTGGAAGAAGCTTTCTTCTTCGTCATCGCAGCAAATTCCCCTTCAAAGGCTGAGTAAATACCACTATGGGGTCTGATAGGGGCATTTCTAGAATCGTAGAGGAGTCCAGCGCCCAATCCTGTGATCACACCACTATTAGCAAGTTGTGAATTTGGGATAATCACATCAGAACTATGCTTGTGCATAAGGGTGTTTTTCGCTCTAAACTTCGAGATGGCTCTCAAATAACGTGCTAATGGATAGCCTGCGTTCATGTTCCAATTAAAGGTGTGGATCGAGTAGTTTTCAGACTGGATATCACTGTTCGCATAGCTTGCATCAAATCCAAACTGCCAAGGTGAATTCCACATGTGGGGGTTGAGCCAGGAAACACTGTAAAGCATCTCTTTTTGACCCACCTGAACGCGCACCTGGGCAAATTGTCCACCTCCACGAAGGCCTGAAAAGCCTCGTGACCAGTTGGTGAGCCCTTCAATATTGAAGTTGTTCTCAATGAGGTCGATCCCCCCGAATACGTTCTGAGTGGTGCTCGCACCAACAAACGCGCTGACCGATCCCGTCTGAGTCTCTTCCACTTCAATGATGACGTTGCGGTAAGACTCTTTATTCGCTTGATTGCCTGGAGCTTTCACGGCATAGACGCTCACCGATTTAAAGAAGCCAAGCCCCATCAATTTCTGTTGGGTTGCTTGAAGTTCTGTGCTGTCAAACTCTTCGCCAGGGGTTAATGTAATGCTGTGGAGAATGGTTGATTTTTTCGTTACGTAGTTTCCGCGGACAATGATCATCCCAACGCGGTACTTCTGAGATTCTTGAATCTCAAAAACAACGTTGTATTCTTTGGCAAATGGGACTGTCTGAAGCTTGTATTGAACAGTGGTGTCGATGTAGGCCCGTTTTGTGTAGTACTCGCGAATCTTCTCGCTAGCTTTTCTAAGCTCATCAGGGGAGAAGACATCGCCTGGTTTTGTCGGAGTGATTTCGGCCAGTGTCCCTTCAGAAAATTCTGTGTTTCCCTGGTAGGAGATCCCTTTGATGTGGTAAACATCACCTCGATCGCAAGAGATGAGGAGGTATAGCCCTTGTTCTTCTCTCTTGATCTTGATCTCTACTTTTGCGTCTGCATACCCTTCATTCTGCATGAATTTGATGACAGTCTGAGAGTCGTTCTCTAGAGCTTCTTCCTTGTAGACGCCGTTCCCTGTCATGAAGGACAAGAAGTTGTGTTTTTTCGTCTGGATCATCTTTCTCAAGGCTTTTTCCTCTTTAGGAGTGAACCCTTCGTAGACGATCTGTTGAATGTGGGCAAGCGGCCCTTCGTAAACATTTATATAGAGATAGACGCTACCAGCCTCTGGCCCTGCTTCTACCATGTAGTCGACGCGGGAGCTGTAGTACCCTTTTTTCACGAGGTAGTCGGAAAGTTCATTGACCCCTTCGTTGACCTCTTCTCTTTTAAAGAGATCTCCTTTACGGATGCCAAGCTCTTTACGGAGCTTCTTGTCTGTGAATTTCTTATTCCCTTTGAAAATGATGCGAGAGATGTAGGGGTGTGGTTTAAGGGAGATCTGGATCTTGAGAGAGCCTTGCTTGATCGAAATATCAGGGATGATTTCTGCATAGTCGCCAGTTTCATATAAAGCTTTCAAGTCTTGGTCGAAATCTTTCTGATCAAATGGTTGACCTACTTTAGTTTGCATCGACTGCTTGATTTTCTCTTTTTCACTCGCTTCGCGATCTGGAGCGCTTTGCAGAATTGTGATGTTAATTTCAGAAACGTTCTTCCCGTCGTAATTAAAGACAGGGCCTGCAAACACGTTTAGCGTGAGTGAGATAAAGAGTAAAAATGGAGTAATAAATCTAGCTTTCATGACAAAATAGGAAATTTCAAAATTGCTCCGAGATTATAAGTGCAAATTGAGAATTGTGCAAGTGTTTTAAAAAGTAGAGCGACCGCTGAATGCACGGGACAAGGTTCCTTCATCGACAAAATCTAATGTCGATCCTAAAGGAAGACCGAGCGCTAATCTCGAAACTCTCACTTCATGATTTTTGAGTGCGCTTTTGATGAAGAGTGCTGTTGCATCACCTTCCAGTGTTGAATCAAGAGCGAGAATCACCTCTTTCACTTTTAAGGTTTCGATCCTTTTAAGTAGGAGGTCGACATGGATCGATTCTTCAAACTTGTGATCGAGAGGGGAGAGTAGTGTGCCAAGAACGTGATAGATACCGTTGAATAGCCTCACTTCTTCTAAGGCAAAGATGTCCTTTGATGAGGAGACAATGCACATTGTGCCTGTATCTCTTTTCTGTGGATTGCAAAAAGGGCAGAGGGAAGCTTCAATAAGGGCGCCGCATTCTCCACAGGTGTGAAGCTTTTGCTGTACATTCTCAATGGAGCGAACAAAATCTTTGAGATCCTTCTCTGACCAAGAAATCATTTTAAATGCAAAACGTTCAGCACTTTTTTTACCGACGCCGGGGAGCTTTTTTAATGCTGTAATCAATTGGCTAAGGGACTGGGGGTATACCATATGCTTTTGGAGCATAAAATGTTTGGTTATTTTTAGAAAGATGAATATTGAAGCTTTCGTTTTATAACGATCTTCGATAAAATAACGGCATCCCGTTTAAAGGATTTTAAAAGATGTCTTTAAAAAAAGCTATTGTTGTAGGTACAGGGTCCTATTTTCCTGAAAAAGTGTTAACCAACCAAGATCTCGAAAAAATGGTTGATACGACCGACGATTGGATCGTCTCTCGTACAGGAATGAAGGAAAGAAGGATCGCAAGAGAAGATGAGAGTGCTTCTGATATGGGCTACATGGCAGCTCTACAGGCATTAGAAAGCTCTGGAAAGAAAGCTGAAGAGATCGACCTAATCCTCTGCGCCACATTGACCCCAGACCATTTTTTCCCATCTACAGCATGCCTTATTCAAAAACGTCTTGGTACTAAAGCAGCCGCATTCGATATTTCAGCAGCATGTAGCGGCTACGTCTATGCCCTTTTAACGGCCAAAGCTTTTGTCGCCTCAGGCGCCTACCGCAACGTTCTCGTCATCGCTTCTGAAAAGATCTCAGGGATCGTCGACTATACAGATAGAAGAACCTGTGTCTTATTTGGAGATGCTGCCACAGCAGCAGTTGTTTCTGATTCTGGAGAAGGGTTGGAGATCGTCCATGGTCGTCTTGGAGCTGATGGCAATGGCGCTGAGATCCTCATTCAACCTGCAGGGGGCTCGAGGATCCCAACAACCAAAGAAACATTAGAAAAAGGTCTTCACTTCCTACAGATGAATGGTCAGGAAGTCTATAAACACGCTGTAAGGCGCATGGAAGAAGTTGCCATGCTTTGCATCAACGATCTTCAGATGAAGGCAACCGATATTCACTATTTAGTGCCCCACCAGGCAAATTTACGGATCATAGAAGGATTTGCCAAGCGTTTCCAGATCCCCGAAGAAAGGGTCGTCATCAATATCCACAAATATGGCAATACAGCTGCCGCATCGGTGGGAATTGGCTTTGATGAACTCTTGAAAGAGGGGAAAGTCGCTAATGGAGAAAATATTTTACTTGTCGCTTTTGGAGCAGGTCTTGCTTGGGGAGCTCTAGTCTTATCCCACACAAAAGGATGATAATGAAGAAATGTGTCATGATTTTCCCTGGACAAGGGGCCCAGTACATCGGTATGGGAAAAGATTTTTATGAACAATTTCCTACAGCAAAAAATGTGTTTGAAGAAGCAGAGGATATCCTCTCTACTTCATTGACCAGTATGATTTTTTCGGGAGATCCCAAGGAAATCAGTCTTACGAAAAATAGTCAGATAGCTATATACGTCACGAGCATCGCAATCCTTATGGCCCTACAGGCAGAATTTGGAGAAGTCACTCCTATTGCATGTGGCGGATTGAGTTTAGGGGAATACACAGCTCTCACAGCTGCAAAAAAATTAATATTTCAAGATGGATTAAAGCTCGTTCAGGCTCGAGGACTTTATATGCATGAAGCCTCCCTTAAAGAGCCTGGTACCATGGCCGCTGTTCTCGGAATGAGTGAGGAGATGGTCGCAAAAGCCCTAGAAGGTCTTCCTGTTTGGGTTGCCAATATCAACTGTGAAGGGCAAATCGTGATTTCAGGGAGAAAAGAGGCTTTTGAAGCGGCGACCTCTCGTTTAAAAGAGGCAGGAGCTAAAAGGGTGATCCCACTCGATGTATCGGGAGCCTTCCATACTGAGCTCATGAATAGCGCCAAGGAAAAACTTGAACCGAAGATGAGAGAGACCCTTTTTCATACAAGCGAGATCCCTGTGGTAATGAACGTTCCTGGAAATTTTGCGAATGATGAAGATATTCAGGAAAATCTCATTTTACAAGTAGTTAAGCCAGTTCGTTGGCAAGCAAGCATTACTGAAATCGAAAAAAGGGAACCCACCGTTTATTTGGAAATCGGACCAGGAACAACTTTAGCGGGTATGAACCGTAAAAACCAGGTAACTGCTTCTACCCTTTCTATTGGAAAAGTTGAAGATCTGAAGTTATTACAAGGAGAACTATGCGGAAGTTAGAGGGAAAAAAGGCCATTGTTACAGGTGGCACAAGAGGAATCGGTAAGGCTATTGCTGTCCTTTTTGCTGAACATGGTGCCGATATTGCTGTTTTTGGTACGAACGAAGAGCGAGGAAAAGAAATAATTGAGCTTCTCAATCAACTGAAAGTTTCCCCCTCGCAAAAATTTATTTTTCGCAAAGTAGATGTCGCGAACCACGCTGAAGTTAAAGATATAACTAACCAGGTACTCGTTGAATTTGAGAATATCGACATCGTCGTCAACTCAGCGGGAATCACACGCGATCAACTTCTTATGAAAATGCAAGAAGAAGATTGGGATACAGTACTAGATGTAAATTTAAAATCTGTTTACAATATGAGTCACGCACTGATGCGCCCTATGATGAAGCGTAGATATGGGCGGATTATCAATATCACATCGGTGATTGGTTTAACTGGAAATCCAGGCCAGGTGAACTATGCGGCATCGAAATCAGGTATGATTGGGTTGACTAAGTCCTTAGCTAAGGAAGTCGCCTCCCGGGGTATCTCGGTGAACTGCATTGCGCCAGGGTTTATTGATACAGATATGACAAATCAGCTTTCTGAAGAACAAAGGGAAGCCATTTTAAAACGAGTTCCTATGGGTCGTCTCGGAAGTGCGAAAGAAATCGCTCAGGCTGCGCTTTTTTTAGCGAGCAGCGATGCTGACTACATTACTGGTCAAGTACTTACGGTCGATGGTGGAATGACTGCATAAAAATTATAACTAACAACAAGGTGTTCATATGGATAAAGAACAAGAAATCACCGCTATGGTAGTCGACATCGTCGTCGAGCAACTAGGTGTAGATAAAGAGGAAGTAACTCTAGAGAAGTCTTTTGTAGAGGATCTCAACGCAGATTCTCTCGATCTTACAGAGCTAATCATGACATTCGAAGAGAGATGCTGCTGCGAGATTTCAGAAGAAGACGCAGAGAAACTCAGAACTGTGGGTGACGTTGTTCGCTACCTAAAAAGCAAACAAGTCGAAGCCAACATCTAAGACAAAAGATCGGGTAGGGCCCATTCTGGCGCTCTGCCCGATCTCTATCAATTAAAAATACTATTTAACACGGTGATCAAAGAGGATCTTTAACTCTTTTCCACGCTCAGTGCACTTTTGTTGACATTCAAAGTGGAAGAGGCGGATCGGAAGGCATACCATCGTGTGAGCCCGGTCGAGATGATCATGTCTTGAGTAATAAATGAGGTAATCCCCATCTTCACCCCTTTCTAAAAAGACCGATTCGAGATAGATCCCTTCATGTTCAAAGGCTCGATATAGCTCATCTTTTCTCTCTATCAGGGCTTGAAACCAAGCATAGACCTTATCAAGGGCTCCCTCTTTGATCTTGAGGCGTCTACAGTTGACGCGGTGTATCCCATCAGTTTCATCACGTTGAAAATCGAAGAGAAGCTCAAGAGAGTCCGCATCATGATGAGTCCCATCTTCGCGAGTGTAGGTGAAGAGTTGAGAGGCTTTCCCGTTTTGCTCTACGAAGATTGAGGTCATGTTTTTATCTTCTGGTAAGGAGATTTTTTCAGAGGGGCTATGGGGTGTAACTTTGCAAAATGCCTTCTCTGAAGAGTTTGCTCCTAGAGGAATTAGGGCACTAATAAGGAGGCAAAGAGTCTCTTTTTTCATTTATTCAGTCCTGTTTTTTTTGACGTAGATCCAAAGTTTTCTCATGTCATTTTCATGGGCCAGATGGCGGAAGAATCCTAACTCATTTCTGATGAGGATTTGCTGAAGGATCGGTGAAAATGAAGGATAGGAGGTTTGATCGTGGCTATATTCTAGAATCGATGGGAAGTGAGGGCAAAGGTCGATGAGCTGGAGCGAGATCTCCTTTCTGAAGAGAAAATTCATGAATTGGTAGGCTTCTTCTATATTTTTCCCTTCTTTGGAAAGAGCAAAGCTCTCAATCGAAACAAAGATAGGTCCTTCAGGGATGAGGAAGTCAATGAAGGGGAAGTCCACTTTCATTTGATAGTAAAAAGAGCTTCTGAGGAGCGTGACGGGGCAGTTTTTTGTAGAGATGAGATACTTGGCTCGGTAGTCTGCATAGGCTTCGACCCACTTTTTTTGTTCGGTGAGGAGGGCTTCAATTTCTAAGAGCTGCTCTTTGGAGAGGGGGTCGGTCTTTCCGTACAAATATTGAGAGGCAAGGGTAATCGCCTCTACCATATCGGGAGTCATTGTGACTTTATAGGCTGGGGTCAAAAGGTGCTTGAGCGAGGGGCTCTCAAAGACCTCTGGATAGTCGTGGAGGGCTTCTTGATCGACTCCGAGGCCAAAGATTTCCCAAAATGCAGGGATGCTATAACCATTTTTCGGATCAAAATATTGGTCACAAAGAAACGGCGCTACTATAGAATAATTCTGAATTTTCGATGTGTCGATCGGGCGAAGGAGGTTTTCATCAATCAAGATTTTCACTGCGTAATCAGAGGGGATCATGAGATCATACCCTTTACCACGGGTCGTGCGCATCTTCACCATGAGCTCTTCATTAGAGGAAAAGTAGTGGAAGTTGACGTGGATCCCTGTCTCTTTTTCAAATTGATCTGCCACTTCCTGAGGAATGCAGTCAGCCCAGGCAAATACGTTGAGCTCTTTTGTATACTTTTGTTGCCAGGGGGCGAGAACCGCGAGCTTAATAAGAGAGAAGATAAGACCCATCGAGATCATCACAATGCAGAGGCGGATCAATATTTTTAGAGACTTTTGCATTAGAAGATCCTCGTCCGAATTTTAGGTGAGAAGAAAATAAAAGCGAGGAGCGCGGTCAAGAGAAGAAGTAGAGCAGAGAGGGCGTTGACAATAGGTGATATCCCAAATCTAAGAGAGTTCACAAGGTAGATCGAGAGGGTCTGGACAGAGGTTCCACTACAGAAATAGGAGAGGATGAAGTCATCAAACGAGATCACAAAAATCAAAAGTCCTGACGCGATCATCGTAGGTCTCAAAAGAGGTAGCGTGATTCTGAAAAAGGTCTGCACTGGTGAGGCTCCGAGGACAAGTGATGCTTCTTTCAGCCTCGAGTCGAGTTGCGAATGGCGGATGAAGAGAATCGGGATCGCAAATCCGAGGCCAATCACTGTATGGGAGATGATCAGAGTCAAAAGACCAAGAGGCAAATGCAAAATGCTAAAATAGCTGATGAGTCCAAGTGCTAATACAGTTTCAGGGATCACCAAACTTCCATAAAAGAGGGGAATATACCTCTTTACCTTGCCGCCAGAGGATTGAAAAAAGACTAAACAGGCTCCCAGAAAGAGGCTCAAAAAAGTTGCAGTAGAGGCGACGACAAGAGAGTTTCGAAACGATTGCCATAGCTCAACACTGCGAAATAGCTCTTGATACCAATGGAGAGTAAAGCTATGCCATGGGGCGGGGAAGGTCTTTGAGTTAAAAGAGAAGGTGACCAAAATAATGATTGGGGCATACAGGAAAAGATAAACAATTAATACAAAGAGGTTTAACGGAAGGCGCCTAAACATTATACAGCAGCCCTCCTCGTCAATACTCCATCGAGTTTCTTCATCCCATAAAAGAGGAGGATCAAGGAACAAATCAAAATAGAAACGCTAATCACCGTGAACGCTGCCCCAAGGGGTGCTGTGTGATTGCCGAGAACAAATTGAGAGATCACACTTCCTACAAAGTACTGCTTATCCCCCCCCATCAAATCGGGGATGACGAACTCTCCAAATGCAGGGATGTAGACGAGCAAAATACCAGAGCGGATCCCCGACAAGGAGAGAGGGATCAAAACCTTTCTCATTGTTTGTGTCCAATTCGCCCCAAGGTCGAGGGAAGCTTCCAATAAATTGCGGTCGATGCTTTCAAGGGTCGAATAGATCGGAAGAGCCATAAATGGCAGGAAATAGTAGACCATCATGAGCATCATGGCAAATGTGGTGTTAAGAATGTGAAATGGCGTTTCAATCAATCCTAGGTTCATGAGAAGGGTGTTTAAAAACCCTTGCTTTTCAAGAACAAAAAACCAAGCGTAGATGTGGAGAAGAAAATTGGTCCAGAAGGGGATCATCAGGAGGAAGAGAAGGAGATTCTTAAATCGTCTTGCGCGGAAAGCGATGAAGTAGGCGAGGGGAAAGGCGATGGAGAGGCAAAGAATTGTCGTGGCAATCGCAAGGCCGAGTGAGTTGAAAGCTATTTTAAAATAGATCCAGTCCCAAACATGGACAAAGTTTTGTAAAGTGAACCCATCAGTCGAAGATCTCAAGCTGGAAAATAGGATGAGCAAAAGGGGAATGTAGAAAAAGACAGCCTGCCATATGAGGGCAGGAAGGCCGATAGCAAAAGGGATCTCTCGAAATAGGTGCTTTCGAAATACATTCAGTCTAATGCGTTTCGGGAGGGTCTCCTCTATGTTGAGGGGAATGGTATCTGACGGTATCACCATGATCTACTGCTCCAGCAACACAACGTTTTCTTTTTGCCAAAAGAGGAAAACTTCATCGTCGTAGTCAATATCTTCCAGAGAGAAATGTTCTTCATTTTGTTCGAATACCTGAATCATTAATTCATTTTCGAGAGAAACGTTATATTGCGTAGAGCGGCCATAATAGACGATAGAGCGAACTGTTCCTTTGAGGGTATTCGAAAACCCTGCCATTTGTTTTTTAGAGATGAAAATCTTTTCAGGGCGGATGCTCATGACAGCTTTTGAGCCTTCATGCATCCAACTTTTTTTACTTTCTAGGTGGACAAGGAAACTACCAAGTCCTGGAATCTCAAATGAGGTGTTTTCATCAAGCCCTGATAAGGTCCCTTCAAACATATTTGTAGATCCAACAAATTTTGCGACGAAGGAGCTGTGAGGGAACTCATAGATCTCTTTTGGGGTGCCAAACTGAGCAATGTTTCCTGTGTGATCCATGATGGCCATGTGATCTGCCACAGTGAGGGCTTCAAACTGGTCGTGTGTGACGTAGATGAAGGTCGTTAAGAGCTTATCTTGTAGCTCGATGAGCTCAATCAACATTTTTTCACGCAGTTTGAAGTCGAGAGCAGCGAGAGGTTCGTCGAGAAGGAGCACATCAGGTTCGTTGATGATGGCCCGTGCCAGTGCAACTCGCTGTTGCTGTCCTCCTGAGAGCTCTGCTGGAAGTTTATTGGAATGCCCGTCTAAGTGGAAGGCATTCAGAAGTTTGTGAACTTTATATTCAATTTCATCTCTTGGCTTCTTGAGGAGCATCAAGCTGTAGGCGACGTTGTCGAAGACAGAGAAGTGGGGGAAGAGCGCATAGTTTTGAAAAACAATGTTGACGCTTCGTTTGTGGACTGGAAGGTTGGTGATGTCTTGATTTCCAAGATATATTTTGCCGCTATCGGCACTTTCGAAACCTGCGATAAGTCTAAGAAGGGTTGTTTTTCCACAACCTGAAGGGCCAAGAAGAGCGAAGAATTCTCCGGAAGGAATATTGAGGTGGACCCTATCAAGGATGCATGTCCCATTTTTACCCTTCGACAAATTTTCGATACGAATGTTTCTCACGATCCCACCTTCGTAACAAATACCGTTTTTGACTGAAAAGACTGATCTCCAATCGAGATCATCGAACGGTTAATTCAAAATTTCGTTAACAGTCTCCCCAAAAAGAGCTTTTTCTCACTGAAATAGCTCTTCGTCTTTCACCCCCTTGGAAAGTAGCCAAATTGTACCCCCCTTTTCTATTATTTGCCAGGTTAGATTGCAATTCTCCCATTATTTTTAAAAAAATCAGAGATTTGCTTGCAGAAGCGCTTCAGGCTCGTTAAAATGGATCTTTTTATTTAGGTATGCATGCATTGGCGACTTTTTCTTCTACTCATGTTTGTGAGAATTCCCATGCAGGCGGAATCGGTCTATTGCATCCACGGATTCATGAGATCCCCCTCATCGATGGCCTCGATTGGTAAAGCGCTCAAGAAAGAGGGGTTCAACGTCCATCTCTTCGGCTATCCAAGTCGAGATCTCACCATTCGAGAACATAGCCTTCTTCTTTTAGAAGAGCTCAAAAAAGAGGCAATGGCCCATCCAGGGGAAAAGATCCATTTTGCAACGCATAGCCTAGGTGGAATCATTTTACGAGCTGCGATCAATCATTCAGAGTGTCCCGAAGAAGCAAAAATAGGGCGTGCCGTCCTCCTTTCTCCGCCGAATCGAGGATCTTCCTTTGGAAGAAGCTTATATCATGTCCCCCTAATGGAGACCTATTTGGGCTCCAAAGCAGGGCATGAGCTCTTAACGGCAGAAAACTTTGACCACTTTGGCTCTTTCCCGAGCTCTATGAAGATCCTTGTGATCTCAGGAACTTGTGGGTGGAACCCCATGATAGAGGGTAAAAGTGATGGAAAAGTGGGGGTCAAAGAGGGTTGTTTACATACTCTGCACGACCATATTACCTTGTTTGTGGGTCATTCTTGGATGATGTATGCCCCCTCTACTATCGAAGAAGTTCATGCATTTATTTCTCAAAAAAAATCTTTCTCCAGCTGTTTACAAGAAAAGGAGCCGTTATGAAAAAACATAGAGTCGTCATTATTGGATCGGGACCTGCCGGTTACACAGCTGCCATATATGCAGCAAGGGCTGATTTATCACCTGTCATGTTCAAAGGGTATATGGAAGGGCCTGGTGGACAGCTTATGACCACCACCGATGTCGAAAATTACCCAGGATTTCCTGATGGGATTATGGGGCCAGATTTAGTCGAAAAATTTGAAAGACAGGCAGCCCGTTTTGGAACGCTGATGATCAATGAAGATGTGGTTGAAGTGGACTTTACCGTGAGACCTTTCCGCATTAAAGGGGCAAAAACAGAATGCCTCGCTGACAGCGTCATCATCTCGACAGGTGCGAGAGCCAACCGCATCGATGTACCAGGCTCTGGTGATCATGAGTTTTGGCAAAGAGGGATTACAGCTTGTGCTGTCTGTGATGGAGCCATGCCGATGTATCGTGGTAAACCACTTGTAGTCATTGGTGGAGGGGATACCGCTTGTGAAGAGGCTCTATTTCTCACAAAATTTGGGTCAAAAGTTTATCTCGTCCTTCGTAGAAATGAGTTTCGTGCATCAAAAATCATGATCGATCGTGTAAAACATCACGATAAGATTGAAATCATCTATGAACATGTTTTAAAAGAGGTGAAGGGAGAAGATACCGTTCGATCTGCCATTTTTGAACATGTCTTATCGAATGAGCTCCTCACCTTAGAAGTAAGAGGTGTGTTTTTTGCAATCGGTCACACACCGAACACCAACTTGTTTAAAGGGCAAATTGAACTACATGATAATGGGTACATTAAAGTAAAACCAGGCACCACAAAGACGAATATCGATGGGGTCTTTGCTGCAGGTGATGTACAAGATTATGTGTATAGACAAGCAGTGACTGCAGCGGGAACAGGTTGTATGGCTGCAATTGAAGTAGAACACTTTTTGAGAAATAAACACTAGAATGCAAAAAACGCTCTTATTCCTACTCTGCTCAGTCACACTTCAGCTATTCGCATTTACAGAAAAGCCTTGGATCATTGAGCCCTACAGCTCGGAAGCATTTCTTTCCTACGCTTATCAGTATTATCCTTCTATTGCTGATCAAGTAGGGGATAAATATGCATCTCACAATAACTTCGTTCAAGGGGACTTGAGTTTAGCATTTTTAGACAACTGGGATCTAGAGGCGGAACTTCAGCTCGATGCCACCACCAAAAAGGATTTCGGTTTTGAGAGCGTTGGAATACAAGGGCGGAAGGGGTTCTTGAATGACCTTGCAGGAGATTACCTCAGCTTAGTTCTCGGGGGCAATGTGCGTATTGTCCCTCATGGGCGTCTCATCGATCCTTCTACACCCTATCACGAAGTGTTTAACATCGAAGCCAATGTCTCGATTGGTAGAGAGTGGAACGACTACTTTGAGTGGTACTACAAGATGTGGGCTCTAGTCGCGCTAGGGCAGGCAAATAAAGGGTATCCGTGGATCAGAGCAGATTACCACTTTCAAGGGAAAGTAAAAGAAGTGTGGGAGTGGGACATTTTTGGTATTGGCTATTTTGGTACAGGAAAGGAAAACTCGATCGATCTAAGTACTTTCAAGGGATACTACAATATAGCTCATAGAAGCATAGATCTTGGTCTTTCCCTTTCTTATCTTTTCCAATATTGGGGTAAAATGAGTTTAAGTGGCGCCTACCGTGTTTATGCACATGCATATCCAAGGGCAGCTACTACAGTGACCCTATCTTATACATTACCATTTTGCTTTTTTTAAGAATTTGAGTTTGGAAGCTCAGCGATGATCACAGGAGCTCTTGGGATCGCTTCGCCTGTGTGGAGTGGAACAAAGGTGGACTCTGATCCTAGTCTTCTAGAGCGGAGCTCTTGTGTGAAGTGGGGATGCCCATTTTTATCGAGGACGATTGATACAGTGGATACGAGAGAAATCGGTTTTGAGGGGATAGGGGCAGAGCAAAAGGAGAAGTCTGGTGTAAGGAAAGAGCAGCCGTTAGGAAAGTTTATCATACCTATAAAGGATAGAGAATCAAACCCTTTTAGTCAACGACTACCATGGCTGTCGCATATTCTTTTGAATGGGATAGAGAGAGGTGAATCTGAGGCTTTTTAAAAAATTTGTTCGCCATTTCTGAGAGTTTCACCAGTGGTTTTCCTTCAGGATCATGGACGATCTCGATATCGTGAAAACCGAGGTTCGCTCCGATCCCAACTCCAAGAGCTTTTGCAACTGCCTCTTTAGCGCAAAAACGGGCTGCAAAGCGGGGATAAGGGTCATGATGTTTCTTACAATAAGCGATTTCAGAAGGTGTAAATACTTTTTCCAAAAATCGATCGCCGTTTCTCTCATGAGCCTCTTTGACTCGATGAATCTCTAAAATATCGACACCTACACCACGAACTCTTTTACGCATCATGGGGAGCCTGATGGGAAAAGTAACGCTCATCATCCATATCCATTCCTGTCTGTTCTGTGACAGCGTTTGTAAAGATAATTCTTCCTGCAGAAGTTTGTTTGACAGAGATGACCTGGGTGTCGATGATTTCTCCGAGAAAATCTCCTCCATTATTGATCACCACCATTGTTCCATCTTCCAAGTAGCCAACGCCCTGTTTAGGCTCTTTTCCGTAGCGCTGCACTTTAATCCGGATCGCTTCACCAGCTTGCATTAAAGGTTTCATTGCATTCGATAGAGAGTGAAGATTGATTAATTCGACTCCTTCAGCTGTAGCGTTTTGTAATTTTGCAGCATCAGCTGTCATGATGTTCGCATCGACAAGTCTTGCAAGACGGATGGTCTTTTGACAAACATCAGCAATTTCAGGGAAGTCTGTTTCCTGAATTGTGAGATGTAAATGGCTCATAGATTGGAGTTTTTTCACTACCTCTAACGCCTTTTTTGCTTTGACTTGGATGAACTCATCACTCGATTCTATCTGTAGGTATAGGTCTTTCATGATAAAGCGAGGGAGGATCAACTGATGATTAAAAATCCCAGTAGAGCAAAGGTCGATGAGTCTCACATCACAGATGATCGAGCTGTCGAGGATGATATCTTTTTTCTTTTTGCTCACTTCAGAGAGGCGGACGAAGGGGATGCTAATGTAGATTTCGTGAGAGGATTTCAGCGCTAGGAGCATGCCAAGATAGGTGCAGACTAAAAAGAAGCCTACTTTAATTGTTTCTTGGGCTGTAACAGGAATCATTAAGCTCTCTGGGCTCATCTGGAGGACCTTTTCAAAAATCATGATGAGGGCCTCACCCATGAGATAACCTGCGAATAACCCGATCACCGCTGTATTGAACGAGCGGAAGCTAAACTTTCGAAAGAGTTTATCAAAAGTCGCTAGCATGAGGACAAAAAGAAAACCGACACCCACTCCTACACTCAATTTAACAATGGCAGAGCCTCTTGGATAGGAAACAACATAGGTCGTCATGAAGAAAAGACTGAGTATAGCGAAAAATATTCTTGTAAAAGCCAAAGAAAGATGCATAAAATACCCATTATTTATTGCTCCATACTAATGGAGTGCCAATTTTTTTGTCCAAGGAGACTGTATGAGGTTAAAAAGAATCAGTGCAATCACCACGTTAGGGGTGATGTGGTTTGGGATCGGAGTGTTTTTGCTTTACAAAGGAATCTTTTTATTAATGCAAGCTTTGGTCACCGATCGTGGTGTTTTGATCCCAAAATTAAAAGGGATCGCCTCGACCCCTGACTATGCAGTCATGTTTCTTCTATCAGTTTCTCTTCTTCTCGGGATGCTCAAAGGGCGCTTTGTGCTAGGGAAAACGGCGAGAAAAACCGTTTCAAAAATCCTTCAGACACCAGAGCCCATCGCTGTCAAAGAAGTCTTCTCTTTTAAATACGTTGTCATCATCGCTTTCATGATCTCGCTCGGGATGACGATGAACCGCTCAGGTCTCGCATTTGATATTAGAGGTGTGATTGACGTAGCAGTAGGTTCTGCTTTGATCCAAGGGGGAATGCAGTACTTCCGCTCTGCACTACAAATCAGATCTATTTGTGGTAAAGAGACCCCTTAAAAATCTCATAAGAGCGGTAGAGCTGCTCTAAGAGCATCAAACGGATGTTTTGATGAGTGAAGGTTAAGGAAGAAAAGCTGAGCTTTTTTTGAGATGCGGCAACGATGGAAGAAGAAAGCCCGTCGGGGCCGCCAATCACAAAGAAAAGAACCCCTTCATGTTTGGTATAAAGATAGCTCGAAAGTTCTTCACTTGTCCACCTGTCCCCCAGGGGATCGAGCGTAATGTAGTAGGGGATTTTCTTCAGAGCGAGCTCCATTTCAGCGAGATTTCTGAAGATCTCAAAATGGATGTCAATTTTTCCTTTGAGGCGAGTTTGATACATATCGAGACCCTCTTTGAGCCAAGCCTCTTTATGTTTGCCAATAGTGAAGATCTGTACTTTTAACATCCCAAAGAGTATAATCCATTTTTCTTTTTGTAGGGAAGAGAGTGCTCATGGGTTTTTTATACTGGGATCCTAGCCCTGAAATTTTCGTGATTCCTGGGGTTAACATCCCCCTCACGTGGTATGGGGTCATTTTTGCACTCGGCTTCTTTCTGGGCTTTCAAATCTTTGTTCACCTCTCTAAGAATAAGCTTTCTAAGGTTGCAGCTGAATCTCTCATGGTTTACGCCATGGTGGGAACTGTCATTGGAGCTCGCCTTGGACACCTTCTCTTTTATGAAAAATGGAGCTTCTTCCTTCATGATCCATTGGTTATTTTCCGCACCTGGGAAGGGGGGCTTGCAAGTCATGGAGGGATTTTAGGAGTCTTCATCGGAGGGGTTCTTTTTTATCTCAAACACAAAAAAGAGATCTCCTTTTTAGCCCTTGTCGATATCCTCTGCATCCCCACCATGTTCGTCTGCAGCTTGATCCGCATTGGTAACTTTTTCAATCAAGAGATCTGCGGCAAAGTGACAGATGTTCCTTGGGCTGTTGTCTTTCTCCATCCTGCGGACGTGACTCTTTTACTCCCAAGACACCCCGTTCAGCTCTACGAATCTGCCTTCTACTTTTTCGTTTTCCTCTCAGCACTCTTTTTTCACAAAAAGTTTGGTGATCGTTGGCAAGAGGGGAGGATTGTTGGGTACTGTTTCCTCGTCTCCTTCACCTTCCGCTTCTTCATCGAAGGGCTCAAAGATGAACTCAGCCACCTTCTCGAAGGAGATCACCTCCTTCTCATGGGACAATACCTCAGCCTACCCATGATCGCATTGGGCGCTCTCCTCTTCTTCGGTAATAGGTTTAGTAGAGATTCTTATTCAAAATCCCTATGAAAGGCAATGTCCCCAAAGGCATTTACCGTGTCCATTCTCATCTACGCAAATGATGTCGTCATAGTGAGGACAAGCATTTTCATCACAGGTGCCAGAAGTGCAGGGAGTTGTGTTGCAAAACGTATATGTACTATTACCCGATTCGTTATCAACGAAATAGTAACAACATTTTTCGGTGTTTGGATCATAACATGTACCATGACAGGACTTTTGGCCCTCTAGGCAGCAAATGTTCACTTCACTAGTAGGAAAATATCCCTTAGGGCAACATTTTCCTAGATTAGAGCAAATCTGATCAGATGGACAACATTTCCCATCATAACAACAAGTACCATCTTTAGGGCAGGTTTCTTTGGAGCAACACTGCGATTCTTCTGGGTTGTAACAAGTGCCATTACAGCTTGCGCTCATCCCTTCAGGACAGCAGATAGGAGGGGAGATGTTATTCACACATTCTTGGTTAGAGCCGCAGCACGTGCCAGCACTATTGCCAGCGCAACATGAGCCCGTTGGGCAAACGAAATGAGTATTGCCCGACACCGTAGTGCAGCACTCCTGTACTGTAGGGTCATAGCAAGTGCCGACGCCATTTGCATCGATGCATAGTGCCTGGTTTGAAAGGCAGGCGCAGTTCGTTTTACATGGAATTGACATTTAATACTCCTTTT
>CAZZMO010000002.1:0-155151 GCA_964655475.1 uncultured bacterium
ATTGTAAATTTTAATATAAATTATTAAAATTCAACAAATCGCAAAATTAACCTTTAATTAAAAGTTTAATATGCAATAGGAAGTGGATATATAAGGTCGCTAGCTTTGATAGCATTGACCATTACGGCAATGCCATCCATCTCTACAGCAGCTATTACTACCACAATGAAAAGTATTATTAGGACAGCATCCGCTTCCATCCATATAAGCTCTATTATAAGGGCAGCAGTATCTAGAACCAGCACTACCCACACAGCGGTACCCCTCACTGCAGCATTCTTTATCGCAACAAGAATAGGGGTAACAACATTTGTCAAAGCAATTGATGAGGTTAGGGTCGCAGCAGATACCATTTTGTGCTAATTGACCTTGTGGACAACATTTTCCATTAGCATAACGATTATCAGGGCAGCATGTAGCATGATCGATACCGTTTCCTGGGATACATTGTTCGCCAGCTTCGCAACATACGAAAGGGACATCTGAAAGACAACTGTCCAAGCAACAAGTTTTTCCTGCCTCACATGTACAAGTACAAACGCATGCTCCATTTTCACAGTGCCATCCTGATTTGCAACAAGTGCCGTTACAGTAGCGGTCACTAGAACAACATTCTGCACGCCCAGTATCTAAATTCCTACCACATTGTTCTCCAGGTTGACAGCAAAGGTAGGGGGGTGTGACTTGACAGCTGTCTAAGCAACAAATGGAACCTTCAGCACATGTACAGGTACAAACGCATTTTCCATTTTCACAATGCCAACCTTCAGCACAACACTCTCCATTACAATACCGCTCTTTTGGACAGCAAACAGCATGACCGTCATTTTGCTGAGAGGGAATGCATACTTCACTATTGTTCGAACAACATTTATACCCATTACTCCCATCATAACAACATGTAGAACTTGTCGTATCACAGCTACAAGGAGTTGCAGGTGTCGTACATACCCCATTTAAACAAATCTGACCAGTTGCACAACAGCTCTCTGCACAATATAAATCTTTTGCACAGCAGCTTCCATTTACGCAAATTTCACTGCTACTGCAGCTGCCTGTACATAAGTCTACGCAAGTTTCACCAGTACAAGTATATCCAGGCTGGCAACAAGCTCCGTTGCAATATGCGCTATTATCACAACAGCCAACCCCTGGTATACAGGTTTGACTATCGCTACACGTTTGCATTCCTCCCCAAGCTGGACAATCTGACGGCATATCCTTTCCCAACACTTTTATATATATTTATTCTACTATACACCCCAACTTCCTTCCTTAAATCCCACAAAATCAATCCCAATGCCCCAGTTGTCCCTATTCAGAAAATTTTACGAATCTCCCTTTACAATCAGAGCTGAACCCCCTATAATGGGCCCTTTCCTCAGCGGGGCAATAGCTCAGTCGGTTAGAGCATCGGACTCATAATCCGCAGGTCCCCGGTTCAAGTCCGGGTTGCCCCAAAATACAAAAGCCCCACTACGGTGGGGCTTTTTATTTGGGCGCAAAAGAAGCCAACGGTTTGGCTTCTGTCAGGACTTGAAGTGAAGATCGATGTTTTACGGGACGGAAAACCAATCGAACCGGCTTTCGAAGAAGGACGAGCGGGAAGGCTCGCCGATAAGAAAGAAGTCCGGGTTGCCCCAACAGTTTTTACATATGGATCTACAAGTAAATCAAATAATTTCTCGATCTACCAAAAAAGTTATTGATAAGATATATAAATATACCAACGAGGTGGAGTATGGCTCCTGATGTAGTTTGTGGTTTCAAGTGGCTTCTTATTAGATTTGCCGCATTACTTGTATTAACTCCAATTGGAGGATTTGCTTTTCTTCGGTTTTCTGACTATCTTGAAAAAACTTGGAAGTCTGGTAACAGGAGGAAGAAATGGATAGCAATGTGTTGGCTCTTTTTAACAATAGCAACTTTAGGCGGCTTTCTTCAATAGCAGCGATTTTTGGGTGCGTATTTTGTTCTATCACACAAGAGTTAATGTGTTCTGAACCCTTTAATACTTCAGCCTAACAATTAGCCATTGCTACTGTGTATAATGTTTTTGATGTTAATACAGATAGTGTGACAGCAAAATTTGATGAGTTAGAATGTTATCTTCAATTATCTGAGAATCCTATTCATATAGGTTGTGAATTTTTAGAGTTTTTCATTGAGGAATTGAATTCGACATATGACCTAACTTTAACAGATGTTCTTTATAAGACGATATTGCTGTTAGAATCTAGTTTGATGGCTTCCTCTGAAAAATCTGAGTCAAGTTATGTGGAATTTCATGAAATTGTTAACTCGTTAAAGATAAGTTTATTGCCAAAATGGCTGGATAAGAAGGTTTGTAAGAGTAGAAACAACTCTACAAAATTTCATAGACGAAGAGTAGCACAAATAGATAGTTTTGATGTTGAATTGCCGGCAGATATTTATGTTGGCGGTGTCGAAATGTTTGCAGGGGTTCTTGCTCTTACTCTAGGTTTAGTTTTTACTCCTGCTATAGGATTTGGCTTGGGTATGATTGGGGATGGAGCTAGAAGAGTTCTTGATGGGGCTACTGAGTTGGGAAATCAAAGACGTCTACTATCTCAAAAATAATAAGCTATAAATTATTTCGGCCCATTTTTTAGTTAATAACCCATCTCGCTCACGCGGCTAAGAGGAGTAAGGAGCATGTTGGATGAATCGGTGTTCTCCCTTCCTCATAACCCGAGAGGTCCCCAGTTCAAGTTGGGGTTGCCCCAAAATACAAAAGCCCCACTTTTAGTTGTTTATGACTAGATGCTCAGGGTTGTCGCCCACTTCAATAGTGGTAACATTAAACTGTGCATCGACTAGTGCCACTTTATTGTCGGAAGAAATGCTTATATATATATCGTATAATCCTGGATCATCTTGATTAGGGATCGCTACTAATGCACTGGCGTTAAAATAGTCACACCAAGAGCAACTAGTACAAGAGCTAGAAGTGCAACCTGTACAGGTGTGACAAAAGGGGGACTGTCCACATAAACCACAGTAGTCACAACTCTCCTCTGAACAATCATAACAGTTTTGGCAAGATGTAAATGGCCCCATGTAAGTAGGGAGGAAAATGGTTTGAGACAATTGTATGTTAGAAGGGGATGAAATATCCATTACATACAGGCTAGTGTATGATAAGGCATATAGGTATTTTCCATTCGGGGAAACTACCATATTGACCCAATTATCATATTGGTTTTGTGGAAAAGTGAAAGAAGTGACAATAGAAAGACACCCAACTGAAGAGCTTAGGGTAGAGGATGTATCGAGAACATAGATAAGATTTCCGTTATCATGGCCTGACACAAAGGCATAACGACCATCGATTGAAAAAACGATCCCTTGAAGCTCTCCACCTACTGAAGGGATAGACATTGCATAAGTCATACGGTTTGAAACTGTATCAATGACGACAACTTGATCTCTATAGCCGCTCGCTAACGCGTAAAGATTGGTAGTGCTCGGTTGGATCGCCATGCTCATGGCATAGGCGCCATTGAGAAAATAGGTAAGATAATAGGACTGAGGTAAGGTAGTATTGCTAGCTATATCAATGACTGCAATACAAGCAGGTGTATTATATCCTGGTACCATTGGAGCTACATAAAGGTATTTTCTATCTCTTGAGGTGATCATGGGAATGGGCCATGGTCCTAAGGCAGAAATTGCTGATTCTACAACCCCTTTCTCAACATTAATAGGAACTATACTGTAGTTTTGACGAGAGGGATCGGGATCATCCTCTCCAATTGCTACATAGGCTGCAGTGTCGCTCGGGGCAATAATATTGTTCGGGCGGTAGAGATACTCACCAAGGTCAATTGTGCTCGATAGTTCATTAGAAGTTGTATTGATCACGGCAAGATACACGTAGTATTGACGGGGGGCATTTTCAGTCTCATACATTACGCTATATAGGATATACACTTGTTTTCCATTCGGAGATACAGCAAGCGGCCCAACTTCTCCCGGCAGAGAAATCGTCGTCACTACTACATTTGAGCTAGTTTCAATTACAGATAGTGAACTACTGCCTCTATTCGACACATAACAATAGGTCATATTTTCCTCTTTCTTCTATATTATCAGAGGAAAGAGGATGACTCTTTAACAAGCTGACTCTTAGAGACCAAAGGTTAGTCTGAAGCAGGTGTCTTCGTCAGTGATTAGGCCCATCTTTAGTGCCTCTTTAGGGTTGACCCATGTGAACCCTTTGTGCTCTTTGAAATTAATCCTCACGTCAGATGGATTTGCAATGGGTTCTACATAATCAAACATGTGATATTCAAAATGAAAATTGTGAACAATGATGTAAAGCTTACCTATATATTTAAGGTGTTCAGGATCAAGCTCAAATCCAGTTTCTTCGAATACTTCCCTGATGGTGGCTGTTACTAAGCTTTCATTGAGATTGAGCTTACCTCCAGGAATTCCCCAGCGGTTCCCTTCAGCTTTATTATCTTGGCGGTGGAGCAAAAGGATTTTATCTTGATAGTGAAGATAGCAACAACCTACTATAGAGGGTCTCGCATGGAAATGATCAGGTTTATCAAGATACACTGCAGAATGTAGACATATTGTCCAGAAACAACAGGAGAGACAAAGTTTGAAAATGTTCATAGGGCCACTTTTAAGGTATTGATAAGAGAGAATAGTAGTCTCAGGGACTATTCTTTCCAATTAAAAACCCAATAGTGGGATAGTCTTATCATAATGGACAAATTCGATGATTTTGTTAAAAGCAGTTGTAGTGGAACTCCTGAGGAGGACTTTTGTTTGGGTACTGCCATCTCCAGGATTGTATGAGACTTTTTCTTGATAGGGCATCAGAAGTTCTGATGAAAGCTCATGGATCTGGTTATGGATTTTTTGTATCTCTTCTATTGAGCTGAACTCGAGAGCTAAGTGATCAATGGGAGTCTTCGGAGAACTACTGCAAGGATCTGTTAATAAGCTAATTCTTTCTAGCGTAGCTTCCATTTTTTGAGGGTGCTGATCATCTAACGATGAAGCTTGAAAGAGCTCAAGGCATCTGATTCTACCATCGGCAATATTTTGGAAATAGACTCTACCTATGGTGACACCGCGTAAATCGGGATCATATTGCTGTAAGACTTTAACTACCTGTGTGGAAGGGAATACGATCTCTTTTAGGTACACTAGTCCAAATTGAGTAGCTACTTTTTCCAAGAGAGGGGTAGGTAGAAAGAAAGGGGCCCAAAGAGTTCTCTTCCAACATGGTCGATGTGAGTGTGATATTCATTTACTAAAAAATATTCTTCTCCTAAGAAATAACGGAGGAGATCTCTCGGATCTTGTTCAAAAAGTATACTCAGAGCCTCTGCAATATGATGAAAATCTTCACGAGCAAAGTGATCTATCCTTTTGCTATCGCTAATACCTCTTGCATTTAGATAGGGAAGGAGTTTTTCCTGATAGAGATCTATAGATGGAGGTGAAAGGTTCTTTAAGAGTGAAAAACGATCAGATGGGATACATTGGAGCCATTTTTTCTCTATAGAATCAGCAAATAAGGTGTGTGTGTGGATACATGAAGCACATACTGCTAGATAGATAAGAAGAAATCTATATGGCATAAACAGCTCAGATGATCATTGATCGTACTTTTTAACCTGTCAATTTTCTAAGTCTGACTCTTAAATCAAAGGAAGTGATCTCGTATCCTAGCTCGGTTAGATAGGGGGTAAGAGAGTTTCGAATCGTAGAGTCTAAGTCACAACTTTCGGGAAGTCTCCATTTGCTTCGAATATAAGTCATCTCTAAAATATCAGCAAGCCACTGTTCAATTGTACTGGAACCAAAGCCAGTTTCTCCATCATGAACAGATCTTCGAATCTCTCGTAATACAAATTTGATTCGATCAGAGATGGGAGCTGCGGCTGCTGGAGTTGGTATTTTTCCAAAAGATTCAGGAAGAATCTCTTGTTGATAACTAGGAAATTGTTCTTTTAAAATAGAGCCAATTTTTGTGGCTATTCTTAAGAGCTCTTGATTCTTCATTACACCATTGCTGCAGCGCATAGTTGTATGAAGACGATCATGAACTTTTGAGAGGAGCCCTTTTTGACTTACACCGTGGATCGAAAATTTTCCTGTATCTTGAGGGTGGAATTCGCTCAGGACATGCTCCCCTTTGGAAATGTATCCAGTAATGCTTGTATCTCTTGGCATTTTATAGACATGTCTAAAGGAGCCTTCAGTGAGCCTGGTATCTTTTTTTGCAAGTTCATCAGATGATAGGAGAAGAGTTTGTTTCTGATTTTCCGAGATGCTGAATCCTCCAATGAGAGAATAAGATAAAAAATGTATGATGAGTCTTCCTTGTTCATACTCTAAATTTTCAAGACCCACTTCGAAAAAATAACGTTGGTTTAAAGGAACGTCATCAATAGAGGGAATATATCGACTTAAATTTGAGCACTTTCCAGAAGTTAATACCTCTTCATAGGAAATACACCTACAGCTCCTATCTTCTGTACATTGGCTATTTAAGATAGCCATGTAGCCCATCGTTAGATCGGTGATGCGTTGATTTGTCTGACGGTTTGTTTCTGGAAAGTAGAAAAGAGAGTCTAAAATAGAGAAAAAATGAGCCTCATTTTGATAGTAACAAGTGGTGAGCCCTTCCCAGTCTCCAGCATTGATGAGTTCCAAGATCTCAGTTTGTAATGGGTGGTGACAATGTCTTCTGAGCTCTTCTATTTCTTCAGGCTTAAAGAATTGAAAAAACTCCCTCACATCTTCTTGAAAGTTCGTTTGAGTATGTAAACCATTTATTGATGAAAATGAGACAGTATTTAACATATAAATCCAATTTTTTAAAAAATAATATCAATTATTACCATTTTGTTCAATGTGTGTGAAGTTTAGAAAACAGGTACTTGGGAGGAAGAAGTGCGAGTTCCTCACAACACTTCGTTTTTATAATGGTGTGACTTTGTTAGATCAATCCCATTCAGGAAGTGTTCGGGAATGCCTGTATAGAGCTGCTTCTACTGTTTGACCTTTAAATGGATGGACTTTAAAGAGGTTACTTAGTCGATCAGCGTATGAATTACAAAGTTCTGTAACGATAATTGTTCCTCGAACCTTTCTAATTTCAGCTTCAGCACCTTCTTCAGAAGTAGCATAGTCGTAGAGGGTTTGATCGATAATTTCTAAACGTGCCTGGTCAGATAACCTAGATACAGTTTTTCGTGCAGCAATTCCCGATTTGCCTTTAGTGTCAGTTACATAGAGCTCATACTGTTTGATAGATTTAGAATTAAGAACTAAATCAATTATTTGGAACCTATCTTTTCTTAACCCCTTTAATCCGTCAGCAATAGGCCCAAAAGGTACGCAGGGATCACATTTAGGATCTCTTTTTAAAACTCTGAGGGCAGAAACCATTAAAGGAGCATCTATATCTTTTAAGACAAATTTTTTACCCGTTTTTTCAGCATCACTTACTAAGACTTTAACAAATCCAAAAGCATTTCTTTGATCGACGATCATGGAAAGGCCTAATACATGGGTTCTAAGTTCTTGGGTAATAAAATCTTCAAGTTCCGCTCCTTCAATGTGAATTTGGTTGTTTGTTACCCCATCAACTCTATGTCTGAGCATGCTTTTCACCGTGTCGGTACACAAGGCTCCTTTAACAATACCTTGCTCGTCTATCGCTTTTGAAAGTCTTGGGTCGTTTTTAATTGCATACGTTTTACCAACAGCTGTATTACCCCTAAGAACGTACATAGTAGGAGTATCGTCATTGAATCTTCTCGACAAAGAGAAAGCATCAATCACATATTTTTGTAAAATATTGGCATGAAAGCGAATTCGCTCGGGGATATAATTTTCTGATTTCGCTGCGTAACTTCTGGATTGAGGAGAAAAGGGATTTTCAAAATAACCAGACTTAAACGATTTTGTGTAGGCTTCAAAACTATGCAGCTCTCCTTCCGAGGCCTTAAGGCACAGACTCCGTAATTCGTAAGTAGAGAATGCTTGTTCTTTTTTATGTGTTTTTCGATCGTCTTCTAAATCGATTATTTTAATGGCTAGAAGGACTTCACGGTAAGTTTCTTTGGTAATTCCTATCTCTTTTGCTCTTAGTGATCCTGCTAAATAAAGACGAATTTTATCTCTTAAGATTGGGTCTATTTTAGGTAATTCGCCCTCCCTCAAGCTGATTTCTAATGGTGATAGGGCTAAAGAAGGTCTTGGATAAGATCTTTTGAGCTTTTGTATAAGTTCTTGTTGCAGAACGGATAGAATGTAAAAAGCGGGGTTTAACGCCTCTGGAAGCTGAGCTTTTGCTAGTGCAAGAAGGCTAAGTTCTTCTTTGGGAGATAAATCAAGTTCTTCTATTTTCAATCTTAATAGTTCTTTATTAGGGGAGTTTTTCTGGATGAACTTAATTAATTCTTCAGCGATGCTGTATATGTTTTTTTTACTTTTTTCATTAGAAGGAAAGGGTAGTATGTCTGAGGGGAAGATGTTTTTTTCGTATGAAATGCACTTTATCTGTCTTGGGCGCTGGAGATATCTTACCCCTAGAATAGCAAGAGTGGTAAAGGCTAAGCTAATTCCCAAGCTAATCATAGGAGATCTTGGGAATGTAAAATTATAATAATTACTTACTGGTGAAACAGCCATTGTTGATTTTTTATATTTTAGAGGGTTATAATATAGCAGAATTTAAGATTTTTTAATAGTTTAGTTTTCATCTAAGTCCTGACAGGATAAATTTTTAGAAAATGGAGGTGGTTATGCATATAGGTAATGATATTCGAGTGGTAAATTATACGAGCTATTCTCCTGATGAAATTCGTGAAATGGTCAAGCATGCGGCTCCTCGAATCATCTTCGAAATTGGGAGGTCCATCAATGACCAGCAGCTAGACTTTGTTGTTGAAACACTACATAATCCATGCAAAATTGCGATGTTGAACCATGCACGAAAATTGGCAGAGGTTTCTGTGGATATTTTATCCTACTCGAATGATCGCTACCCTAAATAGTTTGTGTTGGCTAAATTGAATAACTCAACTAAACCATCTTAAAAGGGCCATGTTATTAATATTGAACCTAGATGTTTTAAAGTCTAATCGAGCTATCACAGTGAGTTTGGATGCATCAGGAATAAAGATGGGGGCCGTACAGTCCTGTCAGGTGCTGTTTTTAAAGGTATATAAATCTGCGCAATAAATAATTCTATACATTGAATAAAATGATCATAATTGATATTATTTTTTGAAATATCTGTTTTATATGTTAAATACTGTCTCATTTTCACCAATAAATGGTTTACATACTCAAACGAACTTTCAAAAAGATGTGAGGGAGTTTTTTCAATTCTTTAAGCCTGAAGAAATAGAAGAGCTCAGCAGACATTGTCATCATCCATTACAAACTGAGATCTTAGAACTCATCAATGCTGGAGACTGGGAAGGGCTTACCACTTGTTACTATCAGAATGAGGCTCATTTTTTCTCTATTTTAGACTCCCTTTTCTACTATCCAGAAACAAACCATCAGACAAATCAACGCATCACCGATCTGACGATGGGTTACATGGCTATACTAAATAGTCAATGTACAATAGATAAGCGGTGTAGGTGTATTACCTATGAAGAGGTATTAACTTCTGGAAAGTGCTCAAATTTAAGTCGATATATTCCCTGTATTGATGACGTTCCTTCAAACCAGCGATATTTTTTTGAAGTGGGTCTTGAAAATTTAAGCTATGAGCAGAGAAGATTTATCACACACCTCTTTTCTTTAGGTCTAATCGGGGGATTCAGCACGTGGGAAAATCGGGAACAAACCCTTCTCCTATCCTCTGATGAAGTTGCAAAAAAAGATACTAGGTTTAGTGAAGGCTCCTTTAGACATATCCACAGGATGCCGAAAGATGCAAGCGTTACTGAATACGTTTCCAAAGGGGAGCATGTTCTCAGCGAATTCCATCCTAAAGATACGGGCAAGTTTCCGATCCATAATGCAAGTCAAAAGGGGCTTCTCTCAAAAATTCATGATCGTTTTCATACAACTATACGCTGTAATGCAGAAGTGATGGAAAATCAAGAACTCTTGAGAATAGCCGGCAAAATTAGCTCTATTCTAAAAGAACACTTCCCTAGTTATCAACAAGAGATTCTTTCTGAAACTTTCGTAAAAATGCCAACTCCTGCTGCAAATTCCCCTCTTTCTGATCGAATCAGATTTGTCTTAAGAGAGATTCGACGATCTGTGAATGATGGTGAATGTGGAAGTGCATCAGATACAGTTGAGGCGCGCCTTGCAGACATTTTACAGACAACACATTGGCGGAGTAGATCAAGACTTCCTGAAAGTTGCGACTTAGATTTTACGATTCGTCACTCTCTTGCTCCTTATCTAACTCAGCTTGGATACGAAATCACTTCCTTTGATTATCTAGGAATCAAACTAAGAAAAGTCTAATATTAGATCCATTTTCTTAAAATCTCTTTTTTTATATGTAGTTTATCTGTAAACTTAGTCGCCAAATTTTATTAATTTTAATCTTAGATAGGGATTTAATATGGCGACTCAAGTAATGGGATCAGTGGCAGCGGGAGCGGTGATAGGCGGGCTTTACTATTTAAGTACAATGTACTTTGATAGAATTCAACAATTTGAAGATGAAGAGTTTATCGATAGAATTAACACGATCATCTACGAAAAAATGAGGAACTTACC
The DNA here is from genome assembly GCA_964655475.1 of uncultured bacterium. GTDB lineage: Bacteria > Chlamydiota > Chlamydiia > Chlamydiales > VGMA01 > VGMA01. The sequence goes on from CAZZMO010000002.1 coordinate 10,756, forward strand.
TTCCTATTTAGAAAAAGATTTTGGAGAACAACCTCGAGCTAAAGAACGAGATGCAGCCCATTCTTTATGGATAAGGGTATTCATTAGACATAGCAATCTGCCGAACGAGATGCAGGCGTTGATAAAGACGCTCACTGAAGATCAGAGAAAAGTGGGTATAGCTTACCTTTCAGCGATTGATCAAGGTGAAGAAAGGGGAATTGCAAGAACTAAATATTCCAAGCAGTATGTAAGGGTTGAAAAATTTGTTCGAGAGTTTATTGCAAAAGCAGATCAGGATGAGAAAGATTTTTACGCTGCCAAAGGGCGATCGACCCCAGAGTCTTTTGTTGAAGGTAGTAGAACTCGACCTAAGAGTGTAGATCAAATAGTTGATCTTGGTCCAAAATTTTGGCGCCATCCTGTGACTGCATTGATGCTAGCCGAATTTCGTCGTGATCTCTGTCCTCCAGCTCAAAAAGAGGTGGATAAACACTTTCACAATGCTAACATGGAATCTCGCCCCACTGTGGTCACTAAAATGTATCAGGGGAAACAATTAGCTGTAAAAGTCGATTTTGGAACTATCACAGAGTATTGCACTCCTATACAGGTGGAATTCTTTCCTGATCGTCTTGTAACTGAGCAGCCAAGCTACTATAGCCATATTCAAGGTGAAGGAGCTTTAACAACCCAAGGAGTCGTAAAAAAATATGAATTCAATACTGGAAATGTCGCCTATTTGATCAAATATATCGATTACAAAGAACCAGAAATGCCCGAAAAATATCTTGTTTCAAATGTCATTCCTCTTGGAGTCCCAGGAGATAGGTATCATGCCAATTTAGACTTGTCGACTGCTGAGTCGAAGATCCTCGAATATAATGAGGCTCCTCGTACGACTTAGAAAAGGACCTTTAATGGATTTGACTTCTGTCGAATCCATTAAAGGTGAATTTTAATATTCTTATAGTTAGCGAGTTGCGTATTAATTGGGGGTTTTTGTGTTAAGATCATCATAACTATGTGGTGAAATCTTATGTCGAGAGATAATAATTGCTCTACCTACAATGATTGTGTAGCAGCTTGTGATACTAATATCGACCCTTCAAAAGGGGATAGTAGTGACTATGAAATGTGTTTAGATAGCTGTGCACTCAATTGCAAGGATGCTCCTTCACCTTACGACCCTTCTTGTCCTGTGACTGCAGATATTCAGATGTGTCTTCTTATTGCTGAGGCCTCTAATATGCCCGATGCATATTGTACATGCATAGAAGTATATGGGGGAGATCCTTGCCGTTGTTCAGGGGTATCTAGGAATAAAAAAACCACCTAAAAGGTGGTTTTTTTATGTAATGCTTATGATTAAACGGGTGTCTGGCCCAAGAGGTGACAGCGAGCTTGTCCGTTGTAGTCGATTTTCCCGTTTTGGTGTGCAATGTTGGTATAGAGAGAAATTGCGTTTTGTCCAATGTGATAGCCTGTGATTGCAATCCCTTGTGAGTTGGCAATGAGTGGAGAGAGGACAAAATCTACTGATCTACCACCACACATAGCAGCGATTGGGAGGGCAATGACTTCAAGGATTGCCAGGACAACTTCCCAGACTACACGAGCTATCGTTTCTACAATACTTGATATGAGTGTTGCCATAAAAGCGAGTTCAACACCCCAGGTCTTGAGGCTTTTTTCAAAGCTGGGCGCTTCATCTGCTAGTTTGTTATGTAATTCTTGAACTGTTTTTGTAAACATTGCTGATACCGATGCAACCATTAAAAACCAACCACTTGCTGATGAAGGGCCCTTCCCATCGTCCCCTACAATTTTGTTGTAAAATGCATCGTCATACATTTTTAATGGGTGATCTACATTAAGCGCTGGATAATTGCTATAGATTGCCATGATTACCTCCAATCTGTTTGTTTGCCGATTATTATTACAGGAGTCATTTTATTATTCGATAATAATATAAAGTTGATGTGAATGTGAAATTTTAGATGATTTTCGTGAGGGTGTCTTGGAAACCCATCAGGGTAAGGGCCCCTCCAGAGTGGAGGAGGAGAATGTTGCCTTTCAAGGAGGGGATGAGTCGTTTTGCTTCCAAAAAAAGTTTGGCAGAGTAAATGGGATCGGTGAAGAACCCCTCTTCCTTTGCAATGATGTGAATTTCTTTAAAGATGGTACTATTAACGGAGCCAAAAGATGGAGCAAGGGTAGGTCTATGAAATCTCACCCTATTGAGGATTTTAGGGGTGCTTAAGGAAGTTTGTAATAGCGCTTCAAAGGTAGTTTGGAAGTGGGAGAGTTTAGCAAGAAATGCCTCTTCCCCGTCGGCAAGTGAGAGAACATGGAAGAGCGTTTCTTTATTGAGCCAGCTGAAGGCCAAGATGGTAGCGATAGCACTGAGCCCTGTTCCAGCATCGATGAATATGTGATCGAACTCTATAGGATTTTCTAATATATCAATTGCGAGTGTCAAAGCTCCAGGTAAAGCTGCATCCATAGAGCCACCTTCTGGCATCACAAGAGTCTTCAATTTGCTGGTTTTTGCATAGGCATTTGCTAGGACTTCCACTTGAGGCCACTCTTTACGTGATATCCAATGCATTTGCTCAGGGGGTACTAATAGGGATGTTAGTAGAAAATTGCCCACACATTTAGTCGGGGGGGATCCATGGAGAAAGAGAGTAGGTCGAATCGATTTTTCTATCAAAAGCTGAGAGATTCCTAATACGTGATTTGAGTAGGCTCCTCCTATCAGAGCAACTTCCTCGTAATTATTGTTCCTTAAATAGGGAATCAGGGATGCATATTTGCGCCACTTTGTTCCACTTACACCAAAGCCCAGTTCATCATCTCGCTTTACGTAGCTTCGAGCTATGGGTGTGCTGTACGTTTTGAGGAGGTGGATCCTCGAGTGGGGGATAGAGGAAGTGACACCTCTAATGCACTCTTTAAGTAAAGATAGCTTGTCCATGCGAAGAGCATAATAAGAGAGGGAGAACTTCTCTAGGAAAAAGACGATCTAATGATCTAGATAGAAGAATATATGTAAATAAGGTTGGGGCAGTTTGAGGGGATTGCATAAACGCAGTTCTAGATATATTTAGGGATTGTAGATTCTGGCAGCCCTTTAAAAAGGAAATATCATTCAAAGTTTACTAACCTCTTAAAGCTTTCTTGAACTCTTATTATATAAGTTCCTGAAATATTGAGATGTTGAAGCTGGTCTTCTCAAACAACAGAAAAATAGGTAAAAAAACTGGTATAAAGGTTTCTTAATCTTCAGGTCTTATTTTTGTGTGGGAAAGATCCAAATTCAGGAGTTATTCCCGTACAGTAGGGGTTGATATTTCATGAAGATGATCAGAAATCTCTCTTATGCTCATCTCATTTTCTAGAGCAAGATGGATATATTCAGTGAGAGAAGGGAGTCTACTGCATAGCTCACGTCAGCACAAAGAAAAATGGATGCGCCATTTTATTCCTCCTCCTCATAATACTGATTTTAGTCAGAGAGAAGAGCTGAGGCGAGGTCTTTTGCGAGCTTACCATCGACTGCGCTATTCAGCGACATGAGAGCTTTCATGACGAGCCCCAACTCTTTTTTCGTCTTAGCGCCAGACTTCGCGATCGCTTCGGCGACGAGGGCTTCTGTTTCTTGGCGTGAAGGGGTTTTGGGCAAAAACTCTTGAACAACAGCGAGCTCCAGTTTTAGCGGCTCAGCAATATCGCTTCGACCTAGAGATACGGCTTGCTCAAGTGCTTCTTGGAGGTTGCCAAAGTAGGTTTTACAGATCTTGACAACTTCTGGATCGGGGAGTTGAGCACGGGCATCAACGGCCAATATTTTGGATTTAAGCATTCTTAAGGTGGAGAGTCTTACGGTGTCTTTACTTCTCATCGCTTCCTTAATCCCTTCATTGATGGTTTCAATAATGGTCATCTCTTTCTCCAAATATGGGGTTTATCTCGGCTTATTGTAGCAGAAAGGGAGGGGCGTTAGCAAGGGTATACCTTTCCTAACCGCGTATAAAGTTCGTAGAGCCGTTATCTTTACAAATATGCACACGAACATGCTCTCTCAGAGAGGGGGTCATTTTCTTGGTGGCGATGAAGCATCCATCATGTTTGCCATATTGCCAGCACCCAATTGTCTCATACTCATCTTCTTGAAGAATAGAATAGTATAATTCTTGCCGAGGGGACTTAAAAATTCTATCGATTGCAATGCGAAGACGCTCAGCAATTCCACCGGTGAGATTCAGCGTATCGTGATAGCTAGAGAAAAAGATGATTCCATTTTTTACAGTAAAGTATCCGCTGTATAATTCATATCGCCAAGAGCCAATCGTATTTCCTTGATTATCTTTTCCGAGCACAAAATATTTTAAGTCTGCTGCATGAGCTGTAAAAATATTTGAAGCGGTCAAGCGGATTTTTGAATCCAACTCTTCTGGAGTAAGATCAGGCTTTCTTGGAGTAGGTGGTAAAGAGTGTGCAATTTTTAGAACTCTTTCAGAGCTCACCTTCCTTCTTTTCATCATCCCGTCTTCTTGGGGATTATCTTCGTAAGCGTCGTCTAATTTTTGTTTACGAGAGGGTTTGTTTTCAATTTGATATTGATCATCAAACAATTTATTTATCATTCCGTTAATATCAACATCGTATGTAAAGCTTTCTACTCTTTGCATAAAACCATTATTTTTTAAGGGAACATTATTGCATGAATGGCAATTAATTGGACAGAGCGAGATGGTCTTATAGACACTTTTCGGCATTGTCTATGATGGTATCGATGATCCTTTGGTCTAGAATTGGCTCTTCTTCCTCGTACTCATATACGCCACCCAGGATCAACCTATCACTCCAAGAGTAGAGGAAAACGAAAAAAAAGTTTGGATTATCGGGGTTTGGATCCACGTTATGGGCATAAAGATAATCGATTCCTTCTTGGGGTGGATAGTAAACGAGATGTCCTCTGACAGGTATGAATTCCTGGTCATTGAAGAGCTGGATCGATCCCATGCTCGTACAGTTGATGATGATCGGCTCCTCTAGGCTTAGAACCTCTTCTAAAGAAGCAAAGTATTGCTCTTTGAGTATGGCGCCATTTTTTTGCACTTTTTCATGCAAGTCATTCATAAATAGATGCCCATCTATCGCCATGACTTGGTATTTTCTCCCATTTCTTGTCGTTCCATTGTCGAAATGGGCGATGATTTCATTATTTTCTAGATTTGGATGAGCATTTTCCCAGCTTTCTGTTTTAAAGCTATAGAGATTCATGATGCGGACTCCACTGAATTCGGGACTTTCACCCACGCTTCTTAAGAAACGGTTGGCTGCAATTTTCTCCATTCGAAGGTGTAGCTCCTCCTTCTCTTGGGGAAGGTCATAGGGAAAGGTGAGGGGAGTCCAGATCCCTGCTGCAATGTTCGATGTCAAATTTGGAGACCACTCATTGGAGTAGATGTGCACTTCATACCCTTTTGCTAAAAGATCATATGCAGTCGTGAGACCAATAACACCAGCGCCGAGTATCGCCACCCTCTTAGGGATGTTTTGATGCTGTTCAAGAATCTTCATGACCTCTTCCGTGCCACCAAAAGAAAGAGTGATCCCAGAGCCCCCATATCCATAATTATGCACAATCAGCTTATCATTAATAAGTTCAGCTTCAATGCGCACTCCTCGCTTCCTAAAGGGACGAATACCCACTTTTGTCCCAATCACATGTTCTTTGGAGATGAGGGGCGTTTTGAGATAGACCTCTTCTAGGCCAAAGAGTGAGGTAGCGAAAAGGGAAAGGAGGAGAGCGGTGAGTCTTTGAGAGAGATCAAACATCCCTCAGATCATATGAAATTTTATGATTTAACGCATGTTGATTATTAGATGGTTAAAAAGCGGCATCCACTTTTTTGATATATTCACTCTATGAATTACATTTATCTCTGCTTTTTCTTTCTGGCGACAATCGCTATTCATCTGAATACGCTTTATCTTATGCCTATGGCTGGTAGATTTTTAAAGCCTCTATTATCTGTTGGGGTTGTATTACAGTCCCTTATTTTAACGACTTTGATAGGAAGTGTTGGCTATCTACTTAATCCTTATCCTTACTTGCTCATCAGTTTTATTACGCTGACATGGATTCTTCTGATTTACTATGAGGTCAATTTCACCTTCTATAAATGTATGAATGAATCCTGTTTTTCGTTTGTGCGTCCTTTGACTATGGAAGGGAAGAATATCAAGGAGGTCATTAAGGGAATAGAGATCCCTTGGTTCAGAGTTGTTGGGGGATTTACCTTGGTGATTGCTTTGGGGCCTCTCTTTTTTTCTTTTACCCGCTACATTGCCTCGTCACATTTAGTGCCAGAGGGGACTTTGTTTAGCCCGTTAGGAATCAGTTTTCTATGCCTGATCATTTTTGATTTGATGGTAACAAAAACTCTTTCATATGATGAGTATGCTAGGTATAAGGGAGCTCTACCCTTTGGTATTAGCTTATTCTCTCGTCAAAATGAGAGGATCGATATTTCATTGACTCTTCAAGAACGTAAAAAAACCTCTCAGAACCTTTCATTTCCACCTGGGAAAAAGCCTCCGATCTTTTGTTTTATGATAGAAAGTACGAGGGAATCTGCCATCACACCCTTTACAACCCCCCATCTTGCAGCATTTAAAAAAGAGAATATTTCTTTTCCAATGAGCTTTGCATCAGGAAACGCAACCATTCTTGCCCGCCATAGCGTATTTAATGGAGAGAATTCTCTTCGGTGGTCTCAAGAAAGAAATGATCAAATCGCAGAAGAAGGGGGGAGTCTTCCTTTACGTCATTTAAAAGCAATGGGTTATCAAATCCATCTCTATACTGCGAGCTCTTTAGTTTACTATAACCAAAAAAAGTCGATTTTTGGTCTTCAGGAAGAATTGATAGACACAGCATTTGAACCTTCTGAGAAGTTGCCAGTTCATCAAAGAGATTCTCTTGTAATGGAAAAATTGATCCAAGATCTCTCAATCTATGGAACTGATGGACATCTCTTCATTGTATTTTTAGATTCTCCTCACTTTGCCTATAGCTGGCCAGATAAGACTCGTAAGCATCAATTTAACTTGTATCGTATGGTGCACACGACTTGGGAAAAACAAAAGCTCATACATGCGTATCATCAAGCAATTAAGCATGTTGACCATCTCTTAGGTCAGTTTTTCAAAGCACCCAAACCGAAAAATAGTGTCATTGTAGTGACCTCTGATCATGGAGAAGAATTTTATGAAACAGGAAATATCACTCATTTTTCGAATCTCAGTCACTATCAGACACGAGTACCCATCTATCTTAGGTTTGGTGAAGAGACTTCTCTTTTAAAGGATAAATCTTCCTCTATAGCTTGTCATGCTGATATTTTCCCTACCATATTTGATTATCTAGGAGAAAGCCTCCTTGCAGATGGGGAGTCCATTTTTAAAGAAGATCGTTGGCCCTATGTTATTACTAGTCATAGAAACGGTGTCCTATCGCCTAGAATGTTTTGCATCAATGATCTGAATCATAAAATGGTAGTAAGAAGCAATTCTTGGAAAGGGTGGACCGCTTCTTCAAACTGTTATTTTTCTGCTCTCTTTAATCAGCAAGATCAAGTTGTTCACAGTAAGGAAGTTCGGAAAAAGATGGAAAATGCCTTGAAGGACATTTTTAAGTAACAGCTTATTTGTCAGTCAATTAGATATGCATGGGTATTGCTCTGCTATATTAAAGAAAAAGGGTTTATGAGTACTTCAACGGGAAAGAATTGCTGCGCTGGTTTTTGCTGTCCTTCTGGTCAAATATGCTATGATAGTGGTTATTGCTGCCCATCAGAAGAGACCATTATTAATGACGAATGTTGTTTCATTTGTGGTGAAGAATGCTGCTCATCTACTCAAACCTGCTTAAATAAGAGCTGCTGCGATACCATTTTAGTTTGTGGAGATAGTTGTTGTCAGTCTGACGAGAGCTGCACAAACGATGGTTGCTGTAATCCTAGTTCAGTTTGTGGAACTCACTGCTGCAGGCCCGATGAGAGCTGTATCAATGGAGCCTGCTGCGCCACCACTTCAGTGTGTGGAAATGAATGCTGCTCAAGCTTAGAGCAGTGTATCGAAGGAAGCTGCGCCGATCCGAATACCCTTTGTGGAAGTAGCTATTGTAGAGAGGATGAAAGCTGCATCAATGGAGCCTGCTGCGCCAACGCTTCAGTGTGTGGCAGTGACTGCTGTACGAGCTTAGAGCAGTGTATCGAAGGAAGCTGCGCCGATCCGAATACCCCTTGTGGAAGTGGCTACTGTAGAGAGGATGAGAGCTGCATCAATGGAGCCTGCTGCGCCACCGCTTCAGTGTGTGGTAGTGACTGCTGTACGAGCTTAGAGCAGTGTATCGAAGGAAGCTGCGCCGATCCGAATACCCCTTGTGGAAGTGGCTACTGTAGAGAGGATGAGAGCTGCATCAATGGAGCCTGCTGCGCCACCGCTTCAGTGTGTGGTAGTGACTGCTGTACGAGCTTAGAGCAGTGTATCGAAGGAAGCTGCGCCGATCCGAATACCCCTTGTGGAAGTGGCTACTGTGCTATAGGTGAGAGCTGTATTAATGGGGTTTGCTGCCTCTCTAGCTCTATCTGTGGGAATGACTGCTGTGGATCAGATGAGAGCTGTGTCAATGGAGTCTGTTGTGCAACTACTTCAGTATGTGGAAGTAGCTGCTGCTCGAGTGGTCAAGAATGTGTCAGTGGGGTCTGCTGTGATCCAAGTTTAGTATGCGGAACTAGTTGCTGCGGCGCTAGTGATAGTTGTATCAATGGAGCCTGCTGCGCTTCAACCTCGGTATGTGGAGATGTGTGTTGTCCAAGTGGACAGCAGTGTATCAATGGAAGCTGCTGTACTTATTGTAATGGTAAGTGCTGTTCAGGGGGACAGGTCTGCTGCGCCGGTACTTGTTGTTCTTCTTCTCAATGTTGCGAAGGAAAAATTTGCTGCACCGAAAAGCACTATTGGTGCGATGGCTCTTCCTGCGTTCACTACTAACATTTGTTCGTTCTTAGAAATTAATATTGAATATTAATCAAAAATGTAATTCAAGGATTTTAAGAACAACTACAGCTTTTTAAGCAAAAGATGGGTAAATTGAGACACAATCATTTAATGTTATTATCCTTATGTCTAATTATTGGTGCCCACTCAAATGAATTCGAAAATTATTCGATGATTGCAGAGAGCGAAGCGGAGCCCATTGATAGCAATCAATCTATGCAAACGCTTAAAAGCTTGAGTGTAAAAACATTTGAGAAAATTGAAAAGGCTCAGTCTCTTGAAGTTAATGACGTGATATTAATGCAACGCTCAGGTATTAAGTCTGATGCGATGATTCAAGTCCTTATTTCTACAAAAAGTGAATTTAAGCTCACGACTACAGAAGTGATCCGTCTACAGAATGAGGGTGTCTCTTTTAAAGTGATCAAATACATGTTGGGAACTAGCGCACCAGCAGAGAAGAGCTCTATAGTAGAAGTAGCCGCTCCGCCTCAACCTCAACAGAGCCCTGTCGTAGCACCAGAAGAAAAACCTATTATTGTCGAAGCTCCGAAAGCCGCTGTCACGACAAGTCAGAAAAAGGATGTTACTTATTCGATCACTCTTGGACCAATAGTAGAACAGGTCCGTATGAGCGGGACTCAGTACGCCTATACAAAAAATGCAAATGCCACAGAACAAGGGTCCATGCCAGCATTAGGAGAGGTGTTAACCCCTTCGTTTCATTTAGATTGGGGAATCACGAGCGGTCTCGGTTGCCATTTTGAAGAGAGAAATTGGACGTTAAACACCCGATTCGACTGGCTTTCTTCGACAGCAACAGGAAGCTATAATGTTGTTAATAATCAAAACGTTATTCCAATCAACATTTGGAGAGACCAGTTTTTGGCCAATCTTAACTCTGATCTAGGTGTGGCAGGGTATGGATCTTCTAATTTTAAAGTAGATTACTTCAATGTGAACATTGATTTAGACAAAACTTTGTATATCGACAAAAATTTCTCACTAGAGCCTCATATCGGACTCAAGCTCTCCTTCATATATGATACGGTAACAACGACATTTACCGGAAACGGCTCCGATACCTCGCTTGCTTCAACAACTCGTTTAGGAAGTAACGTCTTAACAAGAGAGCAGAAAACCAATTTTTGGGGTGTAGGCCCAAGTATGGGGGTCAACTCTGGCTGGAATATTATTGGGGGATTTTCTCTTGTATTTGAAGGAACAGGCTCAATCTTAGTTGGGAAATCGCTCGCCAAGGATAATGTCTTTTACTCTGCTTTGAGTAATTCTCAAACCACTAGCTGGAGCAATAATCTACCTACACTCTCTCCAACTCTACAAGCGTTGGTCGGATTGAAATATGAAAAGGCCTTTTCTAACGACACTCAAAAAATTGCGGTAAAGCTAGGCTGGGACAATTCTTTCTATTGGAATCAATGGAATCATATCAATACAGTCAGTGAATCTACCTATGCAACTTCAATGGACACATTCCAACTACAGGAAGGGGACACTTTTGGTCTAACAGGTCTCTTGTTTAACCTCAGTTGGATGTTTTAAATTGAAGGGCTTCTGAAAACGCTTTTCACTTCATTTTCAGTACATTAACAGGGTCTTAGCTGTTTTTTGGTAAGATTAAATGTATGAATTACATTTATCTTGCCTTCTTTTTTGTGATGACGGTAGCGATTCACTTGAATGCGCTTTGTCTCATGCCTTTACCTAAACGCTATTCGAAGCTGTTATTGAGTTTAGGGATTCTTTTACAATCTATCGTGATGCTGACTTTATTGGGGAGCATCGGTTCTCTTTTACTTCCCTATCCTGTTCCATTTGTGGGCTTTATCACATTGACATGGCTTATCTTGATTTATTATGAGATCAATTTTGTTTTTCATATATCCACTAATGACACACTTTTTTCATTTCTTCGACTGATACCAAGTGAAAAGAGCAATATTGAAGTTGCGATGAAGCGGGTCAAGATCCCTTGGTTTTTGATTACTTTTGTGGTGATGATTACTCTGGCTATTGGCCCCACCCTGTTTTTTGGCATGGGTTATCTTGCCCCATCTAGCTTCATACTAGAACACACTTTGTTCTTCCCCTTGGGACTGAGTTTGATATTACTAGCTCTCTTTGATCTCGCTCTGACTCGGAAGATGCCTTATGCAGTATATGTTAAGTATAGGAGTAGCTTACCATTTGAGAGGGCGATTTTCTCCCCTCGCAAGGAGAGAGTAGATATAAAACCTTCTCTTTCACCCATCAAGGAAGGATGTCAGTCATCTCATTCAGCTTCCATCAAAAAACCTCCCATCTTCCTGTTTATATTAGAAAGCGTTCGAGAAAGTAGTATTAATCCCATAGTTGCTCCTCATCTCACTGCATTTAAAGAGGAAAACATCTCTTTTCCGTTTGCTACTTCAGCAGGAAATGCATCCTTTCTCGCTCGTCATACCATTTTTAACGCAGAGCACCCACTCCGTTGGTCTCAAGAAAAAGGGGATCAGATTGCAATGGAAGGGGGGAGTTTGCCTCTCCGCCATTTAAAAGAGATGGGGTATCAGATCCATCTCTATTCTGGAAGTTCTTTAGTCTATTACCGGCAGAAGAAAATGATTTTTGGGAGGGAAGAAGAGCTTCTAGATCAGATTTTTGACCCTGCAGAGCAGTTTGTATCACAAAAACAAGTGCTCTTTGGGATGTATCAAGAGATGCTCGATACTACTTTTGAAGCTTCGAAGCAGTTGCCCACTTATAAAAAAGATGCTCTTGTAATGGAGAAGCTCATCCAAGATCTATCTATCTATGGGACAGATGGTCATCTATTCATCATTTTTTTAGATTCACCCCATTTTGCCTACAGCTGGCCAGAAAAGAAAGCTGATGATTATTTCAATTTATTTCGCCTATTACACACGAACTGGGATCGAGATAAGATCATGAGTGCGTATCACCACTCTATCCGCCATGTCGATGACCTTATTGGAACATTCTTAAAAACTCCAAAGCCTAGCAATAGTGTGATCGCTATTACCGCGGATCATGGAGAGGAATTTTATGAGATGGGGAATATTACCCATTTCCCGAATCTCAGCAATCACCAGCTACATGTCCCTTTATATTTCCGTTTTGGGGAAGATACCCCTTTCTTAAAAAAGAGGGCATCCTCTATTGCTTCTCATGTCGATATCTTCCCTACTCTCTTCGATTACATGGGAACAAGTATCCCTGCAGATGGGGAATCGATCTTCAAAGAAGGTCGCTGGCCTTATACCATCTGTGGTCATAGAAATGGGCCACTCTCTCCAAGAAGCTTTTGCATCAACGATCTCCACCATAAAATGATTGTCACAGGAAAGTCATGGAAAGGGTGGTCTTCTTCCTCAAAGTTTTACTTTTCCTCACTATTGAATCAACAAAATGAGATCGTCCACAACGAAGAAGTCAAACGCAAACTAGAAACTGCATTAAAATCTCTTTTGAAGAGCTCAAAAAGATGAAAATTCTCATCGTTACCTATGGTTTTAGCAATCGATGGTCGGGAGGAATTCATAGCTATTTTCATTCAATAGCTCCACATCTAGAAAAAAGAGGGGATGAACTCTATTTTTACGACGGAAATGTCGTACAAATAGAGCAACCTCATGGTTTGAATCTATTGCCTTTTGCTCTCAAAGGAATCCATTCTAACAAATTTGCGCGCTATTATGAAAAAACCAAGCCAGATGCAGTGCACATTCAGGCTGAATTTGGCATCGGTATTGGAGCTAGAAACTATTGTGTATCAAATCAAATCCCATTTTCGAGCTCTTATCACACACATTGGGATTATTTTATCCCCGCTCCTTTAATTTGGTCCTATTTTAGATGGTTTTATAAGCCTGCTGCTAAGCTGTTTACTCATACTGCTGTGCTGCAGGGTTTTCTAGAGAAGAAGGGTATCAAAACCCCTATGGAGGTCTTTCCTCCAGGAGTGGATCAAAAAAAATGGTTCTATCAGAAAGGTTCTTCATTACTGAAGGGGTATGCTCGTCCCTATTTTGTGACGATGTCGAGGATCTCCCGCGAAAAAAACCTCGAGACTTTCATCAATCTCGATCTCCCAGGAACGAAATTTGTAGTTGGTGAAGGGCCAGATAAAGCCTTCTTAGCTAAAAAGTATCAAGATAAAGCGATCTTTCTCCCTTATGAACATGCTAGATCCTACCTGAGTGAGTCTGATGTCTTTGTCATCCCTTCCCGTTTTGACACTTTCAATCTCACCATGTTGGAAGCCCTCTCCTCAGGACTCCCTGTCGCGGCCTATCCAGTGATGGGCCCACTAGGTGTGATCGAGCAAGGTGTCTCAGGCTATTTGTCTGAAAATCTCCAAGAAGCAGCCCTCTCAGCACTCTCCCTAAAAAAACAAGACGCCATCCATCTTGCTAGTCAATACTCCTGGGAAAAAACCGCCGAAGCCTTTGCAAATCATCAATTACTGATCGAATGATTACCCAGCATTACATCTCTATCTAAATCATTGATAAGTTCAATTTTAGGATTGAAGCAGAGAGAAGCATCACTTAAATTAGAGCTTGTCCGTATGAGAGTGTCACATCTAGACAGCAAAACGCAATCAATTAGCGCTTCTTTACCTTTGAGATAGTTTTTAATGTTTTTATCTTCATGAGTAGGAGTGCCACGAGCTGATCTTTTCTGCTGTCTAAATACAATCTTTCCCTTGAAATTTTTCATAGCTGCCTGGATGAAGCCATCTTCGTCTGTTGCAATAAAAAACTTAGCATTAGGGTGTTGATGTAGTTGAAATTTCATACAGTCAAGCATTTCTTGGTACTGTACAGTGCTTGTTACTTCACGCCATTTATCGGTGCCTCGATAATGAATCCCAATCATGTGACCTTGAAAGTGGTTGAGGCAGAACTCATCGATCTCTTCTTGAATGTTTGCCTTGATTCTCACATATTTTTTTAATAAGTAATGGGAATACGATTTTGGCAGGTCCCATCTGGCAATGTTAGAGAAAATCCCTAGTTGATCGGCAATCACTCGAGTTCCCGGCTGATTAAAAACATCGGTTTTATCAAAGTAATAGTACCACCAATTAGGACCTTTTGTTGCGTCATAATATAGGTGTGATTCACCAAATTCTGGTGAAATTCCTCGATAATATCCTTGTTCAACTTCATTTAAGCCAGCTATGACACAGTAGAAATTAAAGAAAAAACCAAAAGGCATTCCATCAATTACTAAGACTTCATTGTTATCTGCATTTAAGATGGAACATAAAAAGATCAACAAACACACTATCTTCATAGCTATCCTAGAAGTTGGTAGGTTTTAGTTCGCTTTAACAGGAGGGGCGCCAGCTCCTGCGAGGAGGCCACCATCGATGGTGAGCTCGATCCCAGTGATGTATTTCGACTCATCAGAGGCGAGAAAGAGAGCAGCATTTGCAACATCATCAGGCATTCCCATTCTTTGCATCGGGATATCTTTTGCTATCTGAGCCATTCGCTCTTCCCTCTCAGGCCCACTTCCTAGCATGGGCTCCCACATGGGGGTCAATATGGCAGCTGGGTGGATAGAGTTGCACCGAATGGGGTAGCCTTGACTTGTAGAGTAGAGGGCGACACTTTTTGTGTGGTTCCGAATGGCAGCTTTACTCGATGCATAGGCAGCAGCGCCGGGAATGCCGACCAAACCAGACCTAGAAGAGATGTTGATGATCGAACCACCAGCCCCTTTTTTCATTGCCTGAAGGGCATATTTACAACCTAAAAAGACCCCATCAGAATTGGTGGCATGGACAGCTTTCCAACTTTCAAGAGAGGCATGTTCAGGATCTTGAGGGCCAAACCCATCCTGAAATCCAGTGATCCCTGCATTATTTACAAGAATATCGAGCTTGGAAAATTTCTGAAGGATGCTTTTGATGACTCGCATCCAATCTTCTTCTTCTCTCACATCGAGGTGGAGATAGGAGGCGGTAGAGCCGATCTTTTTTGCAACCTGTTCACCTTTTTCATCTTGAATATCAGAGATAATAACTGTAGCACCTTCTTTAGCTAGTAGGCGTGCAACTTCTTCACCAATGCCTTGAGCGGCACCTGTAACGAGTGCGACTTTTCCTGCAACTCTTCCCTTAGACATGTGTGCTCCTTTCACAAAAATTGTGTTCCAGTCTATCATATACTGCGATGATTACCCTTCAAACAAAAAGATTGATTTTACGCCCTTGGAGAGAAGAGGATTTTGCCCCCTTTGCTCAATTGAATCATGACGCGAGAGTGATGGAGTTTTTGATTGGCCCTCTCTCTTTTGAGGAGAGTCGAGCGCTTGCTCTCCGCATTCAGAGTGATATGGAGAGTCAAGGATGGGGACTCTTTGCGGTTGAAGTGCCAGGGATTGCTGATTTTATTGGCTTTATAGGGTTAGCACACGTCCGTTATTCAGCTCATTTTACACCTGCTGTGGAAATTGCTTGGCGCCTTTCTTATGATCATTGGGGCTTTGGATATGCAACCGAAGGTGCTAAAGCCGTTCTAGACTTTGGATTCAACTCGCTCAAGCTCGATGAAATTGTCTCTTGCGCCGCAGCAAAGAATATCCGGTCTCAACATGTAATGGAAAAGCTTGGAATGGAGCGGAATCCAAAAGATGATTTCAACCATCCTAAAGTTGCCGAAGGACATCCTCTCCAAAAACATGTTCTCTATCGACTAAAGCGATGATCCTGATGGGGGATTCAGCCGCTCTTTCCATCTTTAAAGGAAGAGCTACTGCATAACTACCTCTTGGAGGAATCCCAGAGCAGTCTCCAATGTTTTCAATGATATACTTCCCTTGACCTAAGATCTTTCTGTGCACGGTGAAGTCCTGATCTAAACAGTCAGGTGAAAGTGTATCTATTCCAAGCCCAGCAATATTTCTCTTTAGCAAAAGGTCTGCTGACTTTGAGGAAAAAGCTGGAAAGTGCATTTGACCATTTTGGTCGAGGTTTCGGTAAGCTAGGCTATCTTGCCAGAAGCGAGACCAACCAGTGTATCCAATCACAAGGGAGTGGGAAGAGATGGGGCCATGTTTTTTTTCATCATCGAGGAGATCTTCTTCTGAAATTTCATAGTCTCTATGTTCTTTATCTCTTACATCAATCAGACAAATAGGGACGATGAGCTCCTCTAAGGAAAGATCTGCAATCGATTTGCCACCAGGTATGATATGGGATGGCGCATCCATGTGAGTTCCGATCCCAGCTTGCATCTCCACTTCCTGGACCCGAAATAGATGGTCGTAGTCTTGCTTCATCTTGAGGCAAAAACCACAGGACCCACTCCAGGTAGGGACTGTTTCAGAGAGAGGCTGCGTCAGATCGATAATCTTTAAGTTGTTTGTAATCATTGTATCAGGTGGAGTTTGTCTATCATGAAGCAAAGGATGTAGATACCTATCATTACATAGAGGGGCAAAGCTGCAAATATGAGCGCCTTGTTTGGCTGCAGGACGCGTTTTGTCCACATAAAGTATAAGCTAATCGGAACAGATACAGGAAGACAAAGCATCATCAACATAACGAGAACAAACATCAGATAATTGATGGAAGGGTTGTCAGAGATCATTAAAGAGAGGAGAACAAAGTAGCAAAAAAGAGGTAAAAGTATGAGCTGCAGCAATGTAATTATGCTAAGTAGCCATGTCAGTGCTCTAGGAGAGATTTTCATATCAATAGGGTAACAAAGTGCCTTTTTTTTGACTAATCTGATAAACAACAACTGTTGGATCCAGCATCCTATTGCCTTTCTTTTGTCGAAGTTTCTGAATCGGAGAGCAAGCAAGTCTGACTCATATGGCTGTGTTGAAAAAATCAGTCTAGAATCTGGCTCTTTTGCCGCCCTCAGTCCACTGCGTAGACACAAAATGGCCCGGCAGTTAGAATGCTATTTCCTGTTGAGGATTGTTTCTATAGATTTAATAAATCTAAGTCTTTTCAATTTTCCTGAAGGATCCTGAGCTTCTAATTTAGACCATTGATCTAAGGTTGCTAGGTCAATCCAGTTTAAAAGCTGTTTTTGAAACGTCTTGTACCATGTTGTGTATTTGCTAGCAAGGTACTGAAATTCAATAATAGTTTGATTAGAAAGATCTCCCAATTGAGTGGAAACGTACCAGATTCCGTAAAGATCTTTCAAGATTTTCAAAGGATTTGTTCTACGCGTAAAAGTCAATCCCTTGTGAAAGATCCAAGCTCCAGGATTGACTACTTTTCCTTTTTCATGGGAATAGGTATAAAATTCAGTGGTTGTTTGTAGACTCATGGCTAAATAACTTAAAGGTTGGGCTACAACCCCTGAAATCAGAACATTTTTCTGTTTATCCCCACGAGTTGCTGAATCAGTTAAAAATTCGATCTCAACTTCTACTCCATCGATTTCTTTTACATAACTTTCGGCAGCAGGAATATCCATGTCTTTAAAAATTTGAATGAATCCTGCTTCATCAAGATATTTAGCTATACTCTTCTTAGAAATTTCAGGTACTTTTCTAGGGAGTAAGGAATCAATGTCTCTGGTTCCGATAGGATCAATAGAAAGGTTTGGATCTGATAGGTAGAGCTTGTAAATAAATAGAGCAAACCCTCCTCCAATTACAGCATAATCACGCCAGGGGCCTAGTGAAATTAAAAACTCTGAAATAATTTTATCTTCTTGTGATTGCTTCATTTGATTTTTTCGTGTTGATAGATCTGCTTGATTATTGGGGATCGTGAAGCAATGTATTCTGCTTGTTCGATTCCGCGCAAAGGGAAATGGTATAGATCTAAAAAAGTGAGTAGAATAGGAGTAGATCTAATAGATTTTTTATTTTCGTGATTTTGCTGAATGAGCATTTTGTAATAAGGTTCAATTAATAAGACTTCATATCCTTTTTCTTGGGGCTCTAGTTCTAACGCAGATTCTAATTTTTCTCGCACTAAGGGATCAAACATATAGAGTTCAAGTCCCTCTAAATTGGTGTTTTTATATCCTTGTACCTCAGCGGCTGAGTGCAGCGCAACAGCGACGTGTTGACAAAGACCCGATTTTTTCAATACCTTGAGATAATCAGCTTTGTCAAGAAGTGCTGAACGATATGTTCTGATTTTACATTTTTTAATAATGCTGTAGTGCTCTAACCAATTTTGCAGTAACTCTTTTCCCTTTTTAAAAGAAAATCTTTTTGCAGTTCTTACCCCCTCTATTTCTAACAGGCCTTTTGTTACTAAAATAGTACAAACTCGTTGTACTAGTCCGACGCTTACCTGCCTTTCTTTGGCAATTTCTCTTAGGGAGAAGCTTTCCTTACTAGAGCCTTCTCGTAAAAGCCAATCTAGAATAAGAGAAGATTTGTCAGCATAGATATTTCCTTCAGCAGGATCCTCATTCTGACTGAGTAAAAATTGTCCTTTCATAGTACCCTCATCTGTTCACTATAATACACTGTTCAACATATATTGAACAGTGTGAAATATTGAACAGTTGTTGTTTGTATCTATTTAGTAATGAATGGTTAAGGTTTTTTGTTTAGTTCGATCTGGAGGGAGGCTAGAGGGCCGCTCGAGTCCCTTTCAAGAGAAGCTTTGATTTCCCCAGTAAAGAATTCGGAAAAAGGTTTCCAGCTACGAAGGTCTGAGCTGAAGAGGAATTTTTCTTGAGCATTGCAGCGGACGTAGCAAGTTTGAGAGAGGGTAAGGTAGAGAGGGGATTCGCTCGCTGAGTGTAGTTCGAGAAAAGAACCTTTGATTTCGATTGTTAGGGGTAATGTACTCCCTTTGGGACATTCGATGATGGAGTCTCTCATTTTTCCATGAGTGAAGTCATAGATGGTTTGTTCATTCAAATCAGTGAGTTGAATCATTTCTTGCGCCTTTGTTGAAGAGGCCTCCACAAGATGAATAGAGCTCATCATGATCATGAATGTGAAGCTAAGTAGTTTTTTATTTGTCATATACATTTCTCCTTGTTTACTACACTTGTAGTATTTTGGTTTCAAAAAAAATTAAAAAATCCACAGTCTCCCAAAGAGGATCGAACAGAGGCTGCAAAGCATGATTGCAGTCTGAAATAAATGCCAATGGGTAGTTGGTTGATGAGAGAGAATCTCTTCTATTCTTCTCCCTAAGAAAAGCTTTTCTCCTACAAGAGGGGAAGTAAGGGTGAGCTTAGACCCTTTTGAGCTTTCTGCTGTTTTCAATATAGCTTCAGCAAGAGTAATTCGTGAGATTTCAAAGGAGTCGATCATAGAATCACATGCCTGTTCCTGCATCTCTTCCAGCCTTCTTTGAAGATGTTTCGAGGGGATCCACCAAAAAAGGTGCGAAATAGCCTTGCAAAAAGATCTGAGGCTGCTATCTTTCCATCGATAGTGCCCTATTTCATGAGCGATAATTGCTTCTATCTCCTCTAGAGATAAGCGATTTAATAGAGAAGAGGGGAAGAAGATGTCTCTTTTAATAATGCAAGGAGATGTGATAGTAGGGGAGGTTCTGAGACAGATGTTCTTTTTAGTCATCCACTCAATTAAAGAGGCTCTTAAATGGGGAACAGGGATCGGGCGACTTTCTCGAAAGATGTTTGAAATAAGCTTCTTCTCTTTCATTATGTGTGAAAAATAGAAAGTGATCGAGAGTAGGCTTCCGAGAAGTCCCAAAATGACGATGCTATGAATCCAAACTGGGTCGATCGAAAGGGCTAGAAGATCTGCTAAACTAAAGCTTTTTCCATCTAGCATGTTAAATTCAATTCCTGAAAATGGGTTGAACTTCACAGATAGTTGCCTTGTTCCCACTTCCGCAAGGTTCGGGTTTATCCCAACTAGAAGGGCCCAATTCGAATAGCGATAGAGAAAGAAATCTACGATAAGCTTCAAAAAAGGGAGGGAGTATACGAAGACTTTCAACCTTGGATGCTTGATTCGAAAAAGAAGCATAAAAAGCTGAACCAAAATAGACGCTGTAAAAAAGGAAAGAATGCTATTCAAAACGATATTAAAACCATAAGTCCAGTATAGCTCAGGCCCCATTATGATTTCCCCTTTTGCTTTGCCCTGGCAATCAGTTCTTCAATCTGGAGTAGCTCATCTTGAGTAATGTCTTCTCCCGATTCGAGTAGGTAGCTGATCATGAGTGCAGAATTTCCCCCGAAGATCTTTTGTCTCCATTTTTCAAATAGCTTGTGGCGGAGCTTTTTTGCTTGTAGAGAGTAGCTGTATGAGAGCCCTTCTCTTTCTCTCTTCAGCTCTCCTTTTTCAACAAGTCTATTCATCACCGTCATGATAGTAGTATATTTGTCTTCTTTTCCGAGTATTTGTAGAACATCACGAACAGTGCGCTTTGCACCTTCTTTCTGAAACACGTTCAAAATTGCGAGTTCTAATTCACCAAAGATCCGTTTTCCCATATCGCTCCATGAAAATCCAAACTCTACTACATTTGTAGTAATTTAAGCAATAGGAAAGAAGGTGGGATTTTATTCAGGGTTCGAGGTAAACTCCTCTCATGAATCGTTTACTTTTGATTGCTAAAGCGTTTTTGCTCATTTTCATTCTCACGATCATCTTTTCGATGTGGGAGAGGATTGAGGAACAAGGGGAAGTAGAGCCCCTTCCTCTATCTCATTATGTCACTCTTGTCATCACAGTGCCCGAGACACATGCGAATGCCGTGAGAGAAGCGATGGGAAAAGCTGGGGCTGGTCAAGTGGGAGATTACTCTTACTGCAGCTATTCCGTAAAAGGGATCGGCCGTTTTATGCCCAAAGAGGGTGCAAAACCTCATCAAGGAACGATCGGCATCCTAGAGGAAGTGCCAGAAGAGCGGATCGAAGTCGTTTGCGACCGGACACTCTTAGAATCAGTTGTTGAAGAGATCAAAAAGGCCCATCCGTACGAAGAAACCGTAATTGATATTTTCCCCATCTACGAACTAGGGCGCAAAACCCCAAAATCTAATTGACCGATCGGTCAGCTTTTGATATGCTTTAACCCTATGGATATGAGAAAGAGCCTTTTAGAGGCTGCGTTAAAGCTATTTTCGAAGAGTGGTTTTCATGGAAGCAGTGTCGCTGATATAGCGAAGGAGGCAGGTGTTTCGAAGGCTCTCTTTTATCACTATTTTGCAAGTAAGGGAGATCTTCTTGTTCTCTTTGTAAAGGAGAGGCTTGAAGAGTGGAACCCTTTAGTGGATGGGCTAGAAAAGCTAGAGGATCCGCAAGAGAGGTTACAATTTTTGGTCAATTTTGTATTGGATGAGCTTGAGAAGAGGAGTGATTGGTTGAGGTTTCTCTATATGCTTTACCTCTCTCAAGAAGGAGTGGATGCAATGAAGGAAGCAATGAAGAAGTACCAGGGCCCATTTGAGAGGCTTTTTCGAGCAGAGAGGATGCTCTATGAGGATCTCGGGTGTTCTAATCCAGAAGAGGAGGCGGTTTATGTGCGCTCTCTACTTCAGGGGATCTCATTGGAGTATTTATTAAGTGGAGGAAGTTATCCTTTACAGGCAATGAAAGCAAAAATTCTAGGGAGATATCTTAGATGAGAGCAAAACTATACCGAGAGCATAAGTATGTAAGCTTTGCTTTGACAGAGCTTGAAAGATTGATTGCAAAGACTGATTTCAAGGACCATGCTGCCGTGGGTGATGTTCAAAGGGAGTGGCAAAGTCTCAAGGAGATGTTGGAGGGACATGCCTATCATGAAGAGCACCACTTCCATCCACTTTTAGAAAAGCGGGGGTCTACGGTTCATCAAGATGCTCATAGTGATCATGAACATCAAGAAGAGATGCTCAAAAATTTAGAGCATCTTCTCAATATGATCGAGTCAAGCGACGATCCTATTGAAGCGGGATACCAATTCTATCTCGCCTATCGGAAGTTTGTGGGAGAGAACTTGCTCCACCTCCATGAAGAAGAGACGAAAATTTTGCCAGAGCTACAGAGGTTGTATAGTGATGAAGAGCTTCGAGCTATTGAGCATCCAATATACCGTGAAATGACAGTAGATGAGTTAAAAGAAATGCTTGAGGTTCTTTTTCCCCATATGAACCCTTCTGATCGATCTGCTTTTTTAAGTGATATCAAAGAGGCTGATCCTTTAAAATTTATAGCCTATGAATCCATTATTAAAAAAGGTTTTTAATTTATGACATTTACCGGCAGGGTTGGTTTAGTTGCTCAAAATTATCAGGGTACAATCGATCATGATACAAAAACAATTGAAGTTACAACGCCATTTACAGGTACCGTATTTGAAGTCTCTGCAAAGTTGCAAGGGTTGATTCATGCAATTGGTGGTGTGAATGGGATAGGTAGGAACGAAGCATTTCCACCAAAGACCATTCTTTCTTTACTACATTTAGGGATTTTTCATCAGGGTGGGGTAAATGAAGAAGTCCCTTGTCTAAACCATCGCTATGCGTTGTTTCTTCAAAACATTAATGATACTCGAGTTCCCTATTGGCAAAATGTGCTTGGTTGGAGCTACTCTGATGAAGAAGCTGTGAGTATTTGCAACCGAATTATGGAGAATACGTTGAGCTGTTTTGGAGATCAGATATACACAATTAAGATGCAGAATGGGATGTTTTTAGAAGATCGTTACATTACTCATATGTGGGCATCTACACAATAAAAGAAGCTTTTTGGTATAATCATCGGCTAGTATGGCTCAAAATTTTTGGGATGAGCCTCTACGGAGGCACCATCAGCTGTCAGATCAGATACATTCTCTTGTTTCGCCCCTTGTCGAAGGATTTCACCTCAGTCAATTTTGTTATTTTTTCATCAAAGAGAAGGGTGAAGCTGCTTGTTTGAGCTCTTACCCTGCATGGACAGAGTTTTATCACTATGAGGGGCTCTTTCATCATAATCCCTTTTTGCGAAGTCCCAAGCTTTTGCCTGAAGGGCTCTTTTTTTCAAAGTTTGTGAGGGATCGGGGCTTTCTAGAATCTAAAGAGAAAGCTCATCGATTTGGAATCGGTGACTCGATGGTGATAGGAAGGCGCCAAGGAGAGGGGTGGGAAGGGTTTTTATTCAGCCTGAAAAAGGGGGATGAAGATTTTACTTTACTCATGAATGAACTTCCTCTGATTAGACAATTTTGTGAGGAATTCAAGATAAGAGCCAAGAGGCCTCTACTGAAACTTTCTGAAGCCCCCGTAAATCTACCTTTCCTCATGGGTAATCGGTATGAAAGCGCCCCCTCTTTTTCTACCCGGATCAGCGGCCATCAAAGAGAAAAAATCCTTTCGGGGTTAAAGATAGAAAATCCTCCCCTTTCGAAGAGGGAAAAGGAAACGCTTCTCTTATATCTTGAAGGGGAAACAGCGAAGAGCATAGCTCTTCTTCTTTCTCTCTCCCCAAGGACAGTAGAAGATTATCTCCTAAGGATCAAAGAAAAACTCAGCTGCTTTGACAAGAGAGAGCTCATCCAAAAAGGGAAAATCTTAAAAGAACTTGGACTCTTATCCCCGTATTATATACGGTTTCGAGAAGATTAGAGCTTTCAGTATCCTTTTTGCTAAAAAGGAGTATTTATGAAAAAAATCTGTCTAATATGTTTAACTCTCAGCTCTCTTCACCTTTTTGCAAAGCCAGAGGCTGTCATCTTCGATTGGGGCAATGTCATTGGGTTCAGTGATCGATCGGTCATAGTCGATTTCTTATGTGATTCACTCAAGCTACCAGAGGAAGAGTTTGAAGAGATCAATCTCATGAAAAGAAAAGCGATGAAACAGGGGCAGTCTGACCTCTCCTTCTGGCTTGAGCTCGCTCAAAAAAGAGGAGTTCCATTGCCCTCTGATTGGAGTACATCTTATGCCGTCGTTCTCAAAAAGAGCATTGGGGCTAATCCCAAAATGTATGAGCTCATCGATGAACTCAAACAACAAGGGATTCAAGTGGGAATGCTCTCCAATATTGATGATCGATATATTCAACTGATCCGAAGCTTTGGCTTTTACGACCCTTTCTCCCCTTGCCTCTTATCTGCTGAAATAGGCTTAGAAAAGCCCGATCGAAAAGCCTACGAGCTCCTTCTCAGCGCCCTAAATCTTCCTGCCCATTCAGTCCTCTTCGTCGATGATCTACAAGAAAATGTAGATGCGGCAAAAGAGCTTGGTATCGATGCCCTCCTCTTCACATCAGAACAAGAGCTCCGCCTCGAGCTGGAAAAAAGATCTGTCTTCTGATTTATAATGAGCTGGTTATGAATACTAAAGTGGGGTGGCGATAGAATAGGGGAAAAAATTGGTGAGGGGGGAGCATGAGCTTTTGTAAATGTGTGAATGGATGTCTTACAGCTAAGTGTATTCAAAGTTGTTATAAGTGTTTAAGTCCTTGTAGTGATTGCATTTCTGATTGTGGTGATGAGGTGATGGCTTGTTCTTCGGGATGTACTACATCAGATTGCAAGGATGTTTGTGTTGAGGAGGGGGAAGCTTGTCTCAAAACTTGTGATGATGTAGAGGAGTGTGCCAAATCAGAATGTGGGATGAGTGATACTCAATATGAATGTGTAAATAGTTGTTTATCAGCATTTTTAGGTGATGCTTGTATTCGAGCATGCTGCGCAAGTAAGCGATCAGGTGGTAATCGACCAATAAAGGGATTTGGATTATGACAGATTTTTGCTGGTGTGTCCATTCTTGTGCAACTGATGACTGTAAGGTTGGGTGTTATAATGATGTTGGATTCAAGTCTCAGTGTGAACATGAATATAACTACTGTTTAGAGGCAAATTTAGGAAATTGTCAGTTGCAAGAGTATGAGTGTTTACTGAGCTATATAGATCTTATTTGCTCCACATAATGGGTGAAGCTCCTGTAGGGATTGCATTTCAGATTGTGGTGATGTCCTAAGGATGGTTGTGTTGAGGAAGGATAAGCTTGTATTCGAGCATGCTGCTCAAGAAAATAATTCGGTCGTAGTAAACAAGGAGGTATATGGAAGATTTTTGTCAGTGTATTCATGATTGTGGAACAGATGATTGCAAGATTGGTTGTTATGATAATAATGATTCTGTATATGTTCTTCAAGTAAAGGCTCAGTGTGAATATGAATATAACTATTGCATGGATCAAAATTTAGGAAATTGTGATCTATTACAATATGAGTGTTTCCTCAGCTATATCAATTGCGGATAAGCAGTAGTTAGGGAGCATCGTTTTTGGATGGACAAAGAGAGATCTTACGAGATATCTTGGTAGGGGAAATTTCGTAGGATTGCTTTATGGCCATATTCTCTTCTTTTTTGTCAGATACATTAGAACGAGAAGCTTTTTGGGCAAGTCAAGCGGCTTGTCTCGATTGGTTTTCTCCATGGGACAAGGTTTTGGAGTGGGAACTTCCTTATGCGAAGTGGTTTCTTGGGGGTAAGTTAAATGCTTGTTATAACGCACTCGATCGGCACATGATTGGGGAGACTCGCCATAAGACAGCGATCCTTTGGGAAGGGGAAAATGGAGATGAAAGGCGTCTTACTTATGAAGAGTTGTATAGAGAAGTCAATCAGTTCAGCGCTGTTCTCAAAAAACTTGGGGTGAAAAAAGGGGACAAGATCGCCATCTATTTGCCGATGGTCCCTGAAGCTGTTGTTGCGATGTTGAGTGCCGCCCGCATTGGAGCTGTGCATACGGTGGTGTTTGGGGGATTTTCTTCTGAATCATTAAGAGATCGGATCATCGATGCAAATGCGAAACTCCTCATCACTGCAGATGGGGGATATCGGAAGGGAAAAGTGATCCCTCTCAAAGAGATGGCAGATCAAGCAGTTGTTCATACACCTTCAATTGAGCATGTCATTGTCCTTAAAAGGACTTTTGAGAGTGTTCATATGAAATCGGGAAGAGATCATTGGTATCAAGAGCTTATGAAAGGGGAGTGGGTCGAAACTTCTCCTGAGGTGATGGATGCTGAGGATGAACTCTTCATTCTCTACACTTCAGGAACAACAGGAAAACCAAAAGGGATCATCCACACGACCGGTGGCTACATGGTGGGGGTCACGACGACGACGAGACGGGTTTTCGATATCAAATCATCAGATGTGTATTGGTGCACGGCTGATGTAGGATGGATCACTGGACATAGTTATGTGGTTTATGGTCCCCTTTCCAATGGGATGACCCAACTCATGTATGAAGGGGCTCCCGATTTTCCTGAAAAAGATCGATTTTGGAAGCTCATCGAAAAGTATGGGGTAACGATTCTTTACACGGCGCCAACGGCGATCAGGATGTTCATGAAATGGGGAGAAGAGTGGCCAAATGGGTGCGATCTCTCTACCCTTCGTCTTTTGGGGTCTGTTGGTGAGCCGATCAATCCCGAAGCTTGGATGTGGTACTACACCCACATTGGGAAAGAGCGCTGTCCTATTGTAGACACCTGGTGGCAAACAGAGACAGGAAGCATCATGATTGCTCCAATCCCAGGGAAGACTGCATTGAAGCCAGGAAGTGTGGCTCATCCTCTACCTGGTATCGACGCTGATATCGTAGATGAAGAAGGAGCTTCTCAGTCCTCAGGTTATCTCGTAATTAAATCTCCTTGGCCTTCAATGCTGAGGGGAATTCACAACGATCCTCGCCGGTATGAAGAGACTTATTGGCATAAGGGGAACTACTACTTTACTGGAGATGGAGCTTCTCTAGATGAAGAGGGCTATTTTTGGCTGAGTGGCAGGGTAGATGATGTGATCAATGTGGCGGGGCATAGGCTCGGGACTATGGAAGTGGAAAGTGCCTTAGTCGATCACCCAAGTGTCGCAGAAGCTGCAGTCATTGCGATTTCTCATGCTATTAAAGGTCAGGCTGTTGCGGTTTTTGTAACGCTAAAGGAAAAGGTGAAAGCTCATGAAGGGCTCGAGCAGGAGCTCAAAGAGCACGTCGCGACAAAAATTGGAGCATTTGCAAGACCTGAAAAGGTCATTTTGATTGGAGATCTTCCGAAGACAAGGAGTGGTAAAATCATGAGACGCCTTCTGAGGAATATCGCCGAGGGGAAGATCATAGGAGATCAGACGACCTTAGCTGATCCTAATGTGATCTATGAAATTAAAATGAAATATCAAGAATAAAAATATTTTTTAATATTTGATATCAAACTCATTTTCGTTTTAACATATATAGATGACCTTTTTAGCACCTCGAGTTTTATTATCAAATGATACAACTTTTATTTGGAACCTTCCTCATGGAAAGCCAGATAGAACTGTTATTTTAGAAAATGGGACAGAAGATCACCGCCCGCGAGTTGTTCAGCCTGCTCAAAAAGGCTCCTCTTGTCAATTTTATGCGATGAATCGTCTTCGGAAGAGAATAGGCCCTCTCCATGGGGAGGACCATGAAAATGCAAGAAGGGTAGAGCGTCTGATCTCCCATTTTTTCAAGAAGAAGTCAGAAATGAAAGTCGCTATTTGTAGCGCTTTGCCTATGCTCTGGAATCAGTTAGCAGAAGACTGTCCTTTTCCTAGTAAGGAGGAGGTTTCTAAGCTTTTTACCGTTTGGAAACCAGTTTTGATGGAAAACAAACTGATGGCGACTGTTGTTCCTTACTTGGAAGAGTTTTGCAAAAGTAAGAAGATCCATGATTTAGGAGAGTACATTAGAATAAAATGGAAATCCTATGAGCAAGCACTCTCCTCCCTTTTATGCCGGGATTTAGGAACCTCTTTCGAAGCGCTCTATATGGAAGCTCAAGATCTTGACATAGACATTTTGATCAATCAACAAGGTGAGATGTCTTCAGAGCAAAAAAATTTGTTTAAGGAGCTAGCTCGTTTAAAATTTCCTACCTGGCAGCAGATTGCCAAGACCAGTTTGGGGACCCAGCTGATTTCAAGGCTAGTTTATGTTGCAGCTTTTCGAGCTTTTCAATTCCAAATATCGAGCTGGACCCCTCATCAATCTATAGAAAAGCTGAGAGAATCTCTCGAATCTGAAGGAGCTTTGATTGTAGGAGGACATTTTGGGAAGGAGCTGTATGCAAATCCACCAACCTCTTCTTGCGAGATAGAAGGACACCCTATTTATAGCTGGAAACCAGCAGATCGACTTCCTAAGACAGTGATTGAAAGCATTGAGAGGCATGCAATCGTTATCATAGGAGCTGAGCAATCTGGATTGAAAGGGGGGCTTGTCTATTTTATCGATCCCCACGATCCAAGTGACCCACTCGATCCTCTTCAACAAAAAATCTACAAAATTTCTTATGAGAATTTACGAAATAACCTCGTTGATAATCTTGGTAGAGCTCCTAACCTTCAGCAAAATCCTCCTGGTATAGGATATGCAATCTTCTATCCAAGATAGAAAAATAGGGCCACTTTAGGCTTTTTAGTCGTTTTTTTCCTCTTTTTATAGTAGCCTGTTAAGAAACAATAAGG
The DNA here is from genome assembly GCA_964655475.1 of uncultured bacterium. Lineage (GTDB taxonomy): Bacteria > Chlamydiota > Chlamydiia > Chlamydiales > VGMA01 > VGMA01. Next base: position 39,235 of record CAZZMO010000002.1, read on the forward strand.
TATTGGTTTAACAGGTATGAAGATAAAAGTTATTGTTATTGCTATGAGCCTTCTTTTCTGCTACAAAGCATTTTCTGAAGAGAAGCGTATGCCAAATGTAATTTATTTAAATGGTCCTTCGAGTTCTGGAAAGACAACACTTGCTAAAGAGCTGCAAGAGTCTTTAACTGAGCCATATCTCTATTTAAGTATCGATCAGATCATCGATTGCATGCCCCAAAATATGAATAATTGGAAAGGGGGAGAGTCTACACTTGGATTTTCATGGCAAGAGGTAGAAGATGCCAAAGGGGAGTCTACTTACCAATTGCGTAAAGGGCCACTTGCTGAAAAAATCTGCCAAACCTTTAAAGAAATGGCCTCACTACTCATTTCTGAAGAGTACAATTTAATCATTGATGACATTGCTCTAGAGATAGGAGAAGTGGAAGAGTGGAAAGAACTTCTTAAAAATTATTCCACACTCTATGTCGGAGTAAAAGTTCCTTTAGATGTGCTTGAAGAAAGAGAAAAAATTCGTGGCGATCGCATGATTGGCAGTGCTCGAGGGCAATACTTTACAGTCCACCAAGGGGTAGATTACGATCTTATGATCGATACCCATGAAGAGAGTACAGAGGAAAGTGTCAAAAAAATCAAAGCAGCAATCGAATCAAAGGCTCAAACCTTTCAAGAAGTCAAAAAGCCAAAATCTCAATTTGCTGTGATCTATCGCACTTATCTTAAGCCTGGAATGGAAGAGGCTTATAAAACGGCTTGGGAGAAGATTGCAACTTACTTCGTTGAAAAGAGAGGGGCGATTGGATCATGTTTACACCAAGCAAGTGATGGAATGTGGGTTGCATATTCAAGATGGCCAGATAGTAAGACTCGCGACGCGTCATGGCCAGGTAGCAACGCTCCATCAGATGAGCTTCCATTAGAGATTAGACAAGCGATTGTAGATATCAGAGAGTGTCTCGATTTAGAGAGAAAACTGCCTGATATTTGCCTTGATGTCGTTAATGATCTTCTACTTTCTGAGAAGTAAATCTACTAACGGTTCTATAGCGGTGAGCATCGGTAAGTGCCCTGAGTCTAAAAGGGTGCATGGGATGCTCATCTCTTTGGCTCTCAAATATAGAAACTCAAGAGCTTCATCTTTCTTAGAATGGATGTAGAGTTTTTCTACCTTTTGAAAAAGAGCCATATTGAAAAAGAGTTTTTGCCGGAAGGTATTGATGGGCTGAGGACTTGTCATCTTGATGAACCAATCGCAAATCTCTTGAGATTCAATCCCATACATTTCAGGAGCTCCAGCTGAAACCTGCCATCCATTTTTTAGCGTGCTATTTTCGAGAAAGGTAGCAATTTCAGTCCCTAGTGCATCAAATAGACTTTCTCCACTCTGAGGAATAGCAGCTCCTATGTAGATGAGCTTTTTGATTTGTTTTGGAATGCGATCCAGAACCCCTGTAATCACCATCCCTCCATAGCTATGGCCCACAAGAATGATCTCATCGAGCTCTTCATAGAAAATCGTATTCACAATATCTTGGATGTGAGTATCTAAATCGATTCCTGGGTGGGACAAGTGCGTCCGATCTCCAAGACCTGTTAAACTAGGGGCAATGGCAAGGTGTCCCTTTTTTCTTAAAGAGGAGACGACATGGTTCCAACAGTTCCCACCTATCATCCCTCCATGAACAAATAGAAATGTTTCCACTAGTGACCTGCTTTTGGGGCAACGAAGTAATCTTGGGCCCAGGGAGCTTTGGAGATCTCGATGATTCCATCTTCAGTAAGTTTGAAAACAGTATTCACATCGGCCCCTGGATAGGTTTTGTGGTTGGCGCCATAAGCGGCAAAGCCTGCTAGCAAGGTTTTTCTGCTTTGTGAAGAGGCATTGGGTTCGCTTCCATGCCAGAGATGTGGGTGGATGAAAAGAAGGTCACCCAGTTTTGCCTCAACCCAAAAAATGTCTGAGTCTTCTTCTCGAGGAACGGGATAATTACTCCGATCGATCCAAAGCCCTCCATTTTCTTTCGACATGGCGTCGACAGGAAAGATGCAAATCGCGTAGCTACCATTGCCTAGAAAGTCATCCCACTCAGGATCAAATAATACTCTGAAATCGACATCTCTATGTTTAGGAAAAGCGAGGCCGTCATTGGGCAGTTTTGGGTGGATTTGAGAGATGATCTGCTCTAGACGGTCAGTGTCAATGATTTCAAAGAAGGTGTGGAGCAGTTTCTCTGAGCGTACGATAGAAAGAAGATCTGGCGCCATCCCCGTGCATCCATTGATTTTAACAATGGAGCGGGATCCATTTTCTCTTTCTTGAAAGACAATACGACTTTTATTGATGTAGATTGTTTGATCAGGGGCATTAGATTTCATCACCGCTTCTAGCCCTTCATCAACCGCTTTTGAAACAGAGCGCACCATGAGCTCTTTTTCTTCACGAGATAGAACATTTTCTTTTAGTAGATATCCTTGTGCATGAAAGAGAGCGATTTCCTCATCAGTAAGATAGCCTTTGAGTTCTGTTGAGAAGAGAGAAACGTTTAATAGTGTGCAAAAAAGAAAAAGCGATTTCATACATGACTCCAATTTTGGGTGAAATAGTAAAATGATTGTTTTTCTTTGTCAATTTTTGTTAAAATTTCGTTAAGAGGTGCGTAATGTCATATGAGATAAGTCTGTTTTCTGGTAATCAAATTCGCTATTTTTTTGAAACAGAGGAAAGGCTTCCCCTTATTATTTCTCCTAATGGTTCAACTTCTATCGATTTCATCGAGTGGGCCACTTCCCATCAAGAAGAGATTGCGAAAGCGATTGATCAGTATGGCGCAGTTGTTTTTCAAGGGTTTGGATTAACGAAAGAGACATTTCGAGAAGCTTTTAGCGCTGCTACTGGAATGGCAGTAGATAGATATAAAGGAGATACTCCACGAAAAGAGGTGGGAGAGTATATCTACCATTCAACAGCCGTCGGTGGTGATTACAAGATCCCCCTTCATCAAGAAGTCTCTAGCGGTGATCGGAAGGATATGCCGAAGTATCTCTCCTTTTTTTGTGAAGTTCCTCCTATGCCAGGCACGGGGCGCACATTACTTGGGAAAGCTGAATCTGTTACTCAAAAGATCCAAAGGAGCATGCCTGAATTTTGGAGGAAAATCTCTACTCAACATCTCACCTATACAGCTAGGTACCTGCCGAGTGGTGAATGGAGAACAAGTTGGATCAAATGGTTAAATCCCTCTCACGGGACGATTGAGGAGCGGTTTAATACCAGAGAAAGAGGGGGCGTTCTCAAGAAATGTCAAGAGGAGGGGCTCAGTCTTCAATGGGATGGCAAATGGGCGGTTGTTTCTAGGTCGGGAGTTCCAGGAACCATCGTTGTCGATGGGAAATCTCTCTTTTGCAATCAGATTCATCTCGATAAGTTTAATGAGGCTCTTTGTGGGGGGATAAAAGACTATTATTTAGCGCGTCTTTTGGTCTATCCTACTGTAAGTTTTCAACAGTTTGATGTTGAATTTGATGGGCAAGATCCTATTAATGAATCAGATGCAGCGGATCTTCTGAACCTTTTAGATGGTTGTGAAGTGGAGCGAGATTGGCAAAAGGGTGAGATGTTGATCATCGATAATCGGAAGATTATGCATGGAAAAACGCCCCACGATGATAAGATTCGTGAGATCTATGTTGCGATGGCAGGCTCCGTAATACACTCATAATGAAGGGTTGTCATTTTTCATATTTTCATTGTGTTAGAGTAAAAATATGAAAAGCGAAGAAAAACAATTTCGATGGTACTACTTAGCGATCTTTCTCATGGTCGTTATGAACCGCATCTTTCCCCATCCCCACAATCTCACATTAGTGGCGAGTGTCGGGATCTTGTCGGGAATATTATACACCCGAAAAGTAGCTGCTATAATTACACTTGCAGCGCTTCTTGTTTCTGATCTCATCCTCCATTTTACCCAAGACACCTCTGTGTTTGGTTATTGGACAGTATTTGTATATACAGGATTTTTAAGCCTTATCTTTCTCTACCCAACACTGAAAACAAAGAGATTTTCCTCTATTTTAGTGAGAGTCCCCATCGCTTCTCTATTCTACTATGTTTGGATGAATCTTGCGGTCTTTTTCTACTCAGGCCTCTATCCACTCAGCTTGGATGGATTTATGGATTGTTATATCGTTTCTCTCCCTTTCCTCGGGTATGCTTTTTTAGGAGATCTATTGGGAACGTCTCTCCTCTATTTCCTCTTTGCTGAAAATTCTTTCTACATTAAGCGTCTTTTTCGTAAACTCTTCTAGTTTCTGATATAACGACGAAGGGATATGCAAGCGGTTTCTCCAGTCAGTAGAGATTTTGTAAGTCTTACTCCTCATGCGTTTTATCAAAAAGTAGAAAGTATTATCACTAATTGGTGTTTGAAAGAACATCCTTCAGATCCACTCGCTTCTATCGATCAGATCAGCGACCATTTGCCGCTCGATAAGCTAGAAGAAGCTATTCGTTCTCACAACCAAACCTTTCAGGATGTAGCCACTTTTGCGAAAAATTCAGTAGAGCAAGCCCACTACTATTTAAGTCATATAGAAAAGCCGCAAAGTCAAGTCACGATTGGGACCATGATTTGTGAAGCACTCCTTGTTTTTCTCGAAGGGCTCCTCGAAGTGTTTGGAGTGGCTGATTTTTTTGAGCCTGCAGAGACAGCGTTCCAGGCGAGTACCAAATTCCAAAAAGTGATGATGCTGACAAGCTTTACCTTTTTAACTACAGAGCTTGTCCCCATGCTCGGTGCTGCAGTTTCAGGTCTTATCATTGGTGGACTTCTCCTCACTTTAGTTTTGCTTAGTCTCATCTATCCCTATATCCGTCCTTGTCCTTCTAAAATCCCCCATGCTTCAAATTGGACTCGGCAGATCCAAGAGGGAGTACTTCCAATGGCCTACGAAAGGAAAAACATTCGGGATCTATTAGCAGAAACATTGATTGCTGGGCAGACGATGAAAAAATATCCAATGTTGATTGGTAAGACTCGTGTTGGAAAAACTCAAGCCGCCATTGCTTTTGCTCACGCTGTTGCAAGAGGGGATTACCCTGAGCTACAAAATAAGACCGTGTTTTACGTAAACAGCGCCGATCTCATTGCAGCCTCTGATCCATTTGGTAGTAAGACGAAAGCACTAGATGCTTTAAAGAAAGAGATCGGCCATCACAAAGGGGAAGTAATCCTCATCATTGATGAAATTCACCTCACGCAACAGCCTGAAAATAAAGCAATTGGTGATCAGTTGAAAATCCTTTTAGATCAAGGAGATTCATCGTTTCCTTTTGTCATCGGTATTACCACTGAAGAGGATTTTTATCGTGATATTTATAGAAGTGATTTTGCTTTTGCTGAACGCTTTAAACAGATCCCCGTCGATAGCACAACAGATGAAGAGACTCTCGCCATCCTATCTCTATTTCTTTTAAAGGAGGCCAATGAGGTTCTCATCGATGAGGGGATCCTTTCCTACATTCTAGAAAAAAGTAAAGAAAAGGTTCAACCTGCAAGCTCTTTGCAACTCCTCTCCCGTTCGATTACAAAAGTGAGAGAGCTCTCTCCGAGAGATCAAAAAATTGACTCCCTTCGGGAGAGGATTTCCTCCCTACGAGCCTCTCAACCCCTATTTACAGTCTCTAATGAAATTGCAGCCCTTGAAAGAGAAGTCACCTCCCTCGTTGAAAAATTGGAGGTGCAAAAGAAACAGCTGCAAGAATTATTACACCTCCAGTCCCATATTCCAAAAGTAAAAGAAGAGGCCTTTCGCACAGCCCTAAAAGTAGCAGATCTTCATTCTAGCGTCGAAGAACAAAAACGCCTTCTCCTCCTCACCCATTTTCTGAATCCATTGCTAGAGAAGTACCTTCGGGAAAAGTCAGAAGAGGGTGGCGTTTCCATCGTTATCAATAAAAAGCTCATCGACCAGATAGTGGAAGAAGATGAGCTGCTCAGAAAAAACGTAGAGGAGCACATTCGAAGGGGAGCCCTTTCTATAGAAGAGAGAACTTTAACAAAATAGAGTAATAATTTATTTAAGCTGTTGTTTTATTAATGATAACACTATAATATTCATTATGATAAATGGACTTCAGTTAGAATCAATTAATTTAGCTATTATGGAATTGGAAGACTCATCAAGAGCCTTTCAGGAGGGGACCTATCTTTCTAGTTCTCTCTATTATGATGGGGAGATTCCCATCCTTTCTTTAGATATGAGCGACCCTTTTTTAGCAGGGAAAGCTCATGGGTATCTTTGCGGTTCTGCGATCCATGAGATTACTAAAAGTGTTAATGCAACTTTGGAAAAGCCACCAGAAGCAGTCAGATCTCAGATACTTGACAAGGTTCGCAATGAAATCAGCTATGATTTAGAAAGTTATCTTTTAGAGCTCGATGGAATTTTAGCAGGCTATTTGGAATGGGTGGATGAACAGCCAGAAGAGGGGATTTCGCCTCAATTAACAAAAGATGATCTCTTACTATGTCAGATTCTGCCCGATTATTTTGGACTTACAAACATTCGCCGTGCTCATGTGGCTTGTACGACAATTGTGGAAAAAGAGGGACCCCACGGTTCAGTATTCGTGAGGAACCTTGATCATGATTCGTTTGGGACTCTCGGCACTTATAGTTTGATTATTCAGCGAAACAATACGGTAAGTATAGGCATGCCTTGTTTAGTAGGGATCTTAACAGGGATGAACTCAGCGGGGCTTGTACTTGCTATGAACACTTGTACTGATGCCTATGTTAAAAAAATTCAAGGGCTTCCTGCTGCTATTTTTTGTAGGCAAGCGTTAGAGGTCAATGCGACTGTGCAAGAGCTCTTTCAATTTGCAATGCGGAACCGTCCTATGGTGGCCTTTCACCTTACATCTGCAGATCGAACAGGAAACGGAGTTGCTCATGAGTTCTTTGGCTTAAAACAAGCGAGAGGAATGGAAGATGGGCATCTAGTCACCCTCAATGGTCATTACGATTGCATAGGTGCACCGATCAATGAGGAAGAAAATGATCGATTACGCTTTGAAGCTATTCAACAGTTCTTTCAGATGAGAGAGGGGCGTCCTCTTCAAGAAGTTTTGGAATCAGCTCCTGTAAATCGACCCGATACGATTCATCGGATCGTGGTCAATCTAAGTACGCAGGAGCTTTTTGTAGCTTTTGCTAATTCTCTAGCGGGGAGCAGGCCTCTCCAAAAAGTCCATCTCCGTTAAGTGTTCTTCTTTGAAGGTAAGTGACTTAAAAGTTGATTTATCTGCTATCTGTTAGACTAAAATAAAAAGTCTATGTCTATTAGTAACTGTCTAGTGAGTGGATGTAATTCAGAGAATCCCTACTGCTGTGGGAATGGTCAATGTGTAGCAAGTGATGCAGACTGTCTAGCTGCATTATGCATTGAAACAGGAGGGGCCTCCTCTCCTCTTTGTCCTAATGAATGCCTCTGTATGGAAAATAATGATGGCGGTAAGGGGGAAGGGGGAGAATGTTACTCTTCTTCTGCATCCATTTGTTGCAGTGGGATGAATAGCCCTATACTCTGCTTATCGAGTGAAACATGTTGCAATAACGCAAATGGTGATCCATTTTGTTGCACTGCTGGGACAGCCTGTTGTGGATCACTCAATCCCCCAAATATCTGCTGCCCATCGGGGACGACTTGCTGCGTCACAGATGATTATACTACAATATGTTGTGCGGGAGATTGCGCACCTCAAAGTAGCGATGGCACTTATAACGGCTGTGCGTCATAACAGCTAGTCAGTAGTTGCAAGGTCTTGTTTTGAAGAGAGGATGCTTCCCATTGATGCGGTAATAATGAAGGCAATGGCCAACCATTGAAGAGTAGATAGGCTTTCTTTCAATATGATGAGGCCAGAGAGCGCTGCAATGACAGGTTCGAGGCTCATCAAAATTCCAAAGGTCGTCAAAGATAACGACTTGATCGTCACTGATTCGAGAAAATAGGGAATCGCGCTCGAGAGAAGCCCTACGAAAAAAGCAAAGGGGAGAATGGAGCTTGATAGGGTAGGAAGATTCCCTTGAGAGATCCAAGCGATGGGGATCGTGGCAAAAGTTGCGACGAGCATCCCCCACGATACGAGCACTCCTGCCGAGACCGAGACTCTAGCCTTTTTTCCAAAAACCATATAAAGGGCCCAGCAAACGCCAGAGCCGAGAGCGAAAAGAGCTCCAATCGGATCGATTTGAGAGTGATCTACTTGAAAAATCGGTACGATGACTAAAAGACCTGCTACTGCTAGTAAAGACCACAAGAGGTCGATTTTTTTTCGAGAGGAGCAAAGAGCAACAGCCAGTGGACCTGTAAACTCGAGAGCTACCGCGATCCCGAGGGGAAGCCTATTCAGAGATAAGTAAAAGAGGGAATTCATGCAACCGAGAGAACATCCATAGAAAAGGATGGTCCTAAATTCACGGCGGGTCAGTTTTTCCTTCCAAGGACGAAAGAAGGGGATCAGTACCATGGAAGCAAAAAAGACCCTCCAAAATGTAGCTCCTACCGCACCTGTAACAGGGAATAGCTGTTTTGCCATCGAAGCTCCACACTGGATGGAGACTACTGCAATCATTAAAAACAGAATGGGTTGGAGTTTTTTTAACATAGTGGTTGCTATGGATTGGTTTCAAGTACTGGAAAGTCTTGCCAGCCAACGAGATCAAAATGCCACCATTCGTGAGCGAATCCGATGAATCCATGTCTTTCCATGATCTCTTCTAGAAGAGTTCTATTCGCAATTTCCTCTTCCGTAGCTCCCATGTAATTTCTGTGGGCCTTTTCACTAAAATCATCAAAAGCTGAAGGCATTTTAAGCTCTACTCCTTCTTTCGTGATGAGAGTTACATCGACGGCTGTCCCTCTTGTGTGACGTCCACCTTTGCGAGGGTTGCTTACATAGCGCTCATCAGGAACCAGTTCCCAAAATTTCCACTGCGCTGCCATAGGGCGAAATCCATCCCAGATCTTGAGCCCAAGTCCCATCGACTCCAATTCATTTTGTACATCTAGCAGTTTTACAGCAGCTTCCTCGGCGACTAGACACTGGTTGAATGTATAGACAACCTGCCCAGTAAAGTTGTCGTCAGTTGCATATTTGAGATCGACTTGAATGTTTGGCGCGACTTCTTGAATATCAACAAGCTCAGCGTATAGAGAAGATAATAGGCAAAAACAGAGAGTGAAAAGTTTTTTTGTATGCATAAAAAGTTCCCTTTTTTGAATAATGATCATAAATCAATTCTCCATTATAAAGTCATGGTTATTTTTCGCTTTCGCTACAAAAAGGTTTCTTCAGAAGAGAGGGCAATCGTCCACCAGTGGCTCAAAGAGCCCCACGTTGCAAAATGGTTCTATGGACAAGGACTGGAAAACACACTCACACATCTCGATGACTTTCTAAGAGGCTCTTCTTTTTCAACTTATTGGCTCTCTTATGATCAAAATCGCCCCTTTGCGTTCTTCATCACCTCATCGGTTGATAAACCTGATGATCCACTAAGCTCTTGGTGTCAAGAAGAGGGCTCTGCGATTACCTTAGATATGCTTATTGGAGATCTTGACTATCTTGGCAAAGGGCTTTCACATATTCTGATTCGAGAATTTTTGTTAAGTCAGTTTCCAGACGTCTCAGAAGTCCTCATCGATCCTGAAGCAACGAATACTCATGCGATTCATATCTATAAAAAAGTGGGATTCAAAATCGTAGGGGAGTTCATCCCTTCCCATAGCCCCCATCTTCACTATATGATGCGCCTGCCTATGAAACTTTTGTCGTAATATAACGCTCAAAGTGCTGTAGTACTTCGGGCATGTTTTTGCGGCCAAAACCAATCCGGAAGAAGTTGCCAGGGAGGTCAAAGAGGGTCGCTGGCATGATGAGAACACCTACTTTGTTCACAAGGTCTTCAGCAAACTCATCGATAGAGATGGGAAGTTTGAGTTGGATGAGGGCAGTAGTACCACTTTGAGGAGGGATCCAAGAGAAGACTTTGGGGTAGCGTTCGATAAGACTTTCGATCAGTTGAAGGTTATGGAGCATGATGTTTCGATTTCTCTCGAGGAGTTTTTCTTTAGCACGAAGTGCCATGATGGCGAGGATTTCACTTGGCGCGCTATTGCAGATCGAGGTGTAGAGTTTATAAGAGCCGATTTTTTCGATGACACCATGATCTTTTGAAGCAATCCAGCCGATCCGAAGCCCTGCGAGCCCAAACGCCTTTGTCATGACATTGAGGGAAATTCCTTTTTCATAAATATCTGCAATGGAGGGTATTTGGTCGTTTTCATCAATTTCTAGATAACGGTAAACTTCATCAGAAAAGATGTAGGCGTTATGCTCTCTTGCAAGATCGATGATCCCTTGTAGGATCTCTCTTGGTAGCAAAGTCCCCGTAGGGTTGTGGGGATAATTGAAGGAGATCATCTTGGTGTTGGGTCGAAAGGCTTTTCGCACCTCTTCGAGATCTAACTGCCAAGAGTTTTCGGCCCGAAGGGGAATAGCGGTAACGGAGCAGCCGAAGGCTCTAGGGAGTGTATCGAGAGATTGGTAAATAGGGTGTAGAGTGATGACATGATCATCAGGTGTCAAAAGACTTCTCATGGCGCAGTATATCCCCTCTTCTGCACCTGCGAGGGTGAGTAATTGACCCGGGGAGATCGTTTTGTAGAGTTTTGCAATTTCTTCTCTTAGAAGGGGAAGACCTGGAGATTCAGTATAGCCTAAAGAGAGTGTATCCCAGAGTTTGAGTGAGTCTTCATCAGCCAAGGAGAGGAGCTCTTTCATCGTCCAGGGCTCTGCATCAGAGCAACAGAGAAGATAGGGAGCTGTGAATTCATATTTTTTCCAGAATTCTTCTAATCGAAACAAGGGGATATTCATGAACTTTCCTTCAGATAGTTGTACACGGTAGCCCGTGAAATTTGTAAAACATCAGCGACATAGGTAGCTGCATTTTTGGTTTCAAAGGCCCCTTCTTGACGAAGCTCTAAGAGGAGTTTTTGTTTTTCTACTCGAGAAAGAGAGGCTAAGTGGAGCCCTTTTTTCTGAAGATAGTTGGATACGTAAGAGTTGATCTTCTCTCTCCAGTCATTTTTGAAAAGGAGGTCTACCTTTTCCACATTAGTCATGATGAGATGATCGATGAAAGAGCGCATCTCTTCCCACTTTGAGATGTCGAGATTGATGCAAAGAAGCAAAACGCCCTTTCCAGCGCCATCTTTGATGAGAGCTGATACAGACTTAAAGGTTTTCCCATCCCAATTTGTCTTTAAGTAGGGGGGGAAGATCTCTTGAGAGTGATCGAAGGGCTCGATGAGGGACTCATCTCCTATCTTTCTTTTAGAGAGATTATTCACAATATAGGAGATTTGACCTGATTCGAGGTCGTGGATGATCACCTCTGCGTGAGGGGAGAGGAGGAGGCTAATCGCCTCAGCCACAGATTGATAATTTTTTAGTTCTTGTCTCATATTAGATATTATAGTCTATTTAAGACATTTTAGTCTATACATTGTTTCTTAATCAACTCTTTGCTATACTATGGGGCGAAATGTTCCTATCACATAAATCTACCCATCCGATCGCCCGTTTCTTTATCCTTCTATTGGCAGCCTGTACGATTGCATCTGTCTCGTGGAATGAAGGGGCTACTATATCCTCTAAACAGGTCATGACCTACGAAGAGGCGGTCCCCCTCATGTCAAAAAATTCCTCCGATGGAGCGGTGATTGATTACTGCAATAGATCAGTTCATCAGCCGCAAGATGTACTCGATATCTTGCTGAAGTCCTTTATGGTTCAGTGTCTTCTTCTCCTTTGCTTGGGAAAGGTTCTAGTTACACCGATCAGAAAGTTTTCCTTTAAACTGTTTTTCATCCGCGTCTATTACTTTATTGTCGATCTAGACGTACATATCTTATCTTCAAGAGCGCACCCACCAACAAGATAAAATTCTAAATATTTTTAACTAAAATAAAGGATTTTATCATGTGTATTATTACGCCAGAGCTCCAACATATGGGGGAGCTCAAAATTACAAACGAAGCAGAAGCCTATACTTGGTTCTGTGGCTCTCTGAATGGGAGAAACGTCACGAGAATTATTGTTGCAGCTTCTTGTTCAACAGCCGGGACCTATGTTGCTGCTAGATGGCCAGTGCTTCATTGGATCATTGCGGGAGCGGGGCTATCTGGTATAGGGAATGCAACGAGCACCTACTTTTTCTTAGAACCTTCAGAATTAGGGCTGATTGAAGCAAGGTTTTCTGAGGATCTTCCAAATTTAAGAAATCGAGTTTTTCTTATAGAAGCGAGCTTAGAAAAGACTCTAGGACAATTAAAGATGCTCATAGTCCCTTCAATGGCTGAAGATCGTGATGAAGTGAATGAGCTCATAGTGGAAAAAGAACCCCCTCCTTGTGTCAGCCGAGAAACTATGAATAGGATCAGTATGACAACAGCGGGAGCTGTCACAACACTTGGAAGTCTCATAGCAGGTTTCATCCCGACACCTGGTGGGATCATTGCTGGATCTATTCTAACAGGGGTAGGGAATTCGCTAAGTACAATATTGCCATACAAGAGACCTTCAGATCAGGAGATTGCAGAAGCCGCTCTTGAAATGCTGCCTGCCATGATGGATGATTGGAAAAAGCTCGAGCCTGAACTGATCGAGTTGATTGAAAAAATCATGAAGCTCCATCCAGAGATCCAATTAGGTCAGATCGAGATTAGGGAAGAAGAAATGGTAGAAGAAGACTCTTTTTGTTGTTTTCAAACAATGAAAAGGAGGAATGCGAGCTACCTTTTTTCTGCATGTTGTCTTTCTTCAACTGGCGCCCTTACTGGGAGTTTTTTTCCTAATATACCAGGAATTATTTTCGGAGGAGCCATAGGGGGAGCTGCAAATGGGATGAGTACAGCCCTTGTTTTAGAAAGGCCTCATGATCGAGACATCCAGAAAGCTTTGAGAAACGGCATACCTGATCTCTTGAATAGAATAGAGAGATTGAAAAGACGGAGTTTAGAGATTAAAGAAAGTTTAATCAATGAGTAATATAAGCGCTTTCAGTATAATAGTATGAATATTTCAGTAATTATTTAAAAAGGATCAGAACATGGTGTGCTTAAATACTCTAAATTCCTCTACTATGACCACAAGCACTCATTTTGAGCCCCACATACTGACTTCTGCACCCCTTCGAACCTTAAGTCGTACAGAGGAGCTCGCTTATGCTGTACTTCGTGAGGAGATGCCACTGAGAACCCTCTTTCGCCCAGAGCTTAAACTGAGCATTGCAAAGTTTGTGAAAGATCAACTGCTTTTACAAAAGATTGCAGAATATATTTCAAAGGGAAGAGGGCAGTTTGAAAATACGAAAGAGGGTTTAAGAAACTATTTCCGAGAATTTCCCCTCTTGAATGAAATCGTACAGGGTCCACAACAAGAAGAATTTCTCGATCTATTTTTTACGAGTTGCTCTGAAGCATTGGATGATTCTATCCCTTCTGAAACATTAGACTCTGCTATTCGGGGGCGTGTTTTTACCATTAAGAACGCTCTCGTAGCTCAGAAGAATCCTCAATTAATACAGTCGGGACAAGCGGCAAGTAAAAAGCAAACGTTAGATCAAATTCGTGAAGAGGGAAAGACTTTCATTCGGAATGCGTTAAGGCTTCATCTGAATATCCAGACTAGAGAAGCCTTTTCTTCATTTAAGGCAGTTCTCTTACAAACAGCAGAAAGGCTCATCCCTTTTATAAGACAGGTCACTATTGCTTATTTAGAAGAGAATGGTAAAGAAAGAGATGGAGATATCTTAGCTTGGAGGAATCCTCGAGGGGCCAATCAGCACGGAATGGTTGCAGCAGCTCTGATGGAAGGATGTTTATTGAGTCTTGGTTATAACACTGAATTATATGTGAGATCAGATCTAGAACCTTCAATCACTCTTGCTATTGAGCATAGTGTTGTCTTTGTAAGGGGAGATGATGGAGGGTATTATTTAGTAGATTGTGCCTATCAACAGTTCCATAAAGATGTCACACTTTCTGATGATGATATACCGAAAGAGCCTGTTCTTGTTCTGGAATCGCATGAAATCGATGAATACATTGATACGAGACTACTCCCGTTCTGGAAACGGACAAGCATCCTCGCTGGTGAAGCTGCTTATGAAGGGGTTAGGATCATACAGCAAAAAGATCAGATGCTTTCTTTTCGTACAGATCCTTTTAGAGTAAATGCCCTCACCTATACCACTCAAGAAGAATTTGTACGCGCTTCTTTAAAAAGAGTTTGGGATATCGCAACCTATACGCCAGTACCCTCAAGTCAAACGGCTCTAGAGCTTTTTCTTGGAAGCAATCCGGTTAGAATGAATACCCATAAACTGATAAAAGGTATGGAAATCTCTTCTTCTGCCGCACCACTATTGGCAAATGTTCGTGAGGAACTAAGGAAGCTAATGACCCTCTCTCCTCTTAGAAAAAATAGTCCTGAGGCATTTTCTTTATTGGCAAAACTTCCATTTGAAGAAGGAGCACAGTATGCAAAATTAATTCACTGCGACCCCAGATTACATGCCCGATACTCTGATGTCGTGTTTGGTGTGGAGCTACCCCTAAATGCTTATCTTTGCTCACTAAAGAGAGTAGTCAATCCAGAGGGAAGAGATTTACATGTTGTGTATGGATGTCCAGGCTCTGATGCAATGACCCCGCTCATATCAACAGATGCTACAAAAATCACTATGGTAGATACGACGGATGTCTCTTATGATGAATTTGCTAGGGCTGTTGAGTTAATGCAAGAGCCAAGGCAAAAAGTACTAGAGCACCTTTCAAATGATCAAGGTTTTTTACCTATATTTTATCGGTATGGTGGCGCTAGAAGTGATCTAATCAATGGAAACGGGAACAAGATGCAAAACCTTCCTCTTAGGACATTATTTGCTCTAGATATGATGGGTGTGGATGCGGACACTATTTCTATTAAAAAAGCAAAAGATCAGCTGACGCTGAGCTTTGACTGGCAGTATTATTCCTCTCGAGTTTCAAAAAAGCGCTCTATAACTTTTATCAAAGCTGATATCACAAACCCGATTTCTTATCCTACAGCATTGACCAATCAAGTTGAAAATGGTTTTGATGTGTTCTACATGAAGGGATCCATGTTAGCCGCTCGAGAATATGGGAAATTCCTTCCCTACTTTGCCTCCCATCTATCATCAAAAGGGGTGATCATGGCAACAGCATACACGTTTTGTATGGAATATTTTAGCCCAAGTGATTGTTTAACAAACGCTGGGATATCATTAACAGATCTATCTACAGATGATCTTCGCCTCACTGAGGAGTTTTTAGAGCTCCATCACCATGATCCAATGAAAGCAGCTATTAATGCGCGGCATAACGCACCAGCCCGTTTACCGATCACAGATGCCCGCTACTGGAACATTTTTGAAGTGAGACAAGTGTAGACAGATACATAGTAATCAGTTTTAATTGATTTTTAGAAATAGAATATGATGCAAACACAAAAAATTCAACAAAATCAGTTGTATAAAGCTGCAGAGCTTCTTTGCCAAGGAGAAGTTGTAGCTTTTCCTACGGAAACGGTATATGGTATTGGGGCCTCTATTTTTCTGGAAGAAGCGATTCAGAAAATTTTTAAAGTAAAGGGGCGTCCAAGCGACAATCCACTTATTGCTCACATATGTGATCTAGCTTCTTTAGAGCAGATTGCAGAGGATGTCCCAGCTCAATTTTATACTCTTGCAGAGCGGTTTTTCCCCGGACCTTTATCGATTATTCTACCCAAAACAAAAGAAGTTCCAAGTATTGTATCTGCGGGCCTTAACACGGTAGCGGTCAGGATGCCATCTCATCCTCTGGCTCTTGAGCTTATAAGACTTGTAGGATCACCTTTGGTTGCTCCTTCTGCTAATCTATCAGGAAAACCAAGTTCGACGCAGGTATCCCATGTGTTAGATGATTTTGAGGGAAAAATTGCAGGGATAGTAATGGGTGAACCCTCGAAAGAAGGAATCGAATCAACTGTTGTGCGTATTATTAATGGAAAGGTCGAGATCTTAAGACCCGGTGCGGTGCATCAAGAAGAATTAGAAGCCACCCTTCAGCAAAAAGTCTCGATATTTACCCCATCTAAAGGTGTTTTCGGAGAGACACTTCCATCCCCAGGGATGAAATATAGACACTATGCTCCGTCAGCACGCGTAACGCTATTTTTTTCAGTCGATGAAGCGCTAAAACAAAGCAATTTTCCCTCTAAACAAATGATCTTAACGAATCATAAAGGTGTAGTTGGGAATGTATTTCCTTTAAATGCAGCTTCTTTTTATTTCTATCTACGACTTGCAGATGCGGAAAGGTATGAAGAGGTTCAGATCATCTGTGATCCCATTACATTGCTTAATAAAGGCCTTATGAATAGGATTCAGAAGGCTTCAGGATTTTAATTGAAATAATCATCACGCGATGATGATATCAAAGGGTTGAAGAAGGGTGAGTGCTTCCGGAAGGGAGAACTTTGCCTTTGAGATCCGGTTGGTGAGGGGATTGATTTGGTAGTTATATGCCTTCGAAAGATCTGCCTTGGTAAGGTCAGAGTTGTGGAATAGGGTTCCAGAGAGATCGCTCTCATGAAAATCGACATGGCTCAAGTTTGTGGTGGTAAAGTGACATTCCTGGAGTCTTGATTGCAGAAAGGAGCTATTTTTCAAAGAGAGGTCTGAAAAATTGCAATAGAGAAGCTGACACTCTTTAAATTTTGGAGAGAAGAAGAGTTTTTCACATACGGAGAAGTTGATCCCTGTGAATTTGCAGCCTATGAAGAGGACTTCTTGGAGTCTACATCCATCGAGGGGAGTGAGATTGAATTGACACCGGTTAAAGGTTGTGTTGACAAAACGGCTATTTCTCAAAGAGCGTTCCGTAAAATTTTCCCCTTCAAAGGTATGGTCGATGAATTCCATTTTGCTCTAGCCCATATAAATTGATATTTGTAGTATACTGGTGATTCAAAATGAAGTGCAAGGAGTTAGAGATGAAAGTGACTATCGATGAGAAAGATCTATTAGAGAGGTTCCTGCGCTATGTGCAAATAGATACGCAAAGCGATATCCACTCTTCTTCATTCCCGAGCACAGAGAAGCAGTGGGAGCTTCTGAGGTTATTAGAACAAGAGCTTCGGGGCTTTGGTCTTACAGCTGTAGAGGTTACGAAATTTGGCTATGTATTAGCGACAATTCCGAGCACTTCGAAGAAAAAAGGGGTGCCGACTGTGGCATTTTTGGCCCATGTTGATACTGCTGATGCAGCGCCTGGTGGAGCGAAGCCGATCGTTCATCGAAAGTTCAACGGAGAGCCAATTGTTCTTCCCGATGATCCCACTCAGGTATTAACAGTTGAAGAAATCCCGGTTCTTCGAGAAAAGATCGGACACGATATCATTACTGCATCGGGAAAAACTCTTCTTGGGGCTGATGATAAAGCAGGTGTTGCGATCATCATGGGGATGGTGAAATATCTAACAGAGAATCCTGATGTTCTGCACGGTCCAATCCGCATCTGTTTTAACCCTGATGAGGAAATTGGAAGGGGTATGCACCACATTTCATTGCCACAGTTGGATGCAAGAGCTGCATATACGCTCGATTCAGAAGAGGTGGGTGAGCTCAATTATGAAACCTTTAGTGCAGATCATGCGACAATTGAGATAAAAGGAGTTGCATCCCACCCAGGATCAGCCAAAGGGGTGATGGTGAATGCGATCAAGCTTGCATCAAAGTTCATTGAACGGCTTCCCAAAGAGCTGTCACCTGAAGAGACAGAAGATCGGGAAGGCTTTATCCATCCCACTGAAGTTAAGGGGAGTTCAGAAAAAGCAACGATTCGCATGATTCTTCGCGATTTTGAACTTCACGGTCTTGAAGCGAAAAGAGAGTTTCTCCATCGTTTGATTAAAGAATTCGAGACGCTAGAGCCTAGAAGTTCTTGGCAGATTTCGATCATACCTCAATATCGCAACATGCGCTACTGGCTCGATAAAGATCTCTTTCCTGTAGATGCAGCAAAAGAAGCAATCAAAAGAGTCGGGTTAGAGCCATTTTGCCGCCCTGTAAGAGGGGGGACAGATGGATCTCAGTTAACAGAAAAAGGGGTTCCTACTCCGAATATTTTTACTGGATTTCGAAATATTCACAGTCAGAAAGAGTGGATTTCTTTGCAAGATATGGCTCTTTCTATGATGACGTTGGTCCATCTTGTACAGATTTGGGAAGAACAATGATAAAATCTTGATAGATGAAAATTTTTTAAATCGTTACTATATTCTTGTCTGAAAGTTTCTTATTGATCATTTAACTACAGGAATTGTTCGATGAAGAGAATATTTTTGTTGTCATGGATGTTTTGTATCAATCTTCTTGTTGCAGAAGAGTATCAGTTTGAAGGGAATCACTTTTTTGCAAGTTATTTAGGGTGTGATTTAGAGGCACTTAGTAATCCGATGGGAGTACTAGATGCAATGGATCAAGCTGTCAAAGCGTCAGGAGCTTACACTCTTGATAGGTCTTATTACGTCTTCGAACCAGATGCAATCACTATTGTTTATCTCCTTTCTGAAAGCCACGCGAGTATTCATACTTATCCAGAACATGGAGCTTGTTTTGTTGATCTGTTTACCTGTGGATCCCACTGCTCAGCAGAAGGATTTGATCAGATACTCAGGGCATACTTCAAACCAGAGAAGGTGAGTTTTCAACACTTTGTCAGAGCTGAGGAATGTACGCTCCTCTCTACGGATGGATAGAAAGGGCTCTCTCTCGAGCCCTCTTTCTCGTAGAAAGTACATGATCTAGAGCAATATCGTGAAAGGTTCCAAGTGATAGGTGGTGTTCGATCCAAAAGAAAAGACGCAGCGATGCAAAATGGCAAAGCTTTGGAATCCAGGAGATCTCTTCATCACTTAAGGTGCGAATCGATTGGTATCCTTCTGTAAGATTTCTGAGCCACTCTTCTTCGGGTTGGAGATAATTCATTCTCGATGTGATAGAGGAGAGAGCGATCGCAAGATCAAACATAAAGAAGTGGTAGCAAGAGTCATCAAAATCGATGATGGAAATTGATTCATCTTCTCCATAAAAAAGGTTCATAGCTCCTAGATCTGCATGTATCAGTCCGTAGTACTCTTTGGTTTGAGGAAGTTGATTCATCCAGGATAAGGACTTTTCCATTAGATGGATAAGCTCTATTTCTTTCGATTCCTTCATCCCTAGAAGGGCATGCCTGATGCCTCTTTCTTGAGACCATGCTTCTCTTTGAAAGTGGTGGGGATGGACTTTCGAAATCTCATGCATTTTAGCGATGAGCGCTCCTAATTTTCTCAAAAATGGAGGGCTTGCAAAGAGTGTATCTTGTGGATGAGATCCCGCTATAGCAGAAAATAGAACCGCTTCATAAGAAAACCCCTCTTGATTCAGAGATAAAATGGTATCTCCTTGATGATGAGGTAAAATCGTGGGGATATCAACTCCCACACTTTTTAGATGGATCATCCAGTCGATTTCTGCTCGAATTTCCTCTTTTCTTCTTCTGAACTGACTCGTGAGTCTAAGATAAACCGTTTTCCCGTTTTGTTTTGCAGAATAGACGACGTTTTCCATTTTGCGGATGAATATCAAATCTGAAAGATTCCATGCGATAGCGCACTGATGAAGCAGTTGTTCACTCGGAAAAGGTTCGACTAAGGTATTCATAAAAAGAGATTTAGTAGACTTTACAAACGATATTTGTTAAATTATTTAGATAAGATAAAGATGGTGTATTATGGCTGTAAGACATATTTATGTAAATGCCCCTGTTGTTGATATGAGGGAAGATCCTTCTCATGAATCTAGAATAGCTTCACAGGCATTGTTTGGCGAGGACGTAATGATTGTACAGGAGGAAGGGGATTGGCTTTTGATCGAGACTCCTGATCAATATCGAGGATGGATTCAAAGAGGAAATCTCGATGAGTTAGATCAGGTATATCAAACAGATTTGGTGATCACCAGAATAAGAGCCAACATATATGGTGTTGCTGATACTGAGTATGGACCACTGATGACTCTCACCTTTGGCGCAAGGTTAAAAGTCATTCGAAATGACGATGTGCGCTGGATTCATATTGAACTTCCATGTGGAAAGAGCTGTTATGTTCAGCGAGGAGACACACTCGATCCCCCTTGTCTACTTTATAAATCTGAACTTCCAGAATTGGCTAAAAGATTTATAAATATTATGTATGTTTGGGGAGGCAGATCTTCAGAAGGATACGACTGCTCAGGTTTTATGCAGATGCTCTATAAATGGATTCTCATTAATTTGCCGAGAGATTCCAAGCAGCAAGTATTAGATGCCCGATTTCAGGAGGTTGAGGTGGATGATGCTGAACCCGGTGATCTACTATTTTTTGGGAAGTCTAAAGAAAGAGTGTCACATGTCGGAATGTACACTGGAAATAGAGAGTTCATTCATTCAACAGTGGCTGAAGGGAAGCCTTGGATCCATATCAGCCTACTGACAGATCAACTCTGGAGCGGTACAGAGGAGAGTCACTTTCCTTATAGAACCGCGCGTCAGCTTAAAACCTAGCTTAAGATTTTTCTGAAACGGGGTTGAAGGCGTCCTTGGATGACTATCTCTTCGAGAAACATGCTGACAGGCCTTGCCCAAACGTCATATTCCCCATAGAGAGCTTGGTAGATAACAAGCTCTTCTAAAGTTTCTGAATGACGCGCTACATGAAGCACTTTATAGGGAAGCCCTTTGTAATGCTCATAGAGATCTCCTGGAACTAATGATTTTGCTTCAGAAGAAAAAGGGGCAAGAGTAGTATCAGCCATAACGTTACACCATAAATTTTCCTATTGTTATAGCAAAGAGATGAAAGATGATCAAGATCATATACGACAATTGTAGAGCTTTAGAAGGATTTCAAGAAGGCTGGGGATTTTCATCCCTCATTGATTTGGGAAATCGGAAAATACTATTCGATACGGGGGCAAGTGAAGAGGCCTTTTTTTCAAATGTTGAGAGATTATCTATTCGTTATGAGGAAATTACAGATGTCGTGTTTTCTCATAAACATGATGATCATGTGACTGGTTTTTCGAATATCTTGGAGAAAATGAGACCAGGCACACACCTCTTCTTACCAAAAGGATTTCCCAAAAAAGTCATCCCTAGGGGAATTGTCGTAGAAAGGTGCGATAGTCTATTCGAAATAGGCTCAGGCGTTTACACGCTAGTACTCAAAGGGGGCCTTTTCCTTTATGAGCAGGCACTCATCATCGAAACAAAAAAGGGTTTAGCTATCATTACAGGTTGCGCTCATCCTGGGATTGTTCATTTATTAAAGGAAGTCAAAAAACAATTCTCTCAACCTCTCTATTTAGTTTTGGGAGGATTTCATCTTTTCCGGAAGAATGGAGCCGAAATTCAGGGGATTGTCGAGGAGTTCCAATCACTAAAGGTAAAGATTGCCGCACCTTGTCATTGCTCAGGGCCGGCGGCCATTCAGGCGTTTAAAAAGGCATTTTCTGACCATTTTTGTGAAGTGGGAACAGGATCAGTTTTTCAACTGGATGATCTTTAATTACTCAGGATTTTCTGGTAGGAAGCCCCCAATCTGCATGTTCCAGAGCTTAGCATAGTGGCCATTAGCAGCTAAGAGCTGATTGTGAGAGCCCTCTTCTATGATCGCTCCTTTGTTAAAGACGAGGATCCGATCCATACTTGAAAGGGTTGAGAGGCGATGTGCGATGACAATGCTTGTTCGATTTTTCATCAGAAGATCCAAGCTTTCTTGAATATACTGCTCTGTAATTGAGTCTAATGAGGAGGTGGCTTCATCGAGAATGAGGATGGGAGCTTTTGTCAATATGGCTCTTGCGATCGCAATTCTCTGTTTCTCTCCACCTGATAATTTCGTACCTCTCTCTCCTACTTTTGTAGAATAGCCGTTTGGAAGGCGGCTGATAAATTCATGGCAGTGAGCGAGCTTGGCTGCTTTTAAAATTTCATCTTCTGAGGCTTCTGGATTTCCATAGGCGATGTTTTCTTTTAGTGTGCGGTGGAAGAGGATGGGGTCTTGGGGGATAAGGGCGATTTGTTGTCTTAATGATTCGAGGGAAACATCAGCAATGTTTTGCCCATCAATTGTGATCTTTCCATTAGCTAAAGGGAAAAATCGTAAAATGAGGCTAACAAAGGTAGATTTGCCAGACCCTGTATATCCTACTAGACCAATCTTTTCTCCTCCCTTGATCTTGACTGTTTTGTTCCGAAAGAGCTCTTTTTCTCCGTAGTGGAAAGAGACTTTATCAAAGACAATGGAGCCTTGAGAGACGACGAGAGTTTTAGGATTAGGATTGTCTCTTAGATCTTGAGGATCTTCCATTACAGAGTAAGCTTGGCGCAAGATTCCGACGGACTGAAAGACAATGGGGAATGCAGCTCCTACGGCCCAAAGGACCATCGAAAATCCCCAGACGCTAGAAAAGACTTGGACCGCTTGCCCTGTAGTGATGTGTCCATGGAGCCAGAGGTAAATAAAGGTGCCAAACGCTCCTATAATGCCTACAGAAAAATAGACAAAAGAGAGGATACATCTCATTTTTTCTACATAGCAATTGGCAATAGCACTTGCCCTCTCTTCATCTTTTTGAAAAGGGTAGACCAGTTTCTGTTCATAGCGAAATCGGTAGAAGAGATTGACCGCAAAATTATTGGTCAAACTATCAACGATCTTACCTAAAAGAGCGCTACGAGCCTCTCCATGTTTATGTTGGTAGTCTGCAGAATATCTTGCAAAAATCAGGCAGGTGGCTAAATGTATTACACTCCATATAAAGAGAATAATGGCAAAAATAGGGCTGACAAACCAAAGAAATACGACCCCTAAAACGCACGTCATGATCATCGGTATGACAGGCCACCAGAGTTGGTGCAAGATTGCTTCGACGTGGGTCGTCATGTCAGTGATTTTATTTGCGAGTGACCCTGCAAAGCGCTCATTAAAATAACCAGGGGAGTGGTGTTGAATGTGGTCAAACATCGCCATCCGGAGATTTGCTTGGAGTTTTGGAACCCCTTTGGCCATAAACCATCCCATAATTCTAGAGGCGGTTTCGACGTAAACAACTAAAGTTAATGCCCATACGATTGGTCCTTTTAAAAGGTCCCAAGCTGCCATCCGGTCTAGTTCATAGCGTGCAAAAATATCGACAATGATGTGAAAAATATAAGGCCAGAGATAGGTTTCCACGGGAAGGGAAAGACAGTCTAGAACAAGAACTGTCAAAAATAGCCATTTTTGACGTTTCATGAACTGCCATACGAAACCCAACACCATTTTATAATCAGACATCTTGAGGTCTCTATCTCATTCTAAACGGATACTAACACAAACCCCTTTCATGAGAGAAGGGGTTTTCTAGAAAAATCCAAAGGTTACACGATTCGATTTGCTTCAGCGCCAAATAGAATAAAGGGGGTGCTATCATCAATGGAGAGTTGAATGCTTGCCATTCCTGTAATGAAGTCAAAAAAGGGAGTCCATGTTTCTAAGTCAGAGCTCAAGTCGATTCCAGTTTTTGAAAAACGGGCATAGAAGGTCTGCTGCACTTCAACAGAGCCAAAATCTGCTTGTTCACCAATCAGAGTGATGAGGTTTCCTGTGAGAAAGAATCGGAGGGGGAGGATTGTCCCTTCACTAAATACAATCACTCCATTTGTCATCGTGCCACTGATCATTTGCGCCATATCTTCTAGTCGAACAGTCGATACATCGATGAGGTTATACTCTTCCTCTTCTCCATCTCCAATTGTAGCGGTAGTAGAAGAGATGGAAGAGATTTCGTCAGCGTCTCCCGCGTCATCTGCAAAAGCAAAAAGTGTGAGTGAAGTAGCAAGGATTGTAAGTTGAGCGAATAACTTCATAAAAGACTCCTGTTAGATAGAAGGAACATATTTTCACAAAATCTTTAAAATAGCAACAACTCAGCTACAGATACAATCCACTAAATGGTCATTAACAAGTCCCACAGCTTGCATGAAGGAATATATAATCTTAGGACCCACAAAAGTCATCCCCCGCTTTTTGAGATCTTTGGAAAGGAGGGTGCTTTCATTTGAGAGGCAAGGGACTTCTTTCATGGTTTTATAGTGGCCACGGATTGGCAGATGATTGACAAAACCCCAAACGTAGTGATCAAAAGAGCCAAATTCTTTTTGAATCTTAAGAAAGACAAGTGCATTTTGACGAGCAGAAAAGATCTTTCTTTTGTTTTGAATGATGCCACCTAGATGGAGAAGCTCTTCATCGGTCATCAGCGAAACTTTAAGAGGGTCAAAATTGTGAAAGGCTTTCTTGTACGCTTCCCTTCTTTTCAAAATAAGCTCCCAGCTCAGCCCAGCTTGTGCCCCTTCTAATATGAGCATCTCAAAGAGATGGCGATCGTCATGCACTGGTTTGCCCCACTCAAAATCGTGGTAGTCGGCGTAAAAGGGTTTACCCTCTCCGAAGCATCTCATGATTTAATAACCACTCCTTTCGAAAGATTCCAGCTCCAAATCCCCCCATTGCTCCAGAGGCGTTGATGACTCTATGGCAAGGGACAATGAGTAATAGTATATTCGTTCCGTTTGCTTTCCCCACTGCTCTCGCTCCGCTAGGCTTTCCAACAGCTTCTGCAATTTCTTTATAAGACCTTGTTTCGCCGTAGGGGATTTGACGAAGAGCTTCCCAAACTTCTACTTGAAAAGGGGAGCCTCGGTAGACAATAGGGGTCTGAAATGCATTGAGATTTCCACTAAAGTAAGCTTTGAGCTCTTCTTGAATCGATAAAATAGGAGAGGTGATCCCCTCGGGGGCCTTTTCTTCAACAAGATCGGCAAAATTGAGGGTGTAGAGTACCTTTTCATCAGAAATGGCGATGATCTTTCCAATGGGTGTATCGATAGAAGAAGATTTAAGCATGTGAAGAGGGTATCATATTCTAGAACTGGAAGGCAATCGCAATATTGTATCCTATTGAATACCAGGTCTTTTCTTGTTCGCCATTCAGCCTTTGTAGGATAGGAAAACCCATTCCCCATTGTAAAATCACACGGTCAGAAGAGAGCCAGATACTAGGGGTGAGAAGGAGAAGATTGCCTCCCGAATCGGGATCTTTAATTCCATCTATTTTCGTTTTTTCTGTGTAGGTTCCATCAAATTCGAAGAGGAGGTTGAAGATCCATCCTTTCGGACTCAATGGTTTGATGTATCTAGCAAATCCCCATTGATAGAGATAGGCATTTCCAAACTTCTCTCCATTATGGGTTGTGGTGAGATAAGCGCCAGGGGAAACAAATGCATACCAATCAGAAGACATGTAAGAGCAGGTGGTTCCGACAAGGTACCCGAATGCCCCAATTCCCGTAGGTGGGTCTTTGCTACTCGAGCCTGATGGGAATGTTACATTTCCTACAATAGTTGCTTGGAGAGTGTGATCGCGAGTACTTCCTGCGTAGTAGGCATATTCCCCTTGAACTGTAATGTCATTAATCCCTTTTGCATAAGAAGATCCTTGTTTACTGTTTAGTGTAAAAGGGACGTAGAGTGTGATGGAAAGGGTATCGAGAATTCCATACATCACATTTGGAGTCAGAGTGTTGCTGTAATTTTGATTTCCTTTTGTATAGCTGCCTGTCAATTCAGGAAGAAGGGCATTTTTTCCAATGATCAACTGACCAAAACTCACTAGCGGAGAAATTTGTGTTACTGTAGGAACGGAGAAATTACCAATAGGTGGAGGGGAATCTTCTTCACTATGTAAGAGGGAGAAAGAGAGAAAGAGGAGTGCGAATAGTTTTGATTTTTGCATATGGGCTGAAAGATATCACAACATTGACTTTTTATCGATCGAGCTCTAAACTTCTCCCCTTATGCAAACTTCTCCCACTTGGTTATCACCATCTCAGAGAACTTTAACGAGTCACATCGCATTATCTGCAGATGATGTAGTAGAAGATCCAGAGTTTTTCTATTGTTCCTTTTTAGAGCCGATTAGCCGCGTGTTTACTTGGAATCAAGTGACAGAGATTTCACTTACTAGCAACGAATGGAAATTTGATTCTTGGCAAGAGAACCTGTCTTGGAGGGAAACTGTTTGCAAGGTGGGGCTATTTTTCTTCATGTCATTCATTACGGCGCCTGTGAAGTTTTTCTACATGAGGAAGATTCAGGAAATTTTATCGAGGATCCAATTAGCAAAATTAGAAAAAGAGCTTCATGCTATCAGAGAGAAAAATGATCCCCATCAACTTATGCTTCTTAAAATGGAAATTGTAGCTGAGAAACTTCGATTTGCATCAGAAAGAGAGAGGGTCGTTATTGTAGATGGTGAAGAGGTGTTTTCCTGTAAAACTCACTATGATTTTAAGCAGCAATACGTTCCAGATGTGATTTTAGCTCATATTGATACAGAAAAGAGACAGAATGAAAACAGAGAAACTTTAGAGTTTTTCTTCAACTCTTTTGGAAAAGAAAGAGCTGAAAGGCTTTTCAAAATGGTGGGGATAGACCCTGTTTACCATTTTGAACATAAGCTCGGGCTGAATAGAAAACATATCGCTACCTTTTTAGCCTTAACAGCATTTGTCCATATAGAAGATATGAGACATCTCTATCAAGAGCTAGAGAGGTGTAAAAAGGAAGGGGTGGGATATCTCTATCTTTCCGAAAAAGAGATCATTCAGATCGTTGATAAGTTTGAAAATAAAGCATTTGATGAATTGAACAAAGAACAATACGATCTTCTTTGGGATATTATGGTGCCTCTACCTTTATCGACGATGTTTGTCGATAAGTTAGATCGGGATGAACCTGATCAGGAGAGAGGATCTTCTGTTGGGAGTATCATTCAGGGGCTTTATGTTGAAGAGGGGCATCTTCGCAGTAGACCAAATATGCCTCAAAGAGATTTTGAGTACACATTGGCTAAGAGCTTAGTGGGTGGTTTTAAGGAAAACAGTGACGCCTCTATTGAAGGGAGAGTGATTCGGCAAAAGAAAGGGTATGGTTTTGTCCATCCTATGATCAGAGCTGCTGGTTGTTATTGCCTTCCGATTGAAGCGATGGGAGCTACTAGAAGGGATCAAAGACTTGAAAAGAAAAACGAGGAGGGGATGTATCGTTATGACTCTTATCTTTCCCGTTTTGTCTTTCTTCCGATGCAAACATTTGCTAATTACCTTCCTGAAAAGTGGGAATCAATGGCAGGAGCCATCCATGAAAACATTGGAGTCAAAGGGGCTCTTGCGATTAAAGCCCGCTTGGAAAAGTTCCAGAAGAAGAAAGCATTCGAAAAAGTCGATCTCTTTGGTATCAGTATGGGAGGAGTTCAGCTTGCAAAGCTCCTTACTGCATGGATGAAGCTAGAGAAACCTTGGGTAAGAAAAGCTACAATGATTTGCGCTCCTGCTGTGCATGAAACTGTAGCCAAGCATTTTGCGCAAATAGTTGAAGAGAAAAAAAGTAAGGCAGTAGAAGGGGAATATCTCATTAAGCTTCGCTGCATGTGGCAGTGGGGAGATTGTGTACAATCACTAGGAGATATGGAGCTCGCAACTGATGCTATTCACGCTGATATCCATAGAGTTAAACAGGGGAATAGTTCATTAGTTAAACTAAAAATTTTCTGGTATCATAAGTCTCAAGAAAAAGAATTTTTTAATCATCATACTCCTCTCAAACAAAAAGCACCTACCTACTTAATAGGCACCATCTATCAAGGTTTTTTAGCTATGATGGGACCCCATCGAGACGACATCGTTGTAGATGGACAATATGGCGTCTATTCAGTCAGTTCAGTAAAGGAAAAAAATGCCATTACAGAATATCTAGACAATCGAGCCTTGGGTTGGGAACAAATAAGAAGAATGCTCATCCAAAATTTCCCTACAACGACTTCTCCTTCACATTTTATAGATGCAATAAAATGACTTGAAGTTGTGTTTTTATTAAGGCTTTATTAATATTATAGCTGTTTATGTTACACGCACCTCTTTGGATAACTCCTCAAGATCGCTCTTTTCATAGCCATTTGGCGCTCGATTCCCATTTAGGAGATGATTTTTGCCAAACTCTAGAGCCTCTAAATCGCTTTCTTTCTTTTGGAAGGGTCTCTGTTGTTTCATTTGATGGAGACAATTGGACTTCCCAGTCAGAGGAGATCCCCGACGCTTGGTATGATGTAGCTTTAAAAATAACTGTATGGGTTGTTGCGTGGCTACTCGTAATCCCCGGAGTTCTGTTCCTTACTTTAAAATGTTGTTATTTAGAAAGATTAAAATCGATTGTTACAGAAGGGCATAGCGAGACGCTTCAAAACGCGTTAAAAACAGCTCACAGTGAGAAAGATCCAGAAGGGATTGCTAAAGCAAAGATGGCTCTTGTAGCAGAAAAGCTTCGACTCGCTTCCTCCCATGAAAGAGTAGTGATTCGAGATACTAAAAAGGGATTCGAATGTGATGTTTCGAACCACTGGATGCAGACCTTTCTTCCTCATTTCCTCCAAAACTATTTGAATACAGAAGAGATCCAAAGAGAAAATATCGAGACCATTCAATTTTTCTTAGATCATTTTGGACGAGAGAGAGCTTATAAGCTTTTTAAAATGGCAGGGGTTGATGTTGTCTATTACCAACAACATGGGCTCGGCTTAAGTAGGGAGCAGGTTGTTAATTTTCTAGCATTAACAGGTTTTGTCCATATCGATGATATCAAAAGACTCTACAGCCAGTTCAAGAGTAATGATCTTAAGGAATACCGCTATCTCAGCTCTGAAAAGATTCAAGAAGTAAAAGAGAGGCTAGAAAACACATTCTCGTTCGATGATCTCGATAAAGAGCAATATGATCTTCTTTGGGATATTCTCACCTTTTTGCCGATGTCAACAATGTTTGTTGATCGCCCTGCAGATGAAAAACCAGGGCAGGATCGAGGGTGCAAATTGCAGAGCATCATTCATTCAGTCTATCTCGAACAAACACACATCCGCTACCACCCAAATTTTTCACAAAGAGACTATGACTACACACTGAGCAAGAGTTTGATCGGTGGTTTTTTGCCGACGGCAGAAGTCTCTATTTTAGGAAGAGTCTTTAGACAAAAGAAGGGTTATGCGTTTGTTCACCCCATGATTGGCGCCGCAGGATGTTATTGCATTCCACTTGAAGCAATGGGAAAAACCAGACGGGAAATCAAGTTAGAGGCGAAAAATGATGAAGGGATGAATCGCTACGATGCCTATCTCTCCAAACTAGTGTTTCTTCCGATGCAAACCTTTTCTGGTTTTCTAGAGGAAAAATGGGAATCTATTGCGGGAGCCTTTCACAAGAATATCGGAGCGAAAGGAGCTCTTGCGATTTGGCCCCAGCTAGAAAAGCTTTTCGAAAAACCTGAGTTTAATAGAGTCGATTTTCTTGGAGGAAGCATGGGTGGAACTCAGGCTTCTAAGCTCGCAATTCTAGCCATTCCTAAAGGACATGTCCGAAAAATTAGGGAGATTTGTTCCCCTTGTGAAGATGAAGCAACTGCTGCGCAGTTCGCAGAAGTTGTTCGGGCTCAAAGGGCAAAAAGAGGGGAGTATGTCGTTAAAATAGATTCGATCTGGCAGCCAAAAGATCGAGTCCATTTATTAGGGGATAAGATCATCTCAGCTGATATCATCGAAGAAGATCAAAAAAGAGGTGCCTCTTTCCAACCCCGCGTCAGACAAAAAGTGCATCTCTATTTGACAGAAGAGGAATCTAGAGAACTGAAAGCTCCTTTTTCTGATAAGCCAAAAGCTCCCACGTCTTGGCTTGACACCTCAATTGAGGCTGTTGCAGCTCTGATGGGACCCCATCGCGATGACGTTACCTTGACCAATCGCCATGTTGTCTGTTCCCTATCCTCGGCAAAATCGAAAGGGGAGATCATCCCCCATCTCAAGAACGATTCCCTTGGCTGGGAAGAACATCGCCTCGGAACGATCAATTGGCTCTATCCAACAGTCTCCTCATCCTACTTTGCAGATAACGCTAAATCTCTTCTTACTTAAAACGAAACTTCGACGGGATAAACCAGTAGAAGAGAATGTTATCAAAGCTCGGCAGTTCCCATGACCCATGCATGCGAGGCCCTTTTTCTTTATAGCGAAGGACATAATTAGATGAGAGTGAAGGGGTGTATTCAATCTTCTTACGCTCTAGCATGAAGGAGGTGTGTCCTTTCTTCTTCATGTAGTTCATCATCTTAATAGCATATTTAGTCGCACTCTCAGATCTTTGTGTCCATGCAGAGTGTAGTACGCCGATCGGATGAAAATAATTTGGCACACCACCAACGACCGCCCCTTTGTAGAAGTTGATTTGAGAGAAGTTGATGTTTTTACCATCGATTGACATTTCCATCTTAAATACATTCATATGGAAGCCTGTAGCAAGAATGCAGGTATCACAAGGGAGACTCTCGCCACTTTTTAAGAGGATAGCCCTTTCTGTGAACTTCTCAATGATATCTGTTTTGATGCTGAATTTACCTGAGAGCAATTTCTCTTTAAAGTGAATCGCTACAGGGATACGCTGTGTCCAAGGGTCATAGGTAGGATGGAAGTGCTTATAGAAGTTTTTCTCCCCTACGTCAGAAATCCAATGTTTCTTGAAAATCCAGCGTCCCATTTTAGGGAAAGCTCGAAGTAGGATAAAGATCATATCATCTTTAAATTGCGTGAAATAACGGCTGATGTAGACAGGAAAGCGGATGCCCAGTTTGTAGAGTTTTTGAGAAAGGCGGACTCCATTCGTGATTTTATTGTCGATTTCAAAAATATAGGAGGGGGATCTTTGTAATAGTACTAGCGATTTTGTCACCTCTGAGAGTACAGGAGCGCATGCAATCGCTGTCGATCCACTACCGATTAGGACTACATTTTTATCATGAAATGTTCTTTTTGCATCTAAATCAAATGTGTGGAGGATCTCCCCTTTAAAGCGATCTATCCCTTTAAAATTAGGGATGTAAGGGTCTGTAAAATAGCCATACCCACCGATGACAAAGCGCGCATAAAAGGTTCCTTTATTCGTGTAAACTTCCCAACGACTCTTTTGAGTGTCAAAATTTAGACGGATCACTTTTGTTTTGAATTTGATCCTCGGATGAATCTTAAATTTATGGACAACACGACTGAGATAATTTTGAATTTTTTGTCTATCAATGAGCTCTTTATCAGATAGATAAGGCATGAAGCTGTATGAATACTTTAAGATAGCAGAATCACATCTAGAGCCGTGCCATCTTTGTGTATGCCAAATACCTCCGACGTTGTCATTTTGCTCGATTACCTGATACGACATGCCATTTTTTTGTACGTAGTAGGCAGCCCCGATACCAGTAATCCCAGCCCCAATGATGATTACATCCAACTCTTTTGGTTGTTTCATATGATTCTCCATGCTTGACTCTAGTATAGAGTTGTCGCATCATATGAAGTTAAAATAGTTGGATGTAAGTTACTTAAGCTTTATTTATCTGAAGGGGTGGCTCCATGAAAGAACTCTCTATTTCTTCGGAAGAGTTTTTCAAATTCGATACGGTCTAACTCTTTGAGCTCTTCAGGAGAGAGACGATCTGTATGGGGAATGAAGCTTCCACCGAGGACGCCAGAGCAAGGAGTGCCTTGTGGATATTCAGGTGTTACAGACTGATCTTTGGAAAAAAGGTAGATATATTCTTCGTTTCCATCTTGTCCTACTTTGGTGTAGATCATGTAGTTCATGTGGGCACTACCTGATTTTTTATTTAATGTGAGTAGGTGGCCACGGACAGGGATGAGTAAGGGATCTTGATTGAGTTCATGAGCTCCAAGTCCTGAGCAGTTAAAGATCACCTCTTCTTCTACTTGGTCATAGGAATGGATGTGTTCGATTTCTACATCGAGGTCAAGTCTTAGCGCTTCATTGAGAAGCTCATTCATTAAGGTAGTAGTATTCATAAAGAAGGTTTTATATTCGAGGTAGTTTTGGTGAATTGCTCTATTACCAAAATCTAATGTGACATATTTTTTTGGAGGGATCAGTCCTCTTGCTTCTAGATCCTCTACGCCAGCTTCAGTATCAATGCTGCAGTAAACAGGGATGAATCGAACAGCTTTTTGAGAGATGTATGGGTGGAGACCTTTTTCAATTTGTTGATAGGTAAGGAATGTGTGCATTCCGATCCTGTTAAGGTCTTCTTGTTCTTCAGGGGAAGTTTTTACAGATACAAGGGCAAAGTAGCCCGCCGCTCTCCAAGATGTAATGTCATGAATGCTTTTAGTTGAGATTCTTGAAACTTTATACCCAAGGCGTGTGAGTTCAATCGCTGAAGTGAGTCCCATACAACCAGAGCCAATCACGCGGATCGGCGTTTTTTTATCGGGATGACTCTCTTCAAAGAGTCTGATCGCTTTATCGACGGAACCAAACAAAGTCGTCCATCCTGATCCACCATGACCATAACAGTTGACGATGGTCTTTTCATTCACTTTTTCTAAAGAGATGTTAAATTTCCCATCTCTCATAGGGCGGGTGCAGGTGATCATTTCAGAAATCGTATCTTTAGAGATTTGAGGGGGCTCAAGTCTGACAATTTCGGGGTCTTGGTTAGAAAACATCATAGAACACAAAATTACATTAGTTAGAGAAAACATGTTTGTACTTATCCTAGTAAAAATTTCTGGCTAAAAATAGAAGTGCATCGGGGAGAAAGTGTATGAACAGGTGTATTTTAAGTCAAAAATATCGCGCAACAATCTCTAAGATAAATTTCGAGCTTCTAATTTTTGAAAAAAATCTGCCACACTCATTTCATCAAAAGTTTCTACATAGAGATCGACAGGCCCAAAAGTTTGTGTTTTGGTATAAGTATTTGGGATGGCAATGGTAAAGCATCCAGCAGAAAGACCTGCTCTTACTCCCGATGCACTATCTTCTATGACGATCGTCTCTTCGGGGGTGATGTTGAGGATTTTCATCGCTTCGAGATAGATGTAAGGTTTAGGTTTGTTGACCCCATCTGGATCTCGATAGGAGGTTAAATCATCTTGACCTGAGAGGACTAAGTCGACTGAAGTGCTTAAATCAAGGCGGCGTAGATGAGTGAGAACATCTTCTTTTTTTGCGGCAGAGCAGACTCCAATTTTAAATCCCAATACCTCTTTTTCTTTAGCAAGCCGCTTAAGAAATTCCACGGTACTAGTAATGGATGGAATCCCTTTCTCTATCAGTGTCTTATAGTAGGCTTTCTTTGTCTGAAGGAGAATATCTGCACATTCTTTACCAATTTTTTTGGCAAATGTGAGGGCAATTTCAGGTGCGGGAGATCCCATGAACTCAGAATATTCCTCTAAAGAGAGGATGAGTCCAAAAGTGCCTACTGAGTAAGCCCAAGCTTGGTAGTGTGCATATTCGCTATCGACAAGTGTACCATCGCAGTCAAATAGAACTGCACTAATTCGGGAGGGCATATTTAGCAGCGGCCTTATTCAAAAGTTCATGGATAGAGACGCCTTGTAGAGAATCTAGACAAAGATCTGCCATCTCAAAGTTGGAGTGTTTTGTATGCTGGTTGGGAATCACCACCGTATAGCAGCCTGCAGCGACACCCGATTTTACACCTGTCAAACTATCTTCGATCGCGATTGTTTCATGAGGGAAAACAGAAAGCTCTTCCATTGCTTTTAAGTAGACATAAGGTTTTGGCTTATTGACCCCATCGGGATCTTGATATTCTGGAAGGTCATCTTGTCCTGATAAAACAATGTCAAAAAGGTGTTCAATCTTTAAGGAAGCAATATGAACCAAGATTTCTTCTTTGGTGGCTCCTGAACAGAGACCGATCTTGATCCCAAGCTCCTCTTTTTTTGCACCGAGTGCTTTTAAGAAGTTGACTGTGTGAATGATGGGTGGGAGCCCTTTCTTAGAAAGTTCGACAAACTTTCTTCGCTTGATCTCTAGCAATTCAAGAGCTATTTCATTTCCATAGTCTTCAGTGAAAAATTGAGCGATTACGTTATCAGGAAGGCCAGCATGTTTGGCCGCATTTTCTTTAGTTAAGGTGAGGCCGAGGTCGAGAAATGCGAGTTCCCATGCAATTACATGGGTCTGTTCACTATCAACTAGTGTGCCGTCACAATCGAAGAGAATTGCTTTTATAAAGTTATTTTGAATCAAATTTTCCTACCTTTCAAAAGGGAAAATATATAACCTCTTATAGTTATTTTCAAGTTGTTATCCCTATGGCAATGATCACAGTCCGTGACCTGTCGAAAAGTTTTCTCGTAAAACGACTTTTTCAGTCGAAACCGAAAGAATTTTCTGCGATTCAACAAATTTCTTTTTCTATCGAAAAAGGGGAGAGGGTCGCTTTTATTGGGCCAAACGGCGCAGGAAAGTCTACAACGATAAAGATGTTAACGGGGATTCTATACCCCACATCAGGCCATATTGAAGTGATGGGAATGGTCCCTTGGAAGGAGAGAAAGGCTCTCGGTTATCGGATCGGTACGGTGTTTGGGCAAAGAAGTCAACTTTGGTACCATTTACCGCCAGAGGAGACATTTTCCCTGCTCGAAAAGATTTATGAAATAGAGCCAGCTCGTTTTCAAAAAGAGCTAAAAGAACTCGTCGAGGTCTTTGAGTTAGGGCATTTACTCGATAAACCAGTGAGAAAACTCTCTCTTGGGGAGAGAATGAGATGTGAAATTGTAGCAAGTCTTCTCCATAGCCCAGAGGTTCTCTTTCTCGATGAACCAACGATAGGTTTAGACATCAACGCCAAACTCAAGATCAGAAGTCTTCTCCACGAAAGATCTAAAGAGGAGGGGACGACTCTATTTCTCACCTCTCACGACACAGCTGATATCGAACAGGTATGTGATCGGGTCATTGTTTTAAATCATGGAAGCATCATTCTCGACAGCTCCTTACGAGAGCTCAAGAAGAAGTATGTCAAAAAGAAGGTTCTTACTTTGGTCACTGAAGAAGAAACACTTCCGTTAGAACTTTCAGGAGTGACAGTGTTGGATAATGCCCAGCACCACTTTCAGTGTGAAGTGGACCTCAGTAGAGTTGCAATCGATCAGGTCATTCAAGAAGCTCTCAAATTGACAGCTGTGAAAGATATCACGATCGAAGATCCTTCCATGGAAGAAATTATCCGTACGGTATATGGTTAGTAAATATTTCACGATTTTCCGACTCTCTTTTGGCTATGCCTTGCAAAATCGGAAGGCGTTCATGGGGCTCAGCATTTTTCTGATCACTTGTCTGATCATTTTTGCAGAGCTTTGGAAGATTGTTGCGGTGAGGATGGGAGCTCTCGATTTAAATCCTGATCAGCTTCTTTGGTACATCGCCTTTAACGAATGGGTGCTAGTCTCTTTTCCTGATATCCAAGATGATATAGAGTCAGACCTCCGTAGTGGCCGCTTTGGCTATCTTCTTCCGAGACCGATCTCCTATTTGGGATCGATATTTGCAGAGGGAATGGGAAAACTTTCTGCTAATCTTCTCGTTTTAGGGATTGTCACTTTTGGGTTTACTTGGTTTAAAGTGGGCTTTGTTCCGCTAGCTGCTCCAGAATTTTTAGCTCTTTCTTTAATAGGTGTTTTTGCAGGTGTTGTAGGAACTCTTTTTTTGATGCTGATTGGCATTTCTGCGTTTTGGATAGGGCAGATCGCTCCGTTTGAATCAGCATGGGAAAAATTACTCCTCACGTTAGGTGGATTGATGCTCCCTCTGACAATCTATCCAGACTGGCTCCAAACGGTAGCAAAATTTACCCCCTTCCCAATGATTTTAGGAGGAAGAAGTGTGCTTGTCATTGATTTTCATTGGCATGAAGCTGCAGTCGTGTCCGCTTCACTTCTATTTTGGGCCCTCTTTGTTCTTTCTCTACTAGCGCTTCTTTATAGAAGAGGCTTGAAAAAAGTAAATATGGAGGGGGGATGAGATTCTTTTTCTCTCTTTTAAGAGTGAGCATTCGTGCTTCAACGAGCCTCAGAGGGGCATTCTTTCTCGAGTCTCTTCTCATGGTTGTGAATAACCTTGTCTTTGTATTCTTGTGGTGGATCTTTTTTCAGCGTTTCCCAGAAATTGGGGGATGGAAAATGAGAGAGATCATCGCCCTCAATGCAGTAGGGCTTGGCGCTTATGGACTTATGCAAATCTGTTTTGGTGGAGTGAAGCAGCTCTCAAAGATGATCCTCGACGGAGATCTCGATCTATTCATGACGCAGCCGAAAAACCTTCTCATCCACCTCATTAGCTCGAGATCAGTTCCCAAGGGGTGGGGGCATCTCATGACCACTCTGATCTTGATGTATATCGGAAAACTTTGGCACCCGATTATTTTAGTGAGTATCGTAACGGGGGCGCTTGTATTTGCAGCGGTGAGTGTGATTGCTCATAGCTTAGTATTTTGGCTCGGTCCGCTCGACAACCTATCGAAAAAATACTGCGAATCGCTTTACTTATTCGCCCTCTATCCGACGAACATCTACTCAGGTCTTTTACAAGTAGTGATGTTCACTCTGATTCCAGCAGGAGTCATCAGCTACCTTCCTGTAGAGCTATTTAAAACCTTCTCCTGGGAAAAGCTTCTCTTATTAATAGGATCCTCCTCCCTCTTCTTCTCCCTAGCCCACCTCATATTCAACCTGGGACTCAAGAGGTATGAGTCTGGTAATCAGTTTAGGATCAAGGGATAGGATCTCTAAGGTAAGATCTCTACAAGGCCAGTGTCGAAGTCGTAGTAAGCTGCTCTGACTATGATCTGTCTTAGTGTTAATAGCTCACTAATGATCGGAGATTGACTGATGAATTCACAGACATTAGTGGCATTGTAGTGGGTCGCTTTTTTAAGAAGAATGTCCTGAGGGGAGCCTTTAGCTTTGGTGACTGCGGGACGGATGAGCTGGGAGATGTAGCGAATATCGCCTGTTTGATCTTGAATGACCGCATTGACAGCTCCACAACGCTGATGTCCCATTACGATGATACAAGAAGAGCCAAGGACTTTTGCAGCATACTCAATGCTCTCCATTTCTAATGGGCCCACGACGTTTCCAGCAACGCGAATGACAAAGATATCTCCGATCCCTTGGTCAAAGAGGATCTCGGGAGCGACCCTCGAGTCTGAGCAGGCAACGATGATAGCGAAGGGGCTCTGACCGGTGCTAACGGCTTCTCTTTTGGCTAAATCTTGGTTGGGGTTTAACGATTGGTTCTGTTGAAACCTCTTATTCCCTTCGATGAGTTTATTAAACGCCTCCTGGGGATCTATCGCTGAAAGTGTTGTAAGACCCAATAGACAAATGGCGCATAATGACTTGAACATCTCTTTTTACCTTTAAATTTACCCTCCCTGTACAAAATGTAGGATAAAAAAACAACAGCTAACTTAAATTGTTGATATTTAGTTGGTGAAATTACTAAAAAAGAGACGTGATAAGATAAAAATATGGAATTTTATCTTAAATATAGCGGTATCTTAAAACTCCGCTCAAATATACGAGAGAAACATAAGATCAGAAAGATGTTTCACTCTCAACTCTCTGAACTTGCCGACTATCTCAAGACTCAAAAAGTGGGACGAGAGGAGTGGTTCAATAGCCGCTACCGCAAAGAGGTGGGGACTGTTCACTTTCAGCCCATGATCCCCCATTCTGTAGAATATTATGTAAAATTAGAGGTCTTAATCCTCTCACCCCTGCAGCACTACCAAGGGGATATCGATAACGTAGCCAAGGTTTTGATCGATTCTTTAAGAGTTCCTTCGAAATCTGAGCTCGGTGATTACACTCCAGTTGCTGGAGAGACCCCATTTTATGCTCTTTTAGAAGATGATAAGGTCGTCAAAGACCTCGTCATGTCTCAGCATAAATTATTTCACTCCATTGTGGAAGAGGTCATCATCAAGGTTACTATTTGCCCAAATAGTCAAATTCTATAATACTGTTGGGATGGCTTCTCTCGATGACATGCTCTATCTCGCATCCATTGCGAAAAAGGCGCCCCCCTTTCCTGGAGGTAGATTGCCTAAACAGTGGCTGCCCGGTTTTATCCGCTGGCCTCTGAGAGTCCTCTTTTACCCCTTTGTTGCGATCGATGACTGGTCTCAGAGAATCGCAAGAAAAATCTTAAAGCCCCCTTTTAAACAGGTGGGAAAGTGTAAAAAACGGGGCAACTGCTGCCATTACATTCTGATGAAAAAGTCTTCTAGATTCTTGAATAGCCTCGACTTTTTTTTGCACACCCAGGTCAACGGCTTTTTCCTTCGAGATCAGAAACCTTTTCCCTATCAGGGAAAAGAGGTCTACGTTTTTGGGTGCCGTTATCTGAAAGAAGATGGCTCTTGTGGCCACTACCGCTTGAGACCCTCTATTTGTCGCAACTGGCCGAAGATTGAAATTTTTGGCACACCAGAGATCCTTAAAGGGTGTGGATTCATGGCTCAAGAGCGCCTGACAGGAAACATCTGGGATCAGCGCTTCGATCCTTTTGCAAGATAAAAGACAAAGCCAGCAACACCAAAATTGATCAAAGAGACCCACACAAAGCTCGCCTGAGCGCTATATCCTCCAACAGGGCCGAGTAAGTACACAACCGCTGCGGCAAGAAGGGCAAAGACAAAAGAGAGGAGGTTCGCAGAACCGAAGTTTCTCCCTCTCGAAGAAAACTTACTTTCTGACATCAGGAAAAACTGAGACGGGACTAAAAAGAGTCCTCCTAACAGGCCAAGCCCTCCGAGTGAGATTATAGCGAGGGGGATAGATGGTGAAAAAAGGCCCATCGCGAGCAAAAATAGAGAAATCAACATAAGGATGATGGGTAAAAAGAGGGTCGTTCTCTTTGCAAATAAAGAGCCAAGACCTATCCCTAGTGCAGTGATCGAAAACAGATACCCACCATCTACATCTTTAAGTCCTAAAGAATTAATTGCATATGGGACGATATTGATTTGAGTGAATGCACCAATGAATATGAAGTAAGCAAAACAAAAAAAGCCAAGCCAGAGACGAGAGGACTTTTTGAGGTCTATGGCTGTCTCTTTCCATTCATCGATAGGGAAGAGCGTCCAGGCTTTTTTCGGGTTCATGGGAGCTGTCCGTTCGATATAAAAAGAGGCGGCAATAGTAGCAAGGGCCAAGATCATGCTCGGCACGATTCCTAGGGTAAAGGAGAGGTATTCTGCAAAAAAGGAAGCGAGAGCTGTCCCTAAAATAACGGCAAGGAATGTGAAGCAGGCAATGAAGCTGTTTGCCTTCAATAGATGATCACCTTCAACAATTTCAGGAATAATCCCATATTTTGAAGGACCAAAAAGGGCAGATGATGTGGAGAGGAGAAACAAGACGAAGTAGCTCAATGTTTCTGACTGGTAGTGGAAGCTGATCAGTGCCAAAAGTAAAATGAAAGTATCAGCTATTTTCGTAAAGAGTGTGATTTTCTGTTTGCTGAGCTTATCTGCCAGTGTTCCCCCCAGAGTGGAAAAGAGGATGAAAGGGAGGATGAACAGTCCCCCTGTCATTGACATCACACAGGAGGCTTCTTTACTGCCGTTCAATGAGATAAGGAAATAGGCTACGAGGCTTTTCAGAATGTTTTCATTCATAGCCACGACGAATTGGACAAAATTGAGGAGGTGGAAAGAGCGCTTCATTTTTTTCTTTCTAAAAGGAAGGTATTAATTTAGCAAGAGAGATGGAGCTCTTCCAGATCGAGTAAGAACTTTTGTAATGTAAACTTGTTATGGAAGATCGTGTGGGCTCTTTTAGCGAGTAGAGAGGCTTCTTCTTGATGGTTCCAAATCCATTCAATGAGTTCGTGAACCCTTTGGTACATCTCTTCTCCGCTAGGACTCCTTTCTATGTATAAGACAGAGTCTTTAAACTCTTTTTCAATGAAAGGGTGGCGGTCGACAATAACCACGGCACTTGCTGCAATCGCATCGA
This sequence comes from uncultured bacterium, assembly GCA_964655475.1. Lineage (GTDB taxonomy): Bacteria > Chlamydiota > Chlamydiia > Chlamydiales > VGMA01 > VGMA01. The sequence continues at coordinate 79,392 of CAZZMO010000002.1, forward strand.
AAAAGTGGTGAGAAGGGACGTGGCTGCCAAACTGATACTCTGAGTGAAGGACTAAGGCAATTCCAGATTGGTGGATTGCTTCCATTTTATCGTTGATGTCGGCAGAGGACTGAAACGTGTCGAGGTAGCCCGATCGATCGAGAAGGGAGGAGAGTTTCTTGAAAGAGGCAGAGAGCTGTGAATCAGAAGAGAATTGAAAAATCCTTTTTGGATCAGGCTCGTAAAACTCTGTAGAAAAAGAGCTCCAATACCAAGGTAAGCACTGGAGAGTGTTTTTGGGGTAGAGGCGCTGCAATTGATCGATCAAAGAAGGGAGTGTAAGGACCGCTTTCCATTGAAGAGGATCGAAGATCGATGGGTCATCTTTAATAGTGTCATATTCTCTATGGGAGAGGAGGAGGTAGTTTCGGCGAGCATCGTGAGGAGGTAAATCTTTTGTCATCGAAATGATGAAGTCAGGATTTATATTTTTGACAATTTCCATGAAGGGTTGTAGAGGGCGGTATTTGGACCATTTTGAAGGCTTTAATGAGACTTCATACCCCTGCCAATTGAGTGTTTTACCCGCTCGAATTAACTCCATGGCGTATTCTTTTTCCTCTCCTCGTCCACGGTGAACCACGAGAAAGGTATATTTGCCTGGCTCTTGAGCTTCTACTTGGTGAAAATCAAAAGAGGTATTCCAGATCATATGACGCGCGCCGCTAAAAGCTGAAAGGACAAAGAGACTGAAAAGAGAGATCTGTAAATATTTCTTCATCATGATGGAAATATAAACGTTTTATATCTTTTTAATAAAGATCCCCCTTGAGGAAACAGCAACAAAAAGATGGTCGATCCCTTCAATGATGACAGGTAGAGAGGGAGAATGAACTTTATTTTGGCTAGAATCTTCGGGAAGATGTTTCGAAAATTCTTCCCAAGTACCCAAATCTTGCCAATTCGAATGGAGCTTTTGAACAAGGGAGCGCCCCGTTTTCTCTAAAATGGCCCGGTCAAAAGAGAGAGGGGTGATTTGCGACCAGGGGCTTTCTAGGAGATGAAAACATTTCCCATCGATTTGTGGAAGGCTCTCTTCAATCTTGTTCAAGAGATCAGGGCAGTATAACTTCGCCTCTTCAATGATTGTAGAGGGCTTGGCTAGGATCATCCCCATATTCCAAAGGACGTTTTGTTCTTGAATCCAAGCACTTGCAATTTCTTCCTTCGGCTTTTCTAAAAAGGCCTCCACAACAAATGGAGCTCTGCTGTCTTTGTTGTATCTAATATAACCGTACTCCTCACTTGGATAGAGAGGGGAGTGGCCAAAGGTGATCAGATGATCTTCTACCTTTGGAAGTAACATTTTGATGGTCTGATAAAATTCCTCCTCTTCTTCTAAACGGTGATCGATCGGCAATACGAGGAGAGGTTTGTCCTCTTCTTTCAGAAGATAAGCTGCTGATATGACAGCCGGTGCTGTGTTTTTCCCTTCGGGTTCTACAATGAACTGGACCTGGCTTAGATAAGGGCTAAGAAGCGTTTGAAAGGTGAGAAGATCTTTCTTTTGGCAAGAGATCCAACAGTTTCTGCTGATTTTCAAGGCTCTTTCGAGGGTCGTTTCTAAGAATGTCTTCTCTAGTGGCAACGATGCAAGTGCTTTAGATGCGGGCCAGAGTCTTTTTCCCTCTCCGCCCGCAAGCAAAAGAATGTGTAGCTGATCGGTCTCCATAGATTTACACTGTACTGAAATGAAAATTTTGAAAAGTCTGTTTACGAAATAGAATTTTTGTCTCTAATACAAGTAGGAGTGTGCTATGGCCAAAGATCCTCTTTCAAACGACCCGAATATTTTAGAAGCAGTTGATAATCTGTCTAGTATGGCAGAGATCGATGTTGATCAATTGAAACTTGAGAAAGAGTCGAGTCTCGGTGATGGACTTGAGGTGGGTAGAGCGAGATGGTTTGACCCGAAAAGTGAGGAAAAGACCTATGAATCGGTTAAAAACACCTTTAAAACAGTTCATAAATATCTAGAGCACGTTTATTCTAAAGGGCATGCAGAGTTAAAAGATGTCGATATGCAAAAAGGAGTTCAATCCATTTTGCATCTCGCTCGGGAAGCTGCTTCAAAAGTGGATCGATGTAGCGGCATTTTCTCTAAAGGGAAAAAACAGACGAGCATCACTGATTGCCGAGAGTTTAAGGATCTTGAAGAGTTTTATGAGAAGAAAATTCTCAAAAGATTTCAAGAGGTCTTAGCTTCAGAAGAGGCTTGGAAAGAGGAGTGGGAAAAAGAAGGTGACGCTCTAGATATTGAACGAAAAGGGCTTAAAAACCTAGAAACGGTCACTCGAGATCGAGACTACGAACTTTTCTATATTGCAAGAGAAGATGGGAGCAAGTTTTACAACAGAAACCTCATCCGACATATCCGTCTTGTAGCCAATTTCGATCAATTGATTGGAGATTTGACTGGAGATGATCCTCTTGTCCGTGTCCGTATTGTCCTCGATAAAGAGGGGATGCAGTCAGCCATGGCAATAAAAAGAGGGGCACTTTCACAGATCAACTCATGGCTCAAAGGGGCAAAACACCACAAAGATGCTCCCTTAGTTGAAGATCTACACAAGGCATTGATGGCCCTTTTGCTTGCAGCAAACCCCCGCCACTTGGTTGGACAGACCACAGGGAAGAACTGCCTCAGCTATTTCATCGACTTTCAAACCTATCTCAGAGAAGTAGTCACCCACGTTGATTATAAATCGATTATTGACAACCCTCCAGAAGATCTTGATCACTTTTTCTATCGCACGACGACACTGATTCATACCCTTTGTTTTTATAGCTTAATCCATCAGATTGATCAGAATGAGGCTTACTCATTTTTTGCGAAAATTGTCGATCACGAATCTACTGAAATCAGCAAGATGAGCCATTCCAACTCGATCTCCTTCTGGAATCAGATGTTAGATGATCATGAAGCAATTTACTTGAAACTCAAACAATTTCCAAGTGGACCACTCTTTAAAGTACTAGATGTTTTGCAAAATCAGGAAGAGGAGGTCGCTTTTGACCCCTACCTAGAGCAGGCAAGACCGCTCGTTCTCTATCATCTTCATTACAAGCAATCTGAAGCTGCTTGTCTCAGGTTTCCTTGCCCAATTGAGCAAAAAATCATCGATAAAGCCCATGTCTTAGAAGAGTACAAGGGAGCACTTCGTCACCTCATCGACCGCAAGCAGGGAGAGAAGGTTTTCTTGGTCAACCTGCAAGACCGCACCTCTTGGCAAGAATTTGCCCGTTGTAAAGCGCTGGAAGATCTCAGGATGAGTGGTGAGTTTAACCAGTGTATGTATTACTTGAACCTTCCGAAGAATACAGACTTTTACTTGCAATCTGATATTTACGTTACGAATAATAAAGCATCTGATTTTAAGCAGCTCCTGCTCGATCAAGTAATCAGCGGTCCAGAATGTGGCTTTTGTTTTCCGATCGGTATCAAAGTAGAAGAGATTCAAGAGTTTTCAAAAACAGCAATAGAGAGAATTCATGAGCACTTCTTTGCAAAACAAGAACTTCTCTCGAGAAAGAACCGTCTCGATTTTATCGAGATCTTCTACCACTTCCTGATTTTGAAGATCATCGATGGGATTTCTCCTGATTTTATCGGTTTTGTCTGCAAGGATGGGGTCGATGTCAGTTCCGCTACCACGACAAGTTTTTATGGATTCATCAAAATGCTCAGCCAGGAAGAGGGATGGAAGGAAGAAGAGAAAGATTTCTTCCGTATGATTACGTTCACTCCAGCGCTTTTGATTAGAGAAAGGGTGATTGATATTCAGCGCCTTTCAAGGGTTGTGAGTATGCTTTCTGTCATGACGGGTGCTATAGAGACTGAAAAAACGGCAATCATCAAAGATTTCTCAAAGCTCTACTCAGAAAAACTCTTCCAACACCTTTTTGTGAAGCAGAAATAGGATATCTCCTAGAACACTTCTTCTGAAATATCAGCGATGTCGCCATCATCTTTTTCATCATACTTTGAATCACTTCGGGTCTCAGATGCACTTGGACGAGTAGCTGGAGCACTTTCTGACCAAGCCATCTTGCTACAGTAGATCCCCTTGTATTCTGATACTGTATTGATCAGATCTTGGAGTTTTCTTTCATCTTCACTCGTATCGCCGAAGTCTCTTTGTTCAATCACATACCTTTTTGCCATTGAAAGAGTTTTGGAAAAAACCATCAAAGTTCTACCATTTTCTAGAAAGGTATTTAGCTCTTGAGCTCTAGCCCTTATACCGTCGCTCACCATCTTGCATTCTGATCTGACGATTTTCCCATTCTGAGTCCACCAATTGTCCAGTGTTTCAACAACACCATGCGCGTCAGGTTCTAACTCAAAATTGTATGATGGGGGCTGAGATAGGTGATAGACGCTCTTTAATGACATGAGTTCTCCTAAAAAAGTCTCTAGTGCGGGCAATGGTATCATTTAATACCACTTTTTTTCAATATATTGCGTCTATTGTGCAACTGCATTTTAATATTTTTTATTATTATAAAATAATAAGTTCTTTTTATATTTATTTGCCTAAAACTGAGAGATTTTATAACATATTTGCAATTCTAAGGGGGAAACATGTTAAATGGTGTTCAATTGGGTGCAGATATTGCACAATATGCTATTCCGATTTCTGCTGGGTTAGTGGCTTTGAGTGAAGGGGATCAAGAAGAAGTTGTATATCTCATCTTATTAGCGATTGTACAGAAAGTAGAGCTTGTTATTTTAAAGTATTGTTTTCCCAAAGAACGGCCAAATGGGAAAAATATGAAGTCATTTCCTTCTGGCCATTCAGCAGCGGTCTTTTTAGCTGTTGGATTCCTCTCATCAAAATATGGAGTGACCCCGTTGACGATCATGACCATTTTTGCAGCTACTGTAGTTGCCTATAGCCGCAATGCGACAAAAGATCATTGGCCGGTAGATGTATTGGCTGGCAGTCTTCTTGGGCTCTTAAATGGGACTCTTGCTGGAACAAGATGTTTTCAGATTTTAGATCGAATGGCTCTTTCTTAACTTGGCCTTCAAAGCGTCATACTGGGCTGGATAATCTGCAGCGCTTTGGTTCTTGGTTTGCCATGTGCAGTAGTGCTTTTGACAAAGAGAGATCTCTTGAATGAGTTTTTCTAGTTTTTCACAATACTCAGGCTGATCTGAAATGTGCATCTTTAGACTAGTGAGTCTCATAACCCCAAGGATGAGATTTTGATTATTCTCAAGTATCTGACTCATATAGTCGAAGGGGAGCTTGCTGTCGATCGTCAGGTTGGATGTCTCAACTTCTACAATGGATCGATGTTCCTGCCACCAGCTTTCGAAATCAGAAATGAGAGAGGTGGTTTTTGGATAGAGTTCAGGGTGATAGCGCGGAGGTTGTGGGAGAGTGATAAAGTTAGACATAATGCGTTCAATGCTAACTCTTTCAATTGTTTTAATTCAAGGAAAGATCACTCGGGATTGAGGCGATAGCTGCATATTTGCCTCCCATCTTTTTCAAGATCGTTTGCCAGAGGATTTCTCTTGGCGTGTCAAAGATGAGCTCTTTTGATCCTGGGTAGATGAACCATTTCCCTTGCATGAACTCTCTTTCTAATTCAGCAGCAAGCCAACCGATGTAACCAAAACAGAGGTAGATTTTTCCACACTCTTCATCGTTTAAGGAGTCTTGTAAAAATTGTATATCTCCACCTAGGTAGACTTGATCAACAATCTTGAGTGTCTGATGGCTATGTTTGCTCGAGGTGTGGACGATCATCATCTGACTTGGCTGCATTTTTCCGCCGCAGAGGGTGGAAATTTTGGGATGGTGGAGGTCAGGAAGCTCTAGCGAATCATTCGGGAGGTCGATGGTCAGCTTTTTATTGATCATCAAACCAAATGAGCCAGCAGCCATTGAATGTTCACAGAGAACAATCACACTACGTTGGTAGATTTCATCAGAGAGATCTGGGCTTGCAACGAGGAGGGTTCCTGCGACGAGCTTAGAATAGGGTACCTGGTTCATTGTTTTATCTGGTTGTTAAGTTCTTGGATGTAATAGTCTACGTTATTTTGCAGAACTTCTAACTCTTCTTTTAGAGTCTTCAAGTTTTTCCAGAGTTCAGGGTTGTCAGTAAAAGTGCTTGCATTATCGGTCTCTTCCGCCCGCTTTGCCAATTCATTAAGTCTACTGAGGGATGCATTGATCGACTCAGATTCTTGGTTGAGGTAGTAGCGGAACGCTTGAGGATTGTTGAGCTGCTGATAGACAGCTAAACGCTCTTCTCGAGAGCGGAGCCATTTTTTATTGTGCCAGAAGAGAAGTCCATAGTTATTCATATCATCCATAAGGCGGTTCATCTTGCTCACTGCAGCAGAGACTTGGATGTAGAGGGTATCATCTTCGATGAGGCGTCCCACTGTCCCTTTTCCATCTGCAATCGTACTGCTGACGTCAGAAAAGTTGGACATAGTAATGGCGAGGTTTTTCGAGAAATTTCCCTCTCCAAGGACATCTAACATGTCGTTTACTTTCTGAAAGCCTGTTTGAACGCTTGCGATGGTATCATGAATCTGCTGTGGCACATTGAGGTCGTTCAAGCTTTTGACCGTTTTTGCGATTTCTGAAGAAGCTCTACCAAAAGATTGGATAGCAGCTCCTAAATCGCCACCATATTGATCCATCCAGTTGATGACTCTATCGAGGGCCTCTTCCATTTTATTCGATAGGGCAGAAATCTCGTTGAAAGCGCTTTCTAAGAGATCTCCCGACTCGGCATAAATTTCACTGTTCTCCGTAACCACGATGTTTTTTGTAGATCGGAGAAAGGGTCTAGGGATGATGTCGACCTGCTTTTCCCCAAGAAGACCTGATGTAGAGATCGCAATTTTATCAGAGGTGAAAATGGTCACGTGGGAATCGATGTGGAGGGTGACGAGGTAGAAGTAGACTTGACCAAATTCGTTTTGTGTCTGCTCTCTAGCTTGAGGGATTTGTTCGATCGAGTAGACTTCACCGATAGGGCGCCCTGCAAGAAGGACTCTAGTTCCAACGTTGATTCCGTTGATGTTGGTAAAGTGTACTTTGATGACTTGCCGTCCGTTACCCACTCCCGGTTTGATGAAGAGGACGATCCCTACAATGAGAAAACATGCGACGACGACAAAAAGGCCGATCAGCATATTTTTAAATTGGTTATTCATTTGGTCTTCTCCTCATCATGTTTTTATAGTCATAACCTGTAATTTTGTTGAAAAATTCCACCGTTGGGTGGTCAATTTGCATAAACTGCTCAGTTTCTGCAACATATAAAATTCTTCCATTTTCAATGAGTGCAATCTCATCTGAAACGTAGAGTGTTGTTGTGGGATCGTGTGTGACGACGATACTAGTCGCATGTAAGTCGTTTTGAATTTCTACAACCAGCTCGTTAATCATAGCTGCTGTCATCGGGTCCAAACCAGTCGTTGGTTCGTCATAAAAAACATATTCGGGGCGGTAGATGATGACACGAGCTAGAGCTGCCCGTTTCTTCATCCCCCCTGAGAGCTCTGAGGGCATTTTATTTTCCACATTTTCAAGTCCGACACGCTTCAGAGCGTCGATCACTAGTTCATGCACCTCTTTTGGATCTCTTTTTTGATGTTCTGTGAGATAGATAGCGACGTTTTCACCAATCGTCATTGAGTCAAAGAGAGCAGAAGCTTGAAAGAGCATCCCTGTATTAGTAAGTTTTTTGAGTTTTTGTTTAGGCGTCAGCTTAGTCACTTCAATTCCATCGATAAAAACAGTTCCACTATCGGGTTCTGTAAGGCCGAGAAGGGTCCGAAGGAAAACGCTTTTTCCCGATCCAGAAGCTCCCACGAGGACGAGGGTTTTTCCTTTCGGCACTTCGAGATCTATTCCTTTTAATACTTCGAGTGATCCATACGATTTTTTGAGGCCTTTGATTCTGATCATTGGAGCCACCTATGCCATTGATCACGCATGATGTTCAATCCTAATGTGAGAATAAAATTTGAAAAGAGGATGGAGATGTAGCAAATCACCACAGCAGAAGTTGTTGAGCTACCAACACCTCTTGCACCTCCAGTAGTGATCATCCCTTTGTAGCAGCAGATGGTCACGATCAAGATGCCGAATACCACTGATTTAAAGAAGCCGATGAAGAAGTCAAATGTGTCGACATACATCGGGATCGGATCAAAGTAGGTAGTAGGGGCCATTTCAAAGAAATAGACAGAAATGACATAGCCACCAAAAATCCCCATCACGATGCTAAAGACAGAGAGTAGGGGAAACATAAATGTTCCAGCGATGTAGCGAGGAGCGATGAGGTAGCGCAATGGGTCAATCGACATCGATTTTAGAGCATCGACTTGCTCTGTCACTTGCATGGTTCCAAGCTCAGCAGTCATAGCAGCTCCCACCCGTCCAGTCACCATAAATCCAGTGATTAGGGGGCCAAGTTCTGTTAACATCGCTTTTGCGACCATGAGCCCTGTTACAGAAGCGAGCCCTTTATCTTGTAATTGGTAAAACGATTGCGCAGCAAGCACGAGCCCCGTAGAGAAGCCTGCAAGGGCTACGACCGACAAAGACAATACGCCGACGGTGTAGAGCTGTTCACGAATGAGACCCCAGCCTGGGGGTTTTCGAAACGTGACTAAAGTGACTGCCGCAATGAGAGATGCATACTCTCCCAAAGAGATCAGAAACGGAAAATTTCTAGCCAAAAATAGGAGCATACCCGATCACAATCATATCGATCCGGATACTAACGGCATAGGTAATTAATTTCTAGAGTTGATTCAGAGTATTAATTAATATTTACAGAATTCCCGATCAATCTAAAGAGAGATTCGATGAATTTTTCCGTGGTGCGGAGGATTTCATCGATCTCCTCTTTTGCTTCACGATCATCCATTTGCAGTCTTTCAATGTCCCTTTTGATCTCATCGACTTTTGATTGGAGGAGGACGAGATCCCCTTCACCAAACTTCTGCCCAATACCAACCGATTGAGTTGCAGCTGTGCCAAGTCCTTTAAAAACAGACTCAAAACCAGGAACAAAAGAAGATCCCATTTCAAAGGCTCCTCCAGCAATCCCTGCTACATGCCACCATGCTTGAGATAAGTGTTTGTCTGCAAGATGGTTGAATTCATCTCGTAGATTCTCTTTGTTACACTCTCTTAAGGTTTTTTCAAACTCTCTACAGAGCTCTAACACATGATTCACCGCTTCACGAAACTTGTGAATCGCAATGGCAGCATTTCCATACTGAATCTCTTCTGTAGAGTTAAATCCTTCAATTCTTGACATAATCACCTCAGTGTTAGCCTGCTAGCGGACTTTGCAGGGCTGTAATTCTTCGTTTAGTTTCTTCTTGTTTGGTTAAAATGGTGTTGCACTGTTCCACATCGCGATACATATCATCAGAAAGGTTCGCTGCCTGTATGGATAGTTCTCTCATAGTGACATGATCCAAACTAAGAGCTTCTTGAATTTTTGCCATTTCATGGTCGATTTCTGCGAGCTGTCTTTTCATTTCATGTGAGGCGATGGTGGTAGAGCCAGAAGCAACAGTAAAAAATGCATTAGCCAGGGTCGCAATCAGATGGGGAATCGAGTGTGCCACAGTAAACAATGAGGCTGCTGATCCAACAAGTCCAAGACCTGCACTCACGAGGGCAATTGTTGAAGTGATTTCAGGATTGATTTTAAGCTGCGCAAGGACCGTTGAGGTAACGGAGGTAAGACCACTTGCAATTAATAAGCTTCCAGCGCCCCATCCCAGAGGACCACCCAAAGCAACAAGAGTACTTCCCACTAAAATCGAGATGGTTCCTAAGAGAGCTCCTGCAATCTTTTTGAGAAAGTCCCAGAAGTTCCCATGTTGAGTTTTTTCTGCAGCTTCGAGAAGCTTTTGAGCTTCCCTGTGCTTTTCATGGAGAATCGTTTCTGTTTTGAAAGAGATCTGCTCTTCTATCGATTGGAGTCTGTCAGCATGGAGCCGAAAGAGACTGTCTGCCAGCTTTTGGAGTTGGTGAGGCGTAGCTTCTCTATGTTGCAGTATGCGAGGATCTATAGAAATTCCATCTTGCATTTCAGGTAAGGGGATCTCTACTTTTGTTGCAATGTAAACAGAATCAATAGGATTAGCTTTTCCAATAGAGTCTGGGATAGGTAAGGGAAGAGGTCTTCTCGCCTGTTCTACAAAGGTAGGTGGAGTGAGCTTTTTGAGCCTTTCGAGGGCTTCAACAGCGGTTATGTTTTCACGTTCTCGGTAGGCCAAATTCCCTCCAATAGGGTGATTTTTTGCTCTAAAGCTTCATGATGATCTCGACAACGCTCTCTTGCTGCCATGAGTGCTTTCAGAGCCTCTTCTTTATGTCTCAGGGATAAAAAACATTCAGCGGCATGGAAGTGGGACTCAGGATCTTCATCATCTAAAAGACAACACATGCTCCAGGCGGTGAGAGCTTTTTCATAACTTTTTTTTGCTTGAAGGACAGCTCCAAAAGCCCACCAGTGTTTTCGCTCTAATGGATCTGCAACGACAAGCCTTCGGAATATTACTTCAGATTGATCTAAATCATTTGCCTGATAGAGGCTATATCCTAGTGAGTAGAGGAGGGCAACGTCTTCTCTGTTTAGTTCCATAGGGCCAAACTCACTCTTTTCGATTTCAGAAAGAGCTTTTTTCATAAAATCTGTGTGGATCATTAATGGACACCTACAGTGAAGTTTCTGACAATATTTCTGATAGGGTTATGTTTTGCTTGCTCCGAGGTCATTTTTCCGATGAGTTCATTCAGGTCAGCGGCGAGTTTTAGGTGTCTTGCAATGGAGTCGATCGCTCTTTGATCCCTTTGTTGAGCATTTCTGAATTCATCAATGATTCTTTCTGCTTGCCCTTTAGAGACTTTCGACAGGTCAAGAGATGGGGGGATAGGAGATTTGAGCTCACCCATGAGTTCAGGATAATCTTGTTGTAGCTGATTCCAGAGAAGATTGAGAATTGTTCTCCCTTCTTCTAGTTTTCTCAAATCGAGATGATCAGCCCCTTTTTCCCTCGCTTCCCGAAGAGCTAGTTCAATCATTGATAAGTAGTGGTTGATTTTGAAAAGGCGGTCCTCTTTGATTTCAGTCTCATGGAGATGCTGAGAGATAGTTTTTTGGAGGTATTCGTCTGCAGCGAGCTGAATTTCAATATGAGGCATTGGATTGCGCTTCAGAAAAGCCTGTACTTCTTCTTCATGAGAGGGTGTTTCCTCTTCTGCATGATGAGTAAAGACTGGTAAAGTTGAATTGATGTCGCGTGACATGAATGACTCCGTTTTTCATAACTTAAATGATTCCCGTAGACCATCTTACAGAAAAACTGGTTTTTTTTCAATCAAAATGAGATGCTCTCAACATTATGAGAATGAAAAGCGAAGAAATTTATAAGAGATCTTGCCATGTGATCCCTGGAGGAGTGAACTCTCCTGCACGCAGTTTCAAGGGATTGAATATGCTCCCTTTAGTCGTTTCACATGCAAAAGGTTCGATCATTGTTGATGAAGATGGACGCCGCTATATCGATTTTTGTGGCAGTTGGGGTGCACTTCTTCATGGTCATGCCCCCTCTTTTATACTAGATGCAGTTCAAAAACAGATGGAAAAAGGTTCTTCGTATGGAATGACAACAGCGATTGAAGCTGAAATGGCCCATCTGATTTCATCGTCGGTTCCTGGGGTAGACAAAGTCCGTTTTACGAATTCAGGGACTGAAGCGGTGATGACGGCAGTCAGAATTGCGAGGAATGCGACCTCGAGATCTCTTATTGTCACTTTTCAAGGAAATTATCACGGTCACGCTGACTTATCTCCTACACACGCTCTTCCATTCAACGATATAGAAGCCTTTACCTCTTTTATGAAAGAGAGAGGAAGGGAAGCGGCTGCGGTGTTAGTCGAAGCAGTGCCTGCCAATATGGGAGTTATTCTTCCTCGGAAAAACTTTTTTGACACTCTTCGAAAACTGACCCGTGAAACGGGCTCGCTCCTCATCCTTGATGAGGTGGTAACAGGTTTTCGCATCGGAGGGCTGAAAGGGGCTGCAAAACTTTTTGATATCGATGCCGACCTACTCACCTTTGGAAAAATCATTGGGGGAGGCTTTCCGATTGGCGCCGTTGGAGGGAAACTTCAATGGATGGATCTCTTAGCTCCCTTGGGGCCTGTGTTCCACGCAGGGACCTTTGCAGGAAATCCGATTTCGATGGGAGCAGGTCTTGCTTCTTTGAAAAGAGCCTCTGAGCCCAAGTTCTACGAAGAGCTAGATGATAAATGCCTCTCTTTTTACGAAAGAGTTGAAAAATGTTTAGGTAGAAGAGGGCATTTGAGCCACATAGGTTCGATGTTTACTCTTTTTTTCGGCATTTCAAAGGCTGAAAATCGAAAAGATCTAGACCTTCTCGATCTAGAAATGTTTAAAAAATTCTTCGTTTTTCTTTTTGAAAAAGGGATTTTACTTGCCCCTTCTGCCTTTGAAGCAAATTTTATCTCTACCACTCATTCAGAAGAAGAGCTAGACTATGTAGTAAAAGTTATAGAAGAGTTTTTTCAGTGAGTCTCGAAAACATCCTCCTACTCGTCGGATCTTTGCTCCTATTTGTAGAAATTTTTGTCATTTCTGGCTATATCTGGGCTGGCCTGATTGGTCTATCCCTAGTCGTTATGGGATTTGTAAAAATGTTTGCCCTTGGGTGGGTAGTTATGGCATTTGGACTAGGCTTTTGTCTTCTTCTTGTCGTCATCAAATTTCTTTTGAGAAAGAGCCCTTTGATCTCCTATGGCGCTCAAGAAAAACAAAAACAAAAAATTTGGAAAAATGAAGAGGGTCTCGTCGAAACAGACTTGAAACCTTCTGGATATATAAGTGTCGGTCAGGTAAAATATCAAGCAGTGTCAAATGGTTCCTATATCCGAAAAGGTGAGAAAGTTAAAATTCTTTCTCAGAGAGGGGAAACTCTGATCGTCACAAAAATCTAGGAGAACAATTCGTGGGAGATTTTATTCATATCATGGCCATCATTGCTGGGCTTTTTGCTTTGGCATTTTTTGTCGCTTTTGGCCGTTTCATTAGCCTGTGGTTTCAGGCGTTTGTATCAGGAACACCGATTTCCTTATTCAACATCATTGGTATGAGCCTTCGGAAAATCCCTCCCCGTTTGATCGTTACTTCTAGGATCAATTTATTTAAAGCAGGTCTAAGGGACATCACAGTTTCTGATTTAGAGACCCACTATCTCGCTGGAGGACATGTTTCAGACGTCGTTAGAGCTTGTATTGCTGCTGATAAGGCGAATATTGGCCTCGACTGGAGACGTGCAACAGCGATCGATCTCGCAGGAAGAGATGTCTTTGAAGCGGTCAAAACATCGGTCAATCCAAAGGTGATCGACTGCCCAAGTGAAAAAGGGAAGTATATTTCTGCCGTTGCAAAGAATGGTATTGAGCTTCAAGTAAGAGCTAGGGTTACTGTTCGTACGAACATCATGCAGCTAGTTGGTGGAGCTACCGAAGAAACGATCATTGCAAGGGTAGGGGAAGGGATTGTAAACGCTATCGGTTCAGCGAGCTCACACCATGAAGTGTTGGCAAATCCACAGAGCGTTTCAGAACTCGTGCTCAGCAAAGGATTGGATGCACAGACAGCCTTTGAAATCTTATCGATTGATATTGCGGACCTTAACGTAGGCTCAAATATTGGTGCGATACTTCAATCTGACCAAGCGTTAGCAGACATGAAAGTGGCTCAGGCGAAAGCAGAAGGGAGAAAAGCAATGGCGATTGCTGAAGAGCAAGAGTATAGCGCCCGGGTCAAGCAGGCTGAAGCGCAGATTCCACTTGCGATGGCCAAGGCTTTTGAAAGTGGGAATTTGGGTGTCATGGACTACTATAGATTGAAAAACATTCAGGCTGATACGCAAATGAGAACTTCTTTTGCGAATGAAGAAAATAAAGAAGAGCTTCCCGTTTGAAATCTATAGATTGGATCATCTTACTTGTTGCAGTCATCGTGTTCTTTATCAGGCACATGGCACTTGCATCGAAGTCTAAACCAAAACAGATCGTGAGGCTTCCCCCTGTGGTGGAGCCTCCAAAAGCTGTAAAGGTAAAGCTTGAGGAGAAGAGCGAGACCACTCCTGCACCATCTCAAAAAAAAGCCTCTGTCCGCTACAGTGCAAGGAAAGTTTTTCTTATTAAGACATTGTTAACTCCATATCGATAAGTCTTTCACTTTTAATAACCATATGCTACCATCTTCGGTTATATGGCATGCATTTTTAATACAATGATGATGGGTTGGATCACTCCTGAGGAGCTCGATCACGTCCAAAGCACTTATGGAGACAAGTTCCAGAAAGTCAACGTCAAAAAGCGAGATCGGAATGGGGACTGGGAACTTGCAAAAGATCCGAAGACGGGAATTCCCACTTCTACAATTCAAGAATATACTTATCTTCAAAATACAGAGACAGGGGAGCTCTACTTTCCTGATAGCCCTCAGTTAGTAGCAGTGAAGTGTGCAGCGATTGCTATGGGCATTCCACTTTATACGATTGCTCGTATGTTCTATCATGTCTGCCGGATCGCCTATTTAGCGTGTAAAATTTTTTACGAATCCGTCTGTAACTTCATCGAGGCGTGGAAAGATTCAGGAAATGGATGTGAAGCGTTTATGCAACACATGGTTAGCTCTTTGAGCTGCCGCATTTTCAATGAAGCCTTCTTAGAGCAGATGTGGGAATGCATTAAAGCTCCATACTATAGTTTGGGAGTATTTATTGCTGCTTGTGAAGGACTTATACATGACCCATACAAAGCAAAGACAGAAATTGCTATCATTGAAAGGCACTGGAACAATGGGAAGACCCGCGTTCACGATTGGCGTGTTCAAGAGGCAATTCATAAAGAATGCTGGGCTGGAATTATGAATTCAGAGGCTGTTTTTATAGCTCTTTGCATGCAGCCGATTGGATCAGATGATCAGCATGTATACTCTTCAAATGAATCCAGATATCTACGCAAGTATGAAGTCATCAAGTCAGGGCCTGTCATCGAAGGGGATCAGTGTATGTGTCCTCCTTGCATCCCAACAGCTTATTGCTAGATTGATTAGTCTTGGGGCTTTTGAAGAGCCCGCTCTTCTTTTTTCATCGAAATAAAAACAAGTAGTAATAGTCCTAATAAGGCCATGAGCCCACCTGGCATGAAATTCCCAGTTTTTGCAAAACGGAGTGAAAAGAAGGAGGTGAGCATGATCGTCACCCAGAGTGAGAAGATGAAAGCCAGCTTACTAGAGCGGTAGATAAAGTGAGAGGAGATCAATAGAAGAGTTCCACTTCCAACCCCAGCATAAAGTGACATCATGCTAGAAGCTTTTAACCAACCCATAAATCCCCCCATAGCTAACAAGAGGGCGTACACGGCGAAAAGGTATGCTTTGACTTTCATGCATCAAATCATAACTTTAATGGAGTTTTTGCACAAGGTTTTCAATCCAAAGGAGGATAGGAACATCATTTTTATCAGTGTGGAGCACAAGATTCTGTAAGTAAGCGTGTAGAGATGAGTGGATTGGAGTTTGCTTTTTACACATAATAGCAGCCTCTAGAAGGGAGCAGTCAGAGACAAAAGGTGCACCTACAGGAGTAGAGAGAAAATAATGAATAAGGCTCGCATCCTCATAGGCTTTGAGATAGTAACTATCTTGGTCGAGCTTCCTGACATCACTTGCGAACTTTTTTATAAACTCTTGATCTTCAATAAGCTGCTTTTTCTTTAAAACGAGCTCAATATCATCTCTCAAAATGCAGAGGTCTTTTTTAAGTGTTTCAATTTCAGGATTCATGGCTCTTTCTCCAGTTTTATTTTTATTATAAAAATAATTTCGAATTCCTGCTCAATAGAAATTTCTACTAGATACATAACCTTAATACTTGTATACTCTTGCCGATTTTTATTTCAATTTAGGTAATAATGAGTCTAGGTTCTACAGATCTAATCTTCCGTTCTGGTGGAAATGTCCCTTCTTTTGCTGATTGGGAAAGGCAGTTTTCTTCCCCAGGGCCGGAAAATTTAAAACGTGTATTACATGCAACTGAGTTCGTCCCTACGGGCAAGAGGAAAAGTATTGATGATGTGATGGTTCCATTTTTCCGGAAAATGCAAGCCATCGAAGAAGGGGTGCAAGCCCAAGTAAGGTTAGCTATTAAAGGGGCAGTTGACCTCTCTAAGTTAGATATGAACTATCAAGAGGCATTTTGCACTGCTATGGGCATCAGAGAGCTCCCTCCTAGTGCTACCCTAGTCAGCCACAAAGAGATCTTTAAGAAGTATGTAACTCTTTTATCGAACGAGATCACAGCAAAGGAAAACCACCCATTTCAACAAGCTAAAGTCGCATGGCTCAGAGCAAACGTTCTAAGAGTCCATGCAGAGCTCGACCAGATTGCAGTAGAACTAGAGAAGATATTGCCATTGGTAACTGAAGCTTTTTTAACTTCATTCCAAGACTTTCACAGATCAGTAAAAGCGAGATTTGAAAATAAACCTAAAGTCCCTTATGTCATTTTGCATGAGTGTAACCAGCTCAAGAATGAACTAGCAAAGATAGAAAGGACTTTTGAGGAAAAAATTTTCTCAACATTTGCAGCTATCCGTACTTTGAAAAACAACTGGACTGAACGAAGTGATTTTTTTACAGCTCAGTACCGTTATAATTTTTTCGCTCTTCAACAACTCCAAGAAATGAAAGATCGAGGAGAGACTGAAGGGGTAATTTTAATGAGAGATATTATTACTTCTAAGCAAGTTCGATTTCAAGGTTCTATAGAAGAGCTTGAACAAGAAGTTCTATGGGTTAAAACCTTTTATTCATTGATTGCAGAAGTTGAGGCTCTTTTTCTCACCATTCTCAAAGATGGAATTTTGAAGGAATACAAAGAGCTTTACAGACAACCTAAAGAAGCTTTAGACGAATTAACACGAAAAATATAGGGAAATTATGTCTTTACACCAACTTTGCCCTCTGGAACACATTGGTTTTACAGGAGGAAGTATCAGTTCCGATCAACTTACCGAAGGGGCTGCAAGTCCAAAAACTCCATCAAAAGCAGTTGTAACAGAACTGAAGGAAATGGCCCTTAAGCTCCTAAATAGACTAGAGAACTATGATTCTATTAAGCAATCCTTTATAAAGGAGATAGACGATGTGAAGTCTCTATTGGAAGAATATCATGAAGCAGCATTAGAGAAACTTTCTTTAGGTGCTATAGATATGACTCTTATAAATGGGGCCAAAGTAGATTTAGATTTGCTTTATCAGAAAGTTCAGCTTCTACTGAAAGATTTAGTCGTTTGGGATAGTCGCTACCAAGCATTGAACCAACCTGTGAGTCACCGTGCAATGATCCAACAGCTTATCGGGCTTAAAAATCAGCTTTGCGAAGACAGTAGAAGACCAGAGACGGCTATGGGTCAATTCTGCTTAAGTCGCATTGAGTTGGCAGAAAAAATTATTGCGAGAGACAAGATATTTGCGCATGCAGATCTTGAGATTCCTAGAGGAGATTTAATGCAAGAGGCTTATTCTCTGGAACGTGTAAGATCTTATTCATACGAAATGTCTGCCTCTATTGGATGCGCAAGTTTTGTTTCATTTGTTCCAAAACGGCAAGTCTTAGATTTAGGACCGTTTGGTGAATTAAAAGGGACATGGAGTGAAATAAAACAGGATTTAGATCAACTCAGAGCTTTTTATAAAGAATTAGAAAGTATAAGTAAAAGCTACGTTGATATTGCATCAGGCTTGATTACCCAATTTAGCGCAAAGCTTCGCTTAGATTGATTTTTCAGCATATATAGGGCTGGCGTTCAGAAAACCAGCCCTTCAGATCTTAACGGATGATATTCTTCATCTCTTTAAACACTTCATCAATTGTAAGGCTATCTGCATGAATAGTATGGAGAATCTTCTTATTCGTGTAATGCTCAATTAAGGGGGCTGTAAGAGTGTCGTAGAGCTCAAGCCTTTGTCTTAAGACGTTGGCTGTATCATCTTTTCGCTGGATCAGCTCTTCACCATCTTTATCACAGAGGTTAGGATCTTTTGGAGGGTTGTACTTCAAATGGTAAACGGTCCCACAATGAGGGCAGCTTCGTCTCATAACAATCCGTTCGCTGATGAGTTCATCAGAGAGTTTAATCAGAATGACGATGGGGGCCTCTGTGAGGGTTTCTTCTAGATACTCAACTTGAGGCAAGGTGCGTGGATAGCCATCAAAAATGATACCAGGCGCACAGTCAGGTTTTGTCATACGGCGAGCGAGTACAGCTGTTACTTCTTCATTGGTCGGGAAATGCCCTTCATCCATAATCGCTTTTACTCGTTTTCCAAGTTCTGTACCATCTGCGATCTCTCCGCGAAGAAGATCTCCTGTAGAAATGTGAACAAGACCATAGTGTTTTTGTAATAGTTTTGCTTGTGTCCCTTTGCCAGAGCCAGGTGGACCTAAAAGAATGATGTAGAGTGGCTTTTTCACCGACGTGGATTCTCCTTAATAATGATACATCCGATAATATAAGCAATCAAGACGGGGAGTATGCCGGTGACAAATAAGACAATCACAACTACCAGACGGATGATGTTTGAATCGATATTGAAGTATTCACCCAAACCGCCACAAATCCCTGCGATTCTTCGATCGCGCCTAGAACGATAAAGTCGTTTGTAGTTGGCTTCAACATAGGACCTAGGTCCTAGCGGGAGAAGGGCCCAACAAAGTAAATAGACCAAAGCAAGAATTCCTCCTGTGAAGAACAGAAGGAGGAGTCCGATCAATCGCAATAAAGTCGAATCAATCTGGAAATATTGACCTAATCCTCCGAAAACGCCTCCGATTTTATAATCAAAGCGATCCCGATACAAACGCCGTTTCATACGCTCTTTAGTATATATACAAAAAAGATTAAGGAAAAGCGATGCGAGAAGAAAAGTGGAGTTTTTTCTTAGTTGTCGGATGGACAAATCCTAAGAAGGTTGCGTGAAGAGCAAGACGTCCAAATCGGTTTGTTTCTGCTCTATATTTTGAATCGCCGACAATCGGAAATCCTGCTACTTTTGACTGGAGACGGATCTGATTTTTTCTGCCCGTTTCTAGCCTCACACGGAGGAGGGCATCATTTTCATATTGCTTCACACGCTCAAAGTGGGTGATCGCAAGCTTTCCTCTTTTCGGATCATCAGTCACTTGCATAACGAGGCGAGCATCTTCATAGACATAGTTCGTCCAAGTCCCTTTCTCAGGTGGAGATCCCTCTACAATCGCAAGGTACTCTCTTTCAATTCTATGGTGGAAGAACTCTTCCTTGAGATACTCAGTTGTATTGATGTGTTTTGAGAAGACGAGCACCCCAGAGGTGTCTCGATCGAGGCGGTGTACAGGGTGGGGACGAACAGGTTTGAGATATTTTTTGAGTATACCGTGGACCGTATGAAAAGGTTCTTTTTCAGTCGCTACTGTTAAAAGGCCTGCCCCTTTATCCACTACGATCAGTTCCTTATCTTCATAGAGAATTTCTAGAAGATCGTGCAAAAATCTCCTTCTGGGAAGGATATTAAAGCGTCCATCTTCCCTTTCTTCGACCCGTTTATCCTCAATCCAAGAACGTAAAGTAGTTTTTGAACTATCGGGGAATTCCTTCTGTAATCTTTCTAAGAGTGTTGCCATGAAGACTATTGTAAGAAAAGGGGGGAAATTTTACAACAATGGTATGAGTAGAGGGAAAAAGAATATTGCTTTTGTCTCGTTTATCACGAGCCTTGGCTATGTGATTGGCTGTACATGCCTATATCTCATATCGTTATGGATTTTTGGAGCAGCTATTTGGAAAATTGCCACCGATGTCCTGACAAGTAAATTTTCTATTTATATTCTTTTAGACGAAGTGGGGATGATAGTCTTTGCCATTGCCGTCATCGATGTATGTAAATATCTCTTGATTGAAGAGGTGTGTAAAGATAGCGAAACGCGTAAACCATTCGAAGTGAGAAAGACTCTAACGAAGTTCGTGATCATCATCGTCACTGCCGTCGCCTTAAAAGGGCTAGTTCTCACCATCAAAGCAGCGACAACAGACATCACAACCCTTCTTTACCCCATCTCTCTCTTTGCGATCGTATCCCTTCTACTCGTTGGCCTTGGCATCTACCAAAGGCTCAATACCCTTTCAGAAGAGCCCTGGGAAAAGGAATAGCCGATTCATTTTAAAGGACGTCTATTGTGCACTCAGTGTTGCAAGTAGTCTTAGCTAGTTGATCTTGTAGATAGATGTTACAAATGACCATCTGATTGTAGTCGCCACAATGGATACAGTTACTTCCTGAAGAGCTATTCGTACAAGTTTTACACTCACGGCTACCCAACCAAAGAGTCATTTCATCGACCATATCTATATAGCACTGATCATAAGGGCAATTTAGACAAATCTCTGACGATTGACTTTTCTTTCTAGACATAGATGATTCCTTTTTCAAGAAATCTACTAAACACTCGATTTTAATTTCTTAAGTGTTTAATTATTAGGTGAAAAAGATTCGATGAAGCGGACTGCCTCTTCTTTTCCATCAGCTCCATGGTAGAGAGCTTCTACTTTGTAGAGGTCTTGACCTACAAGGACTAGTTTTCCTAGAATCTCCCCCTCTTTACTTTCTGCTTCATAGTCAAGGGATGGGAGTTCATGGAAGGTAGAGGATTGCTTAAATTTGATCCGGGATTTATTCGTTACGACTTTTAGAGCGCCGCTCAAGATGAGTCCAGAGCGCCATTTCATCCAAGAAGAGGGGAGGGTCGCTCTACTGATTGAGTAGACGGCCTCGTCGCTTGCGTGTCTATATTCCTTATAGGGGAGGGTGACGTCATGACCTGTGGGAAGAAGTAGTTCTTTATCAGCAACAACAGGCTCTCCTGGGAAGTAGGCAGTGAAAGCTAAGTCTTCGGAGGTCATTTTTTGCCAGTGGGAATGGGCCCAATCGATGAGCATGTTTTTTGCTTTAGGGGCGTTAATTTCGACGAGAAGCAAAGGGACAGCCAAAGCGGTAAAAATAGAAAGGCAGAAGGGGGTTAAGCGGAATTCAAGTCGAAAAGGGGAAAAACTTTTTTTTCGGCTAAAGAAATAAAAAGCAATGAGGTTGATCCCAGGGATCAAGTAAAGTTGAATTTTGACAGCACTTAGAAAGCTCGTTTTCAACGATTCTTTTAACGTTTGCTCGGGTGTATAGAAGCCTACAATTGCCTTACCAATAGTCGTTTTAAAGAAATAGAGGAGGAGGGCTTCTACAGGGGCCCAAAGAAGGGGTAAGCACCCTACAAGGATCCAATCGTAGATATTAAATAGATCAATGTCATAAAAGAATAAAAATAAAAACGCGAAGAATAAATAATCGATGATTCGCGATATAAACTTCTTAAAATAAACCATTGAAACCCTTTTTCTGACAGTATAATAAACGTTGTTCGGTTTTTTTCCAACGTTCAAATAATGATTGCGCCGCCAAGACAACGTTGATTTTGATAGAAAACAATCGATTGTCCAGGGGTTACTGCCCGCTGAGGTTCTTGAAATTCGACATAAAGTTTATTTGAATTTAAAAGGTTTACTACACAAGGTGTATCTTCGCTTCTGTACCTCACTTTTGCAGTACAAGCGAGAGGAAAGGTGGGTTCTATCCCAATCCAAGTAGGGTCTTCTGCTATCAAATAGGGGGTGTATAAAAGGGGGTGGTCCTCCCCTTGAGCGAGGATGACTGTATTTTCCTCAATTTTTTTACCGATGACAAACCATGCACTCCCAGGTCCTCCGATGCCGAGCCCTTTTCTCTGACCTAGAGTGTAGTTCCAAGCTCCATCGTGATAGCCGAGGATCTTCCCATCGTGTGAAAGGAAGGGGCCTCTCTTTGGTTCGATGAATTCCTTGATGAATTCAGGGAATTTTCTCTTACCAATGAAGCAAATCCCTGTACTATCCCTCTTATTATGCGTAATGAGCCCTCTCCGTTTTGCTATCTCCCTTAGGTCGGTTTTTAAGAGGTGCCCGATCGGAAAGAGGGTCTTTTTAAAGGCGGAAGTGGAAACGGCATGCAAGAAATAGGTTTGATCTTTAGAAGGATCCTCTCCTCTATAGAGGTTTCCCTCTTCGTCTACTTGGGCATAATGCCCTGTAGCAAGGTAGTCAGCCCCAAGGGATAGAGCTTTTTCAAGAAAGTGGTGAAATTTGATCTCTTTATTGCAGAGAATATCAGGATTAGGAGTAATCCCTTTTTTTAGCCCATCGATAAGTGAAGAGAAGACATGATTCCAGTATTCTTCTGTAAAATTAACCGTATAAAGGGGGATGCCAAGAGTTTCAGCTACATGTATAGCATCTTGATAATCAAGCTCTTGCGGGCAGTCGGTCTCGTCCCAGTTTTTCATGAATAGACCGAGTACCTCATACCCCTGTTCTAGGAGGAGAGCGGCTGCAACGGAGGAATCTACTCCTCCAGACATTCCAACAACGACCTTCTTCATGGCCAACTAGTGTAGTCCTCATGGACTTATTTTCGCAAGATGGGTATGAAAAGGATTATGAAAAAACGTTTATTAGAGGAAGAAATCCGGATTCAAGAAAACCATTTAGGCTCTCTTGCCATCTGGAAGAATTGGGGCCCTTTTGTAGCTGAAAGAGCCTGGGGTACCGTTAGGGAAGACTATAGCCCTGAAGGGCATGCCTGGCGTTATTTTTCTCATGATATGGCAAGAAAGAGGGCTTATCGATGGGGAGAGGATGGGATTGGGGGCTATTCAGACCGCTACCAAATGGCGGTACTTTCTTTTGCTTTTTGGAACCATAAAGATCCATTTCTCAAAGAACGCCTTTTTGGCCTTGTTCCAGAAGAGACCAACCATGGAGAAGATGTGAAGGAGTATTACTACTACCTAGATAACATCCCTTCCCACGCCTACATGAAGTACTTATACAAATACCCTCAAAACGCCTACCCTTACGAACAGCTGAAGGAAGAGAGTAGGAAACGGGGGCTGGCTGACCCTGAATATGAACTAATTGACACTGGGATATTTGATCGAGATGAATATTTCGATATCTTCATTGAATATGTGAAGATCTCAGAAGAAGATACAGGGATCAAAGTAGAAATCATCAATCGAAGTTCACAACCTGCAGTGCTCGATTTTATCCCACAGGTGACCTTTAGAAACACTTGGGGATTCACTACACCTCGCGGAAATGAGCCGCTCATGACAGCTCTAGATAAGGGGATTTTATTAGATGATCGAGATATGGAAGCATTTCCCATGCTCGACATCGACTACAAGATCGGAAAACGGTATCTTTATGCCAGTGGTGAACCTGATCTCCTTTTTACGAATAACGAGACCAATTATGAAGCGCTCGACTGGGGAAAGAATTCAACCCCTTATGTGAAAGATGCCTTTCATCGCTATATTGTAAATCAGGAACATGCGGCTATTAACCCTCAAAGGGAAGGCACTAAAGCAGCCTTTCACTATAAAAACCTCTCGTTTGCACCTCTTGAAAGCAAAACGTTTTATTTAAGGTGGGCTCCACTTCCACTAAAAGCGGCCGTAGAGAACGTTGAGGCGTTTGTCCATAAACGGAAGGAAGAGGCAGATCATTACTACGAACATATCAGTCCAAAGAGAGCATCTCCTGAGGATAAGATGATCTTTCGGCAGGCATTAGCTGGGCAGCTATGGAGCCAGCAGCTCTATTTGTTCATCGTCAATAGGTGGCTCGAAGGGGACGACCCCACTTGGCCTTCTCCCGATTCTCGTAATAAAATTCGGAACACCCATTGGAGGCACCTCGTTTCCAAACATATCATTTCAATGCCTGATAAATGGGAGTACCCTTGGTTTGCTGCATGGGATTTAGCCTTTCATGCATTGACACTTGGATTAGTGGATCTCAATTTAGCAAAAGATCAGATAGAACTTCTTCTGACAGAACAATTCCAACATCCTAATGGTCAAATTCCTGCCTATGAATGGGAGTTTTCTGATATCAATCCCCCCGTTCAAGCATTTGTCATCCACAAAATCTTCGATATAGAACGGGAAAAAACAGGGAAGGGGGATTTCGACTTTTTGAAGCGCTGCTACCACAAGCTCATCGCAAATTTTGCTTGGTGGGTCAATAGAGAAGATGTGGAAGGGAATAACGTGTTTGAAGGGGGCTTTTTGGGACTCGATAACATTCAGGTTTTCGATCGGAGCCAACCTATTCCTGGTGGTGGGAGTCTGCAGCAATCTGATGCAACGGGGTGGATGGGGATGTTTTGCCTCGATATGATGCGGATTGGAATGGTTCTTGCCAAAATCGACCCCTCATATGAATCTCTCATGACCAAATTTTTCCAACATTACCTCTACATCGCATCTGCTCTTATGAGTTCGAAAACAAGACAAATTCAGAATTGGAATGAAGAAGATGGATTCTTTTATGATGTCCTTCTCCACTCAGAAGGATATCATGAACAGATCAAAGTGCGCTCGCTAGTGGGACTCATTCCTGTTTTTGCAACAGATTATTGGTCAGAAGATGAGCTCGCCTCATACAAAGAGTTCTTTTCCCATTTCGAATGGTTTTTAGAAAATCGAAAGAATCTGACAGAATACAGCATCAATAAAATTCAGAGTAAAGGGAAAAACTACTACTTTTTCTCATTGATGGGTGAGAAGAATTTGAGAAGGATTCTCAATAAAGCCTATGATGAAGAGGAGTTTAAAAGTACATATGGCCTCAGAAGCTTGTCGAAGTATCATGAAAATCACCCCGTTTCTTTGTTTGGGCAAGTGATCCAATATGTGCCAGGCGAGTCTAGATCTTCTATATATGGGGGAAATAGCAACTGGCGAGGGCCGATCTGGTTTCCTATTTCATATCTCTTCATTGAGATGTTAAACCGGATCAATGTGCTATTTGAAGATCAAAAAATAGGTGAAATCAGTAGCTATTTTTCAAATAGCCTCATCAATCTTTTCAAGTCGATCGATGGGAAGAGGGCCGTTTTTGGAGATGTGAAAAAGTTCCAAGAAGATCCTCACTTTAAAGACTATCTCCTCTTTTATGAATATTTTCACGGAGATACAGGTAAAGGGCTGGGAGCCTCTCATCAGACAGGGTGGACAGGACTAGTGGCTAACTTGATAGACATGACGAGACGTCTCTAAGATCTGGTCCATCTGGGTAATGTAATCTTTGTGGTACATGATCCCATCGTGTCCCCAATTTTCGATCGTGTAAAACGAGGTGTTATCTCTATCTTCAACTAGAGAGTAGAGTTTTTTCCCTGAGGAGTAAGGGATGATTCTGTCTCTTGTTCCATGGAAGAAATGGATCGGGCACTCTACTTCTGGAATCCAAAGATCAGAGCGGAGGTGATATTTCAAAAGAGCGCCGAGAAGAGCTTCAGGAAGATAGGGTTTAGTTACTTTAGCCATATCGAGAAGGCTATAGTATGGAGCTTCTAAAATAAGCATCTTCGGCTCATGTTTAGATGCAACATAGGTCGCAAAGCCTGTTCCTAAAGACTGCCCATAAACGATGATGTCATTTTCCTGATATCGATTTAACAAGAAGGCATAGGCGAGTTCTGCATCTTCTAAAAGGGTCTCTTCCGTAGTTCCGCCAGTGCTTTTACCAAAACCTCTGTAATCGATGCTGAGTACATCATAGCCGTAGTTTGTGTAGTCTTGGACTCTAGAGCCCCAGAACTCTCCTAGGTTGTAGCCTCGGCCATGTAGGTAGAGGAGCACCCCTTTTGGAGGTGTTTTTGAAGCAAAAAGAAGTCCATTGATCACATGCCCATCTGGAGCTGTGATAAAAACTTCTTCAAAGGGGCCATTAGAGACAAATTGAAAGTTTTGCGCTAGAGGGGTGTTTCGCAAGATGATCATGTCTTGCGTTGCATACATGTTCCGAAGATAGAGGCCAAGCCCTAGAACAAGTGCGAGGAAAATAGATAAAACTTTCTTCATATGCAAGATAGAATAACAAATTATATCGTTATCGGTCCAGACCGTTTTTTCCAAAAATAGGGTCCATAATCATAGGTCAGTTGTTCCCCCTTGTCTATCTTACGGTTAGCAAAAAAAATGACATGACAAAGACCCTCTACAATGATCCATCTCGATGTGATATTCGGAGTGAGGCTATGGTTAAAAAAACGGGTAAAATTTCCCTTTTCCTTGGCATCGATTATCCATGGAGTGTCTTTTCCTCCAATCATATACCCGAAGATATAGTCGTTGAGTTTATCTCCTCTCCATTTTCTTTTTCTCACAACCCCTGTGTACTCCCCAATATAGCTATAGATGGGGATCGTCGAAAATGCATAGACCCCATATCCTACAAGAGGGTTCATCAATTTGATGAGAAGTTCTTGAAATGGGCCCCTTTTCCAGTTCCGCTCATACATGGTAAGAGTCCACTCATTGGTTCTTCGAACCTGTGGTTTTCCCAGTTTTTTTGCCGTTTTTTGAAGGATTTTTGATGCGATTTTCTCTTCTGAGAATTCGAGCGAAGTGAGCTCTTCTACGTGGAAAACGTCTGCCAAAATGGTTTTGGTAAAGGGGACTACTTCTCCATGTTTATTTTGGAAATACATCGAGTAATCCGATTAAAGACCACCATAAGCTTCCCACTACAACCCAAATGATGATATTCAAAATACTGACAAAAAAGCCGATCTTCCACCACTCAGATGATTTCACATATCCCGATCCAAAATAGATGGGAGCAGGTCCCGATCCATACGTGGTAAGAGCTCCAAATAGAGAGCTGAAAAACCCAAGAACGAGTGCCGCAAGCACTGGTGGTGTTCCAATCGCGGTGCTGACCAAAAGAAAGGGTGGGTACATTGCTGTAATATGGGCTACGTTACTTGCAAAGAAGTAATGGGAGTAAAAATAGAGTAGAGCAATCACGCTAAATCCTAAAATCCAATGAAGTCCTGAGACATTTTGCACTACTTCGCCACTAAACCACTGCATGAGTCCAAGCTGATTGAGAGCACTTGCCATAGCAACAAGGACTGCAAACCAAACAAGTGTGTCCCATGCTCCCTTTTCATTTAAGACATCTTCCCATGTCAAAACTCCTGAAACAATCAAAAATGTCAATCCAAAGAGAGCTGTCACAGTAGCCCCGATTTTAATCACAGGGGCAAGTGTCCATAGAGTAATAAGAGCAATGAAGGCAAATATCATGATACATTCATGAGAGGAGACAGGCCCCAGATTCTTCAAACGTTCTTTTGCAAATGCTTTTGCCTGAGGTGTGTGTTTAATTTCTGGAGGATAAAATTTGTAGAGGACGTATGGAATCGCAAATAAGCTGACAAGTCCAGGAACGATTCCTGCCATGGCCCAGCTTGTCCATGTAATCGAAATGCCGACACTCTCTGCAAAGCTTTGAACCATCGGATTTCCAGCCATCGAGGTCAGAAACATCGCGCTCGTTACTGTCCCGCACTGAAATGTAACCTGAATTAAATAGGCTCCTAATTTATATGGAGAGGAGTTTGGATAACTATCAAATGTTCTCGAAAGTGCAGAGACAACAGGATAAATAATGCCTCCACCACGAGCTGTAGAACTTGGAATCGCTGGAGCTAAAATGAGATCTGTAAAGGCCATTCCATAAGCCATTCCGAGTGTGCTTTTGCCAAGCATAGACATCAGTACGTAAGAAATCCTAAGGCCAAGTCCTGTCTTGATGAAGCCTCTTGCAATAAAGAATGCAAATACAATCAACCAGACCGTTTCATTACTAAAACCAGCAAAGGCTTGTCCAAATGAAAGGGTATTCGTCATCAAAAGAATGGATAAGGAGATGAAAACTAAAGAGCCTGTCGCAACAAACTTTGTAATGAGTCCCAAAATCGTGAAGATGAATACAGAAAGGAGGTGCCAAGCCTTCAAGTCCACGCCAGCTGGGGCGGGTAAAAGCCAAAGAAGAGCTCCTATCCCTGTGCAAAAGAAGGCGAAGAGTTTGTTTTTTGACATGCGACAAGGATATCCCATAATACCTTTTCATCAAAGGGGGTCGATAAAAAATATCGGAACTGAAATAGCGCTTGCATTGCAAACATCTCAATACCAAGGATCGTCTTTAACCCTCTCTTTTCTGCTGCAAGAACTAGGCTTGTTTTATGAGGGCGGTAAATCGCTTCAAACACTACCGTTTTTGAAGAGAGTTTACAAGGATCGATCGGAGATGCATCTACATGAGGCTCCATTCCAACAGAAGTTGTGTTGATGACGATGTGAAATTTCCCCTCTGGTGAAGAGAATCTATCGATGAGCTCAAATGGGGCTCCATATTCTTTAGCAAGCAATTCACCCCTCTCATAACTTCTATTGTAAATAGTGAAAGGGATCTGATGCTTTTTTAACACATAAGCTGCACCTCTTGCAGCTCCGCCTGCTCCTAATAAGCTCACTATCGGAGAGAGGGAAAAGAGGGGGGAGAGCAGTTGTTCGATAGCGAGAGCGTCAGTGTTTTCACCATAATATCCATCTTCTCGATAGAGAAGTGTGTTGATTGCACCTACCCCTGAAGAGTGGGTCAAGTAGGGAAGGACCTCAGTTTTATAGGGCATGGTGACTGCCAGTCCGAGAAAACCCCTTTCGTGGAGCTTGAGAAGAGCTCTTGGCAACTCATCTTCTTCAAGATGAATGCGAAAGAAGTGAGCTCTAACGTCAATTTTCTTAAATATCTGGTTGTGAGTGATGTGCGATATGCTCTTTGAAACAGGGTTTCCAATGAGGGCAAAGAGTTTGTGCTCTTTAAAGGATTCCCAGAGATTTTCATCATCTAAATCCTTGAACAACAAGATCGATTCGAGTGGGAAATGTTTCATCTGGACGACAGTATAGAGTATGGTCTATAAAGGGACAAAGGAGAAATTTCATGGGGAAAAACATTGTAGAGAAGGTCATCGGAGCTCATCTGGTTGATGGCGAAATGAAAAAAGGGAATGAAATCGGGATCAGAATAGATCACACCTTAACGCAAGATGCCACAGGAACTGTGGTGATGCTCGAGCTTGAAGCGATGGGACTCAAAAAAGCAAAGACCCGATTCTCCATGCAATATGTCGATCACAATCAGATACAAGAAGATTGTAAAAATGCTGAAGACCATCACTATTTACAGACCGCTTCTAAGAACTTTGGAATTTATTTCAGCCCCCCAGCGAATGGGATCAGTCATGCAGTCGCTTTTGAACATTCAGTTCTACCAGGTGAGACAATACTTGGATCAGATAGTCACACCCCAGCAGCGGGTGGTCTTGGTGCGATTGCCATCGGAGCAGGAGGTCTCGAAGTTGCTTTAGCGATTGCTGGAGAGCCTTTTTACTTCCGCATGCCCGCAGTTGTAAAAGTGGAAATCCACGGCTCTCTTCCTGATTGGGTGAGTGCGAAAGATGTAATCTTGGAATTGCTCCGCAGAAGGGATGTTTCTGGTGGAGTGGGGAAGATTTTTGAATATGCAGGGCCCGGTTTAAAAAACCTTACAGCGATGGATCGACATGTCATTTGCAACATGGGGGCAGAGCTTGGTGCTACAACTTCGATTTTCCCTTCAGATGAAGTAACTCTTGAATACATGAAGCAAGTCTATAGAGAAAAAGATTGGAAAGAGCTCAAAGCAGATCCCGATGCAAAGTATGATGAAGTAGAGGTGATTGATCTTTCTAAGTTAGAGCCTCTAATTGCTCTACCTAGCAGCCCAGGCAATGTTCGCCCTGTCAGAGAAGTAGCTGGCGCACCTATCTATCAAGCATACATCGGTTCTTCTGCAAACCCAGGATTTAGAGACTTCGCTGTTCCTGCGATGATGCTTGAAAAAAAGAAAGTTCACGAAAGGGTCTCATTCGATGTAAATCCAGCTTCTCGCATGGGGCTTTACGCCCTGATCGAAGGGGGATATATGGCGCATATGATTAGGGCCGGTGCAAGGCTTCATCAAGCTGGGTGTAACGGTTGTATTGGCATGGGACAAGCTCCTGCTACGAATAAGATCAGCTTACGCACAGTTCCAAGAAACTTCAAAGGGAGATCTGGTACAAAAGAGGATTTAGTCTATCTCTGCTCTCCTGAAACTGCAACGGCTTCAGCTATCACAGGGGTAATCACCGATCCTCGAACGCTCGATATCCCTTATCCAAAAATTAAAGAGCCAAAACATTTCCCTCTTGTTTCAAATATCGTAGCGCCCCTTCCAGAAGGATCCCATTGTGATATTGTAAAAGGGGACAATATTAAGCCTCTTCCTGAATTTCTACCACCAGCTGAACACTATCTACTTCCTGTTACGCTCAAAACAGGGGATAATATCTCAACAGATGACATCTCCCCAGCGGGAGCTCAAGTTCTCCCCTATCGAAGTAACATTCCGAAGATCAGTGAGTTTATGTACTACCGACTCGATGGAAGCTTCTTTGACCGCGCTATGAAGATCAAAGAGAAAGGCTCTATCATCATCGGTGGGAAAAACTATGGGCAAGGATCGAGTAGAGAGCATGCTGCTATTTCGACAGCCTATGTAGGGGTGAGAATGGTCATCGCTATGAGTTTTGCAAGAATCCACCGCTCCAATTTGACTAATTTTGGTGTCATTCCTTTCATCTTTGTGAATCCTTCTGACTATGAAAAGATTGAGAAAGGGGATGAGCTAGAGTTGCCTAATGTGATTGATGCGATTAAACAAAATGGCCCCGTCAAAATTAAGAATAAGACCAAGGGTGGGGAGTTCATGGTACAGCACAATCTCACAGAACATGAAAAGGAATATATCCTATCAGGATCGCGTCTGAATGTGGTGAAAAAGAAATTACAAAAAGGGCGCCCCTAATCGGGGCTCCCCAAAAAAACAGATTATTCGCCGTATAAGTATGGAGTGCAAGTACCATCAGTCTTGAGTGTACAATCTGTACGAAGTTTGCAAAGAACTTTGCCTAATTCTTCACATTTTCTAGGCTCAAGAGACTTCTTCTCTTTTTGCTCTTTATCTTCACATACTTTTTTGTCTTTATTCCACTGACAATCTTTCTTTCTAGAATCACAGTCTTTCTTCTCAGTGATGCTAGCACAATCCATTTTACGTTTCTTTTGCATATAAGCTCCTTATGTTAGCTTTAGTCTGCATATCTAGTTTAACAAAGAAGAGTTGATATGTTTGTAAGTAATTGATTATTAGGGCAGTATTATCAATGAAAAGGCCCCTCCAAATGTGCGGGGGGCCAGAAATGGGCTCTATTACTCACCTAACATGTTGTGGCATGTGCCATCTTGGCTCATTCCACAGTCACCAACAATGAGCATGCGAAGAGCGCATTGAACAGGCTCTAAAGCACTACACTTAGCAGGAGGTGTCCTTTTACATGTTTGACTGAAATCATCCCATGAACAATTTCTTTTTTTCCCACAGCTGTCAGCGCTAGTTGCTTTTGAGCAAGTTAAAGGCTGAGCAGGTTTACGACCTTTTGCCATATAAAACTCCTTAATTTAGTTTTATGGTAACTAAAGTCTAGCACAAGGGGGCAGGTTTAAGTCTTAACCTGTTGATTGTCAACTTAGTTATTGTTTTCGAAGAGAGAGCGGCCGAGGTCGGTCAATTTAAAGGCAATCTCATGGCCTATGACCCCCAAGCGAACAATCCCTGATTCGAAAAGGTACTCTAAGACGATCGTCTCGATATACTGTTTCTCATCTTCAGAGTAAACGGGGATGCTGTAGTGCCATTTCCGCCCCTCTTTCTTGAGGCGCACCTTTTTTTCCTCTTTGAGACCAATAGCAGTCCCTTGGATGAAATCATCAAAAGCGACCCAGCCTAACCTTGCAATACGGCTGAGGCTGTTTTGGATTTCATGAAGGTTCCGATCAGAGTGGATTTCTCCCGTTTTGATCTGATGGAACGGATGTTTGAAAATCGTGAGGGCTTTCTCTTTCGATCCCATTTCTAACCATTCAAAGGCAGATTCTGTGAGGATCAACTGAGATGAGCGCTTGTCAACGAATCCGAGGAGTATTACCTTCTCGAGGAGACGGTCGATGTAAGCAGAAAAAGAAAGGAGATGGCTACACTCGTGATCTTGGGGGAAGTTTGTGATGAGGAAAGGGGCGATTTTGGGGTCGAGGTGCCACTTGTTCCCTTTATATGAGAAGTGGGTTGGTTCTCTATCGATATACATGAGCAATTCAGCGATATCTTTAGCAAAGCCATACTCATCTGGTCTAAATTGGATCACACCCTGTGGGTTGTGCTCTTCAGGCAGTGAGCTTTGGAGGAAGTTGAGATATTCTTTCCACTCTTGGAAGGGGGTAACAACCTCTTTCCATCCGTGACCCTCCTTTCGATAGCCAAGGCAGCAGACGAAGTGGAACTCAAGCATCAAGATGGCTTCTTCAAAAGCTTCACCTGTCAGATGATATTTCCTCTTGATCTCTTCAGCAGAGATTTCTAGATCGGGGGATTGAAAAACATCGTTCATGATATGCCCAAGGGGGTCTGCTCCCCAGTTGAGGTCTACTAGATAGCGCTGGAAGACTTGAGGTGTAATGAGGTATTTTTCAATCAAAGATCCGAAAATATTATTTGAGTGACGTGGGATGTGGTACCAATTCGGTAGAACATGGATCGGAACTCTCTTTAAAAGATTTTGTAAGAATTCCATGCCAGGTTCAAAGTCTTCATCAAATTTTTCGAGTTGGAGTTCAAAATATTTTCGTTGATCTTTGTTCACGATGATCAAATGATCATCTCTTTCCAGGAGGCCTGCCTCTTCCAACTTTACAAGGGAAGGGAGCGCTTCTGTTAAAGTAAGGGATAAGTTTTGGAGGAGTTGCTCTAAAGGAAATTCTACGGGGTTGTAAAAAATTTCTTCCAAGATTTCGACGTCTGTATCAGTAAAACTGGCTAGAAGAAGACGGATCTTAATATCGTCTTGATAGTCGTAATCAGCTAAATGAATTTTATTCTTACGTACTGCTTGTAGTTCGATCATGGAAATACTCCTTGCCTGCAAGCATAATAGATAGGGGAATTGTCACAAAGGACTTCTTCAGGTTATGATATTTTTATGACAACATCAATTCCGCATCCAAGGACCGAGGAGGTACTATATACAAAGTACTCCACATTTTTAGGGGTATATGTCCCTGCCCTGCTCGCCATGTTTGGGGTCGTTCTCTTTCTGAGGATGGGTTGGATTGTAGGTTCTTCAGGTCTTTTTCAGAGCTTAGCTGCCATTACATTGACTCTACTTATTACCTTCATTACAGCTCTTTCTATCGCATCGATTGCATCGAATTTCTCTGTAAATAGTGCAAGTAGTGGAGCCTATTTCATGATTTCCAATGAGCTCGGAAGTGGCCTCGGCTCAGCGATTGGGATTCCTCTCTACCTTGCACAGACATTTACGATTTGCTTTGCCATTTTTGGATTCACTGAGTCTTTGCATTATTTTTTTCCCTGGGTACCGCTGCAGCTCATTGGGTTAGTGACTCTCGTGCTTTTGGCTTCAATTGCCTATTTTGCCCTAGAGTGGGTGATGAAGATGCACCTCTTGATCTTTGGAATCCTTGCACTTTCACTCTGCTGTTTCTTTTTTGGCCATCCCTATCCAGAAGATACAGTAGTAGCCTCATACAGACTTGAATCGTTCTGGAAGGTCTTCGGGGTCTTTTTTCCAGTTGCTATGGGGGTAGAGTGTGGAATATCGATGGCAGAGCACCTCAAAACACCTTCTCGCTCGATATTGATCGGCTCAGTTGCGGCTACTTTGACAGCCTTTTTGATC
Source organism: uncultured bacterium (assembly GCA_964655475.1). Classification (GTDB taxonomy): domain Bacteria; phylum Chlamydiota; class Chlamydiia; order Chlamydiales; family VGMA01; genus VGMA01. The sequence continues at coordinate 113,362 of CAZZMO010000002.1, forward strand.
TATGTTGCTGTGGCTGTTTTTCTCACTCGATATGCACCAAGAGAGATCTTGCAGGGGGATCCGTTTGTCATTCACAAGTGTTCAAAATTTCCAGGAATTATCCAGGTAGCAATCTGGCTCCTTGCCATGATGAGTGGGATTGGAAGTCTACTATCTGCCCCTAAGACCTTGCAGGCAATCGCTCTCGATGGGATTGTATTTCGCTCAATTGGAAAAGAACCCAAACTTGCAATCGGAATCACCCTTTTGATAGCATTTTGCTCGATCTATTTCAGTAATCTCAATGTGATAGCGCCCCTTCTCACCATGGTCCTACTTTCTACTTATGGGCTTATCAATCTCGCTACGAGTTTTGAAGAGATGATGGAAAATCCGAGCTGGAGACCTACGTTTCGGATGCCGTGGGGGCTTCCATTTGCTGGAGCTCTCCTCTGCTTCATCCCGATGTTCATCATCGACTCTTTGACTACATTGATCGTCATCGCATTTTCTTTGTCAGCCTACAGTCTAGCGAAAATTTTTGGGATTGGTAATGACAAAGATGATCTCCGGCAATCGCTCCTCTTCTTTCTATCGAGAAGCATTATCTATAAGCTTGCTGATGAGTCTTTAAAAGTGCGCTCTTGGCGCCCTAATTTTCTCGTCTTTACGAGATCACCGATGCGCTTTTCAAATTTGATTCTATTTGCAAGAGAGCTCACAAGAAAGCATGGATTTTTAACGGTAGCTTCCATCTTCTCCACAGATCAAGCCTTAAAGCAGAAGGAGAAAGATTGGATTAGGTTGATCAGGAAAAATTTACGAGCTAATCGAACTAAGGCGTTAGTAGAGGTGGTCTCGGCAAAGGATCCAATCGCAGGAATGAAGCAAATTGTGGAGACCTATGGAATTGGACCTTTAGTCCCCAATACGATCATTCTTGGGCAAGGATTTGAAGGAACTCATATCGATATCATCGAATTTGCAAGAAGAGAGCAGCGGAATATCCTTCTCTTTAGAGATAGTGAAAAGGAGATCGCCCGCCTTCCTCGTGAAGTCGACATCTGGTGGGATGAGGATCAGAAAAACAATGCGAAGTTTATGTTAGTTCTCGCCTTCATGTTGAAGAGAAGTCCTCTTTTCCGATCAGCCAAATTCACTCTCAAATCGGTGGTGGATAACGAAAATGCAAGAAGTGAAAGGGAACTCTATTTTAGAAAATTATTAGAAGAGAGTCGGATCGATATCCAGTCGAAAGTCTTTTTAGGGACAGATTTCAATACCTACGCGAATAAAGAGGGCTTAACCTTTATCGGGATGAGGGCAATGGAGGAAGGGGAGTCTAGAGAGGATTACGAAAAATATTACAAGCAGCAAATCGTCGCAACAAAAGATCTATCCATGGTAATATTTGCTCTAGGTTTTGAACAAATGCAGATGATATGACCAAATACGATCCAGCTTCTATTGAAAAAAAATGGCAAAAATATTGGGAAGAGAAAAAAACTTACCATGTAAAAGTTGACCCTTCCAAGCCGAAATTCTATATTTTAGATATGTTTCCCTACCCCTCTGGAGCAGGTCTCCACGTGGGTCATTTGGCAGGCTATTCTGCCACAGATGTTTATGCCAGGTACAAAAGGCAAAAAGGCTTTAATGTCCTCCACCCAATGGGGTGGGACAGCTTCGGCCTTCCCGCTGAGCAATATGCTGTCAGAACGGGGAACCACCCTTCGATTGCGACAAAAACGAACATAGACACCTATAGACGCCAGCTCAAACAAATGGGCTTTTGCTATGACTGGAGCCGTGAACTCGCAACGAGTGATCCCAAATATTACAAATGGACCCAGTGGATTTTTACTGAGCTCTACAAAAAAGGGCTTGCCTATGAAGCAGAAGCTTACGTCAACTTCTGTCCATCCCTTGGAACCGTTCTGGCTAATGAAGAAGTGGAAGGGGGCTTTTCGATTGAAGGGGGCTATCCTGTAGAAAGAAGACCACTGCGTCAGTGGATATTGAAGATTACCGCTTACGCTGAAAGGCTGTTAGAAGATCTCGATGAGCTAGACTGGCCTGATCATTTAAAAACCCTCCAGAGAAACTGGATTGGAAAGAGTGAAGGGGCTAAGCTCCATTTTAGCGTTGAAAATAGTAAAGAGACGATCACCTGCTTTACCACAAGACCTGATACTCTACTTGGCGTCACTTTCCTCGTGCTTGCTCCTGAACATCCACTGGTCGAAAAAATCGATAGAGATGATGTGAAGGCGTATGTCAAAGAGGCAATCAATAAAAACGACCTCGCAAGAACCGATCTTGCAAAAGATAAGAGTGGTGTATTCTCTGGTTTTTATGCGATCAATCCTGCTAATGGAAAAAAAATCCCAATATGGATCGCTGACTATGTATTAATGACTTACGGAACGGGGGCTGTCATGGGAGTGCCAGGGCATGATGAAAGAGATCAGGCCTTTGCGAAAAAATATCAGTTGCCCATCATCGAATTAGAGGAGTTCGTAACCCCTGATTTTGAAAAAGGGGGATATGGAGAAAAATGTACAACTTACAAATTGAGAGATTGGCTCTTTTCTCGCCAGCGTTACTGGGGAGAGCCCATTCCGATTCTCCACTTTGAAGATGGAACACAAAGAGTTCTAGGGCTGGATGAGCTTCCACTAGTCCCACCACCTCTCGACGATTATAAACCCTCTCAAGATGGGGAAAGCCCTTTAAAAAAGGCAAAAGATTGGATTCATACCGTCGATCCAAAAACAGGGAAGCCTGCGTTGAGAGAGACCAACATTATGCCTCAATGGGCAGGATCTTGCTGGTACTATCTCCGTTTCTGTGATCCTCATAATGAAAATAAAGCCTGGGATCAAGAGATTGAAAAGTACTGGATGCCAGTCGATCTCTATGTAGGTGGTGTCGAGCATGCTGTTTTGCATCTCCTTTACGCCCGTTTCTGGCATAAAGTTCTCTACGATATTGGCGCTGTTTCTACGAAAGAACCCTTCCAAAAACTTCGCAATCAGGGACTCATTACAGCCCACTCTTACAAGAAAAAAGGGGGAGGGTATATATCACCTGATGAAGTAGAGGAGAAATCTGGAAAGTGGTACGACACGAAAAATGGAGAAGAGGTCTCACAGCTTTTGGAAAAGATGTCAAAATCCAAGCTGAACGGAGTTTCTCCAGAAGAGATGATTGATGCATATGGAGCGGACGCCTTAAGAGTTTATGAGCTCTTCATGTCCCCATTTGACAAAGAGAAAGTCTGGAATACCAAGGCTGTTATTGGAAGTTCGAGATTCTTGAGCCGCATTTATGATATCGCAACCTCTGAAAAACTTTCAGATCAAGAGAGTGAAGAGGCGAATAAGTTAGGGCATAAACTCCTCTTTGTTGTTGAAGAAGATATCCTAGCCATGAGCTTTAATACAGCGATTGCAAAGATGATGGAGTTTTTGAATAACTTTACAGAGCTCTCTTTCTACCCAAGAAAAATTGTCAAACTCTTGATTCAACTTGTTTATCCATTTGCGCCACATCTAGCTGAAGAGTGTTGGTCATTGCTCGGAGAAAAAACCTCTATTGTTGATGTTCCTCTGCCTGAAGTAGACAAACGTTACCTTGCAAATGATGAAGTAGTAATTGTATTCCAAGTCATGGGGAAGCTAAGAGGTCAAGGGGAATTTAAGAAAGGAGCCTCCAAGGAAGAGGTTGTCCAGGCAGCAAAAAGCGATCCGAAAGTAGAAAAATATCTGACAGGGGAGATCGTGAAAGAGATCTTTGTTCCTGATAAACTCCTCAACTTTGTGGTCAAATGACACTACTTTACAATATAGCCCTGTTTTTTTGGCTTTTATTCAGCTCTCCTTGGATTGTATGGCACTATTGTTATCACAAAAAGTACCGGGGGAGCCTCCTTGCAAGGCTCGGTTTTTCTCTTGAGAAACTAACTCGTCCTAAAGAGGATAAAGTCATTTGGATCCATGCAGTTTCCCTTGGAGAGATGAAATCGTCCCTTCCTCTCATCCAAAAATATCGCAAGGAATACCCTTCGGTAGAGATCTATTTTTCAACAACAACAGAAACAGCGCAAAGACAAGCAGCTACCTACTTAAAAGGGGCTATAGATCACCTCTTCTATCTACCAATCGATTTTTCCTGGATTGTCCGCCGCTATGTAAAACGCCTCCGTCCAAATCTCTTTATATTGATTGAGACCGATTTTTGGCCTAATTTGATGAAAGAGATCAAAAAGATGGGTGGGCAGGTTGCAGTTGCAAGTGGGAAGATGTCAGAAAAATCGTTCCTCCGCTTGAAAAGATTCCCATTCATTGCAAAATGGCTTCTAAAGAACATCGATGTAATCTGTCTTCAGAGCGATTCCTACAGAGAAAGATTCTTGAAACTAGGGTTTCCAGAGACACGCCTTTTTGTGACAGGGAACCTGAAGTATGATGCGATGCCGGCTCCTAAGGTTCTCCTAGAGAATGCGCTGCCAACGCGCCGTTTCATTACATTTGCCTCCACACATGAAGGGGAGGAGAGTGGGCTCTTAAAAGCACTGGAAACACTGCCTGCTGATATCTGTTTTTTTGTTGTCCCTCGCCATCCTGAGCGATTTGGCCGGGTAGAGGAATACCTCAAGCAGTCAGGGATCACATTTGATAAATTCACAGAAATGAAAGAAGGGCTCAATGGAGCCACAAAACGGGTTGTGTTTATTAATACTATGGGAGAGCTTGATAAGTGTTACGCCCTATCTCAGGTAGTCATTGTTGGGGGAAGTTTTGTCCCTGGCATTGGTGGGCACAACATCTATGAACCGATGCGCTTTCATAAAAGCGTCCTCTTTGGCCCTTTTATGCATAATCAAGAAGAGCTCGTTAAAGATGCCCTTCGACATAAGGCGGCAGAGCAAACAGATCTAGATCATGTCAAAGAGGTTGTAGAGAAGGTCTTGAAAGAACCCATTTCTCGCCATCAACTAGATGAATTTGAGCTTTATGTGAAAGGAGCTGTGGTAAAGACATTTACCAAAATTCACGCCTTTTGCTCATGAGCATAACCCACCTTCTACTCATATTATTGCTCGTTGTAGTATGGGGTGGGAGTTTTATCATGATTAAGCTTGGACTGAGTGAAATCCCTCCCATATTTTTAGCTTCAGCCCGCTTCTTTTTCACAAGCTTCCCAGCAGTCTTCTTTTTACCTAAGCCAAAGATTCGTTTTAGGAATATTGTAGTTTATGGGGTGATTATGTTTGCCCTTCAATTTGCCCTTTTCTTTGTGGGCATGCAAATGGGAGTGGAGCCAGGACTTGCTGCAATATTAATGCAAGTGCATGTCTTTTTCTCACTTTTTCTGGGAATAGTCGTTTTCCGAGAAAAAATGTCCCTTTTACAAATGATAGGAGCTCTCATCTCCTTTTCAGGAATCATATTAGTTGGATTCCATATCAAAGGGGTTTCCTCATTTCAAGGGTTTTTCTTGATTGTGATAGCAGCTCTTTGCTGGGGTGCGGGAAGCGCTATTTCTAAAAAGATGGGGAAAGTGCACATTCTCTCATTAGTCGCTTGGGGAAGTATGGTCGCATGGCCTTTCTTGCTCCTTCTTTCACTCGTAATAGAAGGGCCTAAAACGATTTCCACGAGTTTCCAAAATCTCACCTACGTTTCTTTGGGAGCTGTTATTTATTTAAGCTACTTTGCAACCCTTTTCGGTTTTGCCCTTTGGAATTGGCTTCTTCACCACCGCCCATTATCAAGCGTTGCGCCATTTACACTCCTCGTTCCCGTAGTTGCCATGCTCCTCTCCGTCTGGTTCTTTCATGAACCCTTAGAGTGGTGGAAAATCCTGGCCTCTTCTCTAGTTATAGGAGGACTCCTTCTGGCCTTTTTGGGACCCTATTTTCAAAAAAAGCTTCCAGTCGACGACTATGCTATTTAACAAAGACTACTTAACGGTTTCCTTGCAAAGGAGAAAGCAGGCATCTGTTTCGTTTCTTATAACATAGGTTGCGCAATCACAGAATATATCGTTTGTTGAAATACAATGCCCTTCAACAGTGCAGCAAGAATGATCTTTAGCCGCTTTAGCTAAAGCTGCCTCAAGCTGTGCATTACACTTTTCACTATCCTTACCACAATCAAAACAGACTTTAAATGTATCAGACATAACTAGCTCCCTTTTCTATTCATTATAGCAAAAAGAATCAGTGCAAACTTAATTTACTTATTTACAATATGTTATGGGATTGCCTGAACCGTTAGATTCAAAAAAAGTTTCTCTTTACGAGACTCTGCTATTTAATTGACCTCAATTGATTCAATTGTGTAGATTTGAGGTCCGCGGAAATAGTCTCTTATGGGTATAACGCATTTTTTATTGATATTTTCTTTAATGTTCATCTGGGCTTTTAACTACGTAGTCATACGGGTTGGGTTAGATGGAATGCCTCCGATCTTCCTTGCTTTTACAAGGTTTTTCTTAACGAGTTTCCCTGCGGTCTTTTTTCTGCCAAAACCTGAAGTGCCATTTAGGAAAATCGTACTATATGGATGGATCTTTTTCTCTGCTCAATTCACCTGTTTTTTTTGTGGTATGGCTCTTGGAATTTCTCCAAGTATCGCGGCAGTCCTCATGCAATTTCATGTCTTTTTCTCCTTATTTCTTGCTGTAGCTGTATTCAGAGAAAAGCTTTCTGTTTTTCAAATATTAGGAGCTGTAGTTTCTTTTACAGGTATTATTGTAGCAGGAATCAACGTAGAAGGGACCATTTCCATCTGGGGCTTTTTCTCGATTCTTATGGGAGCTCTCCTCTGGGGAGCTGGAAGCGCGATCTCCAAAACTTTTGGTAAAGTAAATATGATTTCCTTAGTGGTCTGGGGAAGTACCGTTGCCTGGCCTCCATTATTGCTCCTTTCTTACCTATTTGAAGGACCAGAAAGAATCACTGGAAGCTTAATCAATATGACTTATAAGACATGCGGTGCGGTTGCTTATTTAACTTATCTCTCCACTTTTTTTGGCTATGGCGTCTGGAGCTGGCTCTTGCATAAAAAGCCCCTCTCCTCGGTTGTCCCTTTCACATTGCTCATTCCAATCATTGCGATGTTTAGCTCAGTTGTAGTTCTCGGTGAACCCTTATATCAGTGGAAAATCGTAGCAGCAATCTTAGTAGTAGGAGGTCTTTGTATTGCCTTTCTATCACCACTCTTTCAGAAGAAAGCAATTCCTCAGGTGCCAACAGAGGAATCGCCTCCGATTGTTACTCCAGAATCAGCCCAGTAATTTCTTTTACCTATTTTAAATTCATTCTTGCCAGAAAACATTTAGCATGTTAGCATTTTGACAAAATTTGATCGCGGGATGGAGCAGTGGTTAGCTCGTTGGGCTCATAACCCAAAGGTCGATGGTTCGAATCCGTCTCCCGCTATTTTTCCTGGCGGCTTAGCTCAGTCGGTAGAGCAGCGGAATCATAATCCGTGGGTCACTGGTTCAAGTCCGGTAGCCGCTATTACCCGAGCATCATCCAATCACAGACGTTTACACATTAAATTCCTTTCGAAACAGCAAAATAGTATTCTAAGACGAGATGTGCTATAATGTTAGCAATTTATCGAGGAAAGAATGCTGAATAGTATGATTTATTTTATGATAGCAGTCACCCCGCTGGCTGCTCTCAGTATGCCGAAGGCTGTGGAAGTAAGAGCGGAGGTCTCTATTCAAGAGATGCTGGGTGTCACCTTGGAAGATGCCTATGGGGAGGCAAATCAAGAAATTATTGATATTTGCCTTATGTGGTTTGATCAGCTTAGGGCTAATGAATATCATGGGGCAGCGGAAACAATCTATAGAGGGCTTCAAAAATACCCCCATTCCTTCGCTTTGCAGACCCGATTGGCAACTGTGTTAGGGGATTATGCAGGGCAGCTGCCAGCAGAAGAGCAAAAGCTGATGCTTCAAAAATCGAGACAAATTTTTGAAAAGCTCCATCAAGAGATCCACATCCAGCCAAAAAGAGATCAGTTCTATTTCTATAACGAATACAACTATCGCTTTGCCCATTACAAGGCGCAGTATGAAAATGGGGTAGCCATGGTCGATCACTACTTCCCACTTGGAAATATGCCTTCCTATGGTTATAAAGGTTATTACTTTCAGGGAGTTGGAGCTGCAAACTACGCAAAACAACTTCTGATAGAAGGGGATGAGGTTCTTGCCAAAGAATATGCAAGAAAGTCTATCCTTGCATGGGCTCAATACTTATCTTATTGCAATAACTACTACAACGCCTATGTACACTATGCTCTTGCGCTAGGGATTTTAGGGGAAGAGGAAGAGATGATGAGGGCGCTTCAAAGGGGAGCAGATCTGATTCATACCGGTCTAGATTACTATGAATTCAAAGAAGTGATCGATTTTATAAAGACAAGAGGAGCGTGAGTTTGTTTAGACCTCTACTATACCAGGCTTTTTCAACTTCTCGGCGCATCATCCAGGATTGGTGTTTGAGAGAAAACCAGTACTATCCAGGGACAATGAATAAAGCAAGTGCATTATCTCATTGGTCTACAGCGCGCAACTTGAGCCCACCGAATATAACTGAATTGGCTCAAGAAGCGATCAAAGGGTGGGAAACAGAAGTTCAAAAAGAGGAAGCTTCTGTAAATCCATTTTGCCAACGAGCTGTTTTTTATGTAGAAAAGAGAAAAATCGAAGGAAATGCCGTAGAAGTAGGCCCAGGATTTAGTTCACTAACTCCAATCTTTCTCCGATTGAATCGGAAGGTTTTTTTGATCGATCCTTGCAAAGGCTCTCTCGATCTTGTCGTCAAAAACATCAAAGCTCAAGGGTTAAATCAAGAGAATTTGACAGTGACGGTGGGCAAGGTGGAAAACTACACCTTCCCAGAGAAAAACAGCATCATCGTTTTACAAGATGTACTCCCTTACTGCGATCCTAAAGAGATGCTCAACATCTTTCAAAGGATGCACACCTCTTTAACAGCAGGAGGACTCGTTACAGGAAACTTTTTCTATCACGATCCTAATCGAGGTGATCCAGATTACATGAAAAGAGAGCTCATCTGTCGATTTAATCTTGGGGCGACATTCATGACTGATGAGGTTGCAAAAGCTTTCATTCAAGAACTAGGGTTTACCATCATGGAATATGGAACAGATGGTCATCGACTCTACTTCACTTTGAAAAAGTAACTCTTTAACAATCTTTGTAGTAGGCAAGGGCCTTTTTTGACTCGATGGCATGGTCCACGATAGGAAGTGGATAGCGAGATGTTTTGGGCTCTTTATACCAGTTGTGGATCGTTTTCGGCTCCTTATTTTCCAGCTCGGGCACCCACTTCTTAATGTACTCACAATCAGGATCGAAGTTCAGCTGTTGTGACCAAGGGTTGAAAATCCTAAAGTAGGGTTGAGCATCACAACCTGTGCTGGCTGACCATTGCCAGTTACCATTATTCAGAGCAGGGTCGTAGTCGATGAGATGCTTTGCAAAGTACAGTTCCCCTTGTTGCCATGAGATATGAAGGTCTTTGACTAGAAAAGAAGCGACAATCATCCTAACGCGGTTATGCATGTACCCAGTTTGATTGAGTTGACGCATCCCCGCATCGACAATAGGAAAGCCTGTCGTTCCTTCACACCAGTGTTTAAAAAGAGCTGAATTCTTTTCCCATTCTAATTGGTCATATTTTTTATGGAAGCAGCCAGAGAAAACATGAGGGAAGTAGAAGGAGATTGAGTAGAAAAAATCCCTCCAATAAAGAGATCGAACTAGTCCATGATTCTCTCCAAGGCTTTTTACAAACGCGTGGTAGGCTTCTCTTGGAGAGATAGTCGTGAATTTCAAATGGGGAGAGAGGTGAGTCGTGGAATCTTTGGCGGGGAAATTTCTCTCCGTTTCATAAAAGGTAAAGTGAGACAGCTTCTTTAAGATCTTCAAGGCCTCTTTTCGCCCCCCTTTTTGAATATCCTTTCTCTTAGGGAGGATTTCGCTTAGAATAGAGGAATCTCTAGCAAAGCTTATCGCTACTTTCCAGTAATTGTGGTGGGAGTTTTTCTTCGGCAGGTCCACATCCATTTTCAGAGCATTTTTATGAAAGGGGGTGAAGATTGTATAAGGCTCACCATTCGCTTTTAGAAGCTCTTCAGGAGGGTGAAGTGATAAGTCATTCAAGCTTTTAAAAGAGACGTTCTTTTCTTTAGAGATCTTTTCAATTTTTCTGTCTCGAGCAATGCTATAGGGAGTGAAGTCTCGATTGAGAACAACGAGATCGACCCCGAGCTTTTCAATGCAATCTCCGATCACTTTTTCAGGGTGGTCGTAGAAGTAAAAGAGTTTCCCTCCCATCTCTTTCAGATCGCTCTCGAGATCTTCGAGCGATTCGATCATGAACTGAAGGGAAAAATCACTCCGATAGGGATTCTTTTCAATCTGCTCAGGGGTAAAGATGAAGATAGGGATCACCTCTTTTGCATTTTCTAGAGCAAAGAGAAGTCCACTATTGTCGTGGATGCGGAGATCCCGCCTAAAAATAAAAACGGCTTTTTGGTACATATACTGAGTTATTTTCTTTTGATATCGAGCCAAATTTCATTGCGTCTAAAAATCGGTAAAGTCCATGGAGGATTGTAGAAGGCATAAGTGGGACTTGATGTAGACTGGATCCTTTTTTTCTTTAAAAAGCTCGTCAATAATGAGAGGTGCTTTTCGAGATTTTCCCGTTCTGGTTTGCCAGAGAAACGGATCGTTGCTTTAGTAGCAGCAGGAAGCTTTCTCAAGCGGATGTCTCGATCTTTTGGTTTAGGTAAGGTCTCTAATGTGTGCTTTTTTGGCATGAGAAAATAGATGTTCCAAAAGCCAGCTCCCTCTTGTTGAAGGACAGGAGAGGTCATTGCGATTTTTTTGGAAGAGAGGTTTTCCCCGAAAATATAGCGGGCTACTCGAATAAACCCTTCTCGAATCGACTCTTTCCTTCCCCCTTTTGCTTTGGTTTCAGCGACTATTAAAGGAGGGTACTCTCTAATTTCGATAGAGCCCTCTTTTTCAAGGGTCTGATACTTTGGTCTTCTAGCAATTTTTTTATATTTCCTCCATGTGAGGAAAAGGATCGAGAGGAGGAGAATAGATAAAAAGAGGGTTAATCCCATATAACACTCGAAGGGAGAAGAGTTTTGAGTTCTACAATTCGTTTTTGAATCTCTGGGTGATCGCTAGGGCCAAACCAGAGGGCGTAGTTAGCATTTTCTTGAGGATCGTTTGCTTGTGTCATCTTGATAGAGAAGATGAATTGGCGCCCTTCAAGATCTTTAAAAGAATATGTAGCTCCGATGAGGTGTAAAGAGATACTTTCTAATTGAATAGGGCGATCAAATAAATGTTCACTATACTCAGAAAGAGCCTTTTTATAGATTTCTTGCTCACTTAGAGAACGCTTAGAGAAACCAGAATTAGGGTAGACGATGTAGAGGTTTGCCCCTTCTTCTAGATAGCCTCGGATGATCCCAGCTCTTGGGGTTGCCCCTTTTTCTGAGCAAAGGGGTGTAGCTGGCATCGGCGTGTGAATGATCCCTTCGAGAGATCGAATGCTTTTGCCGAGCTCTTTAGCTAAAAATTTTTCCACTATTCCCTGCAGAGTAACAAAGGGGGTTCTGATCTCAGCGTCTTTGCCCCTGGCTTCGAAATAGCCATCTTTCAGGAGGGTCTCAAAGATAGGATCTAGGGAAGTATGCTCTGTCTCAACTCTGATCTGCTCTTCTACAGAGCTTATTTTTGCAGTGAGAATCCCTGTAAAAGAGAGGAGGAAGACAAGTACTTTTTTCATATGGTTCAAATGGTAGCAGAAGAGAAAATTTTCTGGTAGGTTATCCTTTCGGCTGTTACCATTGAATCGCGAATTATACATTTAAGAGAAGTTATGACCACAGAAAATGAAGAAACATTAGCAGAAGCTCTATTCCAAGAGCTTGTAACTGTTGTAAATAAGCACGCTAGTAAAGTATCTTTTGAAGATACAGTAGCTGTTCTACAGTCTATCGTTGTTAGCTTAGCATGCAGCTCTACCCCTTCTAGAGAAGAGGCTTCAGAGTTCTTACATGAGCTCGTCGATGAGTGTCTAGAAGTTGTCGATGACGAAGAGTGCGACGGCGTAGAAATCGAAGAATAAGCGATGCATTACAAGGAGCAGACTCGTCAAAGCTATCAAGAAATAGCTATTGAATATGCATCCAGGGTTGCCGATTTGGCCCCCATGCCTTCCATAGAGAAGTATATGAGTCTGCTCCCTTCAAACCCATCGATACTAGATATCGGATGCGGATCAGGCAGAGATGCTAAAATTTTTTCTGACAAAGGGGCAAAGGTTACAGGGATCGATTTCTGTGAAAATCTCTTGTCTATAGCTAAAGTTCACGCCAGCGAAGCAACTTTTATCCTCATGGACATGGAAGAGCTTTCCTTTTTACCATCCTCTTTTGATGGTGCATGGGCCGCTTCCTCTCTCGTTCATCTATCTAAAGAATCACTCCCTATTCTGTTTGCAAAAGTATATGCAGTCCTCAAAGTGGGAGGCCATTTCTACTTTACCTTGAAAAAGGGGACTGGGGAAGGGATTGAAAAAGATGAGCGCTACGAAGGCAGGCAAGAAAAGTATTGGTCATATTATGAAGAGCCGGAAGTAAAGAAGCTTTTAGAAAAGATGAACTTCAAACTACTTGAGCTATCCCATGTTGCAAGAAGTGCAGCGTACCACTCACACGACGTTCTTAGAGTCTATTCCTATAAATCCCCATAAGTGCAGCTGACGCTAGAATCAGTACGCTACCTATGAAAATTAACGGCTTGATTCCTAAAAAGGGAATCAAAGAGGGTGCCATCCCTGAAATAGCAAAAGAGAGGGCGACTACAGATCCTGATATCCCCATCACAAAGCCTTGGGACTCTTGATTGGCAGAGTTTGAAAAAGAGGTGAGCATTGTAGCAAAAGCGATCTGCGTGGAAATCATCAAGGGTATGAAGACAAGCCAAAGTGCTATTTCTGAAGAGAATAAAGAAACGAGAAGGGTAAATAGCCCTGAGAGATAGAGGCTGTGATGAGCGATCACTTCAGCTCCCCATTTTTTTGCTACATAAGGGATGATACCAACTAAACTGAAGGCCATCCAAAATCCCGTATATCCATTAAAGAGCCCCATTACTGAGCTTGAGTAGTGATAATTTTCTTCGAAGTAGAGAAGGATGAGCTGCAAAAAAAGGCCTACTCCAATCTGCATCAGTAGAAAAGAAAGTGCCAAAAGGCGGATCGATTTTTCACCAGCTACCTGAACAAAAATCATATAAAACCGCTTCCAATCGATCTGATTTCCTTTCGGCGAATAACTATCTTGATAGGTAACTGAAAGCCAAATAAATGCGACGAGTGCAAGTAGTGCGCTAAAATAGAATGGGATATAAAAACCAAACAGGGGAGAGAGCGCTGAATCAGAAAGGATTCCTCCAAATAGTGGACCTAGAACAAAACCAAGAGCATTAGCAAGAGTGACAAAACTCATATGCTGAGTCTTGTTCTCTTTGGTACTAAGGTCTGCAATCGATGCCATAGCGATGGGCATGGATGCGCTCATAAATCCAGAAAATGCTCTAGCTAAAAAGATTAACCATAATGAAGATAGGGTGATTCCAAGCCCGAGCATCAAAAAACCACAAAAAAGGCCCAACATGCAAATGAGTAAAACCCTCTTCCTCCCAAAAATATCTGAGAGATCTCCCATGAAAGAGGCCCCAAAAAACATGAAAAGGGGATAGAGGAGAAAGCTAATACTCAAGTAGAAAAGGCGAAGCTCTTCAGATACAGGGGAAGAAAAGAGGAGGCTGCCACCATTAGTAAATAGAGCAGTCAGAACAGGATAGACCATTCCAAATCCAAGAATGTCTACAAAAATAGCAAAAAGTAGAGGAGCTACCTCTCCAAACGAAAAGGGGAGTTTCTTCTTCATAGCTTCAGTATGAAAAAAAGGGGGATTTTAGCAAGCTTTAGACGAGCTTTGCTCCACCCTCTATCGAGAGGATTTCCCCAGTAATATAAGTACATTCGATCAAAAAACGGACTGTAGCTGCGATATCCTCAGCTTCTCCAACTCTTTGAAGAGGAAGGTGTTTTCCTGCCTGTTTCGCATCTAACGTACCACCCCAAACAGGAGTGTTGATAGTTCCAGGAGATATAGCATTGACTCTAACAGGAGAAAGCTCTAAGGCCAAAGATCTTGTGAGGGATTCTATGGCTCCATTGATGCTACTTGCAACAGAAAGATTCAAGATGGGTTTTTGACCCGCTACCCCAGAAAAAAGAGTAATCGAGCCCCCTTTTATGATTTTATGAGCTGCATACTTAGCAGCATGGTACTGACCCCAAAACTTGCTGTCGAAAAACTGACGCGCTTGATCGAGTGAGAGCTCGAGAAAAGGGCCTGAGATGAAATCTGCAGCGGTTACTACGAGGTGGTGAAAAGGGTGAGCAGTGCGAAAAAAGGAGCTCACTTCATCTTCTTTTGTGATGTCTAGTGTGGCAATATCGACTCCCTTGATCTCTCTTTGCGCCTTTTGCAATTTCTCTAGGGATCTACTCAAAATGGTTACATGATAGCCGAGACTACTCAGTAAAGATGCAGAAGCAAGTCCCATTCCAGAGGAGCCGCCGATGATTAGAACTCTTTCCTGACTCATTGGTCAGCCTGGGAATTGAGTTGATCTTGGAGATCTACGAAACGGTCTTTGGGAGCTCTTTCTCTCAATCCGATGATGAGAGGTCCATGGTCAAAAATCATCTCATCTTCTGTTTTGGCTGTATCGAGAAGTTGCTTTAATTTTGCTTTTGCTTCTTCTCTGATCTCTTCTAAGCTTTTTTCTCCCATTCCAACCTTCTATTTTGTTCTAAAAGTTTTAAATACTTGTAGTGGCAGGCGTGGGCGTTATACATCGATATGATCCACCCTTCTGATCCCAAAAACATTCCCCCATCTAGGAAATAGGACTTAATGAATGTCCAAAGGGAATGTCCCATCGCCGTAAAACAAGAGACCTCTTTTTTACCCCTATGTTGCTTGGCGTAGAGGTCGCTATAAAGTTGAAGTTTTGCAAGGAAATCATCGTAGGAGCGGTAAGGAGTATGTTCAATATACTCTTCAATAATGAAGAGTTTTCTCCCTTTCTGAGCGAGGGTTTCATGAACCTTCTCCTCATCTAACCAGGAGTGAAATGTTTTATTGTATAGGCGATAGACATGATCTGGATGCCATCCGCAACCGCGGATCCACTTCCCCTGAAATAAATTTTTTCTAGGAAAGCCGTAGATGATCTGCTGATCTAGCTCAACATCTGTCAGTGCAGCAACTGTATCTTTTGGGAGCACCTCATCAGAGTCGAGAGCCAGAATCCAATCATGTTTTGCCAAAACAGCTGCTACATTTCGAAGGTGACCAAACCCTGTAAAAGGATGTTGGTGAATCGATACATTTGGGTACTGTTTTGCGATTTCAAGGGTGCGATCTGTTGATCCAGTATCTAGGATTAACACCTCAGGAAAAGAGGCAACTGAATCCAAAGTGGCCTTCAAAGTCGTCTCATTATTTTTTGTCAAAATGGCTACAGTAATCATGTTCGCGATTATATGAAATTTTTCCCTATACCACCATAAATAAAATTTCTGATAATTTGTGCAAGAATAGGAGGAGCGCTATGTTAAAGAGGATGTACACGTTTGATGAGGTGGCTTTGGTTCCTCAATTTAACAATATCCGCTCCAGAACAGAGCCATCACTAGAAACCTGGTTGACGAAGACAAGAAAGATGGATCTTCCCATCCTCGCTTCGAATATGGATAGTGTTATTGGCCCTGAACTCGCCCGCATTCTCATTCGTCATGGAATTATCCCTATTTTTCATCGATTTGCCCCTTTAGAAGAGTTGAAAAAATGGATCGATGAGTTCAAAGATACAGCATTCTTCTCTATTGGATTTAACCAATTTGAACATATCGATCAGATCATTGACTGGGGAGTTAAAGGACTTTGTATTGATGTCGCTCATGGCCATTCTGTCCCAATGACAGAACTGATTGGGAAAATCAAAAGAAAGTATCCGATGGTAGAGGTCATTGCAGGAAACGTCTGTACAGCTATGGCCTATCACGACCTCGTTAACGCTGGTGCTGACGCCGTAAAAGTAGGCATAGGACCAGGCGCTGCCTGTACGACAAGGATCAGAACAGGATTTGGAGTGCCTCAATTTTCTGCCATCTTAGAATGTGGCGAACTTGCCAAAAAACTAAGAGTCCCCATCATTGCTGATGGAGGCATCAAATCGAGCCGTGAGCTCGTTTTAGCGCTTGCTGCTGGAGCTAGCAGCATCATGATGGGAAAGCTATTTGCAGGAACAATGGAAAGCGCTGCTAAAAAAGAGAAGTGTGAGTCGGCACCATTTGGATGGAAAGCGAAGTATAGGGGACAAGCGAGCCGCGATTTCCAAGAAGAATTTTATGGAGGACTTCGAGAGACGTTGGTCGACGAAGGAGTCGCTTACTGGGTTCATGTTACAGGAAAAGCAGAGTCCCTTCTTTCAGAGTTTCGAGGAGGTCTTTCTAGTGGAATGACTTACGGCGGAGCTAGAACAATAAAAGAGCTCCAACGAAAAGCAGAATTCATTGAAGTAGGATCTGGATATTTAGAAGAGTCTTGCCCAAGGCCAGGAGGAGAGAAGCTGTGATCAAAATGGTCTTTAAAATATTAGCTTCTACAGCAAAACGGCACTGGATGTGGCTTTTTGTGCTGTGCGCATCACTGATTTTATCTCTTTCTAGCATGAATACCCTCATGAAAAATGAGCAAATGGCAGGACATTGGATGCAAGAGGTCGAAAAAGTTGATCTTTGGGTTTATCCAAAACGCCCGTTTTCTCTTGGAGATCTAGCGAAGATCAGAGCATTAGATGAAGTAGAATCAGCTGCCCCTTTTTGTCAAAAGTCTGTTGTAGTGACACTACCAGGGGGAGCTAAACAAGAATCGATCCTTCTTGGAGTCGAAGATTTAGCCCTTCCCCGAATCCTCACACAAGGGAAAATCTCCCATCTTCAGCTCGATCAAAGCATTATTGCTGACGAAAGAGGTATTAAAACTAAACTGTCATACCGACACAAGGGCTCCAAAAAGCGTTTTAAAATGGGGCAATATCTCATTGTAGGAGAGCATAAGATGCTCCTCGGTGGAGTTTGTAGACTGAAAAACTCTTCCCAGCAGTATCCACTCCTTTACACCTCTTACAACAATGCCGTGAAGCTTTTCGAACCTAAAAATGATGATGTGATTGCCTATGTAGTAAAGGCAAAACCTGGAGTCTCTTTGTTAAAACTCTCAGAAAAAATAGAGCAGCTTTTTCGTGTAGAAACAAAAGTGCATCAGTTGGCTCTAGCAGACCATGTCCAGCTTGGGGCATCACTCAAAACCCACTTCGCTATATGGATTTCATTAATCTTTGGAATAGTCCTTTACCTCTTTAGCTTGAAAAACCTCTTTTCTGACCTATTAGAAAAGAGCTTACCGATGAGACGATTGGGGATGCCCCTTTCGTTTACTTTGGCAGTTTTTGGGATGGGAACCTTTATCATGTTTCTAGGAAGTTGGATGACTACTTCACTTATGAACACAGCGTTAAAATTGAGCTGTCAAAGTTTCTTCTCCATCGATTTAGACACTTCTATTCTACTATTCGTATCTACATTTTTGGTGATGTTAGGATTTATGATGAGAGGTAGCTATGCATCCTATCGTGTGTGAAAAAGTATCAAAAGCCTACAGAACAAAAAGGGAGACAGTTATAGCCCTTGAGGAGATCTCCCTCGATGTGAGAGAAGGGGAGGTCATGATGCTCATTGGCCCTAGCGGCGCTGGTAAATCCTCCCTACTTCGCCTGATCGCAGGCCTCATCAAGCCTGATAGGGGAGAGATCTCTCTATTAGGAGAAGACTTAGCGTTAATGGCTCCGAAGAGAAAGGCTGAATTTTTTGCTCATCACGTAGGGATGGTCTTCGAAGATCTGCCCCTTTTTGACACCTTCAATATTGAAGATAATATCCTCTTATCTTTGATCTATAATAAGACGAGTGGAAAATTAAGACCTCAAATTGTACAGAAAATGTTGGTTTCCATGGGAATGACTCAGAGAAGTAAGAGTTTTCCAAAGGAGCTCTCTCAGGGTGAGAAGCAAATCATAGCTCTCGCAAGAGCCCTCGTCCACGAGCCAAAAATTTTGATTTTGGATGATCCTTTCTCTCTACTCGATCATCAAATGGGAATGAAACTCATGACCCTACTACGCTCCTTTGCGCTAGACAAGGGTACTGCAGTAATTCTCGCCAGCCATGACGCAAGACTTTATCCTTTTGCTCATAGACTTGTCAAAATGCAAGAAGGGAAAGTTCTTGATATCATCGGGGAAGCAGCAGTCTTCGAGCCACCCCCACCTTATATGAGAATCTAAATATTTTTTTTTGATCTTCTAACTTTTGAACATTAGAGAATATAACTAATTGCATTTCATGAATGCCATACTCAATATTGTTCTCTGATTCATAATTGTCATTCTTCAGAATCACAACCCGTCTTTCTACTCCGTCAGCAGCATCTCTCCAAACTTTATGGAAATAGTCAGGATCACAAACCATCGGAACGATTGCTAATGTAAGGATGATAGCGTAGAAAATTTGTCCAATCTGAGCAAGGAGATCAAGCTTTTTTCCTAGATCTTCTTATTTTCATAAAAAATATGATTCGGACGCGCCATTGTATCGCGGTCAAGCACAAGAGTATACTCAGGATTGTTCCAGTAGGGATCATGATCTGGATCGTTAATGATAGCGGTCATAATAAGCTATTAATTTGTTTTTATTACAATTCGTCTAAATAAATATTATTACGCCCTGTATTTGCATAATTTTCTGCCAACTTTTGAACATTAGAGAATATAACTAATTGCATTTCATGAATGCCATATTCAATATTGTTCTCTGATTCATAATTGTCATTCTTCAGAATCACAACCTGTCTTTCTACTCCGTCAGCAGCATCTCTCCAAACTTTATGGAAATAGTCAGGATCACAAACCATCGGAACGATTGCTAATGTAAGGATGATAGCGTAGAAAATTTGTCCAATCTGAGCAAGGAGATCAAGCTTTTTTTCGTAAATCTTCTTATTTTCATAAAAAATATGATTCGGACCCGCCATTGTATCGCGGTCAAGTACAAGAGTATACTCAGAATTGTTCCAGTAGGGATCATGATCTGGATCGTTAATGATAGTGGTCATAATAAGCTCCTTAATTTGTTTTTATTAAAATTTGTCTAAATAAACGTGATCACGGGTTGCGTTTGCGTAATCTGCAGCAGTAATTTGTGCTGCATGTAATTCTATAATAGGTCCAGATGTGATATTTAGATCCGCTACAGTAGATACAATATTAGCAATAGCAGCGGGAGGTTTGTCAGCATTAAACTCACGTACTCTCAGTTCTCCAAATGCAACTTCCCCTTCAACAGGGAGATCACTTTTGAGGAGCACAACCTGTCTTTCTACCCCACGCGCTGCATCTTTCCAAAGACTGCCAAAATAATCAGGATAACAAACCATTGGAATAACCGCTAATGTGACGAGGAGTGCATAGAAAATTTGTCCAATTTGCGTTAGGAGATCTAATTTCTTTTCATAGACCTTTTCCTCTTCATATAATACACCATTGATCGTTATATCTTTCGCATTTCTAACTAATTGATAGTCTAGATCGTTTTTATAAGGATCAAAAATTTGGTCATTAATTACTGTTATCACAAAATATCTCCTATTTTGTGTAATATTATAATTAATAAATGATTAAAAAAGAACACCAATGATTATTATAAATAATCATATTCAATTTTTTGTTTGTAGTAGAGGAGGTGAATTTTTTCCTTTTTCAAAAAATCAATGAACTGGCTGCACTGCTCTTCTGTGCAAATTAATTGAATTTTGACAGGAACATTGGAGGCTAATTCAAAAAAATGTTCCTCATGAACTTTTTTATCCTTGCCATATCCAGAAATTCCTCTAAAAACACTCCCACCAGCGAGCCCCCCCTTCCGGGCATGCTGTAGGAGCCATTCGTGGAGTAAGACACCGTGGTGTTTCTCTTGTTCGTAGCTAAAGAGGGTTAAAGAAATTCCATTCATAGATCTCCTATTGGCTGAAAAGTTTTGTGGTATAGAGGCCAAGAGCTGTGGTAACTAAGGTTCCTACTACATGTCCTATGACAATCAAAAATGTCATACCATATTCCTGGCGACTTAAAAGGGTGAGTGTCTCGGCAGAGAAGGTAGAAAAAGTGGTCAAACTACCCAAAAATCCTGTTACGATCCCCAAACGGGCCGATTCAGGGATTGAGTGGTTGTGAGAGAGTGCCATAAAGCACCCCATCAAGAAGCCCCCAATGAGATTGGCTGCCAATGTCCCTAAGGGAATCGTAGGGAAAACAGGGTTCAAAAAGCTGCCAAGGGTCCAACGGAGTAGAGCTCCAGCAATAGCGCCGCCACTAATTGAGAATAAAGACAACAAAATCATTTCCACCTCATAGCTATTCCGTAGCATATTTTCCCAAATAGTGCTACTATTTGCCCATGATTTCTAAGTTCAAAGAGAAGATCCAGCGAGAATACCTCAGTTATTCTCATTGGGAGAAGATGTTTATTCTTTGTATGATGGTGTGCAATTTCGCCATTACAGGGGAAGCGGCCGTTACAAGAGCTACGAGTAATTCAGTTTTCATAGCGGCATACACAGTAAAGTTCTTTCCTATCGCTTGGATCGCCCTAGTCCCTCTGAACCTACTGATTGTCGCTTTATATAACCGCTTCCTTCCGACGATTGGCGTCACCTGGATGCTCTTGATTTCCCTCTTTATTGCGACAGGAATGAACCTCTTTTCAGCTTTTTATCTCGATAAGATACATGTACTTCCGTTCATTCTGTACCTTTGGAAGGACATTTTTATCATTTTAATGTTCCAGCAGCTTTGGTCGGTGATCCATGCAACGATTAACATCTCCAGAGCAAGGTATCTCTATGGAATCTTCTTTGGAATGGGGGGACTCGGCTCGATTGCTGGATCTTTGATTCCTGGATTCTTTGCGATGACATTTGGGTCAGAAAGGCTTCTTGTAACGACTATTCCGTTCTATGCAATTGTAGGGTATTTCTATTATGTAGCGATCAAGACGAGGGCCAATATACCGACAAGTCAGGACATTTCCTTGTCGAGTAAAACCTCTTCCGATGTAGTAGGAGGGTTGAGATTGATTTATGGATCGAGACTTCTACAGTTTATCCTCTTACTCGTTATCTTCATGCAGGTCTCTGCTACGATCTTGGACTATCAATTTGCCCATATTTTAGAGACAGAAATTCCCCATACAGACCGCCGCACTGAGTTTATTGGGCGCTTCTTCGGCCTTGTGAATGTGGTGAATATCTTTTTACAATTTTTGGGATCCTTTGTCCTCTTGAAGTTGATTGGGCTCAAGTATACCCACTTCATGGTTCCTTTCATTCTTCTCTGCAACTGCATTGGGTACATACTCCACTCAAGCTTCACAATGATTGCTCTCACCTTTGCCTCTGTCAAATCGCTCGATTATTCGATTTTTGGCATCATCAAAGAGATGCTCTACATTCCTCTCAAAGTAGGGGAGAAATTCAAAGCGAAAGCGATCATTGATGTTTTTGCTTACCGCACATCGAAAGCGTGTGCCTCTTTCTTCATCCTCATGATTCAAATCATCGCACCATTTGCACTCGATCGATGTCTCTCTTGGTCACTCGTTTGGATTTTAGTCGGTTGGATTGGGGTCATTTTCCTCATGTTTAAACACTATTATCAAGAAGTGGAAAAACAGCCCCAAAATTGGCCAGAGTACGCAAAATTCGCGACTCAAGACACGGAATAAAAAAATTAATTGATTAATATCAATCTCGTTCCTATTCTCCGGAATTTAGGTAGAATAGGGAGTGTTTATGAACTTAAAAAAGTGGATTTTCGGTATAGGACTTTCTGCTCAGGCTTTAGTCTTATTAGTGATGTTTTTTTTAGTAAAAGAGCTTCGCCGGGAGCCTGAGTCAGAGGATCCATATGCATTCAGCGCACCAATTGCTAAAGTAGAAGTAGCGCCAAGTCAACATGCTATCCCTTTTACACATTATGTTGCAGGATCTGGGAAAGTGATTCCATCCTCTGATTACATAAAAATCAGCCCATCACTTCAAGGGATAGTCGAAGATGTATACGTTACCGTAGGACAAAAAGTTTCAGCAGGGGACCTACTCTTCAAAATTGATGATAGTTTGATTAAGTGTCAGCTCAGCGAAAAGCAATCTGAAGTAGAAACGACAAAAGTAAAGCTCGAAGTCATGCAAAAAGGAGCAGGCACGTTTGATCTTCTCATGAAAGAAAAAGAGATAGCGCAAGTCAAAGCAACCTGCGATATGCATCAAAAAGATCACGAGCTGATACTTGCACTATATGAAAAGAATGCTGTGAGTAATAGCGAGCTCAACCAACAAACTTCCCTTGTGAACATGGCAAGTGCACAGCTTGAAAAAATTCTCGTCGAATATGACAAAATGAAAGCAGGGCCGAGTGATCAAGATCGGAAATTGAGCCATGCTTTAATCGAAGAGAAACTTGCTAACTGCAAAACATTGGAAAAACAGCTTGGAGACTGTAATGTCAGAGCTCCAATTGATGGAAGGATTTTTTCTGTAAACATCCATCCAGGAGAATACTCTGATGCATTGAAAGAGCCTGCCATATACATGGGATCAGATGATCCACTACATCTTCGAGTCTATATCGATCAGAAAGAAGCTTGGAGAGTCACCCCCTCTCCTCACATTAGAGCCATTGCAGTACATCGCAGCAACCCGAAGATTCATTTTCTTCTAGAGTATGTATCGGTCAACCCTTGCTTCACTGATCAAGGTTGTCTCGAGCTTACCTTTGCGTTTGATCGAAATAAGTACCCTGTGTATCTCGATGAGACATTAGATGTCTATATTGAAGCCTCTTCGGCAGGAGATAATGCCCTTTTGGATTACCAATTTAGTCAAATGAGAAATTAATGGTTCAAAATAGGAAACCCAGCTTCATCAAGGTTTGCTCAGCAATAGGGCGCCCTATTTGCTGGGTGCCCTTAGCCTTTTTAGTGGTTGGTTGTTTACCAAACCGCTTGGAGCCGTTCAATCCTATTTTACCTCCTACCTACTATACTGAGTCATTAGAAGAAGATGGGACAAGGATTAATTCAGAGTCTTGGTGGAAAGACTTTATGGATCCATATCTCACAGAGCTATACAACTACGCAAAAGAGCATAACTACGAAATCCAAATAGCAAGGGAGCAGTTTCAGCAGCTCGGATTTGGATTTGGCATCACAAAAGATGCTCTCGACATGGCTCTCAGCAGCATTGATGTAGCCTTTGACATCAAGGCAACCCCTCCTGGGGCTCTCTTTTTTAGAGAAGTGGGACTGTTTTCATATAAAGCCTCGAGCGTGATGCCAGCTACCGATCTTTTGAATGATAGTAACGATCTTCGCATGTTTGACATGAGTGTGGAGCTCGATCTTTTCCAAAAATCTAAGTCGTTTAAAAAGAAAGCATTGAACAGGATGGCTGCTGAAGAGAGAAACATCTTCGGCCTCTATAGATCACTTCGCTGCGATGTAGCTATCGCTTACACTAAAATCAGAACACTCCAAGCGAGAAAAGCAAACATCGATAACTACATTGAAGAACTGAAAAACTTCTTAAGTATTTTAGAATCTAGAATTCAAGCAGGGCTCGAACCACTCGCAGACTGGAATAGGGCTTCTTCATTGCTCAGCGAAGCTGAACTCAAATCTGAACTGCTCGGACGTGATTTACAAATTGCAAGATATCAACTCACAACTTTGGTTGGTAACACTGATATTCAAAAACTGGACTACACTTTAGGGATTTCCTATACGATTCCAGCTCTTAAAGAGACCATCTATGCAGGAGCTCCTCTCGATCTATTAAAGAATAGGGGAGATGTGCAAAAAGCAGAAAAGTTGATTGATGAAGCAGCAGCAGAATTTGGCATTGCTTGGGCCAATCAATTTCCATCGATCCGTTTAGACTTTACCATTGAAACAGCAGCAGAGCAGATCAGCGGACTGATTAAATCAGGATCTCTCCTCTATGCCCTTGGTTATAACATTCAGTACAACGTATTCGAGAGATGGAAGATTAACTCTTATTACTACATCGCTAAATCCCTCTACCAAGAGAGGATAGCAGGTCTCAATCAAGTCATTGCACAAGCTCTGCAAGAAGTCTCAAGTTCTCTTGTCTTTTTTCACTCCTCCTGCAAACTGGAAAATGACCTCCGCACAAGCTTCCAGAAGACAATCGAGCAGTTTGAAAATAATAGAGATCTATTTCGACTAAAAGGATCCTCTTTTATGCGAGTGATTCAATCACATTACGATAAAACAATGATGCAAGATCGTTTTGATCTCGCCCAAGAAGGGAAGACCTTGACAGGGTTGGAACTGATCCAAAATATAGGTGGATAGATGCGTGTAGTTGGAACACCACTCAAAGGGATTGATCTATTAAGAGCTCCTCTATTGAATAGAGGGACATCCTTTACCCTGAAAGAGAGAGAAATTTTCCAACTTCAAGGGCTTCTTCCTCACCACGTATCAGATATCAATGAACAGGTCAAACGGCGTTATGCAAATTTTCTCTCAAAAACCTCTGATATTGACAAATACCACTTCTTAAGTGCTTTGCAAGATCGAAACGAAGTGCTCTTCTACCGTTTAGTGATCGAACATGTAGAAGAGATGCTCCCCTTCATTTACACCCCAACAGTAGGGGAGGCGACTCTAGACTATTCGCTCCAATATCGACAAAGCCGCGGCCTTTACATCTCTTACGACTTAAGACATTCTCTGGATCAAATCCTTTCTCAAATTGATGGGAAGATGATCGATGTGATTGTTGTCACAGATGGAGGGAGAATTTTAGGACTCGGTGATATGGGAGTAGGGGGAATGGCAATCTGCGTCGGCAAACTTGCACTTTACACACTCTTTGGAGGTATTTCTCCCTACCGCGTTCTCCCCATTTTGCTTGATGTTGGCACTAATAACGATGCACTTTTAAAAGATCCCCTCTATCTAGGAGTCCGTCATCAAAGGATTAAGGGTGAGGAGTATGATAGCTTTTTAGAGCAGTTTGTCCAAGCAATCAAAAAACATTGCCCGAAAGCCCTTCTCCAGTGGGAAGATTTTCCAAGAGAGCATGCTCATAAGCTTTATCACCGCTATCAAAACGTCCATTGTTCTTTTAACGACGACATTCAAGGGACTGCAACCGTATCACTTGCTGCAATCCTATCGGGACTTCGGATGGCAGGGAGAAAATTTCAAGAAGAGAAAATCTGCATTTTAGGAGCAGGTTCTGCAGGACTTGGAATTGCTGAGCTTTTTGTCGAATTCGCCGCTTCTCAGGGGATCGATAGAGACCTAGCAAGAAAGCAGATCTACTTCGTCGACACAGAAGGGCTCGTCCAAAAGTCTTTTTCTAAAATGACCCCAGAGCTCCTCCCTTTTGCTAAAGAAGGAAAAAAGCCCTTTATGAGCTTAGAAGAGGTGATTGAACACTATCCAATCACCACATTAATTGGTGTCTCTACAGCCAAAGGCGCTTTTACTAAAAAGCTTGTAAAAAGGATGCTTAAATATACAAAGCGCCCCATCATTTTACCCCTTTCAAACCCAACACAAAAAGCAGAAGCTGATCCAAATGATTTGATGAAGTGGACCAAAGGGCAGGCAATTGTCGCGACTGGAAGTCCATTCCCTGGGTTTCCTCAGTGCAATAATGTCCTCGTTTTCCCTGCCATAGGACTCGCAACTTCTGCAGTAAGAATGAAGATGATTCCAGTCGATTCATTCCTCATCGCAGCAAACGTCCTCAGCTCTTATGCAACAACCAGACTCTTTCCTGAATTCCATCAATTGAGAAGCGTGACCAAAGCGATGGCTTATGCTATCGCAAAAGATGCTATCGAAAAGGGCCTTGCAGAAAAAGTTGACGATCTAGAGAGTCTCTTAGATCAGGTGATGTGGTACCCAGAATATCCTGAGCTTTTCCCTTCAACCCTTTTGTAGTGCGCTAAATGCAAGATCGTAGTTCGGCTCTATTGTAATCTCAGAAACGAGCTCTGAGTAGACTACTCGATCTTTTTCATTTGCGACGATGATGGAGCGGGCCATGATCCCTGCAAGAGGACCCGTTTCGATCAAAACGCCATAACTTTCAGCAAAATTCTGATTTCTCATCGATGAGAGGAAGACAATATTATTGATCGTATGATCTTTGCAAAAACGTTTTTGTGCAAAAGGGAGATCTGCAGAAACGAGCAAGAAAAGATATTCGGGGTGCTCTTTGGCAAAAACCTGGAGTTTTTTTGTCTCAAGAGAGCAGACATCTGTGTCAAGACTCGGAACAGTAGCTATAAGCTTTCTCTTTCCCTTGAACTTGTCTAGATTTACATTGGAGAGGTCTTGTGCCACAAGTTCAAAGTCGGGGAGTAGGTCGCCAGAATGGGGGAATCCACTTGTTACTTTAATTTTTGAGCCTTTTAAAGTTATTTCTACCATGTTTTACCTCTCTAAATTGACATCAGTATAATTTTCAAAAATGCAAATGTCAATTTTAAATTGACTTGTCTTTAATATTAAGATCCTGTTAAGCTTTTACAAAAAACGGAAAAAATATGGATTCTTCTACCGATAGAATCTCCAAACTCTTCACAATTCACGACCCTAATGTCAAAAAAGAGACTACTTACGCAGTAAAAGGTTTTAGAATCCCTCCTGTGAAGCACCACCTCCTATTAAAGCCGAAGCCTGTCGAAGTTCGTGTAAGAGAAATTAGAGCTTTAAAACAAATCTCTGAGGCCGATTCCATGCTCTTCTCAGGGGCAGTGGAGGCAAATCGGTGTATTGAGGAGCATGATCTCCACCTCTTCAATGCGAAAAAAAATTTTACAGAAAAATTTCACCGGTTCCACAATGTAATGAATCTAAAATTACCGAGGGTAGTCATCAGTAAAGATCGCCTCCGCCTCTTTGTGGATCAAGTCATCAAAGATCGTCATAACATCAAAATTTTGTCTAAAGAGAAAAAAGCCAATCTTCAGCTTCTTGAGATGGTCAACTTTTCCACAACATGGCAATCCCCGCGCCGATAATAATCGTAGCGAAAATCTTCTTTAATACATCTGTTGGTACCACATGGATTAGCCTGGAGCCCCATGGAGCTGCAAAGAACGACGCTATGCTCATAGGGAGAAAGGCTGGCAAGTAGATATATCCGATGCTGTGGGGCTGAGGAGGGATCAAGAGACCTGGCAGAAAGAAGGAAAGGCTCGCCACAAGGGCCAAGATAAAGCTAAATACTGTTGATGTCCCTATAGCCTCCTTCAAAGGCAGTCTGAAATGGATCAGAACGGGGACCGATAGAAAGCTTCCACCTACCCCTAAAAAGGTGGAAATCGTACTAATGACATAGCCGACAAGGTTCATCAGAAGGGTTGGGACCGGAGGAAGGGAAGGGTTTGACAGCCTCTCTTTCATGAAAAAGAAATAGACCCCTAAAACAACCTCAAATACACCAAAAATTTTTTGAAGATCCTGGCTCGACACATTTTGAGCTAACATACTGCCTGTCAAGGCCCCAAGAGCGAAACTAATAGACATTTTTTTAATTATCGACCAACGGACCCGTTTATGCCGATTATGAGCTCTTGCCGAGGAAAAAGTGGTGAAGATGACAGCTGCCAAGGAGCTACCAATCGCCATCTGCATAGTAACAGCCGTCTCGATATCGAGGTATTCGAATACAAATACCATACAGGGGATCGAAACAAGCCCCCCTCCCATCCCTAGTAGGCCTGAAAGGAGTCCTGTAACGACTCCAACTAATAAGAAAATTATTAATTGAAAAACTATATCCATAATAATAATTATTTTAATCTCTAATTATTTGAAATATATTCATTTATAATTTATAATTATCATATCTTTAGTGAAAAAAGATTGGTAGGCCCCTGGGGTAAGCCCTTGCCCTAGGGGCTTATTTTTTCAGTATACTCTAGTCAATAACTCAAAAAAAGAATATTTTCCCGAATGAAGCTAAGAGATGCCTGTGAAGCTCTATTTGGGAACTATTTTCATCGCTCTGAATTTTTTTTCTTGCCAAGTGCCAAGCCGCGTAGCGCTATCTGGAGATGGGGGGCGCAACTCCTACAATCAAACCTTGCAACAGACAAATAATGAACAAATGCTACTCAATCTCGTCAGACTTCGTCATGTAGATTTCCCCTATTTTCTCGATGTGACGAATATCACCACACAAACGACAGTAGGATCATCTCTTTCACCCTCAGTTTCGATCCCCTGGACAAATCAGTATGTCCCTTCGGCATTAGGAGGAGAGTTTAGTTGGCAGAATCAGCCTACTATCGTCTATTCTCCATTAGAAGGGCAAGCATTTGCAGAGCGGCTATTTCAACCGATACCGCTGCCTATGATTCAGCGACTTATCTATTCAGGTTGGGAAATCGACCGAGTACTTCGCATCATGTTACAAAGTTTAGATGGGATAGAAAACGCTCCCTCAGCATCAGGTCCCGCCCCTGAAATCGCTCCTGATTTCACCAAGTTCAACAGGATGGCGACTCTTCTTCGTGTTCTACAGAGAGAAGGGGAGCTTGCTCTTGGGATTAAGCAGGAAGGGGAAGAGAAATATCTACAAGTTTCTTTCCCTATAGGTTATGCAGAAGCAGATGAGCTGAAAAGCCTTCTTGCTGAAGGAGAAGAGAGGGATGGGCGCTATTACATTTTCATCAAACAAGGACTCGATAGCAAGGGAGATATTGGCGTCATGCCAAGATCACTTCTCGGTTGCATGTACTACCTCAGCCTAGGTGTCGACGTTCCTGACAAAGATTGCATCCCAATGACAAAAAAACGGGATGGAGCTTGTTTTGACTGGAGAGAGATGATAGGGGACTTAATCACAGTCCACTCCTCTCGAAAACAACCACAGAATGCAGCAGTGATGGTGAAATATCGGGGATTTTGGTATTACATCAAAGAAGAGGACATGTCTTCAAAAAGGACTTTTTGCCTCTTGATGCAGCTCTATAATTTTCATGCAACTAACACAGGTAATCAAAGTGGACCTGTGCTCACTCTCCCAATAGGGACAAAATAAAGAGGATCACCTTGCACAAAATATTGATCGATGGAGAGTGGTTTACAGATGAAAAAAAACGGAAAGTGATCTTCCGCGGCTCGAATGTAAGTTGCAAATTACCAAATAGCGTGGATCCAATCTCTTTTACTGGTATTCCCTTTCCTATCGAAGAAGCAAAAGAACACTTTCAGCGCCTCCGTTACTGGGGATTCAACTGCCTTCGCTACACAGTTACTTGGGAATCAGTCGAACATGAAGGTCCTGGTATTTATGACTATAGATTCTTACATTACTTAAGTCAGATCTTAGAAGAAGCCTGCAATCAAGGCCTCTACGTCTTCATCGATTTCCACCAAGATGTCTGGAGCCGCTTTACAGGGGGATGTGGAGCCCCTGCGTGGACATTAGAAAAAGCTGGCTTTAACATCAATGCGCTCGAAACGACAGGTGCAGCTCTTCTTCCTAAAATGAACCAAAATTCGATGAATCACCTCCTTTGGGTCACAAACGCCTTCAAACTCGCTACCGCCACAATGTTCACCCTCTTCTTTGGAGGGCACATTTTTGCCCCTAAACTCCTAGTAGAAGGGGAGAATATCCAATTTTTTCTCCAACGACATTACATGAATGCGATGAAAGAAGTTGCAAAAACTGTCAAACATCTCCCCAATATCATCGGTTTTGACATCATGAA
Source organism: uncultured bacterium (assembly GCA_964655475.1). Taxonomy (GTDB): domain Bacteria; phylum Chlamydiota; class Chlamydiia; order Chlamydiales; family VGMA01; genus VGMA01. The sequence continues at coordinate 143,443 of CAZZMO010000002.1, forward strand.
TGAACCTCTACGAGGCTACATTCAGTGGAAAGACCTCAGACAATATGAAGGGTTTCTCTCCCTTGACTTTGCTCCCACACCCTTTCAAAGCATGCTTCTCGGAATGGGGGAGTCACAAGTTGTTGAATTTTGGAAGAAGACCCCTTTTGGCATCAAAAGAACAGGACTTCGCCTCTTTGATCCTGAAAAACAGAAAGCGTGGAAGACAAACTGCATCTGGAGAGAACATGGCGTCTGGGATTTCAATAACAAAAATGATCCCGTCCTCCTCATTCCTGACTACTTCCTATACTATCAAAATAGAAGAGTTCGCTTTAGTGAAGACTTCTACCGCCCTTTCATTAGGTCGGTCTCTGAGACAATCAGAACAATTCAGCCAGAAACAATCATCTTCATCGAAAATGAAATCCATCGAAAGCCCCCCGTCTGGGGCGTTCAGGACCCTACCAACATCGTTTTTTCAACCCACTGGTATGATGGCTACGTCCTTGCACTGAAAAAGTTCAGCTCCTTTCTAGCCGTTGATGGACTCAAGAAGAAATGGCTCATTGCACTCCCTAAATGGATGCGCCGCTTTTTTGCAATGCAGGTCAGCCGCCTTCAATCCTTTGCCAGAGAGCGGATCGGTAGAGTGCCTACCATGATTACAGAATTCGGCATCGCTTTTGATATGCATGAAAAGAAAGCCTACCGAACAGGAAATTTTTCCAAACAAGTAAAAGCCCTCCATCGCTCATTTCTCGCAATCGAAGACAACATGCTCTCCTGCACTATCTGGAATTATTTTGCAGGTCATAGCAAAGAACAAGGAGATCATTGGAATAACGAAGACCTTTCCATCTATAGCGCCGATCAAGATGGAAATAAAGATGATCCCTATTATGGAGCGAGAGCCAAAGATGCCCTCATCCGCCCCTATCCCGTTTACACACCAGGCATCCCTCAATCAATGTACTTCGACATCAAACGAAAAGCCTTCCATTTTACCTACCTATCAGATGATAAAGCAGAAGGGCCTCTCGAGATCTTTCTTCCCCATCTTCACTTTCAAGGTGAGTTAGAAGTTACCGTTTCCAACGGCACATTCAGGTTAGACCTTGAAAATCAACGTTTCTACTACACCCACAACAAACAAAATGTGATACACATTATTTCAATCAAAAACATAAAGTCTTAAAGACTGTCTATGAGCTAAGACTTGGTCAGTATTGAGAACTTAGCTAAATCTTATTCTTATACTGCAGGAGAGAAACCAGGCAGCAGAAAGCGAACTCCACCTGTTAGAGATTACGTTCACATCGGCTAGACTTAAGCTAATGAACCCATGGGGTGCCAGGGAGGAAGAACGACAGGGTTCTTTCTCTCTAGTTCAATGATTGCCTTGGGGAGGAAGCGTTTATGGATGGCGACTTCGTAGACATACTGGTCAAACCAGGTGTCTGTCATGATGAAGAAGCCATCTTTTCCTACATCTTTGCCCCAGCTGTTTTCGACGCGCCATTTTGTGGGTTGATGATCGACGATATCGACACCATTGATGAGCATAGCGTGAGTCATTCTTGATTCCCCATACTCAAGGCGTTGCTGTTTTGTCATCGGAAAGTTCGTGCCAAAAAAGGAATTGTATTCGAATAGCTCTAAGTCCATGATGCCGTGGTCGCGATGAAACGATTGTCCTACATCGCAGCCGAACCAAACAGGCTCATCTTTTTGGAGTGAAGCGATCGTGTATTCTTTGAGCTTTTCGATCGGCAGGTTGACATAGCGAACGATATCGCCCTCAACTACGTTGCCAAGAAACTGAACAGTAAACACTTCGTTATAAGGTGTGTCTCTCATGGGGCAGTTAATCAAACAGACATAATCAGATAGATCTGCAGGAACATGTTCTTTGAGGAACAAATGGGGGGTAAGGTTTTTAAATGAGTGAAACTTGTGGTGTTTATCGTAAAATTCCCAATGAAAAGTAGTTGGAGGTGTGCCTAAAAAGGACTGAAGCATGTTGTGAACCACTTTTAGCATGCTAGCCTTCACTTTAGTGAGCTCTTCTTGACTCTTTCTTGCTCTCACTAACTCTCTCAATTCTAGAGCGAATTCTCTTAGTTTTTTAAGAAGGAGGTTATTCATGATCGCTGTATTTTGACTCTGGAAGGTATCGGGCATTGCTGATTTCGGCACGAGTCCATATTTATGAACGAGATTGATGAACATATGCCACTGTCCACCATCTCCTAGGGGTGAGTCTAAAAGAAACATGAGGTTTCTAGAGTCGTAGGGCTCTTCTGCAGTAGTGAGAATGTTTTCTAAGAAGAGGTTCGTCTTTTCGAGTTTATCGAAGAACATGAGATAGTTTTGAGAAAATTCAAACTGGTCAATATTGTACTTGCGCCCCATTAGAATTCTTAAAAGATTCGTGGCCGCAAAGATCCAGCACCTTCCACTCTGCTTTTGATGAGTCGCTTTCATCTCGTGGGAGACCACCTTTGAAAAGTGGTGATCAATCGCTCTAAAGCGCTCCCATTTCATTGCAGTATCTTGGATTTTAGAATGAAGAAAAGCGCTCTGAGCGATCTTTAATGTGGGGCTTTCTTGGAAAGCACGCTCAAATCCGTCCAACATCTCTTGAGAAATATTCTTCATGTCTTTTTTCCAATTGTTTTATTTAATATATTGATTCCAAGTGCCATACGACTCATTGATCGGCCCTTTTCTCATTGAAAGGATGATCAAAAAGACTGCTACTGCCAAGTGGTTCCAGTGAAAACCCATAAAGCAGATAGCAAGAGCTAAAACGACATTAACAAAACGGATCGTTCTTGTCACTTCTGCAAGAGAAATCATTGAAATTACCACAATCAACGCTCCAAACAAATGATCCATATCAGCTGTGAAACCTTTGATATGGAAAACTGAAGGAGATAGCATGAGCCAAGCTCCTAAAATGACACTTAAAAGAAGATTCCATGTGAAACCTGCTCCAGTCAGCATTGACTGAATAACACGAAAGAAATTTCCATAAAAGGTAGGAGTTCTTGTGTCATCTTTCATTCCTGGAAGTACTCCTCCTTTAAAGAAGGTTTTCCAGAATGGAAGGCCTGCTTTTTTTGCCATGTGGAGAAACTGAAAGACTGCAATCATCTCATCGACCGTAAAAATCACCATGATGAGCATGCAGAATCCTGCAATGAGACAAAGCGTACACCATGCGTGAACTAACAGGGGCTGTAGAGTGATGAGAATGATACTTACAATCCCTAGAGGAACGACCAAAAGACCAAAAATGACCACCATCCAAGGCATGGTTCTCCAGCGGTTCGATCCCCCTTTGGCTCCCATGAGTGTTTCTAATGAGTAGGCCAGAGCTCCAAGACCTGCATCTGAGACAGGAAAAAAGCTCGCTACAGAAGAAGTGAGAACCTTTTTTGTACCAAGGCCAAAAAATGGATCCCAAATCTGATCGATGTAACCTAGTTGGAACGCTGCAAGATGCCTTGCAATGAACCAACCAATACAACCACAAGCAATCACAGGAATGCGTTGATGCCAAGCTGATGGATTATAAGACCAACCGATCGGAAGCTCTTTTCCCTTTTCTTCGATCACGCCAGGAACTCCTGGGATCAAAAGTGAGAGGGCGATCACAAGAACGCCCACTAGAGTATCGTTTAGGTAGGAAATCGCATCAGGCGCCCAAAATAAAAGGGGGGCAAATTCAAGCCATATCCCTGCTAGAGTGAGTATCCATGGAGCTATAATGAATCGAGCTGACAAAGATAATAGACCAAATACAATCAAAATCGCACCAGTGATGTAATCACTACTTCTCAAGATTTCGCTCTTGTAGCCAAAAGTACTGGGGCTACAGAGAAGCCAAAACCCCAAAAAGATCACTCCGAAAAACGCCCAGAGGTGTTTTTCATGTTGGATACTAAGCTGCTTTGTTTTTTCTTTCATTCTTGTTAGAACCCTTTTTGGTGCGGCGCATGTAACCTTTTAAGTGTCTTGGTGGCTTTAGGCCATTCTTTTTATACCACTTCTCTGGATCTTGGAGCATCTTATCTAGCATGATCGGAAGATCTGTCGCTAGAGAATGCTGAAGCTTCCATCCAAGAACTCGCTTAGCTTTAGAGATGTCTAAAGCATAATGGTCATCTGCAAGGTCAATCATCCATGGTTTGATGAACGATTTCCCAAAAAGACCTAGACCCCAAGCTCCAATTTTTGCGACCCATTTTGGTACTCGATAAGTCTTGATTTCAGAACCGAAAAGTTTTTGGCTGATCGCCCTTTGAAGGTAATCGTAACTAAAGGTCTTATCTTCACCAATTTCAAGAACACACTCTTTAGGAAGCTCTCGTCTTTTCTCAAAAGCAAGGCACATCGCATTCACGAGATCATCCATATGCATGTAGCATGATCCATGAGAGATCTTTCCCGAATAGAGTTTAGCGGTCATTTGTCTTTCGAAAATACGGGTGATCTGCTGGCTGATGGGGATTGAGTGGCAATCATCATCATAAACTCCAGCAATTCTCATCACAACAGATGGGATAGAGCCTCTTGTTTTGCGGATGACTTCTTCTGTCAAAACCTTTGACTTAGGATAGGCCCACTTAGGAACTACAGGCCACTTTTCATCGATTTTTTGATTGAGTTTACAAGGGGCATGAATAAGCATCGTAGAGGAAAACATAAACTGCTCAACTTCAAACTCTTGAAGGTGTTTTAATATCCGTTCAGTGCCACGAATAGTGATGTTTTCATAATTGTCAAAACGGAGATCATCGAAGCTGTAGTAAGCAGCCAAATGGATGAATGCCGCAATTTTTGTTCCGTAGAAATTTTTGATGTGTAGAAAGGCCTGGGCTACACTTTCTTCACTTGCTACGTTGACAGGGACTAGCTCCTCGTTAGCTGCAGCATAAAGCGCTTTTAAAAGCTCGAATCCAACAATCGGATGGTCTGGGTAGCGCTCAGAACATTTTTTGATAAAACTGGCGCCAACACGACCGGCGGAACCAGTGACAATAATAGGGGGTTTACTTCTATTTCGCATAAGATCTCTCCTGATAAACCCCATATAGGTGTTTTAGAAATAAGATCCCATAAAAAATTTCTGACAGTTGAATTTTTTTTGCCCAGGACTAGATTCAATTCGTCTGTAGCAACCATCAGCTTCGAGTTCCCAGGATTGCTCTTCGTCAAAAATATTTGGAATCATAATCCCATGGAGAAGCTCTTTTTTGATCTCGAGATTTTCAATTTCGATTAGAGTTTCTACTCGATGTTCCAACGCTTCTGGCTTCCAATTAGCTGAAGTGAGGTAGACCTTCGCATGCTCTGAAGGGAGAGAATGTCCATTTCCAAAGCAGAGAATTCTCGAGTGTTCAAGAAAACGCCCTATGATCGATTTCACCCTAATATTTTCAGATAGCCCTTGAATACCAGGTCTTAATAGACAGATAGCTCTTGCAATGATATCAATCTGAACCCCTGCTCTACTTGCATCATAGAGAGCATCGATGACTTCAAGATCAGTCAGCGCGATCGTTTTAATCCAAATTGAAGCAGGTTTTGACTCCTTTGCTAACTGAATTTCTTTTGCGATATCCTTTAAGAGAGTCTCTTTAATATGAGATGGGGGAGAGTAGGGGAAGACCTTATGTGCGATATTATAGATCGTTTTACCCGTCGACATAAATCCTATATCAGAATAGACTTTAGCCGTCTCAGTGTTGTAATTACCTGTGCTTAAATGGGTATAGTAGACAACCTTTTCCCCTTCTTTTCTCGCAACTGTGAGTGCCTTTCCGTGAGTGAGCTTTTCCGAACATCCAAGGAGCACATCCACCCCAACATTTTCGAGCTCTTTTACAAACTCTACATTCTGTTTTTCATCACCAAGAGCTCGTAGCTCTATCAATACGACGACCTTTTTCCCTTGCTTGGCCCCTTTTTTGAGAAGATCGATGAAAGCCTGGTTCGTGCGAAAGAGAGAGACTCTGATTTCTTGGACTAGAGGGTCATGAATAGCCTCTTCGAGAAACTTCGTCAAAATTTCAAAAGAATCGTAAGGGTGGTGCAAGATGATGTCTTGTTTTTTTAGCAGCTGGAAGAGATTCTCATAAGGTTTCTTTCCATGAAAAGGAGGGTATAAGAGATCTAAACGGTTCGGCAGCATCACCGTTCTAAAATCATCCATTTTCATCGTGTTCATAATTTTGATCGGTTTTGTCTTCGTAGCTTTCAAGCTCTTCATGATCCAACGTGTTAACTTTTTAGAGGTGTAGGCAAACATTCTAACAAGAACGATCGGCGCACATTCCCGCTTTTGGATCGCTTTATTGACAGAGGCTTTGGTATAAGCATCTACCTTCTTATATTTTCGAATCGCATAGAAAAGAGTATATTCATGTACTTCCTTAGATGGGAAAAGGGCGTGGATTAAAGAATCGAGAATCTCTTCTAATAGGAGGAAGCGGACCTCACCTTGAGGACCATCAGGCAAACGGGTCAGTCTTTGAAAATGGCGGGGCAGAGGAATCAATCTCTTTTCATCCCCAAAATCGATAGCCAAGGTCAGGGTAGAGTCAGGGACGCAGCGGAAGCTTTCCAGTGGAAATGGAGTAATGTAGGGCGCTAAAATGGGATAGTCAGCCTCAGTAAGCTCGTTTGCTGATACGAGAAAGATGTTTTCTTTACCTAGTTCAATGAGGATCTTCAGCCAAACGCGTTCCTGATCGTTCATAAAAGATTGAATTTCAGAGTACATGAAGGGAACTTCTCGAACCTTGTCACTAATGAATTCATCCAACATGGTTGAAGTGATGGCCAAAAAATGGATCCTTTCAAAAATGGGAACCTCTCTATTGTCTGCCTCTTCTAATATCCGATAGAGCATCTCCATCCAGGAATTTCGCTCTTTTAGAAAGCGGCGTGGAGAATGGTCAAAGCAACCATCTTCTATGAAAGGGACTCTGACTGAATCGAATAGATTCTCTATAAATTCAAACATAACAATAATTATCAGACGTTATATTAAAACCAGCCCAAAGCCTTGACGGAGCCAAGACCAACTATCTTTCCACGACTTACAATGAGGAAATAATCACCTTTATGGATAGATTCCCGTTTTTCAAGTTTTACACCCTTCAGGCTACCTTGACCTTGGTAAGAGGGAAATAGCGCCTTAAAGGCCCCTTTGACGGGTCGGACCTGAGCTAAGAGCTTTGGCTTAAGGTTTTTTCTCTTCCGAATCTTGATTGAATCGAGAATGATTCGGTTCGTTACGTATAGATCGAGTTTTTCAAAAAATGTTTCCGAACATACCTCATGATTGTCGATTTCCAGAATCGGTACAGTATCTATTAAGAGTTCTACTTTTTTTAACCATTTCCTGATCTCTTGAATCTTCTGCTCGACAACCTCCCGATCGATCCCTTGAACCCCAGTAACACAAATAACGATGTGCTGCACTTCAGCTGCGCGAATGAGAAAGAGCTTTTCCAAGAGAGCTCTAGAGAGTGTCGTATTCAATGGAACCGCAAACACAGCGCCATCTAATGACTTAGCATGAGTTAGTTGCTCTTGAACATCACCTGCAAAAGAAACAATTTCATACGTTCTTCCAGGCCTTCCTTCTCTTTCGATCTTCCCTTTCTTATCAGTCCCAAAAAAGGCAATCTTCAATGGCAATTTCTGTATAAGCCCCGCATGGTATGCGATTAATTGATGATTTTCCAAATAGGAAGAGCGGCTCCAACTGAAGATCATTTGGGGCTCAATATGGGAAAAGTGCAAATTACGAGTGACAGATGGGGGAAGATTAGGGACAATGTCTGCGCTATTTATCATACTCCAGTAGACAAAGTGGCGCTCTTTACTTTTCATAAGATATTGAACTGCATTTGCGTAGAAAGGACTCCCCGCTCTTGGACTTGCAAAGTTATAGTTGATGATGTTGTTTTTTGGATAGAGAAGAGCTAAGTCAACGGTAATGAAATTTGCTATCGCAGCCCCTAAGCTATGCCCTGTAATATAGATCTCTCTATTGGGGGCTTCTGCTAATAGATGACTTACCTCTTCTCTCACTTGCTCTTGCAAGGAATGAGTCTCTTTAGGATCTCTCTTCGTATAGACATTCCAAAATCCATCATGGACACGGGGACGGATTCCGAGTGTTGGGATATCGATGACTTTTTGTGCGAGGTTAGCATCTGCAAGCCAATCTTGCCACTCTAAAGTCCCCCTAATTGCGATGACAATAGGATTAGCCTCAAGGTCCTTAGCATTTATTGTCCCAATATATCCAGCATAGGGCCCTAGTTTTGAAGCGGACGCATACCAACTCAGCTGCTTTTCCTGTTCCACCTCAGCAGGATAACTCGTCCACCCATAAAACTGATTGTGAGCATAGGCAGAGGCATTCATCAGCCATGCAGCAACTGACTTATCAAAATCGCCCCCCTTTTGCCTCTTAAAAGAATACTGATCGTAGACAGGAATCACCATGCAAAGAACCTTTTTTCTTTACATTTTAGCAAACCCCAACCTATCAACCATTAACAAGCTGTAAATCAGAGCGTTTGCTCAGATAATTTGTTGTTCTGCTGTTCAGATCTGTAGATGATATCAAGCTAGGAATTCTATACTTAGGGCGCAGAAAAAGTAACTAGACTAGAAGGAATAGCAGCACTTGCAGATATAGCCTCGGCCTCGTCATGGTCCACATACTCAACCACAATCTCTTTAGCTGATTTGATTGTGTATTTACCGTTAGTGGAGGATCCGATTTGGAAAGAGCCTAACGCATCGACATACTCAGCAGGGCAAGAGCTTCCAAAGGAGGAGATTTTGACAGAATCAGAGCCTCGGTGATATAGAGGGCACCCGAGCTTTCTTGCGCACTCTTTTGCAGCCTCTATCATCGCCTTTTTCATAGATTCTGTAACAGGAACAGCTGTATAGAGGTCCTCTAAAAACAGGACAGGTCTTTGAGTGTTCTCATCCCAAAGAAGGCGTATAAACTGTCTTGCAATTAGTTTATTATGTTGATTTTTGATCGCGATCATTTGAGTTTTTCCATCAAGAGCATAGCCTAATAAGCACTTTGTTAACTCTGGACTTGCATTGAGTTTTTGACAGCTATTTGGCATCTCTTCTCCCGCTAAAATCAAATCTTCCCAATGACAGGTTAAAATAGCGCTCATTTCAACTCTGGAAGAGTGGAAGTTTTTGAGCATTACCTTCACGGCTCCCTTTAACTCTTTTGGAGTGAAAGAGGACATTTTATCGCTACATTTTTTATTAGCAGGATCTTCCATCCATCCGATACATGCGAGTGGAAATCTCCCCTCTTTTCCTTTTGCGAGCAAAATTTGCTTGATCTCTTCTCTTTGAAGAGGGTCAGTAGCACTTAAAAACTCCCTGAGTTCTGGATACTGTTCTAATTCAGCCCCGAGTTCAGCGCTAAATAACTTTTCTGCATTTTCACCTGATGAAACAGGAACTGCTATTTCAAGAGATGCCCAATTTGCAAGAATCTTGTCATCATGAGTATAGATGTGAGTTAAATGGGGATTATTATCGATCCTGTTGCGCTCTTCAAGAAATCTACCCTGTAAAACACTAACAACAAATCGATTAAAGTGACTTCTCATTTCAGGAAGAGACTGAATTTTTAACCCATATGTTTCAATGCCGTAAGGAACTCTCATCTTTCCAAACACATGTAAATAACGTTGAACTCCCCCCTCAATTTCATCAAATTCTATAAAGGTGCCCCGCTTAATAACAACACAAAGAGCGCTGCATAAGGATTCAATAGGATAATCTATATCAAGGGAGTCGAGCTCTTCCTCTGCATTTCGTTCAGCAAGGCTTGCAAGCAGCCTTAATGAGGTAACAGCGTCCTTCTCGTCAAGAGCTAGAATTTTCAGAAGTAGAGCAAATTTTCGCTCCGAAGAAAGGAGGATGGTTTTGTCTAATGCACTTACAGTCAAAAGATATTGCTTTTGAAGTTCAGAGGTGTCGTCTCGCCATTTAGTTTTTCGCGCTTGAAATAGAGCTGAGAGTTCTTCTATCTGACGATCATCTACATCCTCCCCCTCTCTCTTCGCCTCTACCACCCATTTAGCAGGAGCGATCCATAGTAATGGGCTAGGGGCTGATTTTTCCAAAAGGGAAGAATATTGAGTCTCATAATCAGAAAAACATCCTTCTTGCCATAATATACCAGTCAAAGATACAGCTACCGATTTATTACGATATGCTAACGCATCTACAAAGGCACGTTTTGTGGTTTCTTGTTGAAAAGAAGAGGTCATTACTTCAATCACTACTTCACGAGGATTTCTTTCCGCTTCAAACGGTACACCTGCCTGCCTGCCTGACTCTAAAGTCGCTTCAGGGATATTTTCTAACTCATATTCATACTCTTGAATAACACGCAAAAGGGCATATTGAATGAAACTCTGTTTGAATCCATGCATTTTTATACTCTGAAGTATCTGTAGCGATGTGACATTATTTTTTGCGTAATAGTTTTGTAACCAGGCTTTTTCAAGTCGAGAGGCGTCTTCTGGAGAAAGTTGATATTCTTGTATACGAGAAAAATTATGAAAATAGTGCTGCCAAGAAAGTAAATCTGCCTTCACAATTTTCTTGTAGATATGTGGATTTGTGATCCGTAAATGTTTTAGTTGGTACTCTACAGAGCCAATCTTCATCCTTTCAAGCACTATTCTCGCCCTGATCTTTTCAGGAATATCCCATGAGTGCATGATATTAATGAGATTTGTCCATTGAACAACTGGGCTTGTTTGTCTAGCAAACTCTTTTAAGAGCTCAATACGCGATAGAGGGTTCTCAATAGAGAAGTGTTGGATATCAACCTCTCCCCTTTTTGCCATGATTCTTCTTGCAATTTGAACTCTCCCCGCTTCATCTCTAATACCGTAATGGTTCATGAGTATAATAATCGAGTGAGGAGCTTTTCTCACCACAGTACTGACCAGTTCTGCAATCATTTCCATGCTGTTTTCATCGAGAGGGGCTATGTATTTCTCGAGAAACTGATATTTTGCAAAATACTGCTCCACATCAATAAAATCATTCTCCAGAAAAAGCCTTACGAGACTGATGATATTTGCTGGATCAGAAATAAAACCACTTTGTAATAGCGGTATTACAAAAGGTGCCGAAAATTCTCGATTTGCTACTAAAGCAGCCTCTAAGACCTCTTTTCTGCTTTTTTCATCCCTAATTTGATGAATATCGATTGCGGCAAAAAGGGATATAGGAGCGTATCCTGCTAGGAGCTTAGCTATATTGATGAGATTTTCTTGATCCTCTATCTCCAAAGCTCTAATGAAAGGGACGATTTTTGCGATGATCGAATGTCTACCATTATAATTATATGTGCAAATAAGCTGTATTAATTTACTACATACATGAGCAGCTCCTACATCGAGAGTGCTACAATATTCGAAATAGGCATATATTTCATCTAGGTTATAGACCGACTTTGTAACAAGTGTTTTCCCGATTTCTATGAGTTGATCAGGGTCTTTGATTCTATATTGCTTGATGTGTTTTGCTACACTATAGGGAGCATATTTAATCACGCTCATTGCAAGATAAATTCTTTCTGCTTCAGATTCGATGCCAAAAACTTCAAAAATTGAGGAGATGTCTTTCTTTGCTCGATTA
>CAZZMO010000003.1:0-152187 GCA_964655475.1 uncultured bacterium
AATTAAACATAATTAATAGTATAATTTTTTATCTAAAATTAAATATTATAATTATGAAGTCAGCATTAAGGCCAGATATTACGATTTGCCCAGGGACCACCCTCTACGATAACTATGCCCATCGCCCTTTTATTTGCAGCAACGAGGATAGGCATAAATATACTGTTTATCAGGCAAAAGGGCTCCCTCCAAAAGGAAATACCATTGTAGGGGTCTCTTGCTTTGCTGTTTTGAATATCGCCGCCCATCGCCCTATTCCCCTGGAAGATCTATCGATTGTGGTCATCGATCGGGGGGTGCGTGTTCTAGATTTTTGGACTAAGGTTATCGATTTGATTAAGGATGTTGTAGATAAAGAGGAATTTCAGAACAATTTAATCGATCTTTACTATGACCAAAGATCTATTTGGGGAGAAGGTCTAACACACAAACAGGCTTATACTGAAACAATCGATCAGTTAGGGGTGGAAATTAATCAAGGTTTTAGCTGGATCGCAAGAGATGAAACATTTCAAAGAATCCAACAGATAGTTCTTAGTGGTCGGTTGACAATCTATGGAGGGGACATCACCAGACGCTCTGATATGTTATTTCTCTCTTCAGAGCTCTCTCGAATGGGAAAAAAAGTGGATCTTTTCTATATTAGCAACTGTCATGAATACATCAAGCCCACGTGTGAAGCTTTAGCGTTGTACACAGATTCCATTGATGCGATTTGCCAAGAGAGCAGGTCCTATCTTTTGACAACAGCGCCAAGAGCTTCTATCCAAGAGACTCTTCAACAACAAATCATCGAGTATCACTCTAGAGGTGCTTTAGCTACATTTTGGCACCGCGATGAATGTAGAATAGACAACGATTCGCCCGTTGAATCTGAAGAATGCTTTTATTTTCCAAAGATCGAGGCTCTTAGAGACTGTTAACGGATTCGGCTTCTGTCAATTTTTCGGTTCTTTAAAATCAATAATAGTCTCTTAAAATTCTTGAATAGTTTTAATTTCAACTCGTGAATAGATCTACAACTACTTCACAGACCCGATCTGGGCTGATCGAAGGGATGTGAAAATCGATAGAGGGGACTTTGATAAGATGGGGTAAGGCTTTACCTGCTGATATAGGTGAGGAGACGGATGAAAAAATATTCATTATACTCGAAAGGCCTCCTTGATTCGATTTATTTTTGATCACTCTTTCTAGCATGATCATGAGATCGAAAGGGGCTATGTAGCGGGAAACTAGGTCCTTGAAAATTGCTTTTAACTCTTCTGCTGCTTTATAGATGATCCTTTCTAATGTACGTCTTTTGCCAGCAAAATCACTTCGAAGGATTTCAAACCGACACTTATTCAGTAGAGGTATGAGGATCTCCTTGTCTGACTCAGCATAATACTTGGAAATAAACATTTGTAAGTCCAAAACAGCTGAGATGAACTTTCTAATGATGTACCGTATTTGGATTCCCATTACAGGGTAAGAAATCAGGAATTCTTTTGGTTCTTCAAGAGGGTTTATTGGTCTAGTTTGAGGAAAATCAGTACTGCTTATTCTTCTCATGATCTTGTCAGAGTTCTGAACAGAGTTATAAGAGATAGAAGAGTCTGTGGATTTTGAGCTAATACTATCAGAAGAAAAAGAAGAGAGCTCACTTGTCGAATCTCTACGGAGGATTAGTTGTTTGTTTGTAGAGGATTTACCGCTAAGACTATTAGAAGAAAGGGGATCGAGTCGAGGATTATTCCCAGGTGGTGTTGTCATCCAATTGATTTCCTGTCAGTTGTAAAATGAGAGATTTGTGGTTTCTTCATAATTTCACACTGGTATCTCCCTTTATAATTATCAATAAATTTGTTTAATTATTGATCTTCAGTTAAATAAGATCTCTGTATTAAAACGATTTGTTCATTCATAATGGGAGCATGAAAGAAAGACATCCTGACTTCATTGATGCAGAAGCGCTTGCCTACAGACCGAGTGGTTTCACTCCAAGCCATGTTGTTCTTGAAAAAGAAAGTCAAGAATATGGCGCTTTGGACTTTATGATGGAGGGGATGAGGATCAAATTTCGAGTAGGGAAAGTAACACCCACAAAGGTTGGGCAGTTTGTAACCTTATGGAAACGGCTGAGTTATGGTACGACTTTTCCCTACCATATTGATGATCCTATCGATCTTGTTATTATTAGCGCTCGCCATAAAGAGCACTTTGGACAATTTGTCTTTCCCAAAGCTACACTAGTAGAACAAGGGATTTTTTCTACTTATAACAAGGAAGGAAAGCGGGGCTTTCGGATCTATCCGCCTTGGGATCAGACAGACAATCGGACTGCTACTAAAACACAAAATTGGCAGCTTCGCTATTTTTTCCCGATACACCCTGACCAGCCCGTTGATACTTCCCTTGTGAGGAAGTTATTCTTAAAAGACCATTAATCATGAGAGATATACTATGAAATTAGCTATTTGGAGTTTTTTACTATCAACTGCTTTTCTATCTGCAGAAACACAAGTATTGAATCAGCTCATCTATGAGATTAGGAATCCAGAAACTGATGCGCCTCACTTTAGAGGAGCGCTGGAAAGAATTGGAGTGGAGATGGCCAAAAAGGTTATGGAAGAGCTCGAGACAGTAGAGGTTTCAGTTAAGACATTGACAGGAGCCACAGCCACTCACCGAGAGCTTAAAGAGATGCCAGTTCTAGTGACCATTCTCCGTGCAGGACTTCCACTGAATGATGGAGTTCAAAATGTCTTTCCTCAAGCAGAAGTAGGTTTTTTAGCGATGTCACGAAATGAAGAGACGCTAAAAGCAGAAGTAGATTACATTGCAATCCCTGATATTCGTGGGAAAACAGTGATTCTATCTGATACCATGCTTGCTACAGGAGGCTCTTTAATCGATGCCATTAGAATCATCGAAGAGAGAGGCCCTAAGAAGATTTTTATCATTGTAGCGATTGCATCAGAGCCAGGTGTAGAGCGTGTGATGAGAGAGTGCCCTGACGTTAAGATCTTCGCAGCTCAAGTTGATCCTTTACTGAATAGCAAAGGCTATATTGTTCCAGGGCTTGGAGATGCGGGAGATCGCGCTTATGGTTGTAAATATTTTCCGAAAAAATAGGGATTATTCAAGAAAGGGGAGCTTTTCTTGTCTCTAATTCTTCCCATCGAAGGTAGAGCCTTTCGAGCTCTGTTTCAAGAAGGCTGATCCCTTTACAAATTTCAGCGAGGCGCGCTGAATCTTCAGCGATCTCTTTTTCACCGAGAAGTGCGTTCATAGAACGTACTTCTCCTTCGACTTTATTGATCCTTCTTTCGATCCCTTCGAGCTCTTTCTTCTCTGCATATGAGAGGAGAGATTTTTGGGGAGGCGGGGGAGTTTTTATATCGATAGGTTCTTTCTGTTTTACCACTCTTTTTGTGGAAGCTTCCCATTGGGTATAATCAGAAAAAACTTCAGTCTTATCTGGATTGCCTAAGGCAAGGACAGAATTACAAATCCGATCGAGCATGCAGCGGTCATGAGTGATGAGGACGAGAGCTCCTGGAAATTCTAGAAGGCTCTCTTCTAGGGTTTCTAATGTTGGTATATCGAGATCGTTAGTGGGCTCATCTAGGAGGAGGACATCTGCAGGCTGGAGCATCAAATGGGCGATCGTAATTCGTGCCTGCTCGCCACCAGAGAGCTTTCCAATAGGAAGCTCTAAAAGATCGGGAGAAAAGAGAAACCTTTTACACCAACCATTCACATGGATCGGCTGCCCTTGGAAAATGACAAAATCGCCGCTCGGCGATAGCGCCTGCTTGAGAGAGATATCTTTTGGAAGCTGCATCCGGTGTTGATCAAAGTAAACTACTTTTAAATTGTCTGCTCTTTTAATGGTGCCGAGATCGGGAGTGAGTTCATCAGCAAGCATCTTGAGAAAAGAGGTTTTTCCTGAGCCATTTGGCCCCATCAGACCGATCCGATCTCCAGGGGAGAGGGTGAGGTCGAGGTTGCGAAATAACGTCCTTCCTGAGAGCTCTTTGGAAAGGTTTTTTGCAACAAGGAGCTTTCTTGTTTCCCGCTCCGTGGCGCTGAAGTTGATTTTAGCTCGTTTTTGGAGATTGCGCGCTTGAATATCAGAGTATTGTTCTAAGATCTCTTCTGCTTCATTGATGCGAGATTCAGCTTTTGTGGTGCGAGCTTTGACGCCTGCTCGGAGCCACTCCGTTTCACGCCGTGCTTTAGTTGCAAGTCTTCTCTCCTGTTGGAGTTGCCCTTGTAAAAAGGCCTCTTTGTGAAAGAGGAAGTCTTTATATGAGCTGTCGATAGAAAAAAGGCCGCTCGGATAGGTTTTATCGATCTCTATCACGCGGTTAGTCACGTGGTTCAAGAAATAGCGGTCGTGACTCACGACCAAATAGGTGGGAGCTTTTTTCCCTAAAAAAGCTTCTAGCCAAAGGATCCCTTCGAGATCGAGGTGGTTGGTCGGTTCGTCGAGGAGGAGGAGATCTGGCTCTTGGATGAGCTCTACACCAATCCGAAGGCGCTTTTTCCAACCTCCAGAAAGCTTTGAGGCAATCGGGGTTATGCCTGTAAAGCCAATCTCTCGAAGTTGCTTTTCTGCCATGTGTTCTTTCTCATACTCCAAAATATCCCCTTCAATCACATTCATGAGGATCTCTTTTGGAGACAGATCAGGAAATTCACAAGTTTGAGGGACATAGCCCACTCTAAGGCCTCGTCGTGGGGCGAGCGTCCCAGAATCTGCCGATTCGAGCCCTGCTAGGATCTTTAAAAGGGTCGATTTTCCACAGCCATTGAGCCCTACAAGACCGATCCGATCTCCTGTAAAAATACTGAGGGAGAGGTCTGTAAAAAGGGTGCGTCCTCCAAATGATTTGGCAATAGATTGGCCATTAAATAGTAAACTCATGCACTGAGTCTACCAAAAAACCCCTTTGATGGATATGATTGAGGGATGCGTATGTTGATTTTCTCTCTTTTTTTCCATCTATTTGGAAGATTCCTCGAGGCTGAAGAGACCTTCTATCTCCTCTCTGGGATCGAAGTGGGCTCAACCCTCATTCGGATGAGCATCGCAGAAGTCAGCTTGAAAGATGAGAGAAAATCGATCGAACGGATCATAGACCAAAGGCAAGCTACCGTTTTTTATGCAAAAGATGCCGTTCAGAACGAGAACATTTTGAGCGAGTCCATCTATCAAGAGGGGCTCTCTGTTCTTAAGAAATATCAGGCGATTGCAAAAGAGCTCGGCGTTCAAGAGATCCAGATCGTTGCAACCGACATCTTTAGAATTGCAGAAAATGGTAGAGGCTTCATAAAACGTCTCAGCCAGGATCTCGAATTAGAGATCGAAATCATCGATCAAGATCAGGAAGGGAAGCTCGGATTCTTAAGTCTCACCCACGCTCTGAAACATACACATCAAAACCTCTCTCTAGAAAATATCATCGCTTGGGATTCAGGGAGCAGCAGCGTGCAGCTTTCCATGATATCTCCAACAGAAGAGCTTTTAGTATACAAAAGCCCATTCGGCTTTTTCCACCTTAAGAATGCCCTGCAAAAGTTCAAAAATGGGGAAGATTCCCTTTCATTAACAGATATTGAAAGGCTCATTCAAGAAATTCAAGAGGGCCTTCCAGAGATCCCCCCTGCATTAAAAGATGCGGTAGAAACCCACACCCTAGTAAGAAATTTTCAACCCCGTTGGCTCACTCCCTCTCTAAAAATGGAGAAAGGGGAAGTGAAAGAGATGATCGATCTCCTTCTAGAAGAAGATCGGCTCATCGATATCCTTGCACTCTATATCATCATGGATAAGCTCGGAGCAAAAGAGGTCTTATTTACCAAGGTCTCTGGAGGCAATACCCTCGGACTCTTGCTTCAAGACTAACTCTTTTGTCCTGCAAAATTCGGAGCAGCAACGCCTGTTTGACCACGATATTGCTGTTGTGAATCTTGGGCAATTTCAGTAGTGAGCTCAGCAAACGAGAGCATTGCTAAAGCAGTCTTATACTTAAGTACAATTTCAAAAGGGCCCTGATTTTTGATTTCAAGAACGATCGAGCGCGCTTCATCATAATTTCCATCAATAATTCCCGATGTACAGTGAATGGCAAGGCCAACTCTAGCGACCGTACTTCTCCCTTCGAGGTAGCAGACGATATTTCTCGGTACTTGAAAATATTCATATGTACCTGCCAAGACAAATTCTCCAGGTTTCAAAACGTAGTCTTTTTCCAAGAGCGAAATGGTGTCAAAGAGTGGGGCCTCTGTACTATCAAAATCGACCCGTTGGTTTTCTTTGGGAACGAGGATTTGACTACCTAAGTGTAGCCGTATGCCTGTGGGTCTGATGTCTTTTCGATCGAATTCAGGTAATATGATGATATCCCCGCTTGTGATATATTCCTCGATCGTCACATCTGATAATAACATTGTTTTCTCCTTTAATCGGTTATAATCCAGAAAAATGGGAATTGAGTGTTGTATAATTTTCAGTCAGGAATCGACGGAAGATTCTCACTGCATCTTGAGGAGTGGGAGCTTCAGATTCAACGGAGAGTTCTAAACGACTACCTGCCCCATGTCTTACTACTCGAGTTCCAGGATGACCATACATCATGCAATCGGTAAGAAGATCTGGCTCCTTATCGGAAGGGGTAATTTGCACTTTTCGAATGAAAATCCCTTGCTCTGTCGCCTTATCGATGGCTTGAGGAATGAAATCTTTTAATTTGTTATATCGAGTAGATAGGGGGGTATCATCGCCTCTAGGTGGTTCAAATCTGGATAAGATCCCTAAATGGTCTGAAAGCGATGAATCATCATCTGTTCCATGGGTCATGACGACAGAAGAAAAACCACCACCCTCTGACTTCTGCATTTCTTGAACAACGACATTCTTATTTGTCAGTGGATATAGCGCTCCTTCATATTTTACTTCTTCAGAAGGTTGCATTCTAAATTGATCACTTGCCCATTTTTTCATCGCTTCATTGTGCATAGAAAGATGGTACGCATTAACTACAACACCTATTAGGGCAAGAAGACCAAAAATAGGGTATACAAAAATTGCTAAAACGACGTGACTGATTCTCATAGCCACCATGTAGCAGGTGTTGTCAGTGACACACTGATTGTCAAAAAAAGCGTCAAAAGTTCTCAAAACAAATGTTAGGGCACTTCCCTTGGCATGTTCGTGATAGTAAAGATTTTCGAATGGAGTATTGGGCCTTGCCTTATCAAGATCAGCTTGTAGCACATTTGCCAAATGATTCGGGATAGATACATCTGAAATTGTCGTCATATTATTACACCTATTTTAAAAAGATGCTCTATTTTATCTTTTTTTGTGTATTTGTTAAATATTAGACATTTTTATTTTTTAAAAAATCTCGATCCATATCTCTAAAGCAAGCCTTCTAGGATCACCCTTGTGAGTAGAACCATCACAGCATTGAAGTAGGGGCCGCTGTCCCCTTCGGGATCGGTTATTTGTGGTTGTTTTGTTGTGATATCATAGGTGTAAACACCATCTTTAAGGGAATCAAAAAGGGTTTGATCCTCCATTTCCTTGGCTCCAGGTAAAATGGGGCCGTTCAGAGCTACTGATGCAACATCCCAATTCCCGACAGCCTGTTGAGTGATGGCATCAATTCCACCAGAGGGGAGGCTTCCTTGGCTTACAAAACTCGGTAGAGAGTTCAAGAGCTTCTGGAGGGAGGTAGATAAAGAGGAGTTGTTGCTATTTTTTTGAAGAGATTGAGCGACCCAGAGGGGGAAGCGGCAGGCATCATAGGCAAAGCTTTCTGACCAAAGATCATAGCCTGTTTCATCGTAGTGGATCACATTGGGCATCAATCCAGTACCATATTGAGTTTGGAACTCTTGAATTGCTTGAAGACTGTTTGTCATGACTGTGGAAAAGGGAAAATCGATTTTGTTGATATCGGGGGCGGTGAGGCAGACAAAAACTTCATTAATCGTTGGGGTGCTGCAAAAAGAGCTCTCTTTTGTCGATCCCTTATCGGTCACACTCCAAAGAGAGTTATTGTATTCAATATAGTAGTGGCTCTTCATCGTAGCTGTTCCATTTTCATCGTAGTAGGTGGCTTCGATGGTCGCATTGGCATAGTATTCATTAGGAGAGGTAAAGAGCGCTTCTGCAGTAGTTACTCCAGCAACAACATAACCATTAGGATTTCCCTCTTTTGGAACGAAATTGGCATCTACGGTAACTGTACCATTCCCACCGAGATAGTCGATGGAAACGCTTTTTGCTACGTTGTTTTTGAAGATGAGTTTGAGAGAATTGGCGGGAATATGTGATATGAGGGTAGGGCATGTTGAAGAAACATCAGGGGGCGCAATAGAATCGAGAGCTGTAAATGCCTCAGGGGTTAAATAGCCAGGATAGAGAACCTTTTTCCCAGCTGCTGCCCATTGATTACCAGGTAAATAGCGCAAAGTGTTGAAATCAATATCAGCAAGACGGATCTCTTTGGCCATCTCTTGAAAGATCTCCTCATAGGTCCAAGTTCCATTAATCGTCTGGAAAGTAGTTTTGGACCATCCGTTCTGTGATAATTTCAAAGTAGCAAGATAGAGAGCCCATGCAATTTGGATATCAGCATCAGTTGCAGAACCATTCGAATAGTAAGATATTGATCCTGGAAAGGGCGCATACCAAAAAGGTTTCCCCTCTTCATTCACAATCCAAGGCATCATGTAAGGAGCGCTTGCGTAGCAGACCCCATTCCCATAAGAGCTGCAGCCATAATTGTTTGAGGTTCCTAATATGTAGCGCAAGAAACGGTCAAAGTTTTGCTGATCATTCGCAGCAAGCGCCAGAAGAAGAGCATAACCCATCCCTTCAGAGACTGTAGGCTTCTTTCCATCCCCATTTTTAGAGTAGGCCTGAGAGCCAATGAAAATCACCCTAGCTTGCTCTTCTCCATTCACCGTGAAGAAATCCACAAAGCTATTGTTTTGACTGATCCATTCTTTGTAAGAGTCTATAAACGAGATCTCTGTCGTCATTTTTACCCCTTAGGTAGTCCCAATAGTATTCACTAGGATGATCTTTATTTTCGTAAGTCCTCTCTGCTTAGGAATGAGTTTCAGGAGCGTACCAAAATCTTGAGACAACTTTCTCTGAATCGTATCAGTCCAAATGAGGTTAGCTTCCATTGTAGTAGGATAATGGGCATTCATATTTATAACTATCTGTAGAATAGCAATATAGGTGTTTTTTTGAATTTCACTGAGTAAGAAATACTCGTTGGTTTAAGGGGATTTTATCAGAGATTCTGCTACACTATTAAGAAATTATGGTTACGATTCGAGCTACAGTATTTTTGGAGAAACGCTTTTGGGTCGCTACATTTGAGCGGACCGATCGGGAGGGGTATGCCATCGCAAGGCATATTTTTGGCGCTGAGCCTTCTGATCCTGAAGTGCACGAATTTGTGCTGACCCATTACCATGAGCTTAAATTTGGTGAAGCAAAAGAGATTCAGTTGGAAATCAAGCGGATGAATCCAAAAAGGCTTCAGCGGGAGGTCATGCGTGAAATGGAAAAGATCAAAGAGAGTACCTCACCATCGACATTTGCTCAAGATTACATGAGAGAAGAGCTCGAAAAGAAAAAGCTCCAAAAGAAATCGGTGTCGAGCCAAGAAAAAGAGGCTCGTAAAGAAGAAGAGTTTCTACGAAGGCAGCAAAAAAAGAAAGAAAAGCACCGAGGGCATTAGTATTTTTTCTTCTTGATGATGACAGAGGTCCAAGCGATCAACACGATGCCAACGAGCCCTGTGATCCCAGCGCTAACGAATTTTTCTGTGGTCGTAAGAACCCATGTAGCATCTGTTGTAGCTCGATAGTAGGCGACAGCGCCATTTAAGAGCATGAAGGCTCCGAGTCCAAATCCTACAATTGCAAAAAAAGCCTTTTTCATAAGCCTATCCTGTTATTTTCCATAGAGTGGGCAAAAAGATACTCTTTTACAGGTTTTCCCTGAATGAGATGTTCTTGGATGATCCTTTCGAGTACTTCAGGTGTGCAGGAGTGATACCAAGTCCCTTCTGGGTAGATCACGGCGATCGGTCCTTTAGTACAGACTCTGAGACAATTCGCTTTCGAGCGATAGATGCCTCCATGTTCACTTAAGTTGAGTTCCTTGAGTCTTCGTTTAAGATACTCCCAAGAAAGAGTCCCTTCTTCCTGCCTGCAGCATTTTGAGGTGGTCGCTTCGGCGCAGATGAAGATGTGTCTCTTAATCTGACCGATCCCCAAGGTTTTGACTTTTTGATAGAGTTCATCCATACCATCAAGATTTTAGTAGAGCGAGAAAAAATAGACGAGAAAAATCTATTATTGTGCATTAAGGAGCCTCTTTTATAAGATCTGTTGCTATGTTTGTCTACTCTTCAAAGATCATCCAGTTTGTGAAAGAGCTCAAAAAAGAGCTTTCCCTGGTCTTGTCCCGAGAAGTGGGGCTGAAGGTGAGGGGAGATCGTTTTTATGATGAGCGTCAAAGATGTTCTTATCCCATTAAAGTGGTGATCTACAATCAAAAGAGTATGGTGGGCTACTTTGACCCCTCTTTCTATGAACTCGGGTTCCATGAGAAACTCTTCTACGTCAAGAAAGATCAGTGGATGAATGTCCTTCGGCATGAACTGGCACACTACTTAACTTTCATCGATTATGGAGAATGTGGGATGCCCCATGGAGAAGCGTTTCGAAAGATCTGTCAAAGGTATAAATGGGGAGAGGAGGTTTCTAGAGCCTCGATTGCCTTGGAGGAAGTGTTAGAAGAAAATGAGGGGACAGCGCTCTCTCGAAAGATTCAAAAACTCCTAGCGCTCGCTAAAAGTAGCAATTCGCATGAAGCAGAATCTGCCATGTTGAAATCGCGCGAGCTCCTTCTCAAACATAACATGGAAGAGAGTGCGTTTGCAGAGGAGGGGGATCGATTCATCTTAAAGAGGATCCTCAAACAGACAAAAGAGGATGCCAAAATGAGGGCCATTGCTCAGATTTTAGAGACCTTTTTTGTGAGTATTGTCTACAACAGATCAACGGATGCGACCTATCTAGAAATCTTAGGTGAAGAGGCACATGTCGAGGTCGCAGAGTATATAGCGATCTTTTTGACCTCTGAGCTCGAAAGACTTTGGATGGAGGCCAAGAAAAAGGCGCGTTTACAAGGGCTTCGAGAGAAAAATTCCTTCTTCATGGGAATCGCAATGGGCTACTTGAAAAAGGTTCACTCCTTGAAAAGGGAGGCAGATCCTGCAGAAACAAAAGCTCTTCTCGTCATCGAAAAACAACTCATATTAGCAAGAGAGATGGCTTATCAACGACTTTCATCCTCGACAAGAGGAGGGAAGTACTCAAAAAATGCCGCATCTATCGGTGAAAAAATGGGGAGGGAGATGACGATCCACTCAGCCGTCACCTCCACAAAATCACCACTTCTAATTCTCTGATTCCTTGGTCCAGTAGTGTCTTAAAAGACTTTTATAGCCATAGCTCACAACGTTACTTAGAAATCGGTGAGGAACCGATTGAAATAGGGCGCGAAAACCATGTTGTCTTACAAACACCTCAAAAGTTTTCCTCGCTGTCAGATGATGAGTTCCTTGTTTTTGCATCTGGACCCTGATCGAGTCAGGAATGGCATTCAAACAAGTTTGCACTCCTCCTCCAATAAAAGAGGAGAGGGTCAATTCAAAGTAAGAAATGGTCTTGAATCCTCTCTTCAGAAACTCCTTGATGAGATCATCGATTGCGAAAAAGTTTCCCCAAGAGAGAGCTGTCTGTATATAAAGGGGGACATAGCCTCGATATAATTCTTTGAGAGCCGATCCTTTAATATAATTTTTATAGATTGCGGTGATCTTGCTGTTGTTCTCATTGGTAGTCTGCAGCGTTGCCATCCGAACAAAAGGGCAGATGAGGGTGGCATCAACTCCAGAAATGATAGGGACTGCAAACAAAGAGGTGAGAAGCAATGTACTTCGCGGATAAAGCTCTTTCCACGAATCATCAAAAAAAGAACGAACAGCTCTCGGCACACGGATCATCAGAATTCCACGATAAGACTCAGTTACCAGAATCTTTGCAATCGATGTTCCTGTCGATCGATAAAATCCCCATATCCCGCTTTCTTGATAGATCTTTTGAATGATTTCTACATTCGAAAGGGAAGGGTTGGCTTGTTTATTCGTCTGAATGACATGAATGGGGTGTCTAACTGATAAAAGGCCGAGCTTTGCAAAAGCAAATGAGCTGGCAATATGGAAATAATTCTCCAGAGAATTGCATGAAGAAGACATATCTTTTTCCTAGATGAGAGGTTATAAAACCCCTCTCTGTCTTGGTACCTGAAAGATTCGCCTAAACGTTGAGTTTTGGCTTGCTTCTTCGGTGAAAAGAATCGTCTTTTGCTTTCCAGAGTTCCTACTATACGCAGTCCATTTGCCTGAAAGGTTCTAGGGAATTTGCTTCTTCGGCGTTAGCTATGCTAAACTCTCCTGCGTATGCATCGATAATGCATTAACGAGAAATTTTTTCAGAGAGAATCTTTTCTTCAAATATTGAGAGAAGTTGATTGCCCTCTTCTACTGCCTTGTCTAACGCCTCTTCAGCAGTCATTTCCCCTTTAAAAGCTTTTTCTAGATTGTCCAAGATCTTTTCTCGAACAACAGGATAATTGCCTAGGCGGATACCTCTTGTATAAGGGGTGTTGTGGTCATTCATGACCTCTAGGACAGCAATCTCTGCAGCAGGATTTGAAGCGTAGAACCCTTTCTTCTTCGTTAAGTAGTAGGCAGCTTCTGTGATCGGTAAGTAACCAGTCTTTTGGTGCCAGTGAGCCTGCACTTCGCTGAGGGATAGATAGGCAAAGAATTGAGCAATGCCTCGGTAGATATCTTCTGTCAGATTCGCCATCGCCCAGAATGACGAGCCTCCAATATTGAGTCTGAAAGGTGCATTCGTAATGTCAGACCAATAAGGCATAAATCCCACGCCAATTGGATCATTTGAAGCTCTTTTCAACATCGGGAAACGGTTCGCACCCTGCAATAGGATCGCCGATTGCCCTTGAACAAAGAACTTTTCAGGGAGATCGACTGAACGCCCTTGGTAGCTAAAAATGCCTGACTGCTCCCAATCGATCAGTTTTGAGAGGTGTCGAATTTGATAGTATTTATTGAAATCGAGACGGGCATTCAATCCTCCAAATCCGTTTTCTAGTGTTGCAAAGGGGAGGTTATGCCAAGAGCAAAGGTGTTCGAGGTGGTATGCTACAGGCCATGCTGTAACAAATCCCTTATAACCAGCACTCACCAACTTGACGCCGTAAGCTTCCAGCTCTTCCCATGTTCTTGGTGGATTCTCAGGGTCAAGGCCTGCCTTTTTAAAGGCAGCTTTGTTGTAGAAAAGGATCCCTGTGGAGGCATTCCAAGGGAGTGAACACATCTTTTTATCAGAGGTCGCATAGAAATCTCTAACCGCATCGATGTAGATATCTTGGTCGAATTTCTTGAAGTAGTATTTCATGAGCTCATCGACTGGGCGGTAGAGGTGGGGCTTTAAGAGCATCGTTTGAGTGGCGACTTCATAGACTTGTAGAATATGGGGGGGCGTTCCCTCTTCAGCTGCAGCAACCCCTCGGTCAAAGGTCTCTGTGTAGTTTCCCTTATTAATGAGCTTGATTTCGTAGCTATTCGACTGGTGGTTGAAATCCTCGACGATCTCAGCAAACTGGTCGTAGAGAAATCCTTCAAACGCATGCCAAAAAACGATTTCTGTCTTTGCCAGCAGAGGAAAGATAGGGGCTAGCAGTAAGAAGATCCAAGCTTTCATATTTGGTACTCTCTTAGTTATTTAGGGATTAAGTCTGATCTTTTTTCGAATTAAATAAAAGGGTAAATGCATATCATTATAAAAATCAAATACTTAAGATTTGCTCTTTTGAAAGGTGGTAATATCGTCTCGAGGTTCAATTATGAAAAAAGAGATAGATATTCAGCTTGTCGAAAAGCTTGTGAGGTCCCAATTTCCAAAGTGGAACTCACACCCTATTAAGCCAGTACAGCTTTCTGGCACAGGAAACTACAGTTTCCGTTTAGGAGATTCAATGATCATTCGTTTGCCAAGAACTCCAAGGCATGCTCAACAAGTAGAAAAGGAGTATACGTGGCTACCTAAGATCAAATCCTATTTGCCTCTACCGATCCCAGAAGTATTAGGGGTAGGCAAACCTGGAGAAGGTTATCCATGGAACTGGGTTATTTATAACTGGTTTGAAGGGGAGCCTTTGGCTTCGTCTCCCGTCTCTGATCTCAAGCTCTTAGCTGAAGATCTCGCTCATTTTTTCTCTAAGCTCCACAACATCGATTTCAAAGAAGGACCACTGCCTGGCATTCAAGGAAGCAACCGCGGCGGCCCTCTCACCGATCACGATCTAGAAATGCGCGCTGGTATCGCTACTCTCAAAAAACGGATGGATGTCAGTAAAGTCGTAGCAATTTGGGAAAAAGCGCTCAAAGCTCCGAAACAAACGACTCCTATTTGGATTCATGGAGATGTCAGCTCTAGTAACATCCTCGTTCAAAATGGAAGGCTATCTGCTGTCATAGACTTTGGACAGCTCACAAGAGGGGACCCAGCTTACGATTTTGCCTGTGCTTGGATCTTTTTAGATAAAGAGGCGAGACGGCACTTTAGAAAAATTTTAAACATAGACGACGACACATGGGCCCGTTCTCATGCTTGGGGGCTTCGGAGAACTGTTGTCCATGCAGCAGGATTAAAAGTAAAAAGAAAAACTATTGAAGCAACAGAGTGTTGGAAACTTCTAGAAAAGGCGGTAGAAGATGAATAAAGTAGGTATATTAATGATCGGAGTGAATGGCTCCGTCAGCGCAGCTTTAACCTCAGGAGTTTTTGCAGCTCGGAGAGGTTTGATTCCACTTCGTGGACTCATAACAGAGCTTCAAGAACTTCAAGATCATAAATGGCTCTCTCCAGAAGAAATTGTCTTTGGGGGATGGGATTTTAGATCTTCAGAAAGTCACTACGAGTGGGTCAGAGATAAGGAATTTCTCGATTTAGAAATTTTAGAAGAGATCAAAGAAGATCTCAGAAGAGTTGAAGTCTTTAATGCTCCTCTCACGACCTATTTACCTGCTGTTATGGATTTAGAAGGAGCAGACACAGCTCGTCATGAAATGATGACCAAAGAAAAAGCGCTTCAAAAGATCCGTGAGGACATCCAATCATTCAAAAAGAAGCATCAACTTAGAAGAGTGATCGTGATCAACTTGGCATCTACTGAACCAATTTATGAAGAGGCTCTTTCGATCAAAACCCTCAAAGATTTTGAAG
The DNA here is from genome assembly GCA_964655475.1 of uncultured bacterium. Lineage (GTDB taxonomy): Bacteria > Chlamydiota > Chlamydiia > Chlamydiales > VGMA01 > VGMA01. The sequence goes on from CAZZMO010000003.1 coordinate 15,406, forward strand.
CAGCGAAAGCACTTCCTCCAAGTTTTCTCTACGCTTATGCAAGTATTTTAGAAGATTGCCCTATCGTGAATTTCACACCGAGTGTGGGGTTTGAAGTCCCATTTTTGATCAAACTCGCAGAAGAAAAAGGGGTTCCATTAGCAGGAAGAGATGGAAAAACGGGCCAAACGCTCTATAAAACAGTGCTCGCTTCGATGTTGAAGTGGAGAAACTTGAAGCTCGATGGTTGGTATAGCACCAACATCTTAGGAAATGATGATGGGAAAGTGCTCTCTGATCCAAATCATGCAGCTTCTAAAGTGAAAACCAAATCTGATGTTCTCTCCCATATTTTGGGGTATGACGATTTTGCCCAGGATGTTCACATCCACTACTATCCTGTTCGTGGAGATGCAAAAGAAGCGTGGGATACGATCGACTTTACAGGCTGGCTCGATACGAAAATGTCGATGAAGATCAATTGGCTAGGACAAGATAGCCCTCTTGCAGCAGCTGTAGTATTTGATTTAATCCGTTTCATGAACCGTGCGAAAGAGCGTAAACAAAAAGGGATTTTACCTTATCTTGCCTCATTTTTTAAAGCGCCAGCAGGGACAAGAGTTCACGACTATTTCGAACAAATCGAGATGTTGAGAAATGAACTCGGGTGATCGTGTAGCACTTAAATTAGTTAGAGATCTCATCGATCGGGATTTTCCCCATTGGAGAGATCTCCCTCTATCTCCCATTAAAGTAGAGGGAAAAGGGAATCATGCTTTCCGGCTCGGCCCTTCCATGGTTGTCCGCCTACCGAAAACGGCAACACATGCACTTCAGGTTGAAAAAGAAACAAAGTGGCTTCCACTTATTGCTCCCTTATTGCCGCTTCCCGTACCAGAAGTGCTTGCTGTTGGAAAACCGTCAGATGAGTATCCATGGCACTGGGTGATCTACAATTGGATCGAAGGGAATACATTTTCTTCGGCTAGAGCTCCTGTAGAAGGGCTTGCAAAAACCCTCGCTCTCTTCATTAAAAAACTCCACAACATCGAGCTTTCAGGTGGACCCGTTCCTGGCACCTGGGGGAGTAATCGAGGTGGCCCTCTCAAAGATCACCATCAAGAAATACTCTCTGCTATCCGATTATTTAAAGGTCAGCAAGACACTTTCAAAATCGAGCAGCTCTGGAACTCTGCTATGGAAACCCGCTGGAGCGCTCCCCCTGTTTGGATCCACGCCGATCTCACTGCCAGCAACATTTTAGTCCAACATGGGAAACTCAAGGCTGTCATCGATTTTGGCAAGCTTACGATGGGGGATCCAGCATACGATCTTTCAGTCGCTTGGACCCTGTTCAATCAAAAAGAAAGAGAGCTCTTTCAATCGATCCTCTCATACGATGAAGATACGTGGTTAAGAGCCCGTGCCTGGGCAATGAGGAAAGCCCTCGTCCACGCATCGGGACTTAAAAAACGCCGCTCCACATACGAATCTCTTCACTGTTTTGAAATTTTGAACAGAATCTTTTGAAAGATGGATAACAGTTGCTCCATTTCTTCCTCTGCCAATACTTGAAAGAATTCATGATCTTTTTTTTCAACAGCAGGGAGCGCTTTTCTAAGAATCTGAGAACCTTCCATCGTTAACATCGGATTTTTCGCTCTTCCATCAGATGATGACTGTCGAGAAATCAGCCCTTTCTTTTCGAGCCCTTTGATGATTTGAGACACCGTGTTGGGATCGAGCCCTGCCATCTTTCCCACCTCTCTTTGCGTTACAAGAGCGTTATTTCTCGTCAACCAGCCAAGCGTAGCTAAAATCACAAACTGTGGATGGGTAAGTCCCATAGTTTTAAGCATCGTTTCCAAAGAGGTGCGCCAAGTAGTGCTGATGTGCCAGAGTAAAAACCCTGGGCTCTGATCAGGTGTGTTGTAGAGACTGTTATCCATTTTCATTTCTCCATGAGTTCCTCAATCAAGAGAAAGTCTCTTTTCTCTATTTCAAAACATCCCCGACGAAAAGGAAATCCCCATCTTTTGGGATCTTCAATGAACGACAATTTTTCCAAAAGCGGTCGAATAGGAACATCCTGGCAGGGGCGAAACGTAACATCAATCCTCCAAGGGATAAAATCCTCACTCATCATAAAAGGGTAGGGCTCATCCCCTTTGATTTTTCCTATTGCCGTGAACGATTGGCACGCCTCCTTTTCCTGAAAGCGAAGAGTCGGCGAATAATAGAGGAGCCCATCACCCACCTCCATTCGCTTTAATGGTCCCACTTTCCCATGGCAGACCTGAGCAAACCCACCCTCTACACCTCTTAAAACATGCTCCTTTGATGCAACCGCAACCCAATATCTCATGTTGATTACTCCTCGTTACATTCAATAATACGTATACGTATTAATTTTTGTCCATCAACTTTCTCTGGACCCTCACCCATACGTCATTGTGTATATTGATGGGGCCCTTTAAAATCATAGAGGGGGTAAAACGTCGATGGCATACACAGTAAAGAAATTAAGTGAACTTTCAGGGGTTACTGTTCGATCTCTTCACTACTATGAAGAGGAGGGGCTCTTAAAGCCTGCCTACTATGGCTCGAACGGTTATCGCTACTACGAAGAGAAGGAGCTCTTGAGGCTGCAACAAATCCTCTTTTTCAAAGAGCTTGGGTTCACCATATCTCAAATCAAAAAGGTTCTTGGGAAGGGGGATTTTGATCAACTTTTAGCTCTCTCTTCTCACAAGAAATCTCTTCGTCAAAAGCAAGAGCAGATTCAAAAATTACTGATTAACGTCGACAAAACGATCAATCACATCAAAGGAAAAAAACGTATGAAAGACCTAGAAATGTTCGATGGATTCAATATTAGCCTCGTAAAAAAAGCCCCCAAAGCAACCTCTTACGCTGCTGCAGAAGAGATCGTCTTAAAAAGCGTTAGAAACCCCACCAAAAATATCGAGGAGGTAAAAGAGATGGGAAAAGGAATGGTAGAGACCGCCCATGCAATCTTCCAAGAGCTTTCTCGTTCAATTGAAAAGGGATTAACTCCGAGCTCTCCTGAAGTGCAACTCATCATCAAAAGACACCATCACTATACTGGTGAAATCCACAATGCTTCCCAAGAGGTCTACAAAGCTCTAGCAGAGCTCTATCAAGAGCACCCCGATTTTAAAAAGCAGCTCGATCCCTTCCATCCAAAGCTCTCCGAGTTCATGTCAGAGGCGATGATTCACTTTGCTGCTAATGAACTGTAGGTAGAATTTCTCTTCAGGAAAATCTTCCTTTTTATATACTTCTTACAGTAAATAAATTGTGAAGATTTTCTTTTGATATACCGTTTCTGTTTTTTCCTTCTATTATTTGTTGTATCAGATCTAACCGCAAAGCCTCAATCTATTGTTGTGATTGGAGGAGGTCCTACAGGACTTGGGATTGCGATTGAAGCACGCCAATTAGGCATAGAAGTCATTTTAGTTGAAAAACGGAGCTCTTATACCCGGCAAAACGTCTTATTTCTATACCCTTCGAGTCTAGCTTTGTTTGATGCTTGGGGAGTTTCTGTTCCTATGATGGAAAGGCCCGAGTATAAAGGGGAAGAGAGAGGACTTGTCCTCATTCATTATTTAGAAGAAGCGCTCAGAGAAAGAGCAGAGATTCTAGGGGTTGAAGTCGTTGAAGGGGAGTATATCGATTTTATTGAAGATGCCCCTATCGCTTTGATCCAGACAGAAGCAGGTAAAAAGCGAGTTTTTTATGACCTTCTGATCGGAGCTGATGGCACGCATAGCAAAGTGAGAGAGCAGCTGCAGATTGATAATCTCTTGCTTGGAGAGGCGATGGGAATCATCTCTGATATCCCTAAAGAAAACCTCGATAAAGAAGTCACCGTCGAAAATTTGATCCATGATGATGCGTTTGCAAAAAGGGTCTTTGTACCTCATTCTACTTTGGTCTTTATGCAAACGGTTCCGAAAAAGATGACACTTGATTTTGCATTAGTGAAGATGATTCAGATTGCTTCAGAGCTAGGATGGAACGAGGAAGTTGCAAAGATGATGCAAGGGGAACTTTCTTTAATAGAAAATGTCCCCATTTATCTACAGCGCTCTAGCACCTTTTCAGACCCTAAAAAAAAGGCCATCATCATCGGCGATGCTGCCGCTTCCGCAAGTTTTTACCAAGGAACAGGGGCAAATTTTTCTCTGAAAACAACACAAATAGCAAAAGAGCTTTTAGAAAGCGATCTCGACCTAGCCTCTTTTGAGAAATTCAATCAGATGATGTCCAAAGAAGTCGATTGGCTCATTGATATCAGCCTCCCACTATTTCAATAAGATCCTCATCACCGTCGCTTCATGATTTTGAAAAGGCCGCTTTTCCATTACTTCAGCGCCCCTTTTGACGTACCAATCTACTCTCTCGGGGTTAGACGTATAAAAATAGAGCGTTTCGTATCCCATTACTTTTATGGCATCTTGTGCAAATTGCAACAGCTCGTTGCCGATTCCCTGATTTCTTGCTTCAGGAGAGACATGTAATCCCCCAAGCCAAAGAGACTCTGCTGGAAAATCCAAAAATTCAGGCTCTTTTCTCCTCTTAAGAGAGATTGCTCCCACAGGAAGTAAGCTCTTGTTTAAAACAACAAAAGTCATCGGAATCTGATCAACATTCAGCCGCTTATTCAATGATTGAATTAGTTTTTCCATAGTGAGCTCTGAGCCATAAGGAGTCCATTCATCATAGGTCCACTTGGCTAAGTGAGGGATCACCTCAGGTGCATTTTTCAAAAAGTCGAGCTTAAGAGCCCTCGGAAAAAAGAACCGCTCATTGAACTGCTGGATCATCTTCTCTAACATAAGCCAATTATGTGTAGAGGAACCCTTTTTTAGGAACCAGATTTTTCCTTTGAAAAAATCGACCGGCTGCCTTATATAAATTGGAAACAATCTGATTAGGAGAGAGATATGCGCAGTTTAGGGATCTTTTACTTCACATTACTTTGCACTTTTTCACTGAATGCAGAAAAAGTTGTTTTAATTTCAGGAAGTACTGGTGGGATTGGAGAGGCTACTGTGTGCGCTTTTCAAAAAGAGGGGTGGAGTGTTTGGGCTGGATATCGTAGTCACATTCCCGATTCCTTTAGAGATCAAAACAATATCCATCCTATCTATTTGGATGTCAGAGATCCTGAATCGATCAATTCTTCTATCAAAGAGATTATCAAAGCAGAAGGGAAGATCGACCTTCTCATTAACAATGCAGGATATGGAATCCTTGGATCAGATGAACTCATTGCTCCTGAAGAAATAGAAAAGCTCTTTGAAGTGAACTTTTTTGGAGCGCTGAGGCTGATCCAACAGGTTGCCCCTTTCATGAAGAAAGAACATTCAGGCCATATCATTAATATCAGTAGCACCTCAGGAGTGAGAGCCGTTCCAGGTCTTGGAGCCTACGCTGCTTCTAAATTTGCTCTTGAAGGCCTTAGCGAAGCGCTAGCCGTCACCCTTTCTCCATGGAATATCCATGTAGTCGTTGTCGAACCAGGAACAGTCAAGAATGATTGGGCCTCCCATTGTCAATCTGACCATTCAAAACTCGCAGCTAATCTCCTTCAAAAACTCACCACCCTCGCAAAAAATGGACAAGAGCCGAGAGATATTGCATCCCTCCTCCTCCGTATCGCTAATGATCCTCATCCTGACATGCGCTACCAAACTTCCCCCCAAGTGCAAACCACCCTCAAAGAGAAGCTCGTCGACCTCTCAGGAAACGCCATGCGAGAGAAGCAAACCACATTTTTCGACTCCCTTATGAAGGATCACTAGAGACAATATCCTCAAGCAGCTCCAGCCTGAGCCCCCACAAGGTGTTAGCACAACTCGTGATCTTCAGCCCACCTTTCATCATATTTTCGACCCAGGGGTCTAATTGCAGCGAGACAACTTTGAGCCCCGTTTCTTCAAGTAATTCACGCGTTGCAGAAGTTTCAGTCCTTTCCCCAAATTCTAAGTGCCCCCCAGGAAATCCCGAGCAACCAACAACATGCGATTCCATTCTCTTCCCGAGAACTACCTTATTGTCTTTCTCTACCACACACCCAACCCCCACCCGCGGCCGTCTCTCAGACATCACTCCCATCCACAGTAGCACAAATGTTAGACACAACTCCCTTCAGAGCTTCCTCATAAGACTCGATTAAACATGGGTTTTTTATATTAAATTCAGGCATCCCATAGTAATATTTTATACAACCTCTCCGAGTCACAATAAAACTTATGTTGGGGACATCGACTTCAGAGTAGTCTGGCTTAAAAAAAAGAAGAGAAATTTCAACATTCTTCGCAATAAAAGGGTAATTCGCTAGGTAAGGACGAACTTTTTCATTCCTATTCACCTCATTTACAAAGGTTTCAACAGCATAAACAATCAACTCTCTCGCTTCATCAAGCGATACATCTCTAAATCCTTGAAAGCTTAAGGCAAGCATTTGAATTTCATTCATCATTTGCCCTCCCGTTCCCACGAGATAAAGCTCTTTTTCAGTCGTAATTTGACGAGCAACTTTCATCATAATTCGATTAGTAAGAGTTTCTTTTTTTGATATCATATATCCCAAAGGAGTCAGGGGCAAGGTATAGAACAACACTCCAAAAACAATGCACCCTATTATCCACCACTTATTGCGTTTCAACGGAATGTCCTTCTTAATTGGCTAAGGCCTTATCCTTTGCAGTGGTAAGAATTTTTAAGCTTTCATCATACTTTTCCACGAGCATTGGATTCCAGAGGTCATATGCGGGTCTTCCCGGATAGTACTCTATTTTTCCTCTGTTATTAAAAATGTAAAAAATATGATTTGGACCCACACTAGTGTAGTCATTATTGTAAAACCAAATGCGAATTTCAATATTCTTCGCAGTAAAAGGGTAATTCGCAAGGTAAGGACGGGTTTTTTCATTCGCATTTACTTCATTTACAAAAGTCTCTACAGCATAAACAATCAGTTCTCTCGCTTCATCAAGCGATACATCTCTGAATCCGTCAAAACTTAAAGCAAGCATTTGAATTTCATTCATCATTTGGGCTCCCGTTCCGATGAGATAAAGCTCTTTTTCAGTCGTAATTTGACGAGCAACTTTCATCATAATTCGATTAGTGAGAGTTTCTTTTTTTGCTATCATATATCCCAAAGGAGTCATGGGCAAGGTATAGAACAACACTCCAAAAACAATACAGCCTATTATCCACCACTTATTGCGTTTCAACGGAATGTCCTTCTTAATTGTCTAAGGCCTTATCCTTTGCAGTGGTAAGAATTTTTAAGCTTTCATCATACTTTTCCACGAGCATTGGATTTCTGAGGTTATATGCAGGTTCTCCTGGATAATATTCTATTTTTCCTCTGTTGTTAAAAATAAAAGAAATGTAATTTGAGTCAACCATAGAATAATCTAGTTTATTAAACCAAATGCGAATTTCCACATTCTTTTCTGTAAAAGGATCGTTTGCTAGATAAGGTTTAATCTTCTTACATGAATTGACTTCATTCACAAAGGTTTCTGTAGAGAAAACGATTAATTCTCTTGCTTCATCAAGCGATATATCTCTGAATCCATCAAAACTCAAAGCAAGCATTTGAATTTCATTCATCATTTGTGCCCCAGTTCCTACAAGATAGAGCTTCTTTTCAGCTGTAATCTTACGAGCTACTTTCATCATAATTCGATTAGTGAGAGTTTCTTTTTTTGATATCATATATCCCAAAGGAGTCAGGGGCAAGGTATAGAATAATACTCCAAAAATAATACACCCTATTATCCACCACTTATTATTTTTCATTTAAAATCTCCTGATTGGTCGATAAACTGGTTTATGTGGTTAGATATTTTTTTAGTAAATGTTGGGCTGTTAAAGGCGTGGTCGAATTTGGGGGCAGAGGGGTGGGAATCTAGGAAGGTGATTTCGTGCGCATGAAAAGGGTCGTTAAATATTGCATGCCAAACAACAAAGTCCCATTTTGTTGCATAATTAAAGGATAGATAACACAGCTCGTTAGGGATGATCGCACCGGGGGCAATGGCGAGGGAGATGACGCGATTGCGAACTTCGGGGGAGGCCATCATGAGGGCATTTCTCACTTGGATGGAACCTCCGCTGTGACTGCCTAAAAACATTTTTGCGTCGGGTGGGGCGGTTTTGTGAAACCGTTGCATTTCTCTAAGGATCAAAAAGCTCACATTTGTTGGCATGATTTTTGATGCTAGTAGGCATTCGAGGCTATCGATGGGAGCGGAATCTGTCTGATTGTGGATGCCACGCACTAAGACTCCACCCCCAAGATTGCTGAGCATTTGCGCGTGTTGTTTGGCGTCTTTCAAACTAGTATTGATACCATTTACAAAATAGATTTCAGCGAATGTTAGCTTTTTTGTCCCTACTTCGTAAAGAGAAGAAGTTAGGGGTTCAGGGGGATTGAGGTTAAAGCGGAACTGATCGTTAAGGTGGTTGAGATTGGTATTAAAGAGGACAGAATAGAGCCCTGTGAAGTCGGTGAAGCGGAAGGGGTTGTTGCGGACGAAGGTATAGAGGTTGACGACATCGATAGGGCCGAGGGGATCGGGGGTGGCCCAGCGGTTTGTTGTGGGGTTGTAGTAGCGTTTGCCGAAGTAGATGAGGTTGGTTTCTTTGTCGTGGTGTTTGAAGGCATAGCGGTAGGGGTTTTCGATGGATTCAAAGATGTAGATGGGGATGCCAAAGGGATCGAATTCGTAAGAGTTAATGATGGTGTGGGTTTTGGGATCGACGAGATAGCGGAGGGTGTGGGTTGCATCGAAGAGGGGAATAGCAAGGGTTCCATGGAGATCGAGGAGGACGTTTGCTATTTTTAGAGTAGTGGTCGTGCCGATCTCTTCGAGGCCATCGTAGAGGTAAAGCTCATCTCCTTTGGAGAGGCGCCTACCGAGGGCATCGTAGGTAAAGTGGATGAGGCCTGCTTGGATCAATCGATCATGTTCATCGTAGGTGAGGGGAAGTCCGTTAGCGGCTCTGAGATTACCCGTTGCTGGAACGTCAGGAAGATCGTAGTGGGAATCAAACTCACCTCCTAGCTGAGAAAGTTCATCATAGTTATAGGAATTAGGGGTAGCAAAGGTGAGATTTCCAAGGGGATCGTAGTGACACTCCTGGGAAAGATGGGGCATGGTCAAACCAAGAAGCGTCTGGATGAGGATCTAAAAAAGTCATTAGGAATTTTCCGATGCACTGATTAAAATGCTTCTTATTTTAAGAATTCAATCTTGACTTCCTTGCTCTGCCTTAGAAGGGTTTGCAAAAGCAATCTTAAAGAAGTGAGAGTGGTTAGTTCCTTTATACTTACTGATGTGTAAAAATAACTTTAATAAGTAGTCATGATTTTCACTGCTTCTTCGTAACTTTCCTGATAGAAGAGGATTCTTGGATAATTTTTAATAATATTATCGCGGTAATAAAAAAGTGTGCCATCAATAGCAGATATGTAATAAAGTTTGTGCTTTTCCACATTAGATCCATCAGGTTTGTGAACATAAATACCAATGTTAATATTATTGGCTGTGAAAGGGTATGGCTTTAGATAGCGGCGTAGTTCTTTGCTTTGATTGATTTGATTGAGATAGGTTTGGACAGCAGTGATTAGAAGATGTCTTGCTTTCGGTAAATCTACCTCTTCCGCATATTCGAATTTTAATGCCAACATTTCAATTCCGTTCATCATCTGCCCACCGCTCCCTACCAATAGCAACTTCTCTTCAATAAGTAATTTTTTTGCTGTAACCTCTCTGATTTGTGCTACGATCAAACTTTCTCTGGACGCAGTATTTTTATGTGGAGTCAGATTAGGTAATCCCAATAATATTGTGTTATTTACAAGAAATATTGATAAAAATAGATAAATTTTCATTAGTTTTTCCTGTTCATATATTCTTCAACGTTGTCTTTTAGTTGGGGTTGATAAGTTTGGCTATCCCAATTGTGGTCGTTCCATTTATTCGAACTAGGGTGTGGGTTAAGGTATATAAGTTGAGGTTTTAACTTAGGGGTCATTACAGTTGCCAACAACGCCACTAGATCGTTCGTACTAGCATAATTATAGGCTCTATAGCATAGCTGTCCATCGATAATTGCGCTAGGACCCAGAGCTACGGTATAAAGACGATTGCGAATGATAGAGGGAGAAAAATATAGCGTATTCCTTATTTCTGTTGTGCCACCACTGTAGCCGCACAAGAAAAATTTCGCTGAGGGGGGTCTATAGGCATGTTCTACGGTGAGAGTACCGAAGAGGTGTCTTTCTACAGGGGATAGCGGCATGTAAATAGGCCGAGCTCTTACCGAGTACTCAAAAAGATCACAAGCACCGCCGTTAGATGGGTTATAGATTCCAATGGTCTTTGTATCTCCAGCATATTCACTAATTGTTTGTATGGCGTGCTCTGTTCTGCTAATAGGAGAGTTGATTCCATGTATGTAAATCAGACATTTATCTATACGGTTAAAATTTCCTGCGTAGATGGATTTGACGCGATCAGCTTTTTGCTCTGAAAGTGCAATAGCGTGGCTGTAGGGATACTTTGTGTGGTCGATATTGTGATTGAGTTCAAATTGTTGATAGGGGACGGAATAGAGCCCGGTGTAGTCGGTGAAGCGGAAGGGGTTGTTGCGGACGAAGGTGTAGAGGTTGACGACGTCGATGGGGCCGAGGGGATCGGGGGTGGCCCAGCGGTTTGTTGTGGGGTTGTAGTAGCGTTTGCCGAAGTAGATGAGGTTGGTTTCTTTGTCGTGGTGTTTGAAGGCATAGCGGTAGGGGTTTTCGATGGATTCAAAGATGTAGATGGGGATGCCAAAGGGATCGAATTCGTAAGAGTTAATGATGGTGTGGGTTTTGGGATCGACGAGATAGCGGAGGGTGTGGGTTGCATCGAAGAGGGGAATAGCAAGGGTTCCATGGAGATCGAGGAGGACGTTTGCTATTTTTAGAGTAGTGGTCGTGCCGATCTCTTCGAGGCCATCGTAGAGGTAAAGCTCATCTCCTTTGGAGAGGCGCCTTCCGAGGGCGTCGTAGGTAAAGTGGGTGGTTCCGGCTTGGATGAGGCGATCGTGATCATCGTAGATAAGGGAAAGTCCGTTGGCAATGGAAAGGTTTCCTGTCAAAGGGGCGTCAGGAGGATCGTAGTGGGAATCAAACTCACCTCCTAGCTGAGAAAGTTCATCATAGCTATAGGAATTAGGGGTAGCAAAGGTGAGGTTACCGAGGGGATCGTAGTGACACTCTTGGGAAAGATGGGGTGCTTTGATCTTTAGGATTTGCCCTTGGGCATCTCGCGTATAGGTCGTCGGGCCACTTTTTAATAGATGTCCTGCTTGATTATATGAGTATTCATGAGTGTAGTCTTTGTATGAAATGCTTTTGAGTCGAAGATCGTAGGTGTAGAAAACAGTTCCCGTTGGTAGCTTCATGGTAAGAGGGCGGTCGAGATCGTCGTAAGTTTTAGTGATCGAGAGTCCATTCGAAAAGGTTTCTTGAAGAACATTTCCAAAAGGGTCTATGTTCCGAACAAATCCAGTCCCCTTAATGAGATGTCCTAATTTGTTGTATTCAAAGGTGTCAGAACCGTTAGAGAGAATGTTCCCTAAGCGATCGTAGGTGTACTCAATCGAAGTCCCGTCTGGTTTGATTTTTGTTTTGCTTGCACGGTCATATAGGTAGGTTGTGATCTCCCCATCTCGGTTGACTGAAGCGAGTTTATTCGTCGGGGTGTAGCTATATTCAGTAATGAGCGTTTTAAGGAGAGTCCCCTGTTTATAGACCTCTTCTTCTTGGCGGATGAGATTACCCGCAAGGTCATACGTATATCGGAAGGTTTGGATGTTCGGGATCACTTTCGAGATGAGGTTTTCATAGATGTCGTATGTTTCTATCGTGACAGTTCCCTTGGGATCTCTCGTGATTTTTTGAAGACCTTGATACTCAATCGTTGTAGTGTTTCCGAGGGGATCAGTATGAGCGATTAAACGTTTTAGAGGGTCGTAGGTAAAGGTTTCTGTTGAGTCACCATTTGTGATGGAAGATTGATTTCCATCTTCATCGTAGGTGTATCGGGTTTTTGAGTAGGGAGTCGATTCTTCGATGATGCGATCTAAAAAGTCGTAGGTGTAAGTAGTGGTGATCCCACCTTTATTCATGTGGGCCAAGCGGCTGAGGGAATCATATGCATATTCAATCACCCGATTACACCGCTCTTCTCTGATTTTGCGTCCTAATTCATCATAGGTGTATTCGGTTCTATACCCTTCAAGATCGGTCCATGACAGTAAGCGGTAGGGATCATATGTGTAAGTCTCTTCGCCAATCCCTTCATAGATCTTCGATGTGACTCTTCCAAAAGAATCATATTCATATCTAATCCTATTTCCATCGAGATCGGTGTGCTCTTTTAAAAGACCGTTTGGATAATAGCTGTAAGATTCTGAGGTGTTGTCAGGGTAGTCGATTTTTAGTGGTTGGTTTCTCGCATTGTACGAATAGTAGGTGGTATGTCCATTTCCATCTGTTTTACTAATCTCTCTTCCGTAGATGTCATAAGAGGACTCTGTCACCCGGTTTCCATGAATGGTTTTGATGAGATGCTTGTCTTGATAGGTGTAATAGGTAGTGCCGAAACGATCTGTTTTTTCTATTAGATTGTCAGCTTTATCGTACTTATAGGTAGTTGTATAAAGAGCATCGGAGAATTTTTTTAGACGACCCCGTTTGTCATACTCCATCTTCTGGTAAGGTTTTGAAGAAGAAGTCATTCTCCCTTCGTGGTCGTAAGTATAGAGAAACTTTTGACCTAGAGCGTTCGTCTCTGAAACGACATTGCCCCTTGGGTTATACTCTCGATAGATCGAATAGAGAAAGAGGTCATCATCATAGTGGTCTTCTTGAGAGATATTCCCATGTTGGTCGTAGAATAAATGAATTCGCCCATCTTCTTTTTCGATCCAGTCGATTTTGTGAAGGTGGGGGTGCTCTTGACGGAGGATGTAATCCGTAGTTCGTTCATCAGTTACGGTTTGAATGAGGTTATTGTCATCGTCGTAGGTGTAATGTTCTTCCCTTCCATCTGTAATTTTTGATGTGATGAGGTTTGTTCCAGGTAGATAAGTGTAAGTAGTAACTGCATCCCCTTCTTCTGTCATCAAAAGAGATCCTTGATACGTTCGACGAATCGTATAGGTATCTTCCCCAATAAAGGTCTCTCTGATGGGATTCCCCATCGAGTCTGATTCATATTCTTTGTGATAAAGCTTTTTTACTCCAATTCCCGTCAGATGGCCGTTCCCACCCCATTCGTAGTAGGAAACTTTCTTTTCATGCTTAATGGATAAGGGGAATCCGAGGGAGGTGTAGCGATAGGTTGTTTGGGTATGATCTGGGTGAGTGACCACGGTTGTATCACCATCGTAACTGATGGCATGGGTGGGGATATTTTCTTCCTTCGATCCCACAGGCAATTCGACACTGTGAATCTTCATAACACCTGGAAGAGGGGGATAAGTGGAAGAAAATTTATTGTAACAGTAGTGAAGAAGACCCCTAGAAGTATGTTCAAACTCATCATCAACGAGAGGGGAGATTACGTGCTTTAGAAAAAAGAAATGGTGGTTAAATTTGAAATAACCTGGGGGCCACCATTGAATCCAATCCCCTTCTTTTGAACGGACATCAAATTGATACTCCGCTTTTTGACCAGTATGTGTTGTCCAAGAGTTATTTTCTCGGCTGAGCTTAGCGTAAGTATGCCTCTCATGAGGGTCTTTACTTTCAACAGAGGTAAGGATGTTCTCATCATAAGAGTAGACAACCCACCGACCATTTTGGAGTTTTTCTTTTTTTAAGTGGAAAGTGTGATCCTTATAGCGCTCATAATAACGGATCACACCATCTTTGGAGCGTACAACAATTTTTCCCCCATCGAACGAAATGGAGGTGTTGCGAGCATCATAAGTAGAGTTGATGATTTTACCGTCACTATTCGTAAATGGCCCTGTTGATTCACGAGAGATCTCACCATTTTTATGACGCTTAAATAAAAGGTGAGAGCCGTCAGGCTCCGTGATCGAAATATGAACTCCATTTGAAGTAGCGATCGTATGGGGAAAGAAGATCCACCCAAATTTCCTTGTGAGAGCCATTGCCAACCCTATTTCGTCATCTTTTCTATGCTTTCCATATTTGGATTCGAGGATTGGAGGGTAGTAGTAGCGCGTCAGCCTGAGAGGCTCCACACTTTCTGCAACAAGATCGATAGAATGCAAAGCGAGCTGTCCTGTTCTAGGACTGACAAGACCTGCAATAAGTTCTTCACCAGGGGAAAAAGAGCGCTCAGGTGGGGCGCTAGGGAGGAATGGGTCATCAGCAAAACAAAGACCCTGGAGGAGAAGAAATAACACCAGAAAATAGTGCATCACACTTTACTCTTCAAAAAGCGTAGTGATTTTTATTTTTAAAGATAGTGTTAATAAAAAACAATGATATAATGAAGGTGAACATTTCGATTATTTCTGGAGGAGATTGTTATGCAAGTCAATGTTATTGGTGCTGAAACATATGTGAAGGATTGCCATTTTGAAAACAGATGGGATTTGGAGGTGTCAGAGGACCAAGCAGAGCGAATCGCCTCAGGTGTGAAAGAGGGATATATCAATGTCCGTCTTGTGCAAGGACGTCTCATTCAGTATGGGGATAAAATGGAGTGGTATGGTGATAACTACGGAAGAATTGCAGAAGGGTTATCCTTAGGACAGATCCAATTGCAACCTCATGAAAGCAAGAGACCCATTGCTGAAGGAAGATCTTGGACACGCATTCCTACGAAAGATGCCAAAGGATGGAAAGAGATCTTTGTCTACTATGTCTATCTTTCAGAAGAACCCTCAGAGCAATTGCTTAGACAGGCAACGAATAATCCTGGACGAATCCTTTACGAAGCGGGGGATATCTTCGAAGGTCAATGTGCAGCTCTTACAAGCACACTTGAGCTCGTTATTGGAGACAACCTAGAAGAAGTGGTTCAGTTCATCCAAAATGGGAAAGATTCTGTAAGATTGCTGTGAATCTTTCATCGTAGGGAGGGGGGAAGTTCTTCAAAATAGATCCGGATGGGTGTTGTGTAGTCAAATTCTTCCGCATCATCATAATAACTATTGATGTTAGAGATCAATACGTTGAAAAAGTGTTCCTTATCATCAAATTCGATGAGATTTTGCTGGTCATAGCCCCCATAGATGCCGTTCCATCGCCAAAAGGTAAAGGTATGGCTAAAGTAGTTTCCTCGACCAGGGATACCGATGCGCCCTAGTATGTTGTTCGGGTATTCATCCAATGTCCAAAAAAGGTTGAGCCATGAAAAGTAATCAAAGTATGAAGATTCTTTGTGTGGAACAGGGAGCCACATATACTTTTCTTTCCAGGGAAGGAGGGAGTCATGCCCTTTTCGAGCGCCAATTTCTGGTTGTTCGATCGGAATAGTTCTTGATGTTTCGAGCCGCTGTCTGACTTGCCAGTAGACGATATCTTCGAGGGTAATTTTTTGAACCGCTTCAGCTGGTGAAGAGCCTTTTTGTTCCATGAACCAAAATAGGGCGGCAACTTTCCCAAAACAAAGCCCCTGGCGAAGATCTTCAAAGGGCATCGCATGACTTTCCTCTATTTCTAGACGCCGGATAGCCTGATCATAGGCCTCTTTGAGGGGTTCATGCTGAGTTTCTTGAAGGTGCTCGATTTTTTGAAGGCGATACCCTTCTGTAGCTTCTACAGTTCCTTTCAAGAAGAGGAGATAAGAGAGTAGGAGAAATAGGAGTTTCATAAGAAAATAGTATCGAGGATTGTTGGTATAATATCCAGATACTTATTTACTTGTGGGTAATTTTCAAGATGGCGATCGCAGCAATGATGACCAAGATACAGCCGATCCTGATAGGATCCCTTGATTCTCCCAGGAAAAACATTCCGTAGAGAAGTGTTCCAGATGCGCCAATGCCTGTCCAGACGGCGTAACCTGTGCCGATGGGAATCGTGCGGAGCGAGTAGCCGAGAAGGAGGACGCTGATCACCATAGCGACAATGGTTAGAGCGCTGGGGAGGAATTTGGTAAAGCCTTCGGTATATTTCAACCCTATGGCCCAGGCGATTTCAAAAAAGCCTGCAATGACAAGAGCTATCCAATGCATATTAGTAGGGGATTCTAATTTCTGAATCCCCCGAAAGTCAACTTATTTTGAAGAGACTCTTTTCAACATGGCTTCCATTTCAAGAGGAATCTTCTTTTTAATAAACCGGCGGAGTATGCAGGCGTAGAAGAGGGATAGGGGGCCCTCAACATCTACTTGAAAAGTAATTTCAGTTTTGTCGCCAACCTGCCTCATCGACTGATAGCTAATCACTTTTGCAAAAGAAAGGTATGCCTCTTGTACGACTAGCTCATAAGGCTGCACTAGCGTTAATAAGGTTTTCAAAAGGGGGGTCCCGATAAATTTTGTAGAACCTCTCGTCCCTGTTTGAAAAGAACCATCGATTTGGCTGCTTTCAATTTGTTCATCCCATGTCTTCCAGTTTTCTGCATCTTCCCAAATTTTCCAAATTTGCTCTCGGGTAGCTTTGGTTTCTACCGTATGTTTAACGATTTTCATGTTCTAATATTCCTTCTTTTAACCAAGTAATTTCTAGTTTGAGCTGCGCAATTCCATATCTCAAGGATTTGAGACGAATCGCTTTTCGGGGATAGTCGCCTAGTGTTTCTAGACGATTTTCAATGTTTTTGTATTCTTCATAGGTTGTTTCTATTTTTTCCAATCGCTCTTGGAAGAGGCGCACCATTTCTTGTTCCGTAGAGGCAAAAAACAGTTTCAAAAGAAATTCATTCCGGGGTGTCTCCGATCCTGTAGCACTAGACATCCAAGTTTGAAATTCTCTTTGGCCTAATTCTGTAATGGAAAATACCTCCTTCTTTTTTTTCCCCACAAAAGCGATTTCAGAAAGAACTTTCCCTTCTTTAGCTAGTACTTTTAAGGTGGGATAAATCGTAGAATCAGATTCTCTCCAAAAATAGGTTGTCGATCGTCCCATGAGGGCTTTAATTTCATATCCTGTTGTGGGACCTTCGGTGAGTACCCCTAAAATGGCGTATCTTGTTTTATTGAGTAATTTCATGAAAAATACCTAGTTTCTGGGTATTTTGACAGGGTTGGTGATTTTTAGACAAGTGTGAAAAATTTAACAAATACTTTACAAATCACTGATGCGGAGTTAAAATTTTGTCTATGCGTTTATGGAAAAATATCAGCATAGCTTCGGCTATCTTACTCGTGGGTTGCTCTCACATTGAGCCTCCAAAGCAGGCTACAGAACATGTTCCATCTGCTCCTCAGATTAGTGTAGTCCCATATCCAGACGATTTGATCGATGAATTTGATCCGGGGTTTCAGAAGTGGATATTGAATATTGGCAGTCTCCAACCTAGTGAGTCTTTGGTGTATGATATAGAGCGAAAGTTTTCTTTGATTGAACCCTCTGAGCAGAAGGCAAAATCAGGTACAACCCTAGAAGCGAAACAGGGTGTAGTGACTATTGTACTGAGTGGTAGAGGATTCATCCCAGGGGAAAAGATCACGTTTCTATTCAAGAAAGATAGAGCATTTGATTATGAGAAATTCCATTTTTCCCCACGTCCGATTGTAGTACCAGATTCAGCAGGAAGGGTTCTAGCAAAAGTAGAGTTGATGAGTGTTGAGCCTGTCACGCAGTATAACCTCGAATGCAGTTTCAACAGGGAAAATCGACTCATACGTATCCAATCGTTTTCAGGAAATGAGCGCGTCAGCCAGCTTTTATTCCAGGACGAGCCTATGACCATCGTCTGTATCCCAGATGTGATTAATCAAAAAGGGGGCATTGCTACTTGTCAGCTTACTTACCAAGATGGACAAGTCTACACCTTAGAATTCCCTTGGGGACAAGAGTTAGTTCCTTATTTACTTGGAGATAAGTGAGGAGTGAGGTGCTTTCTGAAGGTGAGTTTGGAGTGGCCAAGCCAGTAGTTTTTGACTTCTCCTAAAAGCTTGTAGCCGTTTTTTAGATAGAAGGTTTCTGCTTGAAAATCCCAGGTATCAACTGTGAGGTATTGACATTGGTGCTTCTTAGCTTCTTGTTCTACAGCTTCTAAGAGTTTGGTGCCATAGCCTTGTTTTTGGATGCTCTCTTCTATCCACAAGGTGTCGATGTAGATCGATTCTGAGTCGAGGTAAGCCTGAAGGCCGCCGAGGACTTGACCTGCATCATTTTTTAAGAAAATGGAAAAGGGCTTATCTCTTTCGCCGAGTATGTGGGCGTTAGAAGCGATGATCCCTTCGCTGACGACATCGTTATCCGCTTGGCTCGGATTGTAATCGACAAGTATTTGCATATTGTACTTTTCCATGTATGATAATAATGAATTCACTTGAGTATAAATGAAAAAGTTTTTTTTCTTAGTATGCTTTGCTCTCTTTTGTTTAGAAGCTCTCGAATATGAAGTGCAGTTTGAAAATGATCAGGTTTTGATTTACCGAGTTGTGATCGGGCCTGGAGAAGAAATAGGTCTACATCGCGATGCAGTGGCTAAAATGGTTTTGGCGCTACGAGGGGGAACGATCACGAGGATTGAAGAAGATGGAAGAGAGTCAGAAGTAGAATTCCCTACTGGACAAGTTATCTACCGCTCTGTAGATCCAGAAAATGAGCGGCATAGAAGTGTCAATCGATCAGATTGTCCTATTGAATTGGTGATGATACAGATGAAAACTCCAAAGAGCAATATATGAAGCATAAAGTCAAAGTCCATGGTCTCAACATGGCGTATGTTGACGAGGGAGAAGGGGATCTGATTGTTTTTCTGCATGGGAATCCTTCATCATCATATCAATGGCGAAACGTCATCCCACATCTAGTAGAGAGCCGACGTTGTATTGCCCCAGACCTCATCGGGATGGGTGATTCAGACAAAATTCCTAATAGTGGTGCTGGTTCCTACCGATTTGTGGAACATCGAAAATACCTCGACGCCTTTTTAGAGGCGCTCGGCATTGAGGGCCCAATCACTTTAGTACTTCACGATTGGGGTTCAGCGCTCGGTTTTGATTGGGCATATCGCCATCAAAACAGAGTCAGGCCGATTGCATACATGGAGTCATTTGTTAAGACGATTGATTCATGGGAAGAGTGGCCTCAAGAAGCGGTTCCATTATTTCAGAAGCTCAGAAGTAAGGAAGGGGAGGAGATGGTCCTCAAGGAAAACTTTGTCCTCGAGAATTTTCTTCCAGCCGGGCTGATACGGAAGTTAAAAGATGAGGAAATGGCTGTCTATCGAAGACCCTTTAGCAATTAGGGAGAATCTCGTCGTCCGACTCTCACGTGGCCTCAAGAGATTCCCATTGCTGGTGAGCCAAGCGATGTAGCCTCCATCATTGATACTTACAGTACGTGGCTCTCTTCTTCCGAGATTCCGAAGTTATTCATCGAAGCTGTCCCAGGCGCTATGTTTGCATCTCATCGAGCCTTTGCCAAAACCTGGCCCAACCAAACACACATCAAGATTCGAGGGATCCACTTCGTTCAAGAAGATTCACCCGATGAAGTAGGGGGGCTATTTCTTCTTGGTTAGAGAGTCTTTGACCATTACCGATGAAAAAGATCAGGTTCTTTTGCAATAAGTGAATGGATAGAGGCGAATAAGGGGCTCGGGAGGTCATTTAAAGAAAACCACTCCCATGTTTCACACTTGTCAGGTTCTAATAGAGCAGGCTCTCCTAGAAAAGTATCGATCAACACAAATATCGTGACGTAATGTTTCTCGCCATTTTCCATGATGTTTTCTACCCAGGGGCCGAGGTGGAGCGAGCTCGCTTGTATACCCGTTTCTTCCATAAGTTCGCGTGTTGCACAGTCAGCAACGCTTTCTCCAAATTCGAGGTGTCCTCCAGGAGGCGCCCAAGAACCTGCTCCATGAGTCCCTTTTCTTTTGCCAAGAAGAACTTTACCCTCTTTTTGCAAGATACAAGCGACACCAATTTTTGGTCTTTTATCAATATAATTCATAAGCCTATCAAAGTTAGAATCCCATTCCTAAAGTCAGTCCTGGCCAGACAGGAGCTATAGGAGGTGATTGTTGGATTGGAGCGATGCCATTCAATTCGAAGAACACTCGATTTTGCCACTCGTAGCCGAGAGCTCCCTCAATGGTGCCGCTAAAGTTGATTGTTGTTGGGTCGTTAAGGGCTCCGAGGCCCCCACCCAAATAGAGCCCTTGCTCTTTAGGGTAAATGAGATACAGTCCTCTGACATGAAAAAGCTGAAGAGAGGCTGGAGGATTGAGTGGACAGACATTACCAGAAATATCCCATGCGTGAATTCCTGACTGTCTGCGAATGCCCACACCAGTCATCGGATACCCACCGATTGCCTGAGCATCTCCATACACAAAATAGCGACTTTCTAAAGTGTGGCCATACCCCATGAATAGGAGCGTTAATAGAAAAATGACCGTTTTCATACTCACCTCGTTTTAAGAATAAATAATAGCAATGCTACAAAAATTATTGACGGAATGGATCAGCATGCAGGCCCATAAAGACTTTGTTTGTCGAAATATCATTCCTAAAATGAAGCCCGCAATGAGCACAAAGCCTAGGAGTCTTGGGGTGATCGATTGTCCTTGCGATAGCCAGTAAGGGATATGTGTTAGGGTGAATAGAAGGGTTTGTATCACGTTGCCTATCCAAAAAGAGCTAGTGAGATTTTCTATCTTTTGGAGTAGAAAGCCTCGAAAAACGACTTCCTCGCTAAGACCTACCAATATAATGACATTCCACCAGACATCAGAGGGGATGGAGAGATTGAGATGACTCACTCCAAATAGTAGTGACCCAAGGCCGTATACAATCAAGGAGAATCCAATAGCAAAGAAGAGCCCCTTGGTCGTATTTAATTTGAGATAAGTCCATGGATCTTCATTTTGGAGCCACAAATAGATGAAGACAGGAAGGGTCCACGTGGAGAGCCTTGCAAAAAGTCCTTCCATTGGTAAAAAGCAAACGAGCGTATAGGTCAGTAAAAATAAGGTAAAAAAGAGACTTAAAAGGTACCATTTATCTCCCTTTTTTTCAGTCTTGATGATCGATTCCACTGCCATTAGATCCTTTCCTGATGCGCGGTATGGAAGGAAATGATATCCCTTTTACAAGGCTAAGTCTATCTTATTCTTGGTAATGGATTTGGGCACTAGTCTGGCTATGGAGTGATCAACCAGGAGCCATTTTGTAGGGGGCTATGGAGGAAGGGTGTACAGTTGGGGATGGGTTGATCAGAGGGGCGGTGTTGATCGATGGCCTTCTCGACGGCTCGGTAGGTGCCGCCATGCGCTACGATAAGCACAAGGCCTGGATGAGCAAGGGCTTTGTTAATTCCCGCGAGCGCCCTTTCGAGAAAGGCAGAATAGGGTTCGGCTCCAGAGAGGGGCTCTCCTTGTTTCCATTTGTAAAACCATTCCCCTTTGGATTGACCTGCATGGGGGCCTAAGTCAAATTCTTGTAGCTCGTCAATCGCTATGAGAGGGCAGTGGAGCACTTCTTGAAAGAGCTCGGCTGTTTGTTTGGCTCTTTGTAGGGGGCTATAGCAAATGGTTTGGATGCCTGCATGGATAAGGGTCTTCCGAGCCTCAATTGCTTGGCTGATGCCCGTTTGGTTTAATGGGATATCAAGCTTACCTTGGACTCGGTTTTGCCGGTTGTAGTCGGTTTCTCCGTGGCGGGCGTAGTAAAAAGGTTTTGGGTCTAACATGGTATGCCGATTTTACTGAATAGTGTTTTTAATACGATAGCCCTCTCTTCTTTTGACGTAATGAATCCATGCCGAGCTTCTGTTTTTTCTGAGGAAATTGATGTTTGCAAGGCCCGAATAGTGGGGGTAGGGCACCATTTATCCCGATCGCAGTAGAGCATATGGAGTTTATTAGAAAGGTGCTGAGGGATTTCTAAAGGGCCACTATATCTACCTATCACTGTATATTCATGATCAATCAATAATAAGCTCGTTCTTAGTTCTTGATCGGTTACATAGGGGAGCTCATCAAAAACCCTTTCGAGTTTTTTACGGTGTTTAAGTAATGCTTCCTTAAGAAAAGAAAGTCTTACGATCTGTCTCATTGACCTCAAAACAATCCTTCCCTTGAGGCTTGGCCTCCTTAGGAATGGGTAGAGTAGAAGACAGTTTTCAATGAGGTCGGGGTGGTTTTCCAAAAGGCGAAGCGCCATCCAACCTCCGAGTGAGTGACCTATCACGGTTACCTGAGCCTGGGCCTTTTTCTGGAAAGTAACAAGGTTTTCCCTATGAATAGCTGCCACCTGGTTCAAATAATCGAGAGAGTCTTCCCTATTTGGAAGAAAAGGGTAGGGGGATATGTAGACCGAAGAGGCTTTATATTCTTTCTTGATCTCCTCGGCCCATAACTCGTAAAAATGGAGAGCGGGAGGGTTTCCTGGTATGATAAACAAATGCATAGATCACCACTCAGCTACTCTAACATAAAGAGAGGTATAGATCTATCGCTAGAATGTATTTTTCACAATGGTAAGTCCACCGGGACATACGCAGCTGTAAAATTCTGTTTTAGCTTCTATAGTTTCTAAAATACTATTTTGATCCAAGTCTATAACAACAACATTTTTAGAACAAGAGACATAGGCGCGTCTTTCTTTTTCTGAAAGAGCGATTGTAGTTGGCCACATGTAGGGAGAAGGAAGGGGAATGGTTGCTGAGACTGTTTGGGTCGCAGTATCGATAACTGAAATAGAGTTAACATAATTACTTACGTAAATATAAGTGTGTGAAGCAGCAATGCCAGATGGTTGGTTCGTAGGTATTGTTGCAACTACTTCATTGGTCGGGATCGACAAGACAACGATTTTATTGTTATCGTAGCCTCCTATATAGGAGTAACGACCATCAGGTGTGATAGCAATGCTACAAGCTTGAGGTTTTTTATCAAAAATTGGCCATGTTGTTGCAGTATTTGTGGCTATTTCTATGATCGATATATATGTGCTCCAACCATTAACTACATATGCATAGAGACTATCTGGAGTGATTGCAATTGCAGAAGGGAAATTTCCAATATTTTCTGTAATTGTTTCTGTAACCATTAGTAAGATAGCCTCACATGATCGATCCACATTATTTTGGAACAAAAATTGAACAAGAGGGGTATACTCTCTCAGGAGACTGCAGGGGGGGGAGGCTATCTTTTGAGTCCACTTGGGTATAACTTTACTTGAAAATGCAAATGCATTTGGGTATAACCGAACAGTGGGTATATTAGTTGTTAGA
The DNA here is from genome assembly GCA_964655475.1 of uncultured bacterium. Taxonomy (GTDB): domain Bacteria; phylum Chlamydiota; class Chlamydiia; order Chlamydiales; family VGMA01; genus VGMA01. The sequence goes on from CAZZMO010000003.1 coordinate 38,831, forward strand.
GACTGTCTCTTATGTTTGGGTTTTCAAATAATATTGAATTTATGGAATAGATTGATTTATGGATTTTAATTTACAAAGACAAGAAATTAGTGAAGAGCTTCTGTTATTTTGTGTGCAGAAAATCAAACAGAATAAGATCAAGATCCCTGCGGCAAGTGAAGAGGTCATAAAAGGACTTCCTGCTATTCTTCAAGCGATTAAAAAGGATGGTCTTCCTACTCATTTACTGATCAAAAAATTGAAAGGCAACTTGGGCTCTGGTGTGTTTCTGCATCACAAGGCTGAACCTATCTTGAAAGGGGAGCCGATTGCTCCATACGCAGGAGAGGTATACATATGTCCTCAACATATGGAGAATGATTCTAATTATGTCTTTGGCCTGATTCCAGACCTCCAATTAAATAAAGTGGAGCAGTGCCGCTGGGATCCCGATCGATGTTATCACCCACGCCGCCTTTATTCGGTCGATTTAGACGCTGAAAAAAAGGGGAATTTTACCCGTTTTATCAATCATTCGGAAGAGCCAAATATTACGGCTCAATTTGTGCGCATCCCTAAAAATTCAGAAGGTCTTGAAGCATCACCTTTTGAGCTCATCTATGTAGCTAAGCGAAAAATCTCTCCCGGAGAGCAACTTTTAGTTTGCTATGAGGGGAATGAAAGGAGCTATTGGGGCGCTCTTAAAATCAAACCTGTTCATATGACACCCAAAACCTTTTGCCTGAATAAACATGGGGATGTTGTGGAAGAAAAATGTAAGGAATTTGACGAATAAATTTATCCGATGGAAAAAACAAGAATGTGTTAATATCAGCCCCTTTAGAAGAGGGATTTATGTTAAAAACGGTTGAGTCAGTGATGCAGGGTAATCAATATTATCCTGTAGTAACGGAGACTATTGGTGCAGGGATGATGGCGGTTGGCATATTAGGAGTTGGATCTGGTACTTGTTTTAAAGTCGAAGAATTTTATATGGGCCACCCGCAGTCCTTACCCAATGTTGCCCCAAGTGGAGCAGATTTTTGTATAGAAGCGGGAAGGGTCCTCTTTTTAAAGGGATTGAAACTCGCTCTTCCAGGAATGGTTGTAGCTGCATCCGTTTATTTTCTATTATCTCAAGCAGAGATACTTTAAAGTTTCATTTAGTTATGGCTTCCATCGATGTTCGTCCAAGAGAAATAGCTAGCGGTCTTTTTGGAGCTACTGTCTACAGAGATGAGGAGCCTATCTATCTTCGAATGGAGCTCCTCACAGAAGAAAATGCTCCAGGGTGGTTCAAGTTTTCTCAGATGAGTAAATGGATGTCAAAAACAGACAATAGAGGTGTACTGAATCATATTGTTGAGTACCTCGATCCGAGATGGACTCCGTTTGAGGAAAAACATCAAGAATATTCAGGATTTAGCAATGAAGAATGGAAGGGGTTTGTGAGGAATATCCTTGAAGGAAAGGAAAAGGCCCCTAGATTAAAGGAGATTCTCTATCATCATGAAGTAGGGGTCGGTCATCTATCTACAACGTTTGAGCGTGGTAAACTTAAGTACATTCTCTATGCATCCAAAACGCCCAATTTTTCCATTAGAGATCATAGAGACCTAGATTGGAATGACTTTACGATAAAGAAATACATTGAAGCCTATGGAAACCTTTTGATGACGGTCGGTTTTGATGGTCACAAAAGGGAGTTCAGAGGAATCTCTCGAAGTCCCTATTGGGTCGCTCAAGGGAAGTATCAAAAGATGTCGATGTGGCTGCCAGCATTTATTGGCGCTGTTATGGCTAAGTATTTTCCAGAAAATAAAGAGATCAGCGTGAGACCTATAGGGGTCATGGGGCGCATTATTCAAAAACATCTCCATCGAGGGGAAGCTTTTGTTGAAGCAGATCATGGTAAAGTAGATCTCATGGACTATAAGATTCCAAACTGGGAAAACTCTAGATATTGCATCCGAGTTACTGCTCTAGTTCGCGTTTATCTTCAAGAAATCCTCTATTCGATAGACCCCTTTTTAAGACCACCTGAAAAAAAACTAGTCTCACTTCCCCCTTTTCCCTCGAATCTAACTACCCAAGTGAAGTCAAAAATTGGGTTCTGGCGACGCCAAAACTACTCGATTTAGGGGGAATCTGGAAAAGGAGCTTCAGCCACTACTTTTTCAATAGATGCAATGAATTCAGGCTTATAGATTTCTCTTGCATAGCTACGATGAGATTTCCAAGCATGTTGAATAGAAGGTTTGGAAAAGAGAAATTCCATCCTTTTTGTCCAACAAGATTTGACTTCTGAACCCAGCTCCTTAAAGTGGCTTTCTAATAAATTGACAGTTGCAAACAGTTCAAATAGTTCATACATGAGGTATTTGTTTTTCTGCATGGAGTCTTGATCTGTTTTTTTGAAAACTTCAGAGTCGTTTTCCAATAGGGTAAACAGTATTTGGTGGTATCGATCATTGAGGTGAAGATGTGAATTGATTTCACTTTCAATGTGCTCTGCTTTAAGAGTTTTTGCGTGATAATAAATCGAGGTAATGAGTCCGATAGCCATACAGATAATAGCAACCCACTGCAGTCTGATTTCTGTTTTGGAGCTATGAAGGGGATGTTCTGTTGGATTCACTGGGCGCTCCTTTTAGTTCTATGATTCTATAGCGAGTTTAATATAAGCAGGGATGCGATCTTCGAGCCAGTGGGTAGCTTTCCAAGGGACACTACCTGTCATGAAACCGACGTGGCCTCCTTTATCGTAGACCTCTAGCTCTACGTTAGGTGGAACGTGGTCAGGAATAGCATCTTTTGGTAGGAATGGATCGTTCCTAGCCTGGATGATGAGAGTTTTCTTTGTAATCTTTGGGATGTAATAACAAGAGCTTGAGTCCTTGTAATAGTCTTCCCCACTAGAAAAGCCGTAGACAGGTGCTGTGAAATGGTGGTCAAAATCTCGGAGAGATTTGAGGCTTTTTACATTTTTGAGGTGCTCTGGGACCTTCTTTTTGGCAATTTTCTTTTGGAGACTAGAGAGTAGATGTTTTTGGTAGATCGAGGAGAAGCCTTTGTCTAGTTTATCGGCAGTGCGGCTCAGATTAAAAGGAACAGAGACGGCAACTGCTGCAGAGATGGGGTTATTCAAGCCCGTTTCTCCGAGATATTTCAACAAGACGTTTCCTCCCAGGGAAACTCCTATGGCAGCGATTGTAGGATAGCGGGGTTGCAATATTTCTAATACATACCGAAGATCTTTAGTATCTCCCGCATGATAAGAGGGGAGGTTCCGATTCATCTCACCACTACAGCTTCGAAAATGCATGAATAGGCCTCTCATGCCGTTTTTTTGAAGAGCTGCCAGCATCCCTTTTGCATAATGGGAATGGATAGATCCCTCAAGGCCATGGAGCATCAAGACTAGAGGATCTCCCTCATTTCCCGTGGTCCAATCTAGATCAAGAAAGTCCCCATCAGGAAGAGTAAGTCTTTCACGAATGAGGTCAATTGCCACAGTTCGTCTTGTCTTGCTCGGCCAAATCGTTTGTAAGTGGGGGCCAGGGAGCCACCAAGCTGGTTTATAAGGAGTACTCATATTCACTATAAAGAGTACAACAGAGAGAAATTTAGCATGGTATCATAATTTTTTTTTGACTATACTAATGGTCATGAAACGGTATATCCCATTATTCATGCTGATCGTTGTTGCGGCTCTTGGAGCTCTAGCTCTGAGTTATAGAATGCCTATGTGGATGCCCTTTTTTATGGGGATGCTCCTTTGCCAATTTGCCCTCTTAAAGCTCTTTCACCTCGGACAATTTGCTAATGGATTTCAAAAATATGACTTTATAGGGAAACGTTCTAGCCATTATTCCTACCTTTACCCTTTTATTGAACTTGGCCTCGGCCTTGGTTACCTTTCAGGTTTTAAGCCATTCCTCATCAACATCATTACGATCATCGTTACAACACTCGGGGCTTTCGGCGTCATCCAAGCCCTTCGTAAAGGGTTAGATGTCCGCTGCGCTTGCATGGGCACCATACTTGATGTCCCTCTCTCGACAGTAACCCTTACAGAAGACATCGGCATGGGTCTCATGGCATTCTTAATGCTCTTTTTTTAAGATCAAAGAAGAAAGTGAAAAGATCCAGGTGAGGCTTGTAATAGCTCTTCAATGAATATTGGAAAAGCTTGTCTACGTCGCTTTAAATCTTCTTCAGTCCAAGGATAAATACCCGTATCTGTGAGGAATTGAACTGCTGAAAGAATAAACTCAGCACATTCGAGAGGGGCTTTTGTTTTGAAAATTCCCTCATCACAGCCTTGTTGGATGATTTCTGCGTATAGCGGTGCCTGCTTCATCAAAGTCGCCGCAAGGAGTCTACTATGCAAGGCATCATTAGCGGGTTTATGAAGCTGTTCTAAGATCTTTTCGTTTTCTTGAGATGAGTTCCCTGCTTTCACCAGAAGCTCGATTTTTTCTAGGGCATTTTTTGAGCTATTCTTGACCAAAGCCTTCATGTGTTGAATATTTTCTTGAACGATGTCTTCGATGACCGCTTCAAATAGAGCCTCTTTTGACCTAAAATAATGATAAATAGTGCCTTTAGCAATTTCTAAAGTCTCCATGATGTCTACCATGGTTGTTTTATCATAATCCTTAGTCAAGAAGAGGTTTCGAGCTACTTTGAGAATCTCATCTTTACGATTTACAGGTTTGATCACGTGTTAATCCTTTTTTAATGAATGATAGCACTTGACCGACCGTCGGTCAAGTAGTATGATGCTCACGATGATTTACATGGAGAGACAGTAATTATGAAAAATGAAAAAATCCTTATCTCAGGTGCTGGAATTGCTGGTTATACACTGGCCTACTGGTTAAAGCAACGGGGTTTTTCTCCAACTATTGTTGAAAAATATTCTTATGTAAGAGGGGGTGGTTATAAAGTTGATGTACGTGGAACCGCTCTCGAAGTGGCAAAAAGAATGGGGATTTATCAAGATCTCTTAGACGCGAATGTGAATATTATATCCTCTAAATTCGTCTCCTCTGATCAGAGAGTTTTCGAGTTTGATGGGGATATTTTAGGGCACTCATCGGAGGGGGAAATTGAAATAAATCGATGGGATCTTGCTCAAATCCTCTCTAAAAAAGTGGGTGAGATTGAAGTCATTTATGGTGATTCCATCACAAATATCGATGGAAAGATGGTGCATTTTGAGAAGATGAGCTCGAGAGAGTTTGATATTGTGGTGGGAGCTGATGGGCAGTATTCGAATGTGAGACGGTTGGTTTTTGGAAGAGATGCTGCATTTCTCAAAAGATATGGTATTCAATTTTGTGTCTTCCCGATCCCCAATATCTTTGAACTAGAGCGTTCGGAAATTGTCTATTTTGATAAAGGAAAGCTCGTGACAGCTTATGCTGTCGGGAGCCATTCTTATGCGTGTCTTGCATATAAATCAGAAGAGGAGGGCTTTCATGAAACAGAGTTTCAAGGGTTAGGCTGGCAGATCCCTCGTCTCGTTGCTCTAATGAAAGAGAGTGATCAGTGTTACTTTAATTCGATCGCTCAAGTGAGAATGCCTCATTGGTCAAAAGGCCACGTTGTCTTGATAGGAGATGCAGCCCATTCGGTTCAAGCGATGGGAACGAGTCTTGCAATGCTCGGAGCCTATATTCTAGCACGGGAAATTGAGAGATCGAATGGGGATCACCTCTTTGCTTTTAATGAGTATGAAAAAACGATGAGAGGAGTTGTCGAAGCTTCACAAAAATTGGCTGAAGCGAACCAAGAAGCTTTCAAAGAGTCTACATTCACTATGAAGTGTAAGCTCTACTTAATGAAAATGATGCCCAAAAAAATCATCCAATTTTTCAATGAAAAGGGAAAAAGGGAGATGAAAAAAGTAGCTCATCTTTTGACTTTAGAGAGCTTTACCTAATGAATAAAAAATATGGCTCGACCGCTCACAAAGCTCGAGGAATCTCTCTTCTAGTTCTTTTGTCGTCATACTAGGTGCGGTCATATAGCCAACTGGATCGATGCAGTTTTTGTTACATTTCATAAAGTAGCCATTTCGAGCTATGCTTTCTGAATTTTTTGTGGCGATTTTTGTGTGAGCGTGGAACATTTCACCATCAGAGAGGAGCTGGATAAAAGGGTGTAAGGGGCCTATCCGGAAAAGGTCTCTCATCTCCTCTGGAGAGACTCTCAGTGCCATGAAGCTATGAATCGATGGCATGTCTGGCTTAGCATAAGTAATGGCTGCAGCTTCAAGAGAGAAAAAAGCACCTCCAAGTAGAGTCGATCCAAATGAAAGGGCATGGCTACTTGCAGCATTTAATTGTAGTGTTGAGGGATATCCCGATCCAGAATAACCTCGATAGAGGACCCACTCCCCATTTTCATGCGCTCTCCTTTCGATCTTGATCACTTCAGACAATAAATTGATATCCCTTATGGCGCTATAAAAGAGCTTTACAGCATCAAGATTATGAATCCAAGATGAGCGCCAAAATGGAAACTCTCTTTCGCGCCATTCACGGAAAGGGGGGAGCTTAGAAATAATGAATTGTAACATTTCTATATCAGAGCTATTTGCTCTTTGATAAAGAGTAACCAGTGATTGGTTCATCTGGAAGAAAAGCTCAGACAGATGGGGTCGAGATAGTGAATGATGATCGAAACATTTTACAATCTCCTCTAACCTTTCAGCTGTAGGTAATAAAGAATGAATGACCTCTTCATATTCCAAAGGTTCCCATTCCTCATGGCAATAAGCTAAAATTCCCTCTCTAATCATCGGCTCATGAAAAAAAAGGTACAAAACACCAAGCTGCCAAATAGAAGGGGGAATCCACTGAAGAGAAATACTAGGTACTAGTTGATGACATGCCTGCTTCAAATCGATCGGATCAGAGTCATAAAATAGGCGAGGGGCTTCTCCTTTCATAATGAGCTCAAATAGTTCTAACTTTTGCTCTTCTTTTAACTCTTCTTCAAACTGAAAAAGATAAGTAGCTGACAAAGAATGCAATGTGAGAATGAAGAGGAACAATATTTTTTTCATATCAATTAGGAAAAAGTGGGATAGTCTCATAAACATTTACAAATCTATGATCTTTTGAACGCAATGTCTACGACACCTTGAGGTTCAAACATAGCTATGAAATGTCTGTACATTTCTATCCTACTTTGACCACCAGTTCTTTTCAAAAGGAGCTCCTGGCTGTAGATGGCCATATCTTCTACAATTCGTTCGTGTCGGTAGTAGGCTAGGGCTATCGGATGAATTTCCGTTTTCCCATAGCCCTGATAGAAGTGCACTTCTTCAGTGGGGTGATTCCAAACGTTCCCAACGCCACCTCCTATAAACATGAGGTCGCGCTCTTTTGGTGCCATGATAGGCTCATCCCAATCTACTATGTAGATATTAGAGTTGTCATGGATGAGCACATTGCCTCCATGAATATCAGAGTGGCATAAGACAAATTTGGGTGGGTGGCTCTGAAGTGTTTTCCCGAGCTCTTCGGCGCGATCTACGAGGCGATGAATGTCTGGCATCGCTTTTTTCATGAACTTTTGCAGTTTTAAGCCTATTTCATCAGTGGTGAGGCTACTTTCTACATGAGGGTATATTGCTCGCATGGCATCTTGCCATTTTGGTGAGAATGTCTCTTGTCTAATCCTCTTTTGTAGAGATAATGGGACATCAACTTCATGAACAAGCCGCAACGCTTTGCCAAGCTCTATCCATTGACCATCTGTTAGACTGCGACTGAAGCCATCTTCTCCTTTGATAAACGGGTATACAATAAGAGTGTAATCATCAATGGGTTGGCTTGATTTCCCGTGAATTGTTGGAATAGGGGGAATGATCTGATCGATCCCTCTTTGCTTCAAAAGTTTTACAATTTCAAGACCTAGATCATGATGATACCCCAATTTCACTTTGATAAAGTAAGATCTCTGATCAAGTGTCTCAGCTTTATATATTCGAGCGTTTATGTCAGCCCCTATTGGTAGAAACTTCAAGCTCGCAACCAGAATACCGTAATGAGTTTTTAGGCACTCGGTGATGATTGAATCAGGCAGGGTGTGCTCTTCTAACATTTGGCAAACAGGCCGTTGGCTTTACAAAGGTATAGCAGGAAAAAGCTTTTAGTGGAAACAATTCAGAATCTAGTTTATATTCAAATAATTAAAAGGTTGGAAATGAGCTCATTTTTTAGAAATAAATTTCAGGAGATATCGTTTATAGGGATCATTCTTTTTGCCTTTATTGCATTTTACATTGAGACTGATATCTATACTCCTAGTTTTCCTCAGATGATCAATTATTTCGGAACGAATGAAGATACAATACAGATGCTTTTAAGCATGAACTTCTTGGGGCTCTGTTTGTCTTGTCTCTTTTTTGGTCCAGCTTCAGATGCATATGGAAGAAAACCGATCCTCTGTAGTGGATTATTTATTTTTATGTTGGGAAGCGTAGGGTGTGCAGTCACTGATTCATTGAGCTGGATGATTGCCTTTCGCTTCTTCCAAGGTCTAGGATGTGGATCGATTGCAAGTGCTGGGTTAACTTTATTTTTTGATGTGTACCCTTCGGACCAATCATCACGACTTGTATCAGTGTGTAATGGTACTATTGGAGGGATGATGGCCTTAGCGCCAATGTTAGGAAATTGGATCAGCCTGTATGTGGGCTGGAGGGTGAACTTTTACTTGATTGCTCTTCTTGCAATTCTTGCATTTTTGAGTGTCTGGTTTTTTATTAAAGAAACATTGCCAGTAGAAGGAAGAACAAAATTTAGCCTGTCTACGATTTTGAAAAACTATTCAGCCCTTCTCACAAATTTTCCATTTATGGCTCATACGCTGATCTGGTGTTTAGCTTTCAGTATGGTGATTGTTTTTATTTCCAACCTTTCTTTGATTTTTGTTGATCATTTACAAGTTTCAAAAGAAATTTTTGGATATTATCAGACTGCGATTATGGGAGCATTTTTTGTAGGTAGTATGGGAGGTGCCTCCTTAATTAAAAAAATCGGGATGATTGCTACTAAAGCCATTGGAAGTTTTACATACATAGTGGGTGTACTTTTTCTTGTATTACTAACGTCGATGGAGCCTGCCTCTCCACTATTGCTTATTATTGCGATGTCAATAACTAGTTTGGGCAGTGCTCTGGCAATGACAATCTACTTTACCTATTCTATGACATATCTAGGTGGTAATCTAAAAGGTGCAGCAATGTCGTTGACACAGTCACTTAGGTTGTTTTTAACATCAGGTTTAGTATGGATTGCAGCAAGTAAGTTTGATGGTAGTACTGGGCCAATAAGTGTGCTTGCCTTAATTTGTACGTGTTTATGCATAGTATTTTATGTCGTCTTGTATGTAAGAAAGCAACATCAACCTACTTTGTCGCACGGCATAGAGTACTCGAAGTAAGCTTATAAAATTCTACACTTTAGATGTCAATCTGCAAAATGGATCACATCACCTTTGGCGGGGATTTTTTCAGGGAGTGTTTCGAGAAATTCGATATGGGGGGTGTATCCATTGGGATTTATGGTTTTTGGGGTGGTTTTATCTGTAAGGGGGCAGAATGATTGAGCAATGAGAAAATCGTACAGCATGCTATTTATGCTTGCAAATCGATTCGTTGTATCGGGGTTTACTTCTAGGATGTGATATCCATTATTAAAACAATTTGTGTTGAAGGATTCTACGATAAAGCCTTGATAGACGGATTGTTCTAATAGTTCTTTGTGATCATTGTTAAATGTATCCACTGCCTGTATCAACTTTGTAGCATCTACATTCTTAATATGGCCAATCGTCATATGCGTCTGATTTTCTGTCTGCCAGAATTTGTTATCCTGATCAGTGACGAGAAGCTCCACGACTATGTCACTTCCAAATAGGAGACGGAAATGGCAGAGAAAGAAGATCAACTTTATAGATCGCATAAGACTATCTCAAGCACGTTCCTAGAGAAGCTGTAAGAGGATCTAGGGGTATATCCCTCAAGAGAGAACACTTAAATAAGGATACAGGGGTAAATTCGTCAACTTCATTGAGGAATATAGAGGTCATCATTGAGAGGTGAACCCAACCTTTATCAAGGATATAGGCCCCTTTTAATTTAAGCAAAGGATCACCGAGGCGCCACTCTTTTCCCTTAAATATAGTGGATGTGGCTTCAAGCTTAAATTCTGTCTGGGGTGAATCAGGTTCTACAGTCAGTCGAATGCATCTATCTGATTTACGTCTTTCAGCAGTGACTTTTACTGTACGATCAAGTATTTTTAATAAGGTGAATCCAGTGTGAAGTTCTTGGCCGTGTGCTTTATATAGTAGGGGTTCTGGTAGCATTTTCGTTTGCTCAAAAAAGGTTTTCCAAAGATTGCGTGCCTTTATTTCTATCTCGGGTGAGGTATTCTTAGGTTGGAATAAAAAGACGCGAAAAACAGCGCCACTTTCATGATTAAGACCAATAAAGGCCGTATCGATTTTGTGATTTTCACAAGTGCCTTGCATGATGCAATAAGGGTAATGGCCCCAATCCCCAAAATGTAAAGAGAGCTTTCCCTGGTCAGATCGGTTGAATTCATTACATTCAGCTATAAGTCTAGTTTTGTCTAAATGACCATATTGAGGCTGCATCATTTCAGGGCACAATCCTAAACTAAAGATAGGTTCAGAGAGTGATCGGCGATCTGTAAAGAAGGCGAGTAAAACTTTTTCGGGACCCCAGTAGAGATCGTCATTTTTGAGTTCCCCAACAAGGCTAAATGTTTTTGATTCATCAGCCCCTCTAGAACTTAATGCAGCAAAATTCTCTGGAATAGCAGGCTCTATAGCGAGAGAATACATGCGGTTTTTTAGAGGTAAAAGGCTTTCTATCCGAAGTGGTTGAGTGACATCGATTTCATCGGAGTAGAGAGGAGAAAATATGAAACAACAAGAGGCGAATAAATATTTTATGAGCACCTGCCTTATGGGTAGTTGTCTTGGCTCAGAGGACAAGATGATGAAATGTTAAAAAAAACTATGTTTTATTATAGTTAAAAAATATTTTACAATAAGTATGAATGATCTGTTTTTGATATAATCATACATTATTAAATGGATTTATTTATGATTAATCATGCTCAGTTGTTCAAACCCGTGGTTTACTATAATAATGAGAGAAGTAGTACTGTAATCTTACGGGACTCATTAGAAGAGGAGCCAAAGTGCCACGGGGCTGCAACCTATGCCTCTAGGGAGGCCATGTTGGAAGCTGAAATGGCAAATAGGGGGCAGAGTGGGGAAATTAAGAGTATTTGTGGTAGCGATATCCCTCGTGCAGGGTTTTATGCTAGCATTGATCCAAAGGGGCTATTAGGAGTTAACAAAATTCTTGATCTTGGCAATCAGTATTTTAGTCATAGTTCTTTGAATGGAATGACTTTTATTGGCAGTGATGGCAAGGTCCACCAAGTGTATAATGCGATCACCCCAAGCTTGGATGAATCTTCTCTCGACCTCATGATGGCCCGCGTTTTGCAAGATGAGCATGGCTCTATTTGCTACGGAGGGCGCCCTGACAGCAATAGAAAAGCCAGACAGCAAGCAGAGGATATTTTTCGCACGGAAAGAGCTTATGGCAAACATAGCAAAACTTTAGTCAGAAGAGGGGATGTATACGAACTTACCTATGTTGTTGACTCTCTTACTAGTGCTGGAGTCATTCAGCCTCCTGGAATGCCGAATGAGAGGAAAGAAATTCTTGATGAACATCAGGCCCTAAAAGATCTCAAAGATGGGGATATCATTGAAGTGGATGGTTGCCGTGTGCGTTTACATCCGATCCATGTGCATCATATGCTTACCATCTGGTCGCGCATTGCACCACTGATACCTGAAGAGACTTCCGGGATAGCGCTAGAAAAAGAGATTAATGCGGCTGGTTATCAAGAGTTGAAAAGTGCCGCTCAGGCACGTTGCCATTTTGCCAATCGATCAATAGAAAAGCAGCTTGTAGATGACACTATATTCCACTTAGATAACCCGGACCTCGCTGTTCATGAGAGACTCATACTCGTTGACTTTTTGGCTAAAATGTCTGGACTTCCTATTGTTCACCACTGCCACTCTATTATTGACCGTACTTCGATAGCTACTGGGATCGCAGCGATCAACCAACTCATCGTTCACGGAGATATCCCAAAGGATCGCATTCCTAAAGATAGTAATGGAAAGTATGCCGTTCATCTTCTTTGTCGTGATGAAGAATACAAGCATCTTTTCCTCGCTATGCTCAATTTACAGCATCAAGTATCCAAAGATGCTTGGATAGGGGTCCATCCGAATGGAACAATTGCTGGGCGCAGCAAGCTTGGGCTCAACTATTTCGTCCCGTTTATTGGAACGACAGTTGGTTCAGCTCTTGATTTACTTCCCTCAAGCACTCTCAAACTAGTAAGCTGGGAGACATATGCCCTCCGCGTCACATATGCGGTCGTTTTTCTTACTTTAGTGATAACGCTTGTTTATCACATAGCAGTTCTAATACTAAGCCTTTGCACACAGGATTGGGAATTCGGTAAACACCTCGCCATTCTTCCGTTTCAGATTAAATGGCTGAAGCTAGGGGAGATCGATGCTTCTACGACTCTTGATCTAGAGTCTTTAGAGATCAACGGAGGAGAACGAGCTTTGATCCTTGGAGCGTCGACCACTCATACACTGACTAGAGACATTTTTCCTCCCCACCTTTCGAGACCCTTAGAGACTGTTAATGAATTCTGACTTGGTCAAGTTTTTGGATTATTTTAGCCAATTTTCTTTTCAATCATAAGGGGTAATATCAACAATCGTATATTACCCCTTATGATTGAAAAGAACCGAAAAATTGACAGAAGCCGAATCCGTTAACAGTCTCTTAGATATTCACTAAATTTCAATTGAAACAATGTATCTCTGAAGAGACAATAAACGGATATGCAAAATAGAGAAGAATAAAGAAAGTGGAAAACCAAGAGACTTGCTGGACTATTTGTCCGAAATGTTGTGGATGTGGCAAAAAAAACTTGAAGCTTCGGAAAAATGCGAGAATTCGCTACCTAATAGCAATGAATGAATTTGAAAAAGCTAAGAGTCAGGGGATCTCTTCGGTTCGACCTAAGATCACTCAAGTTTTATGCGATCATTGCTCTGGATCAGGCTTAATTTCTGGCGCTCATTACCCGAAAGCAAATTCAGAAAAATATCCGCATCTAGCCATTATTGGTGCAGGTATAGCAGGCGTCGCACTTGCTGTAGCTTGCTTGCATCGTGGTATTCCATTCACTCTTTATGAGCGCGATAGCAATGTCGATGCAAGGGCTCAAGGATATGGACTCACCTTGCAACAAGCAAGTAAGGCTATGAGAGAGTTTGGCCTTTTCTCTTTAAAAGAGGGGATTTATTCCACCCGTCATGTAGTGCATACTACAGATGGAAAGGAAATCGTTGAATGGGGAATGAGGACGCATGAGAACATCAAAAAATTTCCAAAGCGTAAAAATGTGCATATCCCAAGGCAGGCCTTACGCTCAGCATTGCTCGAGCAATTGAAAAATCACACTCCCGTAGAGTGGGGACACCGCTTAGTCTCTTTCAAACAACTTGAAGATAAAAGTGTTGAACTGAGCTTTCAAGTGAACGGAGAGATGAAGAATGCTAAGGCAGACCTAGTGGTTGGTGCCGATGGCATTCGTAGTGTTGTGAGAAGCTTATTGATTGGTGAGGATACGAATCCTTTGCGCTACCTTGGTTATGTGGTCATTTTGGGTATTTGTTCTTTAGAGGCTCTGAAGGAACTTCAGAGTTCTTTGCTCGATTCAGCTACCGTCTTTCAAACAGTTAATGGTTACGAGCGGATCTACATGATGCCATACTCGTTAGACTCGGTCATGTGGCAATTTAGTTTCCCTATGCCTGAGGAAGAAGCTAAGGCCTTAAGTGCAAAAGGACCTCAAGCTCTTAAAGAAGAAGCATGCCGTAGAGCCACATGGCACCAGCCCATTCCTCAAATCTTATCAGCAACCCTAACCACACAAATTACAGGTTATCCCTTGTACGACCGCGAGCTACTCAAGCCAGAATCATTGGAAAATGTGGGCTCATTTACGTTGATTGGAGATGCAGCTCATCCTATGAGCCCATTTAAAGGACAAGGGGCGAATCAAGCTCTCCTAGATGCACTAGCTCTCGCCCGGAGCATCTCAATAGCATGTACAAGCTGGTCTAAATGGCGAGAAATTGGGCTAAGGGAAGTAGTACTCTCTGACTTTGAAGAAGAAATGCTTGCACGCAGTGCCACCAAAGTAAAGGATTCAGCCGAAGCCGTAGAGCTATTACATTCCAAATGTGTGCTCCGTGAAGGCCCCGAGCCCAAAGGGCGCTCTTTACGAGCTGACAATCAATAATTTGATAGAGGGCAATATACGATGATGCATAGTTTATTTTCTGAAGAGTTATTTGGTTTAAAGAGGCGTAAATTAGGTAGAAGTGGACCTGAAGTCTCTATGATTGGATTAGGTTGTATGGGCATGTCAGAGTTTTATGGCCGAGCAAATATACCTGACAGCATAGCAACGTTGTATAGAGCCTTGGAACTGGGGTGTAATTTCTTCGATACCGCTGCCATATATGGATTAGGACACAATGAGAGATTGCTGGGTACATTTTTGTATGGCATCTCAAGAGAGACCTATTTGGTTGCAACAAAATGCGGAGTAAGAAGGGATCCAGAGGACTTAACTAAGCGAGTGATAGATAATAGCCCTGAGCATATTCTAGAAAGTTGTAGAGATAGTTTAAATCGTCTTGGGATCGGTTATATAGATTTATTCTATCTACACCGTATTGCACGTGATGGGGCAGATATTGAAGCTAGCATGCATGCTATGGCTCAATTGCTCGCAGAAGGTAAAATTCATCATGTGGGTCTTTCAGAGGCAAGTCAGGAAATTATCGAAAGAGCTAATAACGCGCTACTCCGTTTTACCGAAGGAAGGCATCAGATTGCTGCTTTACAGACAGATTATTCCTTAATGAGCCGTACACCAGAAATCGATGGAACCCTAGAGGTATGTCGTAAGCTCGGGATAGCTTTTGTCCCCTACGCGCCACTTGGGCGTCAATATCTTACTGCTTTAGGTAAGACATCTGATGTCTATGATGAAGGTGATTGTAGAAAAATGTTCCCCCGTTTTCAAAAAGAGCATATGGAAAAAAATCAGAGTATTGTTCGGCAGATTGTCGAAATGGCAGCTGAAAAAGCGTGCACCCCAGCTCAGCTTTGCTTAGCATGGGTACTAGCGCAAGGAGATAACCTCATTCCGATTCCAGGCACTAAACATGTTAGCCATTTGGAAGAAAACCTATCAGCAACCATGGTTAAATTAACGGCCGAAGATCTACAGAGGTTAGATACAATAGCTCCCATAGGTGCATTTTCTGGCACACGATATCCTGAGAAATTCATGCAATCGAATCGCTTGAAAAGCGACGAAGAAGTGATGCAAGAGCATGCCAGAAAAAGAACTTAAATATTCTTTAGGGACGAAACTACGTCCCTTCAGCTACCTAGGTATGGCTGTTTTCTGTCTTTTCTAAAGATTATAACTGTTTAATAGCTAGAATATTATGGTTTGTATCGTTGCTGTTACACGGTTTTTTGTTAAACCGTGCATTGACAGCGCACGGTTTTTCCTAATGTCAGTGGTGCAATACAGAGATTGCTGATTCCCAAAGCACTTATTTATCCTTTTGATATGCAATCGAATGATCTTCTTGGACATCGCTTATCCAGTTTTTACTATCCCATGAGGAAAGAAAGTTTTTAGTAATTGGTAAATGCTTTTCCAAAGGATTTCCTGCCTGCCATTTTCCGATTAGTGTAGCGAATGGAATTTTGACTGTGTACGGCCTATCAGCAAATCCGCCCACTGCATAGGGTTGAAAAACTAAAATCAGAGACTCATGATCTACCACAAATACTTTGATGAGTTCTTGATCTAGGTAGTCAAGTAATGGATCAGAGGGTTGAAAGTAGTTACAACCTCCATTCTGTTTAAGGAAATTTTCACAATAGCTCCTTAAAAACTCTTTTTGACTAGGTTGAGGGAACAGATCATTGAGTGAGATCTCTTTGAAAAAGCTGTTTATTTTGATGTATGTTTTGCCTTCGTATTGCGTCCAACCATGTGGTACATGATCAAATACAAACACATCTCCTAAAAGGCTTACCACATTGTCTGAAAATAAAATGGTTCTTAAATGATAATTCATTTGAAATGGCCCTTCATCTAACACGCTTTCCTTCAAAATATTAGTGATGAAATTCTTTTTGATTCCTTCAAGATTATCAAATCCCTTATTCGAATCTGAAGAGCAAGCTAAAAAAATAAAAGGCAAAAACAGATAAATGAGCTTCATAAAATATCCATTTTTAATTAATGGCAACAAAGCTGTGCTGTCCATGTTCTGGTCTTAGATAATGATTTCCGTTTTTCATATGAACAAGAATGGCGTGCAATTTGCTTTCCAAAGTCCATTTGATGGCTTCTTGTTTTGGAAGCCATCTAGAATCTTGGTTGATGCAAACCAAGTACTCTGTGATCACACCCCTTTTCTTATGTACTCCTGAAATAATCCATTTTGGAATGAAATCTTCATTCCCTTCTTTCCATCCTTCAATGCGTTCAATAGCCATACGCAGTCTTTCAAATTCTTCAATAGAAAGGTGTTTAATAAGCTTATTAGGATCAAGTTTTGAAATGGATAGAAGCATACGTCGATATTCAATCGCATTATGTTTATCATATTTCTCAGGTAGATAAGAAACTGAAAGTTTTTGATAGTCAGCAGTTTTTAATAAAGAAATTAAAGCTTGTCTTCCTGTTGATTCATCGGAAAAAACAGCCATTCCACCAGCTGATCCAATCGCTCCATGACGCGCGGCAAATCCCTTGGAATTATAAACCATATTTCCTGGGTTGTTATTTCTCCACGCCTTAGAGCCATCGCTGCGGATAACCATATTTCCATTTTCATCAAAATATTGAACAGTATAAATTGTGGAGCCAATATTTGGGGGACCTTCTTTTGCTGTAATGAATGGAATTTTAAGCTCCTTTAGAAAGTATAAATGTAGCTTTTGGTTTTTTTTGGAAGAAGCTATCCGGTGAATAGTTCCCTCTTCCTTAGTCCGTTGCTCACACTAAGGGTTGTCCTAAAAAAAGTTATTCCAACTTTAAGATATTGGAAATTTTCACCTAGGTCAAGATGGCTGTGAGCGGTTGAATACTTCTTAAAACCTCCTCTAAGATATTGCTTTATTGATTCTACAGCAATGCCAAAACAATCAATAAAGCTTTACAGAGCGGAGTTTTTCGATGTGCAATTTGTAGTTTATCTGACTAAAAACAAAAGGCTTCAGTCGTAAAACTGAAGTCTTAATTTTGATTGGATAAAATTGCAAGAACGAGTGCATTGTTTTTATCTAGAATTTTATGGAGGTTGTTATGTTTAAGGTGTTAATATCGCTTATTTTCTGTTGTTTCACCCCATCTTTTCTTATGTCTGAAGAGTTAACGAACCTACAAGAGATGCAAAAATTTCAGAAAGATTTTGATGAAAAGTATTTTGAGATCAATCGAGATTTTGAAAAATTAAGGCATGTTCTGCTCCATCTCGTAAAAACTACAGGGAAGATGGCTACCTATTGTGAATCTATGGAACATGGTAAAGAAACAAGTTCTTCTCAAGTTGTAGACGAAGTCCTTCCAGATTTACTTATCCATGCATTCCAAATTGCGAATTATTACGATGTGGACATCAGTAAAAAATACGATGAAAGAATTCAATTTATCGCGAATAGGTCTGAAGCGAATCAGAAAGAAAAACCTTAATTTAGTGGATAAAAAAGGCTAGATCGTTTGATCTGGCCTTTTCTGTCTTGGAGGTGGAGAGACGCTATTTCAGAACTTTTGACTGGGAATTATTTGCTATAACTTAAAGCTTTTTTCTCATTCGATAATTGATAAATTCTACGCCCTTGAAGATTTTGGTTTGTTTCTCAAGGATTTCAAAACCTACTCTTTTGGCAAGAGGCATAGCCATGATGCTTGCTTCAGTTGTCATCTCATGTAGGCCAAGCTTTCTTGCTTCTTCCTCGAACTTTTTAAAAATTCCTAGAGAAGCGCCCTTACCTTGATAGTTTTTGTGAACAAAAAGATGGTCAATGTACCCATCATAGGTCATGTCACCAAAGCCAATAATTTGGTTCTCTTCCTCTACAACATAAGTAATATTGGCTGATAAGTTCTTGAGCCAGCTCTCACGATTGATAGCCAGTTGGTCAGCCCAGGTTTCTATCTGCACAGAATTGTAATATCTATTTGCAACCATGCGCACAGAGTCGCAAAAAAGAGCTATTACACCTTCTAAGTCTTTTGGAGAAAATTTTCGAATGATCATATGAGCGATAAATCTACCTGAAGTGATAAAAAAAAGGCCAAAATTTTCATCTTGGCCCTTTTCTGTCTTGGAGGTGGAGAGAATCGAACTCTCGTCCTTAGCAAGATTCACACTGATGACTACATGCTTAGCCTCTCAAGGTGTAAAGTCAGCGTTGCTATAAGAGGCCCTACTGGGCGCTGACTTCACCCGTAATTCTCGGGTGTTACCTTACGAGTGTCTAGGGTAACACTCACACCAAGTGGTATGACGATGAGAAGAAGGCCCTTGGTCCAGACTTCAGCCATCGGCTGGTTAAACTATTAAGTATTAAGCAGCAATTTTTTTAAGAGCTTCAGGTTGAGCATCTCCGAAGAGAGAAACAACCTTTGTGCTCTTTTGACGACGTCTATTAGCGACAGTTATCAATTTACCGGATGATTTAGGAGGCCAACCGATATCCTCCGCATGCCACCATTGTTGCACTTCAAAGTCGAAGCCATTACACCCCCACTGAGGGAAAGGGGACCCTTTCCCTCAGCTAGAGTGTAATAATTACCTTTATTGTAGGGGAAATAGTATGAATTTTCAATAGAAATAAAGAGTTTATCCCGGTATAGTGTGAGGGGTGAGGTTTATATGTTTGAGATAGAGAAAGAATCGTTTGCAGATCAGGAAAAAGTTGTACTGGAGTTTTGGCAAAAGGAAAAGATTTTCCAAAAGTCCATCGAGAATCGAAAATCAGCTCCACTGTTTCGTTCCTATGATGGCCCCCCTTTTGCAACGGGTTTGCCACACTATGGACACATTTTGGCAGGGACTATTAAGGATGTGGTTCTCCGCTATAAGACGCAGAGAGGATACAAGGTCCCGAGACGTTTTGGATGGGACTGCCACGGACTTCCTATTGAGAACATGATCGAAAAGGAAAAGGGTCTTTCTGGTGCGCAATCGATCGAAGAGTATGGGATCGGAAAATTCAATGAAGACTGTAGAGCTTCTGTCATGCGCTATGTGGAGGAGTGGAAGTCGACAGTGGACCGGATGGGGCGCTTCGTAGACTTCGATCAGACCTATAAAACCATGGATCCGACTTTTATGGAGTCTGTCTGGTGGGTTTTTGGAGAGCTTTGGAAGAAAGGTCTTGTTTATGAAGGGTATAAGGTTATGCCCGTCTCTCATCAGATGGGTACACCACTATCAAATTTTGAAGCGAATCTTAACTACCACACGGATACCGATCCATCCTTAACGGTAAAATTTCCTTTGAAAAAAGGAGAGAACACCTATCTTCTCATCTGGACAACGACACCATGGACGCTCATTTCTAACTTGGCTGTAGCAGTCTCTCCTGATATTGACTATGTGAAGATCAAGAGTGGTGAAGAGACCTACATCCTCGCAAAAAGTCGTGTATCGCACTACTTCAAGGAAGAGGTTGAAGTCCTTGAAACAATGAAGGGGAGTGATCTTGTTGGCCTTTCATACATCCCACTTTTTGACCACTTGAAAAAAGAGGCTCCCCGCAAGGCTTTTCAGGTCTACGGAGGGGCGTTTGTCAGTGATGGGGATGGTACAGGCCTTGTCCACATGGCTCCTGCTTTTGGCGAGGATGACTTTGAGGTTTGTGCGAAGAATGGAATTGATCCAATTTGCTACGTTGACCAGCACTGCCGTTTTACAAGTGACGTGCCTGAATATCAAGGGCAATTTGTGAAGGAGGCGGACAAGGACATCATGCGCCGCTTGAAGGCGAGAGGGCTTGTATTCCACCAAGGAACCATTCAGCACCGCTATCCACACTGCTGGAGAACTGATGAGCCTCTCATCTACAAAGTGGTCAATACGCTCTTTGTCGCTGTCGAAAAAATCAAAGACCGAATCATTACTGCGAATGAGCAAATCCACTGGGTTCCAGGACACATCAAGCATGGCCGTTTTGGAAAGTGGCTAGAAAATGCCAAAGATTGGGCGATTTCGAGAAACCGCTTTTGGGGGACGCCAATCCCTGTTTGGAAGTCTGAAGATGGAGATGTGATCGTTATCAAGAGTTTAGAAGAGCTCGAAAAGTACACGGGTGTAAAACCTGGTGACATTCATCGCCACTTCATCGATGATCTCGTGATCAATAAAAAAGGGAAGATCTACCGCCGCATCAGTGAAGTGTTTGATTGCTGGTTCGAGTCAGGTTCTGTTCCTTACGCTCAGGATCATTTCCCATTTGAGAATAAAGAGATGGTAATGAAGAACTTCCCTGCGGACTTTATTGCAGAAGGACTCGATCAGACGCGTGGCTGGTTCTATACATTGACCGTTCTTGCAACAGCTCTTTATGACAAGCCTGCTTTTAAACACTGTATTGTGAATGGGATCGTTCTTGCAGAAGATGGGCAGAAGATGTCGAAAAGGCTTAAAAACTATCCTGATCCAAGCTACATGTTTGATAAGTATGGTGCAGATGCAGTAAGGCTTTACTTGATGCATAGCCCAGTGGTCTACGCTGATGATCTCCACTTCTCTGAAAAAGGGGTCGAGGGAGTTTTAAGACAGTTTTTGATTCCGCTTTGGAATAGCTATGTGTTCTTTGCTACCTATGCAAATATCTATCAATGGCGCCCCTCAGGTACATTCGATGGAAAGCCAAAGGCAGACATCGATCGCTGGATCTTGTCGAGAATGCAGCACCTCATCAAGAATGTGACAAAGGGGATGGATGAGTATAGCCTTTCTGAAGCTGTAGAGCCATTTGTCGACTTCATCGATGAGCTTACCAACTGGTACATCAGACGGAACCGTAGCCGTTTTTGGTCTACTGAAGATACGCTGTCGAGAAGGGAAGCGTTTGAGACGCTCTACTACGTCATGATTGAGCTCGTAAAGTTAGCCGCGTCGTTTGTTCCATTCATTACAGAAAGAATTTATCAACAACTACGAACAGATGACATGGTTGAATCGGTCCATTTGACTGATTTCCCAGAATATAAAGAAGATCTTTTTAATGAGATGCTCGAAGAAGAGATGACTCTCACGAAGATTGTTGTAGGTCTTGGTCATTACCTCCGAAAAGAGCACAAATGCCGAGTCCGTCAACCTC
Organism: uncultured bacterium; assembly: GCA_964655475.1. GTDB lineage: Bacteria > Chlamydiota > Chlamydiia > Chlamydiales > VGMA01 > VGMA01. Next base: position 60,414 of record CAZZMO010000003.1, read on the forward strand.
TTGCCTGCGCACATATTATTTGTAGCGACTGGAACCGCATCGATGTTCTGAAAAGGCAGAAAAACCTGATTTTAGAAGAACTGAATGTGAAGGATGTTGTATTCCATCTCGATGAGACAGACTTTGTCGATTACCTCTGCAAGCCTAACTTCCGCGTACTAGGGAAGAAGGTGGGGAATAAGATGAACATAGTGAAGAACATTGTCGAAAATTTTGATGCTCACATGGCCCATAGGTTCTTGAATCAAGAAAGTGTGACCATTCGTGTTGAAGGGATGGAACTCGAGCTTCTTCCCGAAGATATCATTGTGGAAAGGAAGGAAAAAGAGGGGCTTGTCGCATGCTCTGAAGATGGTATCACCGTCTCTTTGGATCTTTCCTTGAACGATGCGCTCATTACAGAAGGGCTCGCTAGAGAGATCATCAATAAGATCAATACCATGAGAAAGAATCAAGAGTTTGAAGTAAGCGATCGAATCCATGTAACTGTCTCTGGACCTAAAGAGGTAGAAGTCGCCTACAAAGCCTATAAAGAACTCATCGACGGCGAAGTATTGGCCCTTTCATTCACCTTTGGAAAAGTGAAAGAGGGGACAGAGTGGGATCTCAACGGTCATACAGCGCTCTTTTTAGTGGAAAAAGCGTAAGTTTTATGAAAGAACTTTGCACTCTACATTACGAAGAGCAAAATAAAGCGCAAAGTTGTGAAGAGATTCTCTTTCATGGTATCAATCAAAATGCTTTTGAAGTTAAAGGGATGCAGCCTATGCATCCCTTTTGTATTTCACTAAAAACTTCTGATAGAAATATTGTTGGAGGTATAAATGGGGTAACATACTACGGTTGTCTTTATATCGACATGTTATGGATTGCAAAAGAACTTCGACATCAAGGATTTGGCGTTCAATTAGTTAAAGCTGCAGAGAAGATTGGTCTAGAAAGGGGATGCACCTTTAGCACTATCAACACGATGGATTGGGAAGCTCTCCATTTCTATGAAGGTCTCGGTTACTCTATTGAGTTTATTAGAGAAGGTTATGAAAAACAATCGAAGATGTATATGCTTCGCAAAGGTATATGAAAACGATTTTACTCTTGATTTGCTCGAACCTGTTCATGACATTTGCCTGGTATGGGCATCTGAAGTGGAAACAGTCGCCTCTATTCTTGACCATTGTTGCCAGCTGGGGGATCGCCTTCTTTGAATACTGCTTCCAGGTTCCTGCAAACCGGATCGGCAGCTACCAGTTTACCGTTACTCAGCTCAAAACCATCCAAGAGATCATCACGCTATCAGTCTTTTGTATCTTCTCCTACTTCTATTTTGGGGAAAAGATCACCATGAACCAAATCCTTGGTTTTGCCTGCCTTGTCCTAGCCGCTTACTTTATGTTTAAACCCAACTAATTCTTGTTGTAATTTTGATCCATCTTTTACTCCTTTTTGAAGTCGATGGGGAGGTGGTAGCGCTTTCTGTGGAAGAGGCTCCAGAGGCTGAAGATGAGGAGTGCAGAGGACCAGATGATGAGGCGAGGGGTGGTGAAGATCTCGTAGGCGAGCTGGTTGGGATAGCCGTAGCGTGAGCCAGATGCCCAGAAGATAAGGGTGGGGACGCCGCGGATGTTTTCTTTGGGAACGAAGCCGAAGTCGCGACTGTCGGCGCTCATGGCGTGATTGTCGCCGAGTACGAGGTAATGCCCTTCGGGAACTGTAAGTCCGAGTTTTTCTATCTTAGCGCGATCGATCGAGCCGTCAGGTTTTAGGGGGGCTCCTTGGTCGATGAAGGGAACGTACTGTCCATTCTCGGCTCTCATGAGCTCTGTTCTGACAAACTCTTGTAAGATAGGATCATCTTTAGTAAAGATTGGGGCGCCAAGCAGGCAGAGCTCACCATCTTTAAAGTATGCATATCTCGCAGGGCTCAGTGTCTGGTGAAAGTACTGAGGGAGGAAACGGACATCAAATTCCATTCCAACATTGAATAAGACGTAAAAGCGATCTGGGTCAAACTGTGCAAGAGGATGGGACTCTGGGAGTTCTTTGGTGAGTCCTTGCCACTTCACTTGATAAGCTTTCCCATTTTGATATTCATAAGTTCCATCGGGAACAAAGCCTCGCAATTTAGGAAGGAAGCTGTGGTAGGTGGTGGCGTAGGCTGAGTCAAGGCCATAACGTTTAGCGTAGCTGTTTTTGACATCAAAACGGGCGGTGTAGAGGTGCTCCCAAAGTTTTCTTAGGTGTTTTTCTTCAAGTGGGATGAGAGATGTGTAAGAGCCCACGATAGGTCTTGTTCTTCCTAGGAGGTCTTCTTTGATTTTTGCATGTTCTAAGTTCGCGTGGTGGGTAAACTCTAAGTAGTAGTCAGCTTTTTTGATCGATGAGGGGCGATAGAGGTCAACGAGTTGTTCATGTGTCAGCATGCGTACGGTGGCGTAATTGCCCATTCCCCAAAGATCATAGAGATCAAAGCGAGTCTGCTTCTCCATGGGAGCGCTTTTAGGTGGGGATAAGAGCTGCTTTGTCAATTCCCCTTTCGAGGTGGAAGAGAGTTTAGCAATGGGGATATTCATCTGGTGGAGGAAGATGTCGAGAGGTCCCCCTTTGCCTGCAGCTTTTGAAGCAATAACCTTCCCTTCTAAATGGATGAAGGGGATGTGTTCGAGTGTGTTAAAATGGGCGTTATGGTAGTGGGAAGAGATGTCCTTTCCCTGTTTGTCGATCCCATAAATTTCTCCTCCATAAAAATAGAGGGTATCCCCAGGAAGTCCGATCATCCGTTTGACGTATTGTTTAGTTCCAGGGAAGACGTAGAAATAGCGAGTCTTGACATCAGGGATGTCCATGTTCTTGCCTGTAAAGATGATGATGCCACCACGAGCTACTTCTTCTTGATCAAAGAGGAAATGGGACGCTTTTAAGGGGAAGTTAATGCCAAACTGCGTTTTTGAAACGGCCAAGAGATCGTGCTCTTTTAAAGTAGGTCTCATCGAACCAGAGGGAATTTCGTAAAATTCAAACCAAGTTTGACGGATGACTACGGCTATAAAGAGTGCAAAAACGAGAGCTGAGCTCATCTCATAGAGGTGATCGAAGAGGGATTTTTTGAAAAATTGGGAGCGGAGCTTTTCAAGAATTTGCAGTCTTTGTTTGGCAAGTGTTGCATCAGACTGTAAAACTGCATTTTGAAGACTTTCCATCGCTCCTTTGAATTCTGTCACTTGAGCGGCAGTGAGGCGACCCTTTCTCCGACGGTATGTGCGAAGGGATTGCTTTAAAACATTTCTACATTTGCGGAGTGTAAAATAAGAGAAAATCATAGGGGTATTTTATGTTAGAGAATGATTATTTCCAAAGGATTTTTCCCATTGCGTCAACGCAAGTAGCCATTGGTTTTTCAGCAGTTAAGAAAAAACTATACTGGTGATCAGGGATCATTTGATGGCTCTTTACCACAAAACAAAAGAGTTCTTTCCCTGCTTCGCTCTTTTCAAAGGGGAGTTCAATCGTTTCAAAGCGATTGACCGATTCATCGATGGCAAAGAGACGGATATCTTGGTAGTAGGGGGGGATTTTGACCAAAAATTCGATGGTATTTCCAAGGCGTTTCGGGGCGACGATGAATTCAGGGATACGTCTCGGCATCCCTTCGTAGGGGCTCACGATTCCGCTACCTGCATCAATACTTCTCAGTTTGAAATGCCCTTTAGAATCATCTCTCACCTGGAGCCAGTGGGGGAAGGGGAATTCGGGAGTGTTGTCACAAAAGTAAAGATCGATGATTTTTCCTGCGAGGGGTGATCCATCGCTCGGCCATGTCGCTGAATAAGCAGAGGCTTCCGCTTTGACTATTTTCTGTCCCCCTATAGTAATGGGGGGATTCCAGAGCTTTCGAAGGTCTGTTCCCTCTTTCGGAGGGGGGCCTACCTTTTTCCTCTCAGTTAGTTTGATAGGGGAGAGATTAAGGTTGAGTAGATGGTGGATCATCGATTCAGAAGAGGATAAGGAGAGCCAACAGTCTCGGCTAAACGAAAAACATTCTGTGATTTCAAGTTTTTGAAGATTGATTTCTAGTGCGATCCAAGAGGTGTGACCTGGGGCATGATTCAACACCCAATCGGCCCAGCGTACAGGAGATCCCTGTTTTTGAAGGAGTTGGCGAGGGGCTACGATTTCTTCAAAAATGGCGTACTCTTGATCGATGTGTTGGATCGTCAGAAGGTGAACCGATTTTCCCTCCTCATAAACGACGAAGTCACCCTTTTTGGACTCTTGTAACCTATTGAAAATAAGGTTGTTAGAAGACTTCAAGGAGGAGAGGGCTAAAAGGAAACAAAAAAATGGTAAAATAAATTTCACAGCGCCTAGCATAACAGAAAAGGATTTTCTGTGCACCCCAAGGGAGGGATTATGAGAAAAGTGGTCTGTTCTTTTCTATTTCTATCAGCCACGTTATTTGGTTATGAAAAGGGTGAGGAAAAAATCTCATCGATCAAGGAGACAATAGAGGAGTTTCAAGAAACTATTGCTCAGGAAAAGGTGTTCATTCAATCTCAAATCGAACAGCTTCAGCAACAAATGGACTACTACAAAGCAAAGGCGTCAAGACTCCAACAGATGGGGAATAAGCTCCACTATCAAGGGGAAAACAGGGCTGCTGAGGCCAAGTGGCAGATCGCTTCTAAATATGAGGATATGGCTCAAAGGGTGTTTGATGAGATCCAGAAGTGGGAAGCTCAGCTTCAAGAGATTACAGAAGAGTTACAAAAGCTTCTTCAGTAGATCCTGCTCCAATTGCTCTTGAGAAATCCCTTCGATGGCTACTTTTTTTATCCTTCCAGTCATTCCGAAGGTGATGCTGAAGTTTTTTTTGGGAAGTTTAAATTCTTGGGAAAGAAAGCGGATCAGCTCCTCATTTGCTTTCCCCTTTTCAGGCTGGGCCTGGATCCTGATCTTCCATTGATTCCCTTCAAAAGAAACCCATTCGCTCACTTTTGCCCCTGGGATCACTTTGATCTCCATTTTTGCTATTGATTTCACTACACTTCCTCGTTATCATGTTTCCCATGGACGCTGTTATTAAGGCCTTTCGGGTTTTCCGTTGTTCTTTGCTCATCGCAGGGACGACCATCGGTGCGGGGATGCTAGGAATCCCTCTCGTTACTTCTGGCGCTGGGTTTTACCCTGCCGTTTTGATCACTACCCTCGTCTGGCTTTTCATGGTGGTTTCAGGCCTTTATTTATTAGAAGCTACAATAAGTCGTCCTCAAGGATCAAGTTTTCTTTCCTTATCAGAGTTCTATCTTGGGAAAAAAGGGAGAGCCATCACTGGGTTTCTATTCCTCTTTCTCTATTATTTCTTGATGGTTGCTTATTTTGCAGCGGGAGCCCCTCTTTTAGCTCATGTTTTTGAAGGGGTTATGGGTATGGAAATGTCATTAATTGTATCCTACCTCCTCTTCGGTTTCCTCTTTGGGGCAGTAGTGGCAATCGGCCCTAAATCGATTGATGCAGTGAATGTAGTACTAACAGTCGCGATGGCTATTGTTTGGGTGTTTCTGGTCTGTTCCGCTTCCTTTGCCGTTTCTGCTTCAAGGCTCTCTTTTTCGAATCCTGGACAGATGATCTTTGCGATGCCTATCTTATTTAGCGCTTTTGGTTACCACAACATCATCCCATCTCTTTGTGGCTATATGAAAAATGATCGGAGTGTGCTCCGCATGTCGATCATTGTAGGTACGGCAATTCCGTTTGTGGTTTACCTCATTTGGCAGTGGCTCATCATCGGGAGTGTCGATCCAGTTGTTATCGCTGCTAGCTTAAAAGAGGGGAAGCCTGTCACCGATGTTCTCAAGGAGATCACCCAAAGACCTTGGGTTGCTCTTCTAGGACAGTGGTTTGCTCTTTTAGCTATTAGCACTTCTGTATTAGGGGTTTCGTTCTCAATCGTTGACTTCTTAAAAGATGGACTTGCTCAGCAGCAAAAGAAACTTCCACGAGCAGTGGTGACCTTTTTGGTGTTTTTCCCCCCTTTCCTCTTGTGCCTTTATGATCCAAAGATTTTTGACCGGGCCCTTAGCATCGCGGGAGGTATCGGTGAGGCTTTATTAAATGGTTTGATTCCAGTAGCTTTTGCTTATATTCTTCGCTATAAGATGAGAGGTGATGTAGAGTATGAAGTGGGTGGAGAAAAACTTGGGATCGGTGTGATTGCTATTCTTTCCATTTTTGTCATGGGCGTTGAGGCGTTCTTACTCTTATGTTAAACCGAGGTGATTTAGCTCCAGACTTTTCCCTTTCTGACCAAGATGGGAAGATCCATTCTCTCAAGCAGTACCTTGGAAAAAAGGTACTCCTTTTTTTCTACCCAAAAGATCATACCCCTGGTTGCACCATCGAGGTGAAGGGAATTCGAGACCTTTTTGAAGAGTTGAATCATTATGGATTGATTATCTTGGGGATCAATGCCGACTCTACCAAAAAACATCAGGGATTTTGTACAAAACATTCTCTTCAGTTTCCCCTCCTTTCAGATCCAACAAAGGTGACGATCGAGGCATATCATGCCAAGGGGCTACTGAGTATCAAAAGGATCTCCTACCTCATCGATGAGGAAGGGAAGATCCTCAAGGCTTTTCCAAAAGTCTCTCCAAATCAACATGCGGAAGAAATCCTTCATACCCTCCGCGGAAAATAGAATTGTTGCAGTAAAAACAGGGCGAATGGTTAGTTGGACTAGAGAGGTTCTTCATGCTGACTATTGCCTATTGGGGTCCCAAGAAAAAAAAGAAGTGGGAGAGCAACATTGTTAAGTCCGCAGGACTTGCTGGTTTGGAACTCATTGCAAATCATGATCCTGATGTTTCTTTTGCAAAGTTTTACAACCAAGTCTTGGATGAGGCAAAGAATGATATCATCGTATTCATCGACCATCACATTGATATTAAGTCGAAAAATTGGGGAGCGATGATCCTCGGGCAATTTGAGAAAGAGGACGTGGGGATCGTTGGTGTCTGCGGCTCTCTTGGGCTTCCCCAGACAGGTTGTTGGTGGGAGAACCACGATCTCTTAGTGGGAAGGGTTTGGTTTAAGGAAAATAGCTACACATGGGAGACAAGGTATTCAGAGCTCATGTTAGGTCGCTTACTTTCTGTGATTTGTGTTGATGGAATTTTCATGGCAGTTCATAAATCAAAAATCAAAGAAAGATTTGATGAAAGCTTCTCAGCTCATTACTTTTACGATATCGATTTTACCTTTACGAACCACTTAGCAGGGGTTCAAGTAGCAGTTACTTTTGATATTGAAGTGATTGTGCATCAAATTAGTTATGACAAACGTCTTTGGGAGAAAAACCGGTTAGCGTTTGTCAAAAAATATCCGCAGCTTCCCTATCTCATGACACCGCAAATCATTCTTCATGAGCATAATATAGAAATTCACGATGGTCCGAAAATCTCGATCATCATCTCGACGAAAAAAGCCTCCATTGAGCTTTTTTCCACTTTGGAATCGATCTATGAAAAGTCGAACTACACGAATCGAGAAATCATCATTGTTGACCAGAGTGGCTCGAAAGAGGAACAGAAGAAGATCAAAGAGTTCATCAAAACTCATCCTGATACCCGCATCCTCTCTTATAAAAAAAGGCACCTCCCATCAATCTATAACGAGATTGTAATGTTTCATCTCGCTAAAGATAGTGAACTTGTTCTGTTTTCTAAGGACAACATCATTTTGATCAATGATGCCATCACGAGGATGGTACAAACGTTGTTAGAACACCGCCATGTTTGTGGAACTGTTGGAGCAAGGCTTCACTTCGCCAATAATTTTGTCCGCCATTTTGGTCTCCAACTGATCACAATGGATACAGAAGATGGTCTGGCGCTTGGGATTTCCCATCAAGGAATCAAATCTTGTTATGGCTATCAAAACGAGGTGGTGAAAAATATCTTAGGCTCATCGAAGGACTTCTTACTTGTGAGCCGTGAAGTATTTGCTAAAGTGGGGGGCTTCAATACGAGCTATGAAGATGGTCTCGAAGATTGTGAGCTCAACTTGCGTTGTATCTTGCAAGGGAGGATCAACTTCTTAGCAGGGGATGCAGTTTGTTACCATCTAGAAGAGGATCTCCCTACTTTTAGACTCCAAGATTACGAAAGGCTCGCGAATCTTGTAGATGACTACTTCGATCGCCTTTCTCCCTATTTTGAACAGGTCTACGCATCCTGATTTTTTGACGAAGGACCATGCTCATTCATGTGAGCAAAAAGATCTTTCGTTTTAATTTTCATCACATGGATGTCCGTTTTTCCCACAAGTGAGCTGACAATCACATAGTCATCTTTTTCTGTGATCCCTGTAGGCTCAACCAGTTTCTTTTGATTGTTGAGGTGCGAATAGAGACGCTTTGTTGTGATGGGTTTTTCTGTCAGAGCTTGAATGTGAAACGAATCTATTAGAGATGGGGACCAAGCACCCATCAAATTGATTGGAGAGCGTTTTGCACGATCCATGAAGTAAGGGGATTCAAGGGTGGAATGAAAAAATCCGAGCATCCCTTCAGTGGTTTTGATGGTAGGACAAAAACTGCTGATATGGCCAAAATTCCAAAGTTCATTCATCTCCATTCCAGGAACAGGAGTGCATTTTCCAGATTGGGGATCGAGCTCTACACAAGAGATCGTTTCAGCGTTGGAAAACAAGAAAAGTGTGTTATCTAAAACTATCGGTGTCCATCTCGCGCCCGCATCAGAAAACTCATGACAGCGGATCAGTTTGGGAGGAGAGAGGATGAACTTATTTTCATATTCATGAATCGCAACTGCATATGAATTAAAGCGGTTAGGAATCGGTTGATCGATGTAGAGAAGCCAGTTCATCCCTTTGCAGGAAATCAAATTCGCCTGGACGAGGTTAAATAGGGGGATCCCTGCGTGGTCTTTGAGTTGGATCAGTTGACTTTCCCCTTTTGCATCAAAAGCTTCCCCCAGGGAAGTAAAAGTGATGTAATACTTTTCAATTTTCTCTCTCGACTTCCAATTTTTCACTGCATAGCGCTCTTTTTTCTTCAAAATCGAGCTGAGGAGGTAGCCTTCTGGTCTTGAGATGATTGATGGGGACAGAAAGGAACCCTTGAGAGAAGGGAGATGAATAGTTTTATCTTGGAGAACTAGAGAAGAAAGAAAATGGGGTTTGATTTCTTTCGGGATCGTTAAAGTTTTGGAGACAAAGTAATAGCCATATGACAAGCCCCCTGCAACGAGAAGAGTTGAAAAAAGAGTTCTCCGAATGTATTTCATAAACTGATCCTTGTAGAGACTTTCATTAGCTACTAAAAAAAGGAGGGTAGCCGATCTATTTCTAGGGATTGTAATCGATGGAAGGGTTTTCCGTCAGCCGAATCGTAAAGAAAGCGATCACAATCAGAAGGGCACACAAAAACATGTCCATCTGATAGGAGAAAAAGAAGGCATTCTTGAGCTCTTCAGCAAAGCCTGGGAGCGTTGCGAGGTTTTGAGTGCCAGAGAGGATATTCAGCGCGCTATCTTTTAAAGCAGGAGAGATCGGTATCCCTTGCATATCAAGAGATTTAGCAAAGTTAAACCAACCGAGTTTCGTGATGAATATCCCACATAAGCTGATGCTCAATGAAGATCCAATCAGACCTACCATGTAGGTAAACGAGATCCCAAATCCTACAAATGTAGTGGGGAGCGTTTGCATCGTGTAGTAGTTATTGAGAGGTGCAAAGGTTCCGAATCCAAGGCCAAATAGGATCGTTGGGATCAGTATATAGCTAAATGTCATGTATTCAGGTGATAGAAATCCGAGGCAAAAGATTCCAAAAGCAGCAATGAGTCCACCAATATGGATCATCTTGATGAGGGGGATTTTGTGTATGATCTTAGAGCCCAAAAAAGAGCCAAGACCAAAAGATAGAGTAATAGGAAGGAAGTAAAGACCTGACACCCAAGGCTTTAAATGAAGAAACTGCTGCAGATAGAAAGAGGTCAGGAACAAAATCGCAATGAAAGCAAACATGAGAGAGCTTCTCAGACACACACTTTTCACAAAAGGCTTATTCTGGAAGTGGCTCATCGGTATCAATGGGTACATGGTCCGTTTTTCATGTCCAACATAGAAACCGAGGAAAAAAATCGAAAGGATCAGAAAGGCTAAGACAGCAAGCCATGGGATTTGCTTTTGACCGAGGAGAGTGACGCTGTAGATCAAACTAAATGCGAAAATAAGGAGGTAAACGAGACCTGTTAGGTCTAGCGAAGCCTGCTTTTCCTCACTTGGTTTTTCATGATAGGCAAAATAAATGACGAGAAAAGAGAATAAGCAAATAGGTACATTGATGAAGAAAATCCAACGCCAGTCAAGAAAGGTTAAGATCAATCCACTCACAACAGGGCCAAGGGCAAGCGCTATACCTGCAACAGCAAGGAGTATTCCAAGAGCCAGCACCTTCTTTTCTTTTGGGAAAATCAAGTAGATCACTGATTGTGTCCCAGGCCAAAAAAAGGCAGTCCCCATCCCCTGTAGAGTTCGACAAGCGACCAGTTGCCAGCCTTTTTGACTCAGCCCTGCAAAGATGGAAGCCAGGATAAAAAGGGTAATCCCTACAAGAATCAACCGCTTATGACCAAATAAATCGCTCAACCTCCCTGAAATCAAGAGGAGCGAGGCAAATGTCAAAAGGTAGCCGTTCAGAATCCACTCCGTTGTTCCTAAAGAGAGGGAAAGATCACTCTGAATCGACACCAAAGCAAGATTGAGTGCATTGACATCAAAATTTGAGAGGAAGATCGTGAGGGAAAGACCAAACAAGATCAAATAGATGTGCTTATTGTCTTTGCTCATATAAAGCTCACTATAAGCAGATAATAAACTTTTGACTAGAAAAATTTCGTACGATACTGGAAAATACTCACCATGAAAGAGAAACTATACCTAGCTAGTGACAATTGGGCACCAGCGCATCCAGACATTCTAGAAGCCTTTGTAGAAGCAAACCAAGGTTTTGCTCCAGGTTATGGAGCTGATCGATGGACAGAAGAGGCAAAAAAAATCATTCAGTCCCAGTTCAAAACCTCTGGTAAAGTACTGATGGTTCCAACAGGAACTGGGGCCAATGTTTTAGCTCTGAAGCTCGCGGTTCGCCCCTATGAATCGATCATTTGTACAGATATTGCGCATATTTCCTATCATGAATGTGGAGCGCTTGAAGCACTCATCGGTTGTAAATTGCTGACAGTTCCCCATCATCAAGGAAAAGTCACACCTAGTGCACTCTTGAAAAAAATTAAAACGGAAAGAGCCTTTGGTAAACACTCTACCTCTCCCAAAGTTCTATCGATCACACAGCCTACAGAACTTGGAACAGTTTACACCCCCGATGAATTAAAAGAGCTCTCTCAGATGTGTAGAGAAGAGGGGCTTTTTCTCCATATCGATGGCAGTCGCATCTATAATGCAGCAGCCTACCTCGATCTTCCTCTTCATGAAGTGATCAGAGGGGATCTCTTATCTTTGGGAGGAACAAAAAACGGCCTATTCGGTGCAGAAGCCCTCATCATTTTGAATCAGGATCTCGAAGAGGGGAGTGACCACTTCCAGAAGCAGACTCTCGCTCTTCTTTCGAAAATGAGATATCTCTCTTCTCAATATATCCCCTTTTTCAAAAATGATCTCTGGAAGACCCTTGCTCTATCCGCAAATCAAAGAGCTAAGGAGCTTAAAGTAATTATCCGCTCGTTCCCAGAGCTGAAGCTGAGCTATCCTGTTGAGACTAACCAACTCTTTTTTCAGGCGCCACTTCCCTGGATCCAAATGATCCAAGAAGAGATCTTTTGCTACCCTTGGGATCAAGAAAAGCAAGAGCTCCGCTGGATTGCCTCTTGGAACACTACCCAAGAAGAGGTCTTAGCAGTTCAATCCGTTCTTGAAAAAATTGCAAAAGAGCTACGACGTTAATGTCCGATAGCCATAACGCCGCGACATGTTGAAGATATTAACGTAGAGATCTTCTGGCAATTCAGCTTCTAGATCTTCCCATGTCAGCTCCTTTTCAATCGGCACGATCGTTTGGTAATTTTTTGGAAGTTTTTCCAAAGCACTTCTAGAGATTTTCAAACCAGAGCGCCTTTCAAACTCATCCACCATCAGAGGAAGATCTTCGACTCTGTAGCGCCACTCTGATTTTTTCTCTGCCATCAAATTCCAGTAGTACCAATACTGGGCCGCTTGAACGATGGGGGAGGCGAGGGGGTCCATGTCGGGGATACATTTTCGCTTAAAGACCCAAGTGTCTGTCTCCATATCATCCGAGAAATTGAGAACGATCGATTGGATGACTTTGAGAGGATGCCTTACCTGATGAAAAACCCTCTTAAAACGATCCTTGCATTTTGTATTGACGATCCAAGGCTGGTATTGATTCACCACCATCGGCCAAGATACAGATCCATCCACACCATATCCCTGATGTCCAACGTCATATCCTGATCTTCGAAGAAGCGTCGACATGTATCCCGTTCCACTCCTCTCTGCCCCAATGATGAGTATTTCACAACTCGCTGAATATAAACTACACAGTGATAATAAATATAAGATAGTTGCCTGTAGCAAATGCTTCATAAATTTTCCTCCTTAGTCGCTTAGTCGTTAGTCGAATCAAAACTATCGCTTCCACCATGGTCAGTATGAGTGTTCTCATGATCGTCTCTATACCCTCCATGGCTTTTTCCACCACCACCACCGTAGGTTTGACTATCATGATGCTCTTTACTTGTAGATTCAATCTTGATTGAAGGTTTTTCCTCCAGAGAAACCCTTTTCATAGGAGGTGCTTGGTATTTTTCCCATAATTCTCCGATCCGAATCCAGAGGTTTAATCCATTGGTAAAGATCAACAAAGAATGGTTGATAGGGCTGTAATCCTCATCTTGCTCTGCGCTTTCATACATCTCTTGAACATCAGCTATCATGTGAGCTGTAAAAACGCCGAGCCCAACGTAGAGACTAGTAGCATGTAACGCAGATGCAAAGTCAGAAGTTATGACAAGTGCGCCAACAGATGCTGCCACTGTAGCTGCAAGGCCTGTTCGTAAAGGGTATGCATATTTCAGATGCCAATCTGTTTTTGCCATCCGCGCCCCTATCGCCAAAGAAGCTGTAAGGCCTGCTGAGAATACTGTAGTAGGTAAGATCCAACCAGAACCCAAAAATCCCAAAGGGCTGAGCACTGTCCCCATCATTAGACTCGACGTCGTCAGAAAGACTTTTTTCAAAATAGGGTGCTCCTGATCATTGGTCCAGATCGTCATCACCATAGGAGTCAATGTTACAGCGCAAAATGCACCACAAGTGATCAGCGGGTGGTGCTCACCCATGAATTCTAAAACCTTTGCCGCCCCGCCATAATCGTAGGCCAAAGATCCAAACGCCCCCGTCGCTCCCACATTGTATGCGACCCATCCATATGTCTTCGCAACTCGACTCCTGACTTCCTTCAACTGATCAGTGGCACTACCTGTCGAATAGCACCCCGCCCCCATCCCTCGAAACACCATCGGCGCCACACTCCTCATCATCCCACTTCTCAACATACAAAACCCATAAAGATTCGATTAAGAAACAAATGATCCTAACACTCACTTCACCGGAGTGTCAAGAAATCATTACAGATACAAAAGAGGATAGGAAGAGACTGTTTATAGAATCATCAACAGTCTCTTTTCAAGGATCAATTGCTGACCAATACAGCTTCTTCGGCTACGGTTTTGCTTGGATATTTAGCTTCATTTTTTTTTGTCTTTTCCCAAAAAGCTTTTTCAAGATCGATATTTAATACACTCGCTGTCTGTACAAGGTATGATAATATGTCAGCCATCTCTTCCTTAATTGCTTGCATCTTTTTTTCGTCACTCTGCACCTGAAGAGATTCTTCATTTTCCATCCATTGAAAAATTTCTACCAATTCAGCTACCTCTACAGAAAGAGCCATTGAGAGATTTTTCGGTGTTCTATATTTTTGCCAACCTCTCTTTTCTGCAAAATGGTCTAAGTAGTCTCGTATTTTTTTTATGTCCATTTTTTATTCCTAAATTGTTCTTTTTAAATTAATTTCATTTTTTAGATCGTTCAAAAAAGTGTCGAACGTAAAGAAGGATTCAAGAGCTGCTAGTTTACCTGACTTTTCAAATTCCTTCCATTTTGTCGATCCAATCTCATTCTGCTGGATCTGCGCTTCCAATTTATCAAGTGCATTCACAACCTTTGCCTCATAGGATACATTTTCTGTAAATTCTACCCATAGGTCGTAAAATTCCTGACCAAGAGCGCCCCCAAGCAATTTTTTCATCTCATCAAACTGCTTGTGCTCATCTACCTCTTTCGAAGACATCAACGATCGATTTTCCATAAGGACAAGAATGTCGGTATCACCAAGCACAGATTCAGCAAGATCATGAATCAGAGCCATTTTCATAGCCTTTTCTATATCAATCTTTTGATCCAATCCAGGTGCAACTAGAACAACTAGCAGCGCTAATCTCCAACAGTGTTCTGCTACACTCTCTTTTCTCCCATCCTGAACACAGTTCGAACGGTACACATTCTTCAGTTTCCCATACCTTTGCACAAACTCCAGTACCTGCACTACCCCCATCCCTTTTAGCGAATATTCTTCCATTTGGTCCTTATCAAGTTACTGGTTAACACTAAAGACATCAGACTCCCGATCAATACAAACAGAAGAATTGCTTTTGGGTCTTCGAGGGTTTTACTATGGCTAACAGAATAGGCACCTGCGGATTCTGTTAAGGTTTGTATAGACTCAAGTAATCCATATAGGACTCCTTGTTCATGAATATCGGCTTTTCTTCCAAAGAAAGCGTATAGTGAGGGTAGTATGATTCCGCCAAAGAAAGTAAAAGTAGCAAAAATTGAAGGAACAATATCACTTCCGTAGCCTTCTAGGGCCCATTGTAGAGATTGAACGGATAATAAAATCGCAGTGAATACAAAGATAAGTCCTAGGATTTTCTTTACTTCAATATCTAGAAGTCTTGCTATAACGCACCCTAGGAAAAACATCGCACCTTGGCTTAAAGAAAATACCCCAGCAGTTAGGTGAACAGAACCTGTTTCTTCAAAGTAGTATTGAAGCATGTTCCATAGGCAGTTTGAGATGGAAAACGCGATCAAAATTCTTAGGCACAACCCCCAACCATATTCTCGTTTGATATTTTCAAATTCAAAAGAAGTTTTCCTTTTGCTGTGATCTTCATTATCTTTAAAGTAGAAATAAACCAAAACTATTGTCAATAGACCAATGCTTAAAATGGTGGAGAAGGAAATCCAATTAGTAAAAGAGATTTTGTAAACAATTAACCATGGAATCGGCTGCACAATAAACGTGTTAATGATATTAGGAACTCTTTTGTTAGTAATATGCACGTCGCAATAAGCAGCTCTAGCGATTGGAGTTACAGTTCCTATTCCATATAACCATACAGCTAAGTTAAGGCTAGGAACAGCTTTTAAGAAAAATGCAGATAAACATAAACAACCCAATGTTGCAACGATTAATAGCCGTCTACCAAATTTATCAGATACAAAACCCATGAAAGGGGAGAGAAATAGTTGTACTAGGTTTGCTAAGTCGATGTATTTTTTAAAATCTTGTTCATGGCCAGAAATCTGTCGAACTTCTTCGAAAAAGAAAATCTTAAATAGCTCTCCAATGACAATCACGGCTAAAGGGACTAAACTCATCCAAAACACCCTCCAATCGATGGGCTCGTATGTTCGGTGTTGTGATTTTGGATAAGTTAGGCGTTTGGACAAAGCAGTATTCCTGGTTTAGAGACAGATCTACTGCTCTCATTTTTTATCAATAGATCGTAAGGAGAGGGATGGCATATCAAATATTCATCAACACCTTCAATATATTTTCCATGAAAGCAGGTCACTACGTTGAATCCTAATTTACAAAGCACACGTAAAACTTCGGGCTTTTTTGATGAGACGGTTCCAAAAATGCATTCTGCTTCAGTTTGAACTGCTTGATTTGCAACGCGAGTGAGTAGGTGTTTTAGGAAAATACCAGCTGTTTTTGTGTTTTTCTGAATCAATAGAATGGTTTTTAATTCAATAGCGTTTCCAGCACCGAATTCGATAAATTCATCACTAGGATCATTCTTATAGATGATGACGCCGGAAGGTTTATCTTGATAGAATAGAAATTCACACGATCTATCATGCCCATCGGTAGTTTTTTTGATGATTTCAGTTTGGTCACCGTATAGTGGCGCAATTTTTTCAGCAAAATTTGTTTTCAAAAGATCAAATAACTGAGGAGACCCCTTCTGAAGGGGTTGAAATCTCACCTGAAAGTTCGATTGATGTGCTTTTTTGAGTTCTGTTAAAACAGTCATAACTTCCTAATAATTAAGAATGCGCTGCAATTGTAATCTATTCCTGCAAAAAACGCCCCATAAATTGCTTTGTTAATTAGATTTAAGTATTTTTTCAACATAAAACATCTTTTCATGGAAAATCGTGAGCCAAGTTGCGATTGTATAAAAAAAATTAACTCATTATGAAAATTCCAACCTATCAAACGTTACATAAGGAAAATTTTCAATATGAATCTTTGTTTAATTTTTTAACGCGTTGATTTTAAGAAAAATATATTATATTCAAATTTCTGTTAAGGTTAGGTGAGTTGAATAATTCAATTTAGCCATGTAACTGCCGGGTCGCCTTGTGCTTGGCTTTAGCCAAGCAAGGAGCATAGCTCCTACTGGCCTTTGGCCAGGCAAGGCTCCCTTCCACATCGTGCCAAGATATGAGATGCCGAGGGAGTTTTTAGGGGTGCGGTTTGAAGATGCGAGGTGGGGGAAGAACTACGCACCTTATGACAAATCCTTTTCTATCGATCGCTCTCTTCTTTTGGCGATCAGGAGCGCTCTTGAGAGAAGTCTATAGTCATTACAAGCTTTCCTTTGACGCGAGAGCTTTCTAGTAGTTCGTGAGCTTTGGTGACGGTTTCTACGGAGAGAGGGCCGACTGAGGTGCAAAGGGGAACGACGATCTTTTTTTCATTGATGAGCTGGGTGATTTCTTTCAGGTGATTTTTGTAGATCTGCCAACGAGAGGGGTCATTTGAGTGTGACTCGGCACCGACAAAGATGGGGTGGCTGATCAGATTTTTCCTAAAATAGGGTGAACCTGTTGTCCAGGTGGAGAGCTCATATGTTGGGGATTCGGGGACGATAGAAACGATATGCCCTGAGTAATCGGTGAGTTCTGTAGCGAGGGTTTTCATGTGTTTACCGACAAAATCGAAGGTGGCGAGGAAGGGTTGATTCTGATTTGCCTCGAGAATTCTCTTTTGGAGCTCTTCTTGAGAAAGGCTCTTGTAGTTGATGATCCTCTTTTTTTCGATGTGAAGCTTTTCTTCCAGAAATGAAACGGTATCAGAGCTCCCTGCCACTGTAAAAATATCATCACCGTAAAAATGGCGTATCATCTGAACTGCGATAGCACCGACGCCGCCGGCAGCGCCTGCTATAAAGATGGATTGATTTTTGTGGAGGGATGCTAAAAATGAAGTGGCTCTAAAAGCTGTGAGTGAAGCTAAGGGGAGAGAGGCTGCTTCTAAGAAAGAGAGATGTTTCGGTTTTTTTGCAGCAAACTGATGGGGAAGTGTTAGGTATTCTGCATAACTGCCGTTCATACCTTGGCGAAACGGCATGGCATAGACTTCATCGCCCACTTTAAATTCTCCAGCATCTTCTCCAACAGCATCGACAATACCACTGCAGTCTGCTCCTAGTATTAACGGGGTGGAATCGCCATATTCTCCTCGGCGGATTCTCGTATCAACAGGATTGAATCCAGCAGCCTTTACTTGAATTCTGATTTCACCTTTTTTTGGCTCTGGGATAGGGAGTGAAATGAGTCTGAAACCTTCACATCCACCTACTTTTTCGAGTGTGATACCTCTCATCGTCATAGAAATTTCTCTGGTAAAAAAACTCATAGTACGGGATGGTGTTGATAAATTGCTATGTTGTTTCGTTATACTGAAAAATATGTTTAGGGGAGTATTATGAAGTCTAAATTGATTATGGGTGCGGTAGGGATCGCATGCCTGATGACGGGTGTATTCTTTTTTCAAGGAAAAAAGCCAATGAAAGTAGATGAACAGATTGCCAATCGACGGATCCATTTTATGCCTTATCAAGAGGAAGATGCGGCAACTTTTGATGAAGGGTATGAAAAATGGGTGATTGTGTTTGAAAACATTCCTGTGAGCGATCTACAGACGTGTGAAATGAGAAGGCTCATGCCAAAAAATACTGTCGAAGAGAGAGAGTTTGTTTCAGTCAGTAATTTTGTCCATAGTGTCCATACAAAAGAAGGGGTCGTTTCCCCATTTAGTAAAGGTGCTGCTGGGATAGTGATTAGCTCAAAAGGATTTTTACCTGGAGAAGAGGTGATGATCCGAGTAAGGCAGGGGACAACAAACGATTACGATTACATCAGTTTTTATCCATGCCCGATCGTTTTACGCCGAACAGATGGCGAGGTGCTCTGCACTGCTGAGCTTGCATCGTTTGACCCAGCTCTATACAAGCTCAATATGACTTATGATCCAAGCAATAAGCTCGTCAAAACTTGCTCAATTGTTCAAGGAAGTCAAAATAGTGGATCACTTGCACAGGAAGGGCCAATCGAAGCGTTTTGGAATGCAAGTGCACCTGATGTCCCTGGAGGAACTTCTGTCTTGGAGCTTACCTATGAAAATGGGGAAGTGTATGGAATGGAGCTACCTTGGGGAGAGAACTTGGCTGCTTTCTTAACAGCCGGGAATTAACAATCTTTTGGGGGAGATTCTTGAAGTTCATTGTACTTATCGTATCTCCCTTTGCAAAGTTCAATAGGATATTTAGCTTCTGTTTTTTCGATCTTGTCGTAGAAAGCTGCGACAAGGTCGATGTCTAAGAGTAGACAGATTCTCAAGAGAACGTGAAATACATCACCTATCTCTTCTCGTATCTGTTCTAATTTTTTCGGGTGGTTCTTGATCGTTTCAGCATCTGGATTATTCATCCACTGAATGATCTCCATTAACTCCGCAGATTCAATAGATAACGCCATAGCAAGATTTTTGAGATTATGGAAGGCTTCCCAACCCCGATCTGTCATAAAACGGTGGGCTCTTTCTTGCATTTCTGTGATATTGACTAACTGGCTCATGGAAACATTTTACGAGAAATCTCTCTATAATGCGACAGGAAAGTGAGGAATCTCTAATATTTGTTGGGATTGTGGGAAATTTGATGACAAATTGTGTAAAAAAACCCCTGACTATACGGTTCATCTCTAATTTTTATGATTTTTTAATAATTTTTTACCAATCCAGCCTGCTTCAATATGTTCTATATAAGTGAGTTAAGAAAAATCGATCAATGGGTTACAAAATGTCTTAATATGAACTACATAATTGTTCATAACTCATAAATTCTTCCCTAAAAATTCCCCTTTTTTTACACTCGTGCGTTTAGATTCTGAAGGGGAAATAATGACAGCACACATTAGATCAGTACGTAGTTGTGGAGTACATGATGGAGCATTTCATGCAGATGAGGTGACCGCGGTTGCTCTTTTATTAGAAACAGGGCTTATCGATATCGACAAGGTTATCAGGACGCGAGATGAAAATCGTCTTGCTGGATGCGATTTCGTATGTGACGTGGGAGGGCTTTACGACCCGAGTCAAAGAAGATTCGACCACCATCAAGTTGATTACAGAGGAGGGCTCAGTAGCGCTGGAATGGTGCTTAAGTATCTTCGAGAAGAAAAACTCATCTCAGAAGAATATGGGGATTACCTCCACAGAACTCTTGTTCATGGGGTTGATTTGATCGATAACGGGGCACATAAGCCAGAATATGGGATCTGCACGTTCTCAGGAGTGGTAGCGAACTTTATGCCAGCTTCTCATGAGGCTACAGAAACGGAGCTAGGAGAGGCTTTTTTTGAGGCGGTCTCTTTTGTTCGTCTCTTTCTTTATCGTTCAAAAGGGCGCTTTGACTACATGGCCTCTTGCAAAGAAGAGGTGGAAAGGGTGATGAAAACTATGAACCACTGCTTGGTGTTCGACAGTCCACTTGCCTGGATGGAGCCATTTTTTGAGCTGGGGGGAGAAGATCACCCTGCAGAATTTGTGATCATGCCATCAGGAAAGAATTGGAAACTTCGGGGTATTCCCCCTTCTTATGCAGAAAGGATGCAGGTGAGGGTGCCGATGCCGAAAGCTTGGGCAGGTCTCATGAAAGAAGAGCTCAACAAAATCTCAAAACTCTCTGGTGGAGTGTTTTGCCATAAAGAGAGGTTTATCTCAATTTGGGAAACAAAAGAAGATGCGCTAAGAGCATGGAAGATGATTGTCAAAGGGGAGAAGAAATGAAAACTATTTTTGAGAAAATCATTGATCGAGAACTCCCAGCAACGATCCTTCTCGAAACAGATCGGATCATTGTGATTCAGGATATTTATCCGCAAGCGCCCCACCACTACCTCGTAATTTCAAAGAAAGCAATCCCGTGCGTGCAAAAAATGTCAGAAGAAGATATGAGTTTCTATATGCCCCAGATGATGGCCGCAGTCCAGGAGCTCGCGAAAAAATTTAAAATCGAAAATTATCGGTTGATCATCAATAATGGGCCAGAAGCAGGTCAAACAGTCTTCCACTTGCATATGCATTTTTTAGCAGGGAAGACGATGGGAGAAAAGGATTTTGCGTAATATCATCGCAGCATGTTTTGTAGGGTGGCAAGGGTTATTACTTGCTGGTACGGTGGCGACTGAAGAAGATTTCGCAACTCGAATTCGCTCACAGTTGATCATAAAAGACTATAACGCTGCGATTGACGAAGGGAAGATCGGACTCTCCATATTCCCACAGTCTAAAGAAATTCTCACCTCTCTTGTGGGAGCATACTCTCAAGGAGGGCGATCACAAGAGGCAATGACGACGTTTGCTCTTCTCATGCAAGAAGAGCCGTTCGATGTCAAAAAGCATTTTTCAGTCTTAGAAGAAGTGGCATGGGGAGTTCTTCGAGATGGGGCTCGCCAAACGCAAATGACACAAATGCACGCCTTAATTGGCGCCTATATGACCCATGATGCAAAGGCAGTCACACTATTCATAGATGCTTTGAGATCATCAAATGCCTATCTAAGAGCCCTTGGAGCGAAGTTGTCTGCTCAATATCGGGATAAAATTTTGGGTTGGGAGCTTTTAAGGCTCATTCAAGAAGATAAAAATTGGTTTGTCCGTCTTGAGGCTCTAGAAGCAATTGGTGGATTCATGCTGAAAGAGGCGATGCCAGTTTTACAAAATATCGTCATTTCAAATGAAAGCTCTGCAGAAGAAAAGATTCTCGCTATCAAGGCTCTAGCCCTTTTATATGATGAATTTCCAAGAGAGGAAAGACGTCAGTTTTTTACAAGTTCAAGAGCTGGGCTCAGACAGCTCGGACTCGAGCTTGTAAAACGTTTTAGACTCGATGATGTAGCGAAGGAAGTTCTCCCTTTGCTCGACGATTCTTCATTGCAGGTCCGCTTATCTGCGTTAGATCTTCTTTCAACCATGAATTTAGATGCAAAAGATCAGGCAATAGTATTATCGAAGATTGATACCCTTTTAGAGGATTCGCATCCGAGCATTTCCCTTACAGCTGCCTGGGTTATTATGCAATATGACTGTCAGAAGGCGATGAAGGTGTTTGAGAAGTGGCTCTCTTCAAGCCAAGCAAAAACAAGACGCCTTGCTGCATCGGTCCTCGCCTCCACAGGTTTTTTAGGCTCTATTCATACTCAAAAACACTTCTATCTAGCCGAAGATCCCTACGTAAAAGCGAATCTGGCAATTGGGATGCTCGGTCAAAGGTCAGACATCCCTGTAGTCTCTGAATTTTTATTCAGTTTCTTGAAAAACAATAAAAACCGCCTCTCTTTTGATCAGAGCGACCACCCGATGTTTCCTGTTTTAGTTCCGAGCGAACATCGTCACGTGCCACATATTCCGAGATATCCTCTTTTGGTAGATCAGTTTACGAGACTCGATATCTTGAACAGGCTCGCTATTGTAGGATATGAAAAATCAGAAGAGGTCATCAGAAACTTTCTTTATGATGGGCTTTGGGGGATCACTGGTTCTGCAGCAGGGGTCTTGATTGAAGAGGGGAATTTCCAAGCTGTCGATATTGTTCGTCATTTGCTCAATGATCCAGATGAAAAAGTGGTTCTTCAGGCAGCTCTTGCCCTTGCGTTTTTTGCAAAAGATCCCTCCGTCCGCTCGATATTAGAGGATGCTTTTGAAAAAGTGGAGTGGGACCATCAGATATACATTATTGGAGCTCTTGGAGCTATTGGCAAGAGAGAATCGATTCCCTTTTTGTTACACATATTACATAAACCCTTTCAAGAGCTACGGATTGTAGCTGCATCAAGTATTATTCAATGTCTCTATCATTAAACTTGCAGCCACTTTTGCAACAGCTTTCAATTGACGGTTGGCTTATTGCAGATTTTCATGATGGTAATCCACTAGCTCGAACGTTATTAGGTTTAGATCCAGTAAAGCATCTTACGAGACGCTATTTTTACTGGTATCCCCAAAAAGGGACTCCGATCAAAATTGTCCATAAGATCGAAAAAGATACCTTGAACCACCTCGAAGGAGAGGTGAGATATTATGCAGGGTGGAAAGAACTAGAAGCTATTTTTCATGAAATTTTTCATCGAGGAGAGGTTGTAGCTTTAGAAATATCAGACAAGAATCGAATCCCTTCGATTTCGTTTACCGATGGGGGGACAGTTCAGTTGCTCGAAAGTTTAGGGCTCAAAGTTGTCTCTTCAGCAAGACTCTTACAAGAGGTCGTCTCAGTCTTAAGTGAAGAGAAGATCGAAAGTCACCGCTATGCATCTAAAGTGGCTGTAGGAGCTGTAAATGAAGCAATGTCCTTCATTCGAACAACTCCCAACATAACAGAGAAAATGGTTCAGGAGAAGATCTTGGACTACTTTCAGAGAAATGGTTGCATAACGAACTTCCCGCCGATTGTAGCTGCAGGGGTGAATAGTGCAGATCCCCATTATTTCCCAAAAGGGGATGGCGCTCTTATTCAACCGAATGATCTAGTTCTTGTCGATCTTTGGTGTAGAAAAAATGAGCCAAACTCCATTTTTGCAGATATGACCCGGATGTGTATAGCTGGAGATCATCCTAAAAAAGAGTATCTGGAGATCTTTTTCCACGTGCTGCGAGCTCAACAAGCAGCTGTTCAATTTCTTAAAGAGAGGTTGGAGCGAAGAGAGAAGGTTTTTGGTTATGAAGTAGATGAAGTGGCGAGGAAAGTAATTCAAGATGCTGGATATGGAGAATACTTCATCCATCGACTAGGGCATAGCATTGATTCTTCATTGCATGGACTTGGAGCGAATCTAGATAGTTATGAGACGTTCGACGAAAGAGAGATCCTGCCCAACACCTGCTATTCAATAGAACCTGGCATTTATCTGCCAGGTCAATTTGGTGTTCGGCTAGAAGTAGATATTCTCGTTTTGCCTAAGCAGACTGTTCTTCAAGAGAATCTTTCTCAAAAAGAGAGGGGTCATCTTGGATCACAACAATCCGCTGCTTTCCACGAGAGTTACTGCTTGGAGCTAATTCTGTCACAGCCGCTACAGATTTCCCTTTTTGATTAGAGATTGGTGTTCCATCTCTAGAAAAAGATCCACTAGGATTGAATCTACTTTGTTGCATACGGGTCTCCCAAGCTGTCTGAACTGCTTTTCCACCTCGGCTGAAGGCGTAAGAGAGGTCATTAATTGATAGCTTCTTGACCGTATTTTGAGAAAGGATCGTTCCATCAGCTAGTCCGAGGTATGGGTTGGCGAGCTGAGCTGGGAGCACTCCACTACCCTGACCTTCGATATTCAATAATCGTTCTGCAGGTGATAGCTGGTAAAGGTATGCTGAACTATCAAAAGTTCCTTGCGCCTTAGGATGTCTCAATAGGTGTAGATACCAAGCCGCTTTTACTTTGCAGGTGAGAAGCTGTTGCGACTGAGTTCTATACTCAAAAGATACAGCTTGTGCATGAGCCTGAGTGATTTGGTGTAGTTTTGCATGGTCTTTTGGATCACAATCTTTAAGTTTATCTCTAAAAGAAGCATGGAGTTTTACCATTGCTTCCCCAAAGGCTTGTTCTAGTGAGACCATCTTGTCAATGTGTGCTTGATATTTAGCAAGGACTGGTAATAGAGCCTTTTCTGAAGGAGGGCCACCATCGACGCTAATTTGTGTTTTGATATCAGTTGGTAGGTCATTTCTGAGGTAGTTCCCTATGCGAGCATTACCTTGCTCTTTGAAGGTTTCGTAGAGCTCTAAAGATTCTTTTTGAATCGTTGCTAGGTGAGTATACTTAAGCTCTTGGTCTCTAAAGTAGTCGTATACGTACTGCTTAAAGATAGGAATTGCAGCACTTGCCCCTAAGAGGACAAAGGGGATGGCGATCGGGGCGAAAATGGAAGCGGCAGCAAGAGCTCCCACAGCAAGGATAGTAAAAGCTACAGTGCATAGAATTGCTAAAAACTGATTAACAAATATTTGATCCGTTAGATCCTTATATTCCTTATCAGGGTTCATTGTGAATTCTTCATTGTATTCTGCTAGTTCTAGCTTGGATAGAACCGGCATATTCATCATATGGAGAGCAATTAAATCGACAGATTGCATATAACACCAAATTAATTAAATTTGCATACCATTATACATCATGGTTTGAGAAATAAGCAATTAATATTCAGTGTTATTAAAGTTTTTAATTGTGATGTGAATCAATTTATCATAAAAACTTTTTAAACCATGCGCTCTAGTGGGGGAAAGTGAGGCGAGGATGCCGAGCGAATTTAAAAAAATTGGTTTACATTGAAGGATGGTTTGAGGAGTTTCATTTTGATAGACGTATAAGACTATTGATATAAGTCCTTTAGTGATAAGAGCTTCTGAATGACCATGAAAAATCATTTTTTGATTTTCGAAATGACCTGTGAGGTATGTTAGAGATTGGCAGCCCGTTACTCGATTTTCTTCTTTCCTTTCGCTTTCTGGAAAGGGGGGGAGTTGGTTACCAAAAGAGATGATCTTAGAGTATCTCTCTTCTGGGGAGAGCTCGGTATGTATAATTTTTTTTAACTCTTCTTGCTTGGTTAAGCATTGAGTGAAATCCTGATCCATGCTAGCATCTTTTTGAAGTTTCAGAATAATTGTAGGGAAAATCCCTCGATCTGTCTACATCGAAATAAAAGCAAAATTCAAATCGGTTCTTGCACTTATTTCGATCTAGGTTTATCGTGGTGCAAAAAGAAGACTTATGTCGAAAAAAGAAGATACATTAAAAGTTGAAGGAATCATCCGCGAGCTCTTGCCGAATATGATGTTCCGAGTTGAGCTGGTAGAAAATGGTTTAGTGATTATTGCCCATCTTTGTGGCAAGATGAAGATGAAAAACATCCGCGTTCTAGTTGGGGATCAAGTAACAGTCGAAATGTCCACTTATGACCTAGATAAGGGTCGTATCATCTATCGCAAGCGCTAAAACCCCTTTCAAATTTTTCAGTTTGTTTGAGTGCAGATTCAGGTCGTCTCAAAAGGCGACCTTTTTTCATCAAAATCATCCGCTTTACCCCCTTTCTGTCAGTAAAAATCATTTCTTGTCTCATCTTGTTTTTTCTCTGAGGAATCTCTCAATTCCTAGGGAAACGGGGGAGTAAAGTAAAAACTCAGCTTATAAGTTGAAAATCTTGCTTGCGTTTTTTTTTAAAGAAGATTATGCTCTCGGCATTCTGCTTTAATTAGCACAGAGGAAAGTGTCTTTTGTGCAAGACAGAAAGAGTCGGCCTAGAGTAGAGCCCAGATAGCTCAGAGGTAGAGCACTTGCATGGTAAGCAAGAGGTCGTAGGTTCGATTCCTATTCTGGGCAAATGAATTAATTTCGGAGGAAAAGTCCACATGGCAAAAGAAGCTTTTAAAAGAGATAAACCGCACGTTAATATAGGCACCATTGGTCACGTTGACCATGGTAAAACAACACTGACAGCCGCGATTACGAAGTACCTTGCTTCTAAAGGCTTAAGTGCATTCAAGGGTTACGATCAGATCGATAACTCTCCAGAAGAAAAAGCACGTGGTATTACGATCAATTCCAGCCACGTTGAATACCAAACAGAAAAGCGCCACTATGCGCACGTAGATTGTCCGGGCCACGCTGACTATGTCAAAAACATGATCACTGGTGCGGCGCAGATGGACGGAGCGATTCTCGTGGTTGCTGCTACAGACGGTCCAATGCCACAAACAAAAGAACACATCTTGCTTGCTCGTCAGGTCGGTGTTCCTGCGATTGTTGTGTTCATCAACAAGATGGACATGATCGGCAAGGGTGACGAAGAGCTCGTTGACCTCGTAGAGATGGAAATTGCTGAGCTTCTCGAAGCAAAAGGCTACAAAAACACGCCGATCGTTCGTGGATCTGCTCTTCAAGCTCTTGAAGGGAATCCTGAGTGGGAAGCATCCATCGGAAAATTAATGGACACAGTGGATGAATTCATCCAAACTCCAGCTCGTGAGAAAGATAAGCCTTTCTTAATGCCAATTGAAGATGTGTTCTCCATTTCTGGTCGTGGTACAGTAGCGACAGGTCGTGTTGAGCGAGGCGTTCTCAAAGTAAACGATAAAGTTGAACTCGTCGGTATTAGACAAACGAAAGATTCTGTTGCTACAGGTCTTGAGATGTTCAACAAACTTCTTGACACAGCTGAAGCTGGTGAGAACGTTGGAGTTCTCCTACGCGGTATTGACAAGAAAGATATTGACCGCGGGATGGTTCTCGCAGCTCCTGGAACTTGTAAAGCTCACAAGAAGTTTAAAGGTGCGGTATACGTATTGACAAAAGACGAAGGTGGAAGACATAAACCGTTCTTCACCGGATACCGTCCACAGTTTTACTTCCGTACAACAGACGTAACAGGAACTGTAAAACTTCCAGCTGGAACAGAGATGGTTATGCCAGGCGATAACGTAGAGATCGAGGCAGAACTCATCACTCCAGTAGCGATGGAACAAGGTATGCGCTTTGCGATTAGAGAAGGTGGCCGCACAATTGGTGCTGGAACAATTTCTCAAATTCAAGAGTAGCAGGTTAATATGGGGGAGGTGTATACTTCCCCCTAATATTTTTGGGAGTGTAGCTCAGCTGGTAGAGCGTCGGTCTCCAAAGCCGCAGGTCGGGGGTTCGATCCCCTCCACTCTCGCCAAATAAAAACCAAGAGAAGGTCCGAGAGGTGACTCAAAAAGTAGTGTCGTTAGTACAAGACAATAAAATACCGAAAGCTGCTTCTAAGGAAAGCTTTTTACAAGGCCTGAAAGAAGAGCTTAAAAAGGTCTCATGGACCTCTAAAGCAGAGTTGATTCTCTGTACCAAAATTGTGGTTGGGGCTACGTTTTCTCTTAGTCTTGCCATTTATGTTGTTGATTTGTTAGTGCGTGGCGTGGTGAATGGGTTTCACCAAATCGTTAAGTTGATTGGTTTTTAAATGGATGGTAGAGAATGCATTCGTGGTATGTAGTACAAGTTCTGTCTGGACAGGAAAATAAGATTAAGAAAGCCGTCGAAGAGAATCGCGAGGCGAGTGGCGTAGGTGGATCGATTTTAGAGATTCTCGTTCCCACAGAGAATGTAGCAGAAGTGAAGAAAGGGCAACAGCACATCGTAGAAAAGAAGATCTGGCCTGGCTATATTCTAGTAAAGATGCAACTCACAGATGAGTCATGGCAGTATGTAAAGAATACGAACGGGGTTATCGATTTTCTAGGAAGTGGAAGCCCGACTCCTCTGTCAAATGACGAAGTAGATAAGTTAATCGCCGACCTTTCTAAGAAGGAAGGTGAGATTGTTCATAAGCACGATATCCGTCAAGGTGATGCTGTAAAAATTATTGACGGTGTGTTTGCAAACTTCACTGGTACGGTTGTTACGATTGCCCATGACAAGGGCAAGCTCAGTGTTGTTGTGTCCATTTTCGGTCGTGATACCCAAGTGGATGACCTCGAGTTTTGGCAAATAGAAAAAGTTATAGAAGAAAAGTAGAGTGAACTATGGCGAAGAAGGTTGTAAAAATAATTAAACTGCAAATTCCAGCGGGAAAAGCGAATCCATCCCCTCCGATCGGCCCTGCCCTCGGTTCTGCTGGAGTGAACATCATGGGATTTTGCAAAGAATTTAACGCAAAAACCCAAGATAAAGCAGGTAGCGTACTCCCTGTTGTGATTTCTGTATATCAAGACAAAAGCTTTACATTTGAGCTCAAGCAACCGCCTGTAGCTGAGATGATCAAGAAGGCTGCTGGAGTTGAGAAAGGTTCAGGAGTGCCAAACAGAGATAAAGTAGGAAAAATCTCTAAAGACCAAGTTAGAGCGATTGCGAAGGCGAAAAAGCCCGACTTGCGATGTAAAAACGAACAAGCAGCTATGCTCCTAGTTGAAGGGACAGCCCGTTCAATGGGTGTAGATGTAGTAGCGTAAAGGAAAAGACATGGGTAAGCTAAGTAAAAGATTTAAAGAAATTCACGCAAAAGTGGATTTCGGCCGTGTTTACACGGCAAAAGAGGCACTCAAAGTTCTAAAAGACATGCCTCTTGTGAAATTTGACCAGTCTCTCGAATTATCGATGAAGTTGGGTGTCGATCCTAGAAAAGCAGATCAGCAAGTGCGTGGTACTGTCAGTTTGCCAAAAGGAACTGGAAAGACGATTCGCGTAGCTGTTTTAGCTCAAGGGGAAAAAGCGAAAGAAGCGACTAACGCAGGTGCTGACGTTGTGGGTGCTTTAGAGCTCATTGAGAAGATCAAAGAAGGGTGGTTAGACTTTGATGCTCTGATCACAACTCCTGATCTTATGAGAGAAGTTGGAAAGCTCGGAAAGGTGTTAGGTCCTCGTGGTTTAATGCCAACGCCAAAAGCTGGAACAGTAACAACCGATATCGGTAAAGCTGTTCAAGAAATTAAGGCAGGAAAGGTGGAGTTCAAGGTCGACAAGAACTCTGCAATCCAGCTCGCTTTTGGTAAGCTTTCGTTCTCTGTAGAAGATTTATTAGAAAACTTTGAGGCTCTTTTTGCAGCCATTCAACGAGCTAAACCATCTTCCCTTAAAGGGACTTACGTAGAGTCTATCTATTTGTCTTCTACGATGGGCCCAGGGTTAAAGCTGAATTTAGTAGGATAAAGGGAAAAGACGATGCTTAAGGAAAAAGAATTCTTACTAGACGAGATCAAGGAAAATATCACCCTTGATACAGGTTTTATCATTATGAGCTACAACAAACTAGCTCCTAACCTTGTTGCTGGCTTTCGTCAAGGATTGTACGATCAAGGAAGTCGTTTGCTAGTTACAAAGAAACGCCTGTTTTGCAAAGCGGCTGAAAGCTTTGGTTGCCAATACAGTGTTGACGATTTAGAAGGTCACATTGCTATTGTAAGCTGCACAGATGATTTTGTGCAGACAGCAAAAGCTCTTTGTAAATTTCAAAAAGAAAATGACGAAAACGTTCGTGTACTTGGAGGCTACTTTCAAAGTAAGCCTTGTACAGGGGCGCAAGTCAAGGTAATTGCAGAATTACCAAGCCTAGACGAGATGAGAGCTCAAATGCTTGGCCTCTTTGAAGCGCCGATGAGCCAGACACTTGCTGTCTTTGATGCGATACTGACAAGTGTTCTCCACTGCTTGGAAAATAAAATACAAAAAGAAAATGAACAACTAGAGGTAAAGTCGTGAGTACAATGACAGATAAGACATTAAAATTAGTAGAAGAGCTAAGCCAACTTAGTGTTCTAGAACTTGCAGAATTGAAAGTAGCTCTCGAAGAGAAGTGGGGCGTTAAGGCTGCTGCGGCTGCAGTTGCAGTTGCTGCTGCTGCTGTTGCTGCTGCTGCTGCGCCTGCTGCAGAAGCAACAGACTTTAAAGTATTGCTTGTTTCTAAAGGTGCTAATGCGATCTCTGTTATTAAAGAGATCAGAGCTATCACCAACCTTGGCTTGAAAGAAGCTAAAGATCTTGTTGATGGTGCAGATAGTGGACCTAAAGAAGTTAAAGCGTCCGCACCAAAAGCTGAAGCAGAAGAGATTAAGAAGAAATTGGAAGCTGCTGGAGCGAAAGTAGATCTTAAGCCTAATGCATAATTAGGTGTAGTGGTTTAGAGCAGAAGACATGTACAGTCTTCTGCTCTTTAGTATTTTCATTTTTTGACCCTTCATGAAGAAGGGTTACGTGCTATATGCTACTAGGGGAGAGGCATCAATGATAAAAAAAGCACCTAAAAGGGTGAGCTTTCACGAACACGAAGAAATTATCGATCTTCCTAATCTCATCGAAGTTCAAATTAAGTCTTACAAACAGTTTTTGCAGTCAGATCGCTTGCCTGCAGAGAGAGAAAGCGTAGGTTTAGAGGAAGTTTTTAAGGAAATATTCCCTATCAAGTCCTACGATGAAAAGATCACTTTAGAATATATCTCTTACATTCTTGGTGTGCCTAAGTATAGTCCGCAAGAGTGCATAAGACGGGGCATTACATATAGTGTCCCTCTCAAAGCAAATTTCCGTTTAACTGACGAAACAGGGATTAAAGAGGAAGAAGTCTATATGGGGACCCTTCCTAAAATGACAGAACGGGGAACGTTTGTCATCAATGGTGCTGAAAGGGTCATCGTATCTCAGCTCCACAGATCTCCTGGTATTTGTTTTGAAAGCGAGAAGCACCCGAAAGGGAACATTCTCTACTCCTTCCGCGTTATCCCTTACAGAGGTAGCTGGTTGGAAGCGTCTTTCGATATCAACGACTTGATCTATGTTCACGTTGATAAGAAGAAGAGAAGAAGAAAGATTTTAGCGACATCTTTTATCCGAACACTTGGCTATTCTTCTGATGCAGACATCATTGAAGAGTTTTTCAATACACAAAAGATGAAGTTGAAGTCAGAAAAAGACTTTGCTCGCATCGTAGGGAAAATCCTTGCTGAAGATG
Organism: uncultured bacterium; assembly: GCA_964655475.1. Classification (GTDB taxonomy): domain Bacteria; phylum Chlamydiota; class Chlamydiia; order Chlamydiales; family VGMA01; genus VGMA01. The sequence continues at coordinate 91,581 of CAZZMO010000003.1, forward strand.
TTGTCGAAGAAGAGAGTGGAGTCGTATTCGGAAACGCTGGGGAAAAATTGACAACAGCAATGTTGAAAAGGATCCTCGACGCGAAGATCGCCACTGTTAGAATCGCGGAAGATGCGGATGAGACCCATCCGATCATCAAGATGCTCGCAAAGGATCCAACTGATTCCTACGAATCAGCGTTAAAAGATTTTTACCGTAAACTCCGCCCAGGTGAGCCTTCTACCTTAGCTAACTCTAGAACTATGATCATGCGTCTATTCTTTGATGCAAAGAGATATAACCTAGGGAAAGTAGGACGTTACAAACTTAACAAGAAGCTCGGCATCCCAACAGATGACGAAGCTCTTGAGAATGTAACACTTAGAAAGCAAGATATCATCTTGGCAATCAAGTACTTGATTAAACTCCGTCAAGGAGATGACAGCGTTCATCTCGATGACATCGACCATTTAGCGAATCGACGCGTTCGTTCTGTGGGTGAGCTCGTGCAAAACCAATGTCGCATTGGATTTGTTCGTATGGAAAAAATCATTAAGGAGAGAATGAACCTTTTTGATTTCCAATCAGATACACTCACGCCAGCGAAAGTCATTTCTTCTAAGGGATTACAGTCTGTTATTAGAGACTTCTTCGGAAGATCTCAATTGTCCCAGTTTATGGACCAGACAAACCCACTCGCAGAATTGACTCACAAGCGCCGTCTATCGAGCTTGGGGCCAGGTGGTTTGAACAGAGATCGCGCAGGATTTGAAGTGCGTGACGTTCACACCAGCCACTACGGTCGTATTTGTCCGATTGAAACGCCTGAAGGTCCGAACATCGGTTTGATTACTTCGATGTCCTCCTTCGCAAAGATTAACGAATTCGGCTTCATCGAAACACCTTATCGCATTGTTCGTGATGGGGTAGTGACAGATGAAATCGAATACATGACAGCTGACCAGGAAGAGAACTGCGTTATCGCGCAGGCATCTGCCGAGTTAGACGACTTTAAAATGTTTAAAGATGATATCGTCTGGGCACGTCAAAATGGGGAATCTTTGAAGATTGAAGCTTCAAAAGTAACCCACATGGACGTCTCTCCAAAGCAGCTCGTCTCGATTGTTACAGGTATGATTCCATTCTTGGAGCATGACGATGCGAACCGTGCCCTCATGGGTTCGAACATGCAACGTCAGGCTGTACCTCTACTTCGCACCGATTCTCCATATGTGGGAACAGGGATCGAGCTCAGAGCAGCTCGAGATTCTGGCGCGGTTATCGTAGCAGAGGAAGAAGGAACTGTTGAGTATGTCGACGGTCTCAGAATCGTGATTGCACTCAAAGCAAACCCACTCAATAAAAAGACTTACGTTCTCGACAAGTTCATGAGATCGAACGCAGGTACTTGCCTCAATCAAAAGCCGATTGTTAAAGTTGGCGATGAGATCAAGGCAGGGGACATCATTGCAGACGGTCCAGCGACAGATCGAGGTGAAGTAGCTCTTGGGAAAAACGTTCTTGTAGCGTTCATGCCTTGGTGTGGATACAACTACGAAGATGCGATCATCATCTCGGAAAAACTCATCCGAGAAGATGCCTATACTTCCATTTATCTAGAAGAGTTTGAGCTCACTGCTCGAGATACAAAGCTCGGTAAAGAAGAAATCACTAGAGATATTCCGAACGTCTCTGAAGAGGCTCTCATGAACCTCGGAGAAGATGGTATCATCCGCATCGGTGCGGAAGTAAAACCAGGGGATATTCTTGTTGGTAAGATCACGCCGAAGTCAGAAACAGAGCTTTCACCAGAAGAGCGCCTACTCAGAGCGATTTTCGGTGAGAAAGCTGCAGATGTTAAGGATGCGTCATTGACAACACCTCCAGGAACTGAGGGTGTCGTTATGGATGTCAAAGTCTTCAGCAGACGTGACCGCCTATCCAAGACTGATGACGAGCTTGTAGAAGAGAGGGGAAGAGCCCAAGATCTTCAAAAAGAATACAAAGATCGTGAAATGGAAATCACGCTAGAGATGCATGAAAAGCTCGGCGTACTCCTTATCGATCAGGCAGCTCCTGACCACATTATGCACCGCAAGACGGGAGATATCATCATCAAGGCTGGAGAAGAGATTTCACAAGATCTTCTCGAAGCACTCGAAGCTGAAAATCTTGATGACCTCATCATCCCGCAAAACGAAACATATGATGCCATGAAGAAAATCTTGATGGATCATCAGATTGCGGTTGAGAGCTTGCAGACTGAATACAAGAGCGAAATCGACTTCATGAAAAAGGGAGACGTAGAGCTCGATGCAAACGTAATCCGTCAGGTGAAAGTCTATATCGCCACAAAGCGAAAGCTTCAAGTGGGTGATAAGATGGCTGGACGCCACGGTAACAAAGGGGTTGTATCTAAACTCGTTCCAGAGTGCGATATGCCATACATGAAAGATGGTGAGACGGTCGAGATCATCTTGAACCCTCTCGGCGTACCTTCTCGTATGAACTTGGGACAGATGTTAGAGACCCACCTCGGTTTTGCAGCGAAAAAATCAGGAATATACGTAAAAACTCCTGTATTCCAAGGGTTTCCAGAGGAAAAGATTTGGGAGATGATGCAAGAGCATGGCTATCAACCAGATGGGAAGATGTTCCTCTACGATGGAAGAACAGGTGAGCGTTTTGACAACCGCGTTGTAGTGGGCTACATCTACATGATGAAACTTTCCCACTTAGTTGCGGATAAAATCCACGCTCGTGCGATTGGACCATACTCGCTTGTCACACAGCAGCCGCTCGGTGGTAAAGCGCAGATGGGGGGACAGCGTTTCGGGGAGATGGAGGTATGGGCTCTTGAAGCTTATGGTGCCGCTCACCTCTTACAGGAAATGCTAACCGTAAAATCGGACGATGTTGCGGGTCGAACAAGAATCTATGAATCGATTGTCAAAGGGGACAATTCATTAAAAGCAGGAACACCAGAATCCTTTAACGTTCTCGTTAAAGAGATGCAAGGTCTCTGCCTCGATGTACGTCCATTGACATTCGCAAGCGATTTGGGGGAATAAGTGGCAGATTTAGAAGATGATTTTGAAGGGCAGTATTTTGATAGCATATCAATTCAGATTGCTACTGATGATGTGATTAGAAATCAGTGGTCTCGCGGTGAAATTAAAAAGCCAGAGACGATCAACTATCGCACATTTAAGCCAGAGAAAGGCGGACTTTTCTGCGAAAAGATTTTTGGCCCCCAAAGAGATTGGGAGTGTGCTTGCGGTAAGTACAAGAAGATCAAGCATAAAGGTATTGTCTGCGACCGTTGCGGCGTTGAAGTAACGCTATCAAAGGTACGTAGAGAGAGAATGGCGCATATTGAGCTTGCCGTTCCTGTTGTCCACATTTGGTTCCTTAAAGCGCAACCTTCCAGAATGGGAAGCTTGCTCGGGATGCCATCGAGCGATCTAGAAAGAGTTGTCTATTACGAAGAGTATGTTGTAACAGATCCAGGTAGAACTAACCTAGAAAAGAAACAACTGCTCAACGATAGCGAATTTCGCGAAGCTCAAGAGAAGTGGGGACATGATTCCTTTAAGGCAATGATGGGTGCTGAAGCGGTTCGTATTCTATTAGAAAACGAAGACCTGAAGACAACTGTTGTTGATCTCAAAGAGAAACTCCGCAAGACCAAGTCTGTCCAGGGACGGATGAAAATTGCAAAAAGACTCAAGATCGTTGAAGGATTTGTCAATTCGACAAACAACCCTGAGTCGATGGTGATGTCTTGTATCCCAGTCATTCCACCCGATTTGAGACCACTCGTCCCACTCGATGGAGGACGTTTTGCAACATCTGACTTGAACGATCTCTATCGCCGAGTTATTAACAGAAACAACCGTTTGAAAGCGATTTTGAAGTTGAAAACGCCAGACGTGATTGTTCGTAACGAAAAGAGAATGCTGCAAGAAGCGGTAGACGCTCTTTTTGATAACGGCCGTCATGGACACCCTGTTATGGGAGCTGGAAACAGACCATTAAAGTCTCTTTCTGAAATGTTGAAAGGGAAGACTGGACGTTTCCGTCAAAACCTTCTCGGTAAACGTGTTGACTATTCAGGACGATCTGTTATCGTTGTGGGTCCAGAGTTGAAGTTTAACCAGTGTGGACTTCCAAAACAGATGGCGCTCGAGCTTTTTGAGCCATTCATTGTGAAGAGATTGAAAGATCTCGGATATGTTTACACCATCCGTTCAGCGAAGAAGATGATCCAGAGAGAAGATCCTGTTGTTTGGGACGTTCTCGAAGAGATCATTAAAGGGCATCCGGTTCTCCTTAACCGAGCACCGACTCTTCACCGTCTTGGGGTTCAGGCTTTCGAGCCCGTCCTCATCGAAGGTAAAGCGCTCCGTATTCACCCACTCGTTTGTACAGCGTTCAACGCCGACTTCGACGGTGACCAGATGGCGGTTCACGTACCACTTTCAGTAGAAGCTCAAGTGGAAGCAAAAGTACTCATGATGGCTCCAGATAACATCTTCTTGCCATCATCAGGGAAACCCGTATCTGTTCCTTCTCAGGACATGATTTTGGGTCTTTATTACTTGATGCACGATCCACTCTATGCTCCAGAAGAGTATGGTAAAAAGACGAAAGTATTTGGTAGCCAAGAAGAAGTCCTCACAGCAATGTCTGCAGCAGGAAGCTTTAACTGGTATTCCAACAGAAAAGAAGGGGAGCGTTTAGACGACATTGGTCGTGGTATCCATATCCATGAGAAGATCAAGGTGAAAATGGATACTGGTTTTATTGAAACCACTCCAGGGCGCGTCCTTTTTAACACAATCGTTCCAAAACAATTAGGATTCCAGAACTATTCTCTCCGCAAGAAGAACCTGGAGCAACTCGTCAACAAGATCTACAAAACAACAGGTCTTGAAGAGACAGTTAAATTCCTAGACAACTTGAAGAATATTGGATTCTCACAAGCGACGAAGTCTTCTCTCTCCATGGGAGTTGCTGACGTTCACGTGCCGACCAATAAAGCGGAAGTGATCGAAAATGCGAATAAGCGTGTAGCTGTTGTATTAGAGCAGTACGAAGATGGTATCATTACAGAAGGGGAAAGAAAGTCTAAGATCATTAGTATCTGGACTGAAGTTACAGAGTACCTTTCTGAAGAACTCTATGAGAAAATCAAGAAGCCAAATGGTACGGAATTGAACCCAATCTTCGCGATGATTGACTCAGGAGCTCGCGGTAACAGATCTCAGTGTCGCCAGCTTGGTGCACTCAGAGGTTTGATGGCTAAGCCATCTGGTGAGATTATTGAATCACCTATTACTTCGAACTTCCGTGAAGGATTGTCGGTTCTCGAATACTTCATTTCTTCTCACGGTGCTCGTAAAGGTCTTTCCGATACAGCCTTGAAAACAGCTGACTCTGGTTACTTGACAAGACGTCTTGTCGACGTAGCTCAGGATGTCATTGTCAACGAAGAAGATTGCGGTACTTTGAACGGTATTGATGTGTCAGCGATCATGCAAGGGGAAGAAGAACTCCTTCCACTTCGCGATCGTATCTATGGACGTACTGTTCTCCAAGATATCCACATGCCTGGTGATCATACAAAATTGATCGCTAAGTCAGGAGATATCTTAACGCAGCTTCAAGCAGAAGCGATTGATGATGCGGGCATTGACTCCATCAAGATCCGCTCTACATTGACATGTGAATCGAAGCGCGGTATCTGTACGAAGTGTTACGGTATTAACCTTGCAAACGGCCGTAAGGTCGCTCAAGGTGAAGCGGTCGGTATCATTGCAGCTCAGTCGATCGGGGAACCGGGAACTCAGCTCACGATGAGAACGTTCCACATGGGGGGTATCGCGAACGCCTCTGTCAGCCCAGAGCTTGTCTCTGATTCTGAAGGGATTCTCGTATACGACTCTATCCGTACGGTGAAAAACGAAGATGGTCATTGGCTTGTATTGAACAAGAATGGCTTCTTGCACGTAGTACGCGATGAAGGTAGAACGCTCGAAGAGTACAAAAAGCTGATCAGTTCTAAATCCATTGAACCTGTACAGACATTCTCAGTAGAACTCGGTACAATCATCCTTCTACAAGATGGCTCTAAGGTAAGCAGTGGACTCAAGATTGCGATCTGCGAACAACATAACTATCCGATCATCAGTGAAAAAGGTGGATATGTTCGATTTGAAGACCTCGTAGAAGGTATTTCTACACAGAAGACGGTGAATAAGCAGACTGGACAGTTCGAAATCGTTGTTAAACAACAACGTGGAGAGCTCCATCCGCAAATCAGTATTTATGCCGATCCTGAGTTTAAGGAACTTCTTGGTAACTACGCGATTCCATCAGGCGCATACCTTTCTGTAGAAGAAGGGCAATTCGTCAATGCGGGAACAAAACTCGCTCGCTTGCCAAAAGCTTCGGTCAAAACGAAGGATATTACCGGGGGTCTTCCCCGTGTGGCAGAGCTCTTTGAAGCTAGAAAGCCCAAAGATGCTGCTGAGATCGCCAAAATCGATGGTATTATCGACTTCAGAGGCGTTCAGAAGAACAAGCGTATTGTTGTTGTTCGTGATGAAGCAACTGGCATGGAAGAAGAGCACCTCATCCCTCTCTCCAAACACTTGATTGCCCAAGGGGGAGATCATGTGGAGAAGGGGCAGCCGCTTACAGAAGGTCTTGTGAAACCACACGAGATTCTCGAGATTTGCGGTGTGCGTGAACTTCAAAAGTATCTTGTCAATCAGGTACAGGAAGTGTACCGATTACAAGGGGTGGACATCAATGATAAACACATTGAGATCATCGTCCGTCAGATGCTACAAAAAGTACGCATCACTGACCCAGGTGATACAGTCTTCCTCTATGGCGAAGATATCGATAAGAAGGCGTTCCATGCACAGAACCGCCAAGTGATCGAAGAAGGTGGAAAACCAGCTCAGGCTACACCAGTATTGCTTGGTATTACCAAAGCATCGCTCGGTACTGAGTCCTACTTCTCAGCTGCATCGTTCCAAGAGACGACAAGAGTCTTGACAGACGCTGCTTGCGAAGGAAAAGTAGACTACCTGCTCGATTTCAAATCGAACATTATTACAGGTCAACAGATCCCATCTGGTACGGCACACTCTCGCTACTACAGCAGATTGCGCAAGTACGTAGATCAGGCAGAAGATGAAGAACTTGAATTCATCTTTGATGATGTTGTCGAACCTGTTTTAGTACCTATCGAGATCTAATTCTTGAAAAAGGGCGAAGAAATCCTCTTCGCCCTTTTTAATATCTAATAGAACTTTTTAATACTTATCTAGAGAAACTCGCTAATAGCGAGATGTTTGTGAAAGAGTAGCTGTCGGTGCTGGTATTTCATAGCAATAGAGATTTGGAATCCCTTCTGGCCTACAGACGCGCCCTGCTAGTGAGCAGTTGCAGATATAGCAGTTTGCCGCTTCAAGAAAGGGTTGCCATTCATTTAATACGCTAGGGTAATGAGTTGCATCAATATAGATTGTCCAGTGGTGACGAAAATAGTCATCTGAAGGCCTCTCGAACTTTTCACAATCGTGCAAAATAAGAGCCTTTTTATTGCAGGTGATAGCGACAACCGCCCCTGATTGATACCATTTCTCTACAGAATGAAAAATTTTACCGAGTCCGTAGCAATTATTAGAAAGTTCAGGACTGGGTAGGGTCTGGCTGATCATTTATAGAACTCCTTGTTACTAAAAGACAGTCTTTAAGGGCCCTATTATAATAGATAGGATAGAAAAAAACCTACACATTCATTTTTTGAAAGTGTAGGTTTAAGCTCAACTGATTACATTGCTATCCGCTTTGAGTCAAAAAAATTTTCTCTGATGAAGTCCATGAGGCGACACTTATCTTTGTAGAAGACTCTGATCCCTTCACTCAATTTCTCTGTGGCCATCTGATCTTCGTTCATGAGCCAGCGGAATGATGCTTCATCCACAGGGATTCTTTGATCAATTTTGGACTTTTTAGCGAGGAGTGGGTCGAGTTTTCTCGGTACGTCACCTTCTGTCTCTTCGAGCTCTTTTAAGAGATTAGGGGAAATGGTGAGGAGGTCGATCCCTGCTAATTCAAGGATTTCTCCCACATTTCTAAAGCTTGCTCCCATAATCTGAGTTTTGTAGTCGAAATACTTATAATATTGGTAAATCTTTTTTACAGAGAGTACGCCTGGATCTTCATGAGAGGCGAACTGCTTGTTTTCTGCCTTTACGTGCCAGTCGAGGATTCTTCCTACGAAAGGGGAGATGAGGGTCACTCCAGCTTCAGCTGCCGCTGCCGCTTGAGCTTGACTGAACATAAGGGTCATATTGCAATGAATCCCTTCTCTTTCAAGGAGTTCTCCAGCGCGGATCCCTTCCCATGTGGAGGCGAGCTTGATCAAAACTCTCTCTTTTTTCACCCCAAGGGATGCGTATAGATTGATGATTTCTCGAGCTTTAGTGATGCTAGCACTTGCATTGAAGGAGAGGTGGGCATCCACTTCTGTGGAGACGCGACCTGGGACGATTTTGAGAATTTCTGCACCAAAATTGACGCAAAGCTTGGTAAAAATTTTATCCATAACGTCCGCATCAGTTCTCCCCTCGGCTCTACCATAATCGACAGCATCTCTTACAAGATCTTGATATTCAGGTAATTCCGCAGCCTTAAACAGTAGGCTTGGATTGGTGGTTGCATCTTGCGGTTTATGTTTTTTAATCTGGGCAATTTCGCCAGTATCGGCAACAACGGTTGTTAATGCCTTGAGTCTTTTCAACTTACTATTCATATAGAATGATTCCTCTCTATCGATTTCACTTCATCAAAAAACAGAAACTATTTTTTGAAAAGGGTTAATTTGGGTTGACGCCGCGGTTCGCATTTACAGCAACTAGGCCACCTGCAAAGAGAAGGAGGGAAAAGAAAACGACAAGCAGAGCATTGTGGCCAGGTCTTTCGTTTCTGAATCGGTTCGGGACGAACGGGTCTTCCATTTGTTGATCTTCAGTTTCAATGAGATCTTCCTGCTCCAAAGAAATTTCTTCATCTTCTCTTTGTGGAACAGCGAGATCCCCTTCTTCCTCAGAAGGGCGAATATTTGGAGTACCCTGGTTAGCTGGAAGGGAAGCTGCCAATACTACACAAACAATATTGCAACATGTGTTCAATTTCATGGGGGCTATCATAACTTTTCACCCATATCTATGGCAATAAAATTATGATCAGAAAAAGGGGGGATTAGGAGGTGCTGCTGGAGGTACTATCTGTCGTGGTCGTAGTGCTTGAATCACCAGGACTTGAGTTGATAAGAACAGCGAGGAGGACGATCGATACGGTGATCAAGATGCCATTCATGACCATGGAAGTAGCTGTCTTTTTCATGGAGACATCGGTCAATGCCCAATCCAATTTATCTACTTTACTCTTGTTATCCAACACCTTATCTTCTGCGGATAGTGGAGAAGCAAGGACGAATACTATTAATGTACAGATACTAACAAGTTTATGCTTCATGCCCTTCAAACCCTCGAGGTTCCTAGGCTTTTTCATACAGATGGGGGAATTTTCTCGCTACTTTTTTCTTCAGATCCCGATTTATCCTTGGAGTTTTTTTCTCGAGTGATTAAAATGATCAGACGACAAGGAAGGTTCATAGTGTCAGAAAAAGAAAAAGCCAGTGATAAAGTAAAAACCATCTGTCGCTTAATCACAGAGGAAACATTAACACCAGCCAAAAAGGAAGCCCAAGAAACCATCAACCTTGCTAAAAATGAAGCTCAAGTGATTCTCGAAGAGGCCCATAAAGAGGCGAAGCTCATCCAAGAGAGATGTGATCGAGAGGTAGAACATAAGCTTTCTGTTATGCAAGCATCTTTGGATATGGCGGTTAAGCAAGCGATATTGTTCTTAAAACAAGAAATCACCGAGCACTTCTTCTCAAAAGAACTCCACCACATGTTGACCAAGGAAATGGAAAATCGGGATTGGGTGGCAAAATTACTAGAGGCAATGGTCGTCTCTTTAGAAAAAGAAGGGATTAGCTCAGAGCTGCATGCCGTGCTTCCCAAAACGACGACGAGAGATCAGATTGTTCACTCATTGACAAAAGCGGTCGCAGATCGCTTGAAGCAAGCGGGAGAGAAAGGGATTACTGTTGGTAACATGATTGGCGTAGAACTAAAACCTGCTGGCGAGAATTTTACCCTGAGCGTGACAGAGGAGGCGCTTCATCAGATTATTGCTAAGTATGTTCATCGCGATCTGAGAGAAAAAATTTTCACCTCATAGATGAATTATGAAGCATTATTTTCTGTATAATTTTTTGCCCCCTCTAGAAATTCAGACTAGGCCTGATATAGCCTTTTCTCAATTGCTAGACAGCTACAATATGAATTTGACCCGCCAAGAGAAAGAAAAACTTCGGGTCATTCAGTTATTCACCGATTTGAATAATATCTACGCTCACCTTACTGGTGGTAGATGGAATTCAAAAGGAACGCTGACTCAGGAAGAGCTCAAGGAACGATTGGAGAAAGGGGAAGACCTCCCCCCATATGTTCTCGATTTTTTTGCGAAGTATGACAATCCTAAAGATCAGAAGAGGTTTTTCTCAGAGATCTTAGTGGAATACTTTCAAAGTGAGAAGGGGAGGCACGAGGGCTTTATAAAAGAATTCCTCCGCTTCGAAAGAGAACTCCGTCTTTTACTCATTGCATATCGGTCAAAAAAGATTCATGCCGATATCATAGAAGAGCTGCAATTTGAAGATCTCAACGATCCTCTCGTTTTTGATATTATTGCTAGAAAAGATGCAGCTCAATATGAGTTCCCTTTTGAATACAGGGACTTAAAGCCAGCGATAGAACAAGCAGGGCGCAATCCGCTCAAACAACATTTTGCGATCTTGAAATACCGGTTCAATCATTATAACCGGTTTTTGGAGGAAGCTCCTTTCTCGCTCGACAGTTTACTTGCCTATTTTGTCCAACACATGATTTTGGACGATTACTACGGACTGAGCAAAGAGGAAGGAAAACAATTTTTAGATAGTATTTTGGAGACACCATGATAAGTGAAAATGCCTTGGCAAAAGGTCGAGTGCAAAATGCGTATGGAAACTTGCTGTCGGTAAAATTTGAAGGATCCATTTCTCTAGGAGAAGTGGGATTCGTCCATTTAAACAATCACAAGTTGAAATCAGAAGTGATTGAAATTGAGGGCGATATCGCAAAAATTCAAGTTTTTGAAGACACGACTGGTGTCCGACTAGCGACAGAGGTTTATTTCGAAAGAACCCTATTGGAAGTCTCCTTGGCCCCAGGTCTTTTAGGATCAATTTATGATGGATTACAAAACCCCTTAGAAGAGATTGCCAACACCTCCGGAGCTTATCTCCCAAGAGGCCTTTATCTTGACCCAATTAATGATGTCAAACATTGGAATTTCACTCCGAAGATCCATGTTGGTGCAACAGTCAAACGGGGAGATCTACTTGGTGCAGTACCCGAAGGGCGCTTTACCCATAAAATCTTTGTCCCTTTTCAGCGCTATGGTGAATATACTGTTACCTGGATCGCTGAGCAGGGGAGCTACACGGTTAATGACCCGATTGCAAAGCTTCGCGATGCGCGTGGAGAAGAGTTCAAGGTGACCATGCTCCAAAAATGGCCTGTAAAAAGACAGCTCATGATCGGAGAGAGAGTAAAGCCTGATCAAATGCTCTACACAGGTCTTCGGATTTTAGATACCCAAAATCCTCTTCTCCTTGGAGAGACCCTTTGTACGCCAGGACCTTTTGGAGCTGGAAAAACAGTTATGCAGCACCACTTAGCGAAGTATTCATCAGTGGATATCGTGGTGATTGTGGCTTGTGGTGAAAGGGCAGGGGAAGTTGTTGAGACTCTAAAAACATTCCCACACCTTAAAGACGTTTATACAGATGAGCCTCTTATCAACCGCACCATCATTATTTGTAACACCTCATCGATGCCGGTTGCTGCTCGGGAAGCCTCCGTTTATACAGGGATGGCAATTGCTGAATACTATAGACAGATGGGCCTCAATGTCCTTCTTCTCGCAGATTCCACATCGAGATGGATGCAGGCGATGAGAGAGATGTCTGGGCGTCTTGAAGAGATCCCAGCAGAAGAGTCATTCCCAGCTTATCTAGCATCAAGGGTTGCAAACTTCTATGAGAGAGCCGGTGTGATTGTCACACCAGATAGTTCAAAAGGTTCGATCACCGTGGTGGGTGCAGTATCTCCAGCGGGTGGAAACTTCAATGAACCTGGAACTCAGGCTACTTTGAAAGTGGTCTCAGCTTTTGCGTGTCTTTCGAAAGAGTACGCAGATGCAAGAAAATATCCAGCGATTGATCCTCTAGCTTCTTGGTCGAAGTGTCGAGAAGAGATAACGAAAATTATGTCAAAACAATTCGAATCATGGGGTAAGTTCCTCTCTCTCACTGATAAGTTGTTATTCCAGGGATTAGAAATTGGCAAGAGAATGGAAGTTGTGGGGTTAGAAGGGACTTTGATGAGTGATTACGTCATTTATCTCAAGTCAGAGGTATACTCTTTCGTCTATCTACAACAAAATGCGTTCGATAAAGAGGATGCATATTGCCCTCTGGAGAGACAGGTAGCGATGGTGAAACTCATGTTCCCACTTTTACAAAAAGAGTTTAGCTTCAAGACACACGATGAAGCAAAAGCCTTCTTTGTCGATATGCAGTCAGAGTTAAAGAATATCAACTACTTACCTTTCAAATCAGAATCGTATAGGAAAGCAGAAGAAAAAATCGAAGAGATGTTGAAAAGCCAGGAGTCGTATGCAAAAAGTCTATGATAGAATTCTTGAAATTTCGAGCAGTACTTTCGTTGTAGAAGCAGACGACGTCGGGCTTGGAGAAATTGCACGTGTAGAAAAACAAGATGGAACAAGCATGCTCGCCATGTCGATCCGTCTTGAGGGGAAAAAGGTGGTGATGCAGGCTCTCGAATCGACGAGCGGCCTTTCTACAACAGATCGCGTGAGCTTTCTCAAACACCGGATGAGAACAAGAGTTGGCAAGGAGCTCCTCGGTCGCCGTTTTGATGGTCAAGGAAGACCTATCGATGGTGGACCAAACATTGAAGGGGTGGAAGTCGATCTTTCTCATCAATCGGTCAATCCTGTTCAAAGGACGATCCCGAGTGAGATGGTGAGAACAAATATTCCGATGATTGATGTTTACAATACCCTCGTCCGATCTCAAAAGCTTCCTATTTTTTCTGTCACAGGGGAGCGTTACAATGAGCTCTTGATGAGAATCGCAAACCAGACAGACGCCGATGTGGTCATCATTGGTGGAATGGGGCTTCGTTATAACGACTATCTGAAGTTCATTGAGAATGCAGAATCGCACGGCTCTATGCAAAAGACGATCATGTACATCAACCTTGCAACTGAAAATGCGATTGAATGTCTACTTGTTCCAGATACTGCCTTGACAGTTGCAGAACAATATGCCATGAAAGGTTCTAATGTACTCGTTTTGCTCACTGATATGACGACGTATGCTGAGGCGCACCGAGAAATTTCGATCAGCTTGGATGTATTGCCAGCGGCTCGCGCTTTCCCAGGTGATCTCTATTCACTTCTCGCATTCCGCTATGAAAAAGCGGTAGAGTTTGTCGATCAAGGATCGATCACGTTGTTGACTGTCACGACGATGCCAGGGGGGGATGTGACGAATCCTGTTCCTGATAATACAGGATACATCACAGAAGGGCAGTTCTATATGATCAATGGATCGATCAATCCCTTTGGTTCTCTATCACGGCTCAAGCAGCTCGTTCAGGGAAAGAAGACGAGAGAAGATCACAGTACAGTTGCTAACACGACTATCGGCCTTTACGCAGAAGCATTGAAGGCTAGAGAGAGACAAAGTATGGGTTTCAAACTCTCTAAGTGGGATGAAAAACTCATCAAGTTTGCTGGGCTTTTTGAAGAGCACATGATGGATCTCAACAAAAACATCCCACTCGAGGAAGCACTCGATCGTGGCTGGAAGATTATGGCAGACTGTTTTCAAGCAAAAGAAATTTCAATTAAAAAAGAACTGATGGATAAATACTGGCCATGGTAGGACAGGTACGCTTTACAAAAATTGAATTGAAGCACCAAAGTGATAAGCTTAAGCTTCTCAACCAGTATCTTCCTTCTTTGAAGTTAAAGAAATTGATGCTGCAAGCAGAAGTCAATAAGGTTACTGAGGAGCTCAAAATAGCTGAAGATTTGCTGAAGAAAGAGTATCAGACAATCCTCTCCTTCGGACAGATCTTAGGTGAGGCCCCTTTATTTGACTTAATGGAGAGTATCCATGTCGAGAAGGTCATTTGCGACCAGGAGAACATTGCTGGAGCTGAGATCCCTCTCTTCCGCGACTGTATATTTGGAAAAGCAGATGGCCTTCTCTTTAACCGCCCTTGGTGGGTAGATGAAGCGAGCCACTTTTTAAAAGAGCTCATTCGGATGAAAGAAAAGGTTAAAGTAGTCCAAAAGAAGAAAGAGATCTTAGAAAAGGAACTTCGAGAGGTCTCGATTCGGGTCAATCTATTTGAAAAAGTCCTCATCCCAAGAACAGAACATCTGATTCATCAGATCAAGATTTTCTTGGGAGATCTCGATTTACAAGCGATTTCTCAGGCAAAAATGGCAAAATTCAAATTACTTAAAAAGAAAGAGGCCCTCCAAGCATGATCCCTAAGATGAAAAAATTTCTTTTTGCCGGCGCTAAAGATGATATGGATGCATTCTTCTCTAGAGCCCAAGAAATGGGTCAAATGGAGTTCATCTCTTTAACTTCGAAAAAGCCAGAATCCCTTCCTGATAGTGCTAAGCAGATCATCGATGCTTTGAAGATTCTCAAAAAGCAGCCAGTTTGCACCCAAGCATTTGCTTCCTATTTTGATGCAAAAACGAAAGTGAAAAACATCTTATTTCATCAAAAAGAGATCGAAAATTTTCATGAAAAGATGAGAATCTTGAAGGCAGAGATTGCCCGGATTCAACCTTTTGGTGAATTCTCGCTGAAAGATATTGGAAATCTTCGTCATGAATCTCATAAGAGTGTGCAATTCTTTGTTGCAAGACACAGTAAATTGCAAGATGCTGTTTTGCCTGATTCGGTGATCTACATCAATTCAGAGTTTGACCAAGACTACTTCCTTTACGTAGGTGATGGACCTCTTCACCATCCATTGCTGACAGAGATTATCATCACCACTTCGTTAGAAGATCTCAATAGTCAGTATGATAGGGTTCGCGAAAAGTCTGAAAAACTCGAAAGGGAACTAAAAGAGCTTGCAGCCTATATCCACAGCATACAAGAAGCCCTTGCAGAAGAGCTCAACCGGATCCACCTTCAGCAAGCAAAAAACATGGTCGATTTTCAGGTAGAAGGGTTTATTTTCTTCATTGAGGCTTGGATTCCTGAAAATAAAGTGGCGACTATTTTAGCTCTCATTGATGGCCTAGCTGTTGTTTCTGAAGAGGTCGCAATTGAGTCTACCGATGTAATTCCAACTTATATGGAAAATCAGGGATTTGCTGCGATTGGGGAAGACCTCGTGAATGTCTACGATACACCTGCCATCACAGATAAAGATCCATCAGCATGGGTCATTTGGGCCTTTGCCCTCTTTTTTGCGATGATTGTTGCTGATGCAGGCTATGGATTTATCTACCTTATGGTAGCGATTACTTTGTGGGTTAAATTTCCGAAATGGACAGGGCATAAGCTTCGGCTGAAAAAATTGATCACGATCCTCTCCTCATTTTGTATTCTATGGGGAGTGTTGATTGGCTCATACTTTAGTATTCAGATCAGTCCTGAAAATTCTTTGAATAAAGTATCTGGACTCTATTATTTAGCAACCAAGAAGGTAGATTATCACTTAGCTGTCAAAGATGATACATATCAAGACTGGCTCACTTTATACCCAGAAATCAGTGGTGCGACTACTCCTCTAGAGTGTTTTACAAAAGGGGTTGTGACGAAAGGGCATAGCATTGAGTATAAACTTCTTGGTAATGTCTATGATACGTTACTTCTTGAGATTGCTCTTATTGTGGGGATGATCCACCTTTCCTTATCGCTTCTAAGAAGCATTAGGAAGAATGTGAGTGGAGCAGGTTGGCTCATGTTCATTGCAGGGGGCTATTTATACTTCCCGAGCCTTTTAGGGGCAGATTCTCTCATGTATTATCTTGGGATCATCACTCCTGAGGTTGCAGCCGCTCTCGGCTGGCAGCTTCTTGCCGTTGGAACTGTCTTTGCGATCATTGCAGCGGTAGTTCAAGAGAGACTCGGTGGACTTGGGGAGATATTAAAATCGATTCAAATTTTTGCGGATGCTCTTTCCTATCTTCGTCTTTACGCACTTGGAATGGCTAGTATGATCATGGCTGTTACATTCAACGAGTTAGGTGAAATGGTTGGCTTGACCTTCGGGATTTTCATCATCATCATCGGTCACATGGTCAATATTACGATCGGTATTATGGGAGGAGTCATCCATGGCCTTCGTCTCAATTTCCTCGAGTGGTATCACTACTGCTTTGAAGGGGGAGGAAAGGCTTTTAAACCATTAAAAATTATCAAAATGTAAAAGGAGAATCAGAAAATGGACTGTTGTTTTTGGGATCTAAAAATGGTTGGCCCAGCAATTTGCCTAGGATTGGGATGTATCGGGAGCGCTATTGGTTGTGCGATTGCAGGTATGGCATCTCACGGTGTTATGGCAAGAGTAGAAGAAGGGCATGGTAAATTCATCGGGATTTCAGCGGTTCCTTCTTCACAAATGATCTATTCGTTTGTTCTTATGTTGCTCATGAAGAATGCAGTACTTGCTGGATCGATCAGCCCTCACTCAGCGATTGCAATGGGGATCTTTTCAGGTGGTGCGATTATGGCAGCTGCGATTTATCAAGGGATGTGCGGTGCTACAGCGATTCATGCAGTAGCGAAGCAGCCTTCTTTATTTGGTAAGTGCTTTGCTGCTTTAGGGATTGTAGAATCTTTCGCACTTTTTGCTTTCGTTTTTTCTCTTCTCATACTATAGAAGAAGAATGACCACCCGCAAAGAAAAAGATACTATGGGGGAGATTGACGTCCCCTCAGAACGCTATTGGGGAGCCCAGACCCAGAGGTCTTTAGAAAATTTCCCAATTGGTAAAGAGAAGGTACCTTTTCCTGTCGTTTTAGCCCTCGTGCAAGTCAAAAAGGCAGCAGCGTTTGTAAACGCTGAGCTTGGAGTCTTGGACGAGGAGCGTAAGTCTCTCATTGTAAAAGCCGCAGATTGGATATTGAATAGTCATCCAACTGAAGAATTTCCACTCGTTGTCTGGCAGACAGGTTCTGGCACTCAGTCAAATATGAATGTCAATGAAGTGATTGCCAATTATGCCAATGAGCTCGCAGGGGGAAAGAAAGGGGAAAAGAGCCCCATTCATCCCAATGATCACGTCAATAAAAGTCAGTCTTCTAATGATGTATTTCCAACTGCAACACATATCGCAGCAGTTTTGGAGATTGAAAAAAGGCTCCTTCCTGCCCTCCAATTTTTACTCGCGTCTCTTCAGGCCAAGGAAAGAGAGTTTCAAGGGATCATCAAAATTGGTAGAACCCATTTGATGGATGCAACTCCAATGACTCTCGGACAGGAGTTTTCCGCATTTAGAGAGCAGATTGAAGATGCAATTCAAGGGATTGAAGCAGCTCTACCTAAAATGAGAGAGATCGCATTAGGTGGTACAGCGGTAGGTACTGGTCTTAACACTCCTCTTCACTACGCTGAAAGGATGGCACAGCAGATTTCCCTCCTGACAGGGAGTCGATTCATCTCTGCTCCGAATAAGTTCCAGGCTTTGAGTACAATCGATGCCCAGATTGCCATGAGTGGTGCTTTGAGAAGCCTAGCTGTTGTGATGATGAAGATGGCAAATGACATCCGCCTTTTAGGCTCAGGTCCCCGCTGTGGGATTGGTGAGCTCTTACTGCCTGAAAATGAGCCAGGATCCTCCATCATGCCTGGAAAAGTGAACCCGACGCAATCAGAATCGCTGACTCAAATTGCGGCCCAGGTGATGGGAAATGACCTTTCGATCAGCATTAGTGGAGCAAGTGGTCAGCTCCAGCTCAATGTTTTTAGACCGATGGTGATTTATAACTTACTTCAATCGATTCATTTACTCACTGATGGTGCAGAAAGTTTTGTCAAACGATGCCTTCATGGCCTTCGTCCGAATCGCCCTAAGATTCAGCAGCATCTCGATCACTCTCTCATGCTAGTGACTGCACTTGCCCCCCATATTGGGTATGATAGTGCAGCAAAGATTGCAAAGTATGCTCATGAGAAGCATCTTACACTCAAACAAGCAGCTTTAGAGCTAGGTCTTGTTTCAAATGTCGATTTCGATCGCTTCGTCGATCCTTCCAAAATGTTAGGAAGATAGCTTCTTTTTTTGTAAATCAAGAGTTTACTTCTGTTTTCTACTATTTAAGGGGCATCCTAGTCTTGCAAGGAGAAACCTAGTAAAGAAGATTGGATGTTGAATGACCGTTTTCAAAATGGTCCAGAGGGTAATGCTCTTGGTTTTTTTTGTAATCGGTTCAGGTTGATCAAGAAGTGCATCTTCTAACCATTCTGGATAGGGTGGGGGGAAGAGCTTTGGAAGTGCGTGAAGTGGAAAGAGGCGTACATCCAGTGTCTCTTCTTCAGAGGGTTTTCCAATCTCGAGGATTTCACATTCAAAGAAGTGTGTGGGCTTAATGAAAGCGCCACTCTTTTCATAGAAAGCAACTTTCCGTTTAATTCTCACGATAAAGCCCATCTCTTCTTGAACTTCTCTTACGATTGCCTCTTCAGGAGATTCGTTTAGATCGATGCCACCCCCTGGAAAAACCCAGACAGGAACATCTCTTCTCTTCATGAGATAGAGGGCTTTGCGGTCGGAAGAAAAAAGGATTGCAGCAACACTAGACATAAACTCACAGGATCACATAAAATTAACAGAATGAAAATTGTTTGTCTTTCATTACTAGCGTTTTTTTTCACTTCATGTGGCCCTCACTTTCTACTTGTGAAAGATGAGCTAGTCACTAAGCAACGACTTGCTTCGAATTTTGTTAAATCTCCAGATCCTGATCGTGAGCAATTTAAGAAAGGCAAGCAGCTGATTGTTGAGTGGATGCTCCCACAAGAGTACAGAAGCGCTAAAGATCTGACTCTTCAATTACATCTCATCTATGGAAACTTGGAAGAGGAAGTGGTCGAATATCCAGTTAAAATGTGGGCAGGTTACGTCACTCATCTTCTCATTGATCCAAAGTTTACGCAAAAGAAAGGGCTTGTGAGCTACAAGGCAGAGATTGTCAATTCTCAACAAGAAGTCATCGAGTCTTTTGAGCAGCAGCTTTGGGTTTCTCTATTAAAGCACCGCACTCTCCAGAAGAATCCTTCGGGTAAAACTGTCTAACGTTTATCTTCTTATGCTCATTGGAAGACGCTCTGAAGCTCTGATCAAGAGTCTTTCTGTTGTTTCAAAATCAAGACAGGGATCTGTTACAGAGAGATCGGGATCAATAAAGGAAGATCCGATCGTAATTTGTTGCCGTCCACGTTTTGTGTAACTTTCGAGCATCATTCCCATGATAGGGGCGCTCCCTTCGACGATTTGCTCTAAGACATTTTCAAAGCAGGCGACTTGATTTTCTGCAATCTTTTGGCTATTGCCATGGGCGCAATCGACCAATATTCTTGAGTGGATTTCATGAGAGGCCTGTTCGTGGAGAACTTTTTGGATCGAGCGACTTGTGTAGTTGGGATGTTCAGCTCCACCTCGCAAGACGATGTGCGTGAATGGGTTCCCTTTTGAAGAAATGGTGCTGAGTTGCCCCTCTGGATTACAGCCTAAACATCTATGAGGGTGGCGCGAAGTTTCAATCGATTGAAGTGCAATTAATGTGTCACCATCGAGAGAATTTTTAAACCCTACAGGGATAGTCATTTGTGAAACAAATTGCCGATGAACGGCAGAGGAGACCGTTCTTGCACCGATGAATCCCCAGCTCACTAAATCATCAAAATAGCTGAACATGAGTGGATCGACAATTTCGATGGCGATCGGAATATAGAGATGGGAAATTTCGATGAGAAGCTCTCTTGCCATTTTGACGCCTGTCTCGAGATCATTTGATCCATCGAGAAAAGGATCATAAGCCAGTCCGCGCCAACCAGTCTGCGTGCGTGATTTTTCAATGTATGTGCGCATTACAATGAAGATGTTCTCATCCAAAGAGTTAGAGAGATCTTTGAGTCGTTTTGCATAATCTATGATCCCTTGTGTGCTGTGAACGGAGCAAGGTCCTAGGACGAATGCAATCTGATGCTTCTTATAATGAAGGAGTTGCTTAATGTTATCTCTAGATTCGTGAACAAATCGTTCTATCTCGGGATGAACGGGGAGTAACGCCTTCAATTGTGAAGGAGAAATCATAGGAAAATACAAAGTCATGCAGTGAAGATCTCATAAACTTCTTTTTTTGGGTAGTCCTCAGGAGAAAATGGTCAGCAATCTTTCATAGGAGAAGATTTTTTGGAGGCAAAAAAAGAATTCTTATGAATTATGAGTAGAAAAAGATCTGTGAAACAGATAGGATATAGGGGATTTTTTATAACTATCAGGGACTAGAATGGATACGACACTAGAATGGATGAACGCGATCAATAAGTGGGTGTGGGGTCCGCCCCTACTCATTCTTATGGTTGTCGTGGGACTGTATTTAACTTTTCGATTACGGGGATTGCAATTTCGCTATCTTTGGTATGCTCACAAATTGGCTTTTGTGCGGCATGACGATAAAGCTCAAGGGGATATAAGTCATTTCCAAGCTTTGATGACGGCGCTTGCTGCCACAATTGGTATTGGTAGCATTACGGGAGTGGCTACTGCGATTGCAATTGGTGGTCTCGGGGCTATTTTTTGGATGTGGGTTGCTGCTTTATTTGGGATGGCCACAAAATATGCAGAAGCGATTCTCGCTGTGAAGTACCGCATTGTCGATGAAAATGGGCAGATGTGTGGTGGTCCGATGTATTACCTAGAAAAGGGACTCGGATCGAAATTTCTAGCAGTGACATTCGCTATCATGGGAGCGATTACGGCACTTGGAACGGGCAACATGGTTCAGTCGAATTCTGTGTCGACGGCTGTTGTTGAGCTCTTTCCGATCAGCCCTTTTTGGGTAGGGATTATCTTAATGGTGATTACTGGATTGCCACTCATTGGTGGTATTAGAAGTATCAGCAAGATTGTCAGTATCTTAGTTCCAGCCATGGCGATATTCTACTTCGTTGGAAGCATCACAGTTGTCTTTTTTAACATTAGACAAGTGCCAGAAGCTCTTCGTATGATCGTAGAAACAGCGTTCACTGGACAGGCTGCGACGGGGGGATTTGTAGGCTCAACGATCATGCTTGCGATCCAGTTAGGGGTTTCTCGCGGCGTCTTTTCCAGTGAGGCAGGTCTCGGAAGCTCTCCAATCGCTGCCGCTGCTGCAAAGACAGATTCGCCGGGTCGTCAGGCTTTGGTATCGATGTCGAGCGTATTCATCACGACAGGGATTGTCTGTACACTCACAGGTCTTGTAATTGCAACGACAAATGTACTCGGTGGGTATGGCGCAGATGGAAAGCTCTTAAATGGTTCCGCGCTAGCACTTGCCGCGTTTAATAAAGTGATTCCTCAAGGGGGGCTCTTTGTAACGATTGCGCTCATTCCATTTGCCTATTCGACGATATTGGGATGGGCATACTATGGAGAAAAGTGTGTAGAGTATCTCTTCGGCATTAAAGCGACGATTCTCTACCGGATCCTTTTCACTGCGCTCGTTCTTCCTGGAGCGATGCTCGATCTCGAAATCGTTTGGGCTTTTGCGAACATCATGAATGGACTCATGGCGTTTCCGAACCTTGTCGGTCTATTTTTCTTAACGGGGATTGTTGCCAGAGAGACTAAACTTTTTGAAATCATCATCAAGAAAGAAAAAGAAGAGAAGATCAAACAGCGAAAAGCTGGTGCTTAATTCTATCAAAAGGGCTCTATTCAGAGCCCTTTTAATATCTTATACTTTGATTGCATGTCGTAAAGCTTGGAGTTCATCTCTTCGAGATTCTTATGGGAACTCTCTACGAGCTCTTTTGGCGCACGCTCTGTAAATGAAGGGTTTGAAAGGCGCTCTTTCATACCATCGATTTGCTTTGTCAGCTTTTCGATCTCTTTAGTAAGCCTTGTGATTTCCTTCTCTTTAAGCTCCTCTGGAAGAGGAATCGAGAGGTGGCTGGTGTGGATACTTGCCTTGGAGACAAATAGCCCTTTCGGCGGCTCGCTATAGTGAATCTGATCGATTCTGACAAGGGAAGTGATGATCGTTTCATGTTCTTTCACGAATGCGTTGTTCCCTTCGATGTAGAGATCAGAGGCAACGCCAGGTAACACACCCATTTCTGCGCGGATATTTCGGATCGTGTAGACCATCTCAGTGAGGATCTTAAATTGATCTTCTACTTTTTCAGAGACTAAATGATCTTCAAGAGTTTTTGGATAGGGAGCTACGATACATGCTTTCGCCATGAGCGCTTCGAGAAACTCTTTAGAAAAAGGATCCAATTTTTCTGGAATGGGTCCATTAAATGAGAACTTCTCTTTGATTTTGGAGAAGAGTTCTTCTGTAATGAATGGGGCGATCGGGTGAAGCAGCCTCACTACACTCATGAGTACACTGACGAGGAGGAGCTGTTTATTTTGTTTTTGAGAAGAGGAGCCTTTTTTTCCAAAGAGGTATGGTTTACACATCTCTAGATAGTAGGCGCAAAATTCATCCCAAAAGAAACTGTAGATCGTTTTTGCGACTTCATCAAAGTCATACTGGTCGATCGACTGATTGACAATCAAGATCACTCTGCCTAAGCGGGACAAGATCCACTGATCATCGAGCGTAAAGAGTTCGTGATCGACCCCTTTTTTAACAGATACAGAATCGAGGTTGAGGAAGATAAATCTTGCTGCGTTCCAGAATTTATTCGCAAAGTTTTTGAACTCTTCGAAGCGGCGGCGGTCGAGATCGATTTGCCTTGCATGTGTCACACTAAAACAAAGGGCAAGTCTCATTGCATCAGCGCCATACTGGTCGATGATTTCGAGTGGATCGATGACGTTTCCTTTCGATTTCGACATCTTTTCCCATTTGCTAAAGACTCCCTTCGGAGGATTTTCCCCAAGCTCATAAGAAAGCCTTTCCTCACCAGAAACATAGGCGATGTTCTTCTCGCTATCTTCTCTCCAGTAGGATTTTCCATAGATGAGGCCATGGATAAAGGTCTCCTTGAAGGGGACTTTTTGTTCGACGTATTCTGCCATCATGATCATCCGGGCAACCCAGAAAAATAGGATGTCGTGACCTGTCACGAGGGTGCTGTGTGGGAAGAAAGCTGAAAGATCATCAGTTTTTTCAGGCCAGCCAAGGGTAGAAAAGGGCCAGAGGGCAGACGAAAACCAAGTGTCAAGAACATCTTCATCTTGTACATAATCAGCTCCAGGGGACCCTTCTCCAATGTGGCAGATCATCTTCTCTGGATTGTCTTTATGATACCAAACGGGGATGCGATGCCCCCACCAAAGTTGTCTCGATATACACCAATCTCTTAAGTTGTAGATCCAATGGAAGTAAATTTTTTCCCAGTGGGAAGGGACGATCTTGACCTCTTGATTTTCAACTACTTCAATGAGGCGGTGTTTGAATGGTTCCATCTTGATGAACCACTGTTTTGAGAGATAGGGCTCAACAACCGCTTTGGAGCGATAAGAGATCCCTACTCGAAGAACGTGGGGCTCTATCTTGACTAAATGGCCAAGACGTTTCATCTCTGCAATAACGCTAGTTCTAGCTTCTTGCATCGATAATCCTTTGAATTGTCCCCCCTCTTCGTTTAAGGTGCCGTCAGGGTTCATGATATTGATCATCGGGAGGTTGTGCCTTTTCCCTAATTCGTAGTCATTTACATCGTGGGCTGGAGTGATTTTGACAGCGCCCGTTCCGAAATCCTTTTCCACAAAGGTGTCTGCTACGATAGGGATGCTTCGATTTTGGATGGGGAGTAGGAGCTCTTTTCCAATGAAGGGGGCGTAACGGGGATCGTCTGGATGGACAGCGACAGCCACATCTCCGAGCATTGTTTCAGGTCGGGTCGTTGCAATCACAATTGATTGAGAAGGATCATCTCGTAAAGGATAGGCAAAGTGCCAGAGGAAAGAGTCCCTTTCTTCGTGCTCTACTTCGTCATCTGCGATCGCTGTTTGAGCGACAGGGTCCCAGTTAACGAGATAATTGCCCCGATAGATTAGGCCATCGTCGAACATCTTTTTAAAGACCGTTTTCACAGCGATATTCGATTTTTCATCCATTGTGAATCGAAGGCGTGACCAGTCGCAAGAGCAGCCTAGCTGTTCGAGTTGATGGAGGATTTTTTCTTGATAGATTTCTTTCCAATCCCAGATGTGGGCTACGAATTCTTCACGAGAATAATCTCTTTTCCTCTTTCCATACTTTGCAAAGAGGTGCCTTTCTACCACGGTTTGAGTAGAAATGCCTGCGTGATCTGTTCCAGGGAGCCAGAGTGCTTCAAACCCTGCCATCCGCTTGTAGCGGATGAGGATGTCTTGAATCGTATCTACAAGGCCATGTCCCATGTGGAGAGAGCCTGTTACATTGGGAGGAGGAATGGGGATGCTGTACTTCGGCTTTAAACTATTCGGATTGGCTGAAAAGAATCCATTTTCTTTCCAAAATCGGTACCATTTTTTTTCAACAATTTTTGGTTCGTATACTGAATCGAGAGTTTCAGGATTATTGCTCATGAGCGGTTTCCATGGTTCTTGAGTTTTCTTTCGTAATAAGTAGATTTAGTCTTTTTGCCACTGAGATCGTAGAAGAGGGTCAATTCTTTTAACAAGATCGCAACTTCTTCAGGGAAAGCATTTTTTGCCCAAGGTCCTTTAAAATGGATGTGATCTGATAAATAGTAGGCGATCAAAGCGGGAATTGGTGGATAGGCATACTCTTTCATGACCTTGAAATGATGGAGCGCAATCGCATACCCTTCTGTCGCTCCGAGATAACATCCGTAGAGGAAAAAGAGTGGACTTTTGATATTCGTGAGGTTTTTTGCTGGATAAAAGTCAAAAATCTGTTTCGCTACCACAAAATCTTTCAAGATCAAATGAGTCCATAACTTCATGATGTGGAGTTGATGGATATACTTTGAAGGGACTTCGTGTCCTTCGAGGTTGACAAAGACTGTGCGAAGCTTTTTCGCTCCCCCTCGATGAAGACCTTTATGGATGATGTAAAAGAGGCATTTCATCTCTTTTGCTGTCAAAACAACAGGAGCTGTTTGGAAGAAATGATCGAGGTAGTCTTGGAAGTTATGTTCATTCGCATCGATAGGGAGATAAGAGGGCCCCATCTCTCTTACAAATCCTGACTCTTCGAGATGAAGAAGAGCGTAGAAGGCATTTTCAATGAGGACACTATTTTGCAGTTCAGGATGATTTTGAACCACTTCTTGTAAAATCAACGGTTTTTGTAGCCAAAACGCTAAAACAATGATCTGAGCAAGGAGGGTTTCCTCTTCAGTCGTGA
Source organism: uncultured bacterium (assembly GCA_964655475.1). Taxonomy (GTDB): domain Bacteria; phylum Chlamydiota; class Chlamydiia; order Chlamydiales; family VGMA01; genus VGMA01. Next base: position 117,349 of record CAZZMO010000003.1, read on the forward strand.
CAGCTGCGTCAAAGAACACCTGAGGTTCTAGCTCTTCTATGATATTTGCGATCGAGATCTTCATCTCTTTGGTGATCCGGTGAGAAAGGTGGAGGAGGACGATCAGTGCAAAACCATAAGAGGCGAGTCGATCTTTTTTACAGGTCTCTGCAAAACGGAATACAATGTGCTCTTCGAGAGTGCCAACGAGAGGGTGCTTGGGGAATTTTCTCAAAGCAAGAGCTAAACATTTAATCTCCTCATCAAAGTCACCATCTAGTTGGTAGATCATGGCTTTTCCGAGATATTCGAGAGGGGAGCCCACCGTGTCATTGAGTTTAGAGAATGTATCTTCTGCTTGTTGGAGAAGATCTCTTCGAAGAGGTTGATTTTTTTCGATTTTGGCCGCTTCGATGAGGGCAATACCTGCGCGAAAGAGCGCTTCCCTTCCTTCAGAGCGTCCCCAGAATGAGTTTGCAATTCTATTGTACTCGAGATGTGCTTTCTCAAAATTTTTCGAAGAGAGGAACGCATCAGGAATCGAAAGGCAATTTACCATGATGTGAGGAGAACCAGTATAGACTTGGAGAGTAGGGAGAGAAAAATGGGTGTCTTTGTAAAGAAGACCAATATGAGATCCCACAAAGGGGAGGTAGTTTGTGTAAGTTAAAATCAGCTCATCGTCGATGTAGACATGAATATCGTGGTCGATTCTCTCAATCGCAACTTCATGAAGGACTTCGGGGGTGAGAGAAAAATCAGAGACACTCTTGAGAAGGACATTCGTTCTGATCAGCTTAACCCCTTTTTCTTTAGGCCCTCCGATCCAAATGCAGTAGCCATCTTCTAACCCTTCTCTTTCTGTCGGTTTTGGGATGGAGAGGAGGACTCCAATTCCTGCAGATTCTTTTTCGAGATTGATTTTCAAGGAGATTTTGGTATTGCCTGTGAACGATTCTTTCGAAATCATTAAGACTACCCATTCCATTTTGGTAGCAGATCGGGAAATGGGGGTGAGCTTGGTCAGAAGGACGTTTTCTTGAAATTCCCAGTGGTTTGAGTCGTTTTTTTCGAGTGTTGCGGCAAAGATCCATTTTGGATCCCCTTCAGTGTAGGCCTTTACATCAGATATGAGTTCGTTGACAGAGCTGTAGCGCATCTTGGAATCGAAGGCGAGACACTTTTTTGCAATCTCAGAGAGCTGCGTCGGTATTTCCCTGGAGGGGGCGGCTTCTAAAGCATCAACAAGCATTTCATGGTTCTTGATCTTTTTATACTGTTTCAATGTGCGGCGGTGGAAGGGGAGGCGGAGTGTGAGCATCTGGTAGAGAATCACACCGAGAGAGTAGATGTCACTATACTCATCTGCAGGATGGCCGTCGACTCGCTCTGGAGCGAGGTAGGAGAGCGTCCCTACTACTTTTCCAGGTCTTGTGAGGTGGGGGTGCTCCACAGTGACCATCGGAGTGTCATCGAGATTTTCTTCAGCGCTTTGCTGGATCCCTTCTGCAAGACCCCAATCGAGGATGAGGACTTCACCAAAGTCTCCGATTAATATATTTTCAGGTTTCAAATCTCTATGGAGTAGCCCTCTCGAGTGGCAGTAGGAGATTGCTTCACAGATTTGTAGAAAGATCCTCATGAGAGCTGTTACAGAAACTCCAATTGGATGGGGAGGTTGCCCTTGCTTTTCCCTTTTTCTCGTCTCTCTCAAAATTGATTTGAGAGTTTGCCCTTCAACATAGGGCATTGTGTAAAAGAGTTCTCCCTCGCCAGATTGGATCTCATGAACGGGGACAATGGAGGGGTGGCAAAGCTGAGCTGCGATCTTCGCCTCTTTTAAAAAGCGACTCCGCATCACGCTATATTTGAGAAGGTCATCCCTGATTTTTTTGAGGGCGACAAGCCTTTGGCAGATAGGGTCAAAAGCGAGGTAGACCTCACCCATTCCCCCTTTTCCGAGTAGGCTTTTGACTTCATAGCGCCCTACAGAAGCAGGTAACTCTACACTTTGTTTTTCATCTTGCATGTGCCGATTCTATCAAATACTCCTTTATACCGGAAGCGATTCAGATTATAGAATTGAAGGAATATCTATTTTCCGTTATCCTTCCCCACTATGAAAAAAGTTGTGTTGACAGGAGATCGCCCGAGTGGCGCGCTCCACTTAGGCCATTATGTAGGCTCTCTTTTATCGAGACTCTCTTTGCAGGAGACAGACGAACAGTTTGTCATGATTGCAGATGTTCAAGCGCTCACCGACAACTATGAAAATCCGAAGAAAGTCTCGAGCAACATCCTTCAAGTAGCACTCGATTATCTCGCTGTAGGGATTGATCCTCTGAAGACGACGATCTTTATCCAGTCAATGATCCCAGAGCTCGCTGAACTGACCCAGTTCTACCTCAATCTCGTCACGTGGAATAGGCTCAAGCACAACCCGACTGTAAAACAAGAAATTGTCCAAAAAGGATTTGAAGAATCGGTTCCTGCTGGATTCATGATCTACCCTGTTTCTCAAGCAGCCGATATCACGTTCCTGAGAGCGACAGTCGTCCCTGTGGGAGAAGATCAACTGCCGATGATTGAACAGACGAACGAGATCGTCCGAAAATTCAATAGACTTTACAATACTGATATCCTGCTCGAAGCAGAAGCCCTCTTGCCCAAATGTCCGCGCCTTCCAGGCATCGATGGCAAGGCAAAGATGAGTAAATCTTTAGGCAATGGAATCTATCTGAAAGACTCAGAAGATGAGCTTTTTAAGAAGATCAAGCAAATGTACACCGACCCTAACCATTTAAGAGTCGATGACCCGGGGCAAGTAGAAGGGAATATGGTCTTTACCTACCTCGATGTTTTTGGTAGAGATAAAGCGAAAATTGAAGAGTTAAAGGCTCACTACCAAAGGGGCGGCCTTGGGGATATGGTTGTCAAAAAGTATCTCATGGAAGTTTTGAACGAACTTCTACTTCCGATCCGCCAACGAAGAGGGGAGCTGGAAAAGGATATCCATTCTGTTGTCGATGTCTTGAAAAAGGGGACAGAAAAGACGAGAGAAAGGGCCGCTGAAACCATGTGTCTCATCAAAAAAGCGATGTCGATCTCTCATGAAAAACAGCTCTTTACCCACCCAGCCGATTTTCTCAGTCTCTAGGATTCATTTGGGAATATCTGACGAAATGTCCGCTTTTGATAAAAATCAGCACTCATATTGAAATGAATCTTTGGGAGATATTTTCTTAGAGAGTGATGCTTGAATGTTTTATTTAAAAGCTCCTCTAAGAGAGGAGATGCTAATTCGATTTTATCCATATAGATGACAGTATAGCAAAAATCGAATAGGGGGTATGTACTCTATTGATGATTAACTAGTTGTGAGCCGATCCCAGACAAAATCTCTGATATCTTCGAGAATCGATTCTATTTTGCCAATGAGTTCTTCGTCAGCGACATATTCTAAAACAGGCAAGGCATACTGATTGAAATAGAAGTTCCAATATCGATCAAGCATCTCTTTAGCTGCAGGATAGTTGAACTTTCTTTGCCAGAGATCATTAGCTACCCCTAGATTGATGTAATCACTTCGAGATAAGATATTAATGATAGTAGGAGTTTCAACGATAGTGACTACTTTTTTAAGAGGATATTCTCTAGGAACGGGGGAAAATAGTTTATTAAGACACATTTCACGAAGTTTTGCGTAATAGGCCCCGTTATTTGTTTGTTCCAGACATCGCATACAAATGGCAAAAGGGGTGATGCTTTTGGCTATTCTCTGCTTAAAACCATGTAATACCTCAGCAGCTTCCTCGTCTCCATGCTTTTTGTAGTAGAAATATTCAGTTCTGTGCATCCAAAGGAGGTTTTTGAGTGTGAACTGCATGGGCTCTGGAGGTAGTGAAGCAATTTCTTGGTCAGTGAGATCAAGAATATTGAGAGTGGATTTAGCAAATTCATGTCTTGTGGGGATGAGGGCTACGCTTTTGGTCTCTTTGAACTGCACTCTCTTTTTCTTGGCTGATGGCTCTATAGGAAGCGTCTCATCTTGCTCTTCTATTGTTTCTCTATCGCTCGAAGGAAGGTCTGTTTCAGAGAGAGAAAGATCCACTGTTGTTATAGAGTTGCAATCTGCTCGGCTACTTGATCCGGCTATAGTAGGGGTGGGTGTCAATCGAGGGGGTGAGTCACCCAAGAGATTAGGGGTTCTTGTCATATCCCTGTTATCATAGATAGAAAAAAACTGAGATGTCAGTTCTGTATCTATAACTGTTTCAACTGATTGACGCCCTCCATCAGCTTCTTTGGCATGAATTGAAACAATCTCTTTTTCCTTTAGATGAGGAGCATCTGTTAAGAGAAGTAATGAAGGGTTGGGTCTAAAGGCAGAAGCGCTATGAATCGTGTATTTTCGATGAGAGGAGAGAGCGCTGTTTTGAGAATGTAGATAATAGTGATGGGTAGAAGTATGTAATGTAATCATGAATTTATTAGTATGTTAAGAGCTTTTTTTATGAGTTCGTTTGTTGATAGAGCTATGTTTTTTGGATTGAGTTTTAATTGATCTATAATAGGAAGTATTTCTTCTTTCGCCTCTACTTTAAATCCTTCATAATCGTCAGATTTCCACCAGATAATGTCTCCAAGAGAGAGGTCTGTTTTTTTAGGTAAAGCCATGGTCATTTGACTAGTCGTTGCCTGTTTTAATTTAGCAGCAAAAAATTCCTCTTTTTTAGGAATCAGAACCACCATGATGCTTGAATTCCATTGAACTGATTTATTAGTTTTTTTCTTAGCTGGTACATGGATGGGTGGTGGGGAAGGTACGTCAGTAAAATACTCTGCTTCAACATCAATTTCGATTTCATCTATTTCTTTTTCAACGCTATCAAATATGTCTCTAGCTGGGCTAGAACAAGTGGAAGTGGCTTGAAAATATTCGAAAGCTGTCCCTCTTGGCGTTCTATCCCCATCACCAAACAAATCGACGGTAACTGCAGAAACACGATCTGCTAATGTGAGTGTTTCCATACCAATTGTAGTTGTTGAGGAAGGTCTAGTGTCAACCTCCTCGTCAAACTTAACTGGTTGAAAATAAGTGCTTTCATTTAATTTGCTTGGTGCAAATTCAGATAAAAAAAGATTTGATGCGCTATCAAAAGCGTTTAAAGCCATTCTAATCTCAAAATATTTATTAGATTGGCATAAATTCTACAATATCAACGAGTAAATATCAATTATTAAATAATTTTTATTTACGATCCTCGTCGATTTCGTGGGAGAGGCTCTCCTCTTCCTCGGGAGTTGTTGGGCTAGATGGGTCGAAAAATTCTCTCAAAAGAATGTATAGGCCCGCTGTTAAAAAGACCACAGGGGCTAGAATTTCCCAGGAAATGTCAAAAGTTGCGGTGACAAAGAATCCGACAAAAACGAATAAAGTGATCAATACATCGTAAATCTTCCCAGCAAAGTATTGCCTTAAGGCGAGAGGGATGCCAATGACTAGCATGATCCCAGGCCACCAAGTCTCTGTATAAGAGATCACAGCAAGCCCAAAGAGAAAGAGGGCGGTACTGATAGAATTAGCTCTTTTGAAAGAAGTTTTTGGATGGGCCATATAAATCACCGTTTTTGCTTAAATTTAATGAATTCATCATCGCTTGAGAACATGTGCTCAGGGATGACATCAAGCTTTGCAAGAGAAGTAAATGGATAGAAGCTCGCTAAGATCTGCGGTGCGTTGTTGCCATTCTTTGCCATAGCGTTTGCACTAAAGATGCAAAGGCCTACTCCTGGTCCCTCTCCATAACCTTCAAAGAGGATCTGCTGATTTTTGGAGTCAAGTTGGATCGTCATGTCATTGCTGCGCACATTGGTTTTTCCCATCTTGTCCCAAAACTCTGTAAAGTCAAGAGATCTTGTCTCTTTGGCTCCCTTAATTTTGACGCCGTAAACTTTATTGGTCTTCGGGTCTTTATAGACATCAATCCCTTTTACCCCTTGAATAGGGATTCTTTTTTCAAATTCACTTAAGGGGATTGTATACTTCCACTTGTAGCGCTCCCGATCTTTGCTCGCATAAGAAGAGGGGACCCCTTCTGGAGTCTCAACATTCTTTCTAAAAATCGAGCGAAAATCTGCAGTGATCCCGGCGCAATTTTCTGTCCAGGTTGTCGGGAATGGGCGATTTTTGTGGAGCATTACTAGATATTGAGTAGATTCGATAGCGTGGTCGATGTCAGATTTGACCCGAGTAGTCGCATACCCTTTATAGCCCACTTTTTTCGCATCGACATGCCAAAAGGCTCTTCGATTCTGAATCACTTTGTGGTAGAGGTCTGTCCTTGCAACAATCGCCAAAGCATCTAGAGCCATTTTGGGGATATTGCTTTGGGCAAGTTGAAAACAGAGGAAAGACTTTAGGTAGATCTCAATTGGCACATCATTGACAAGGTGAATCTGTCCATCGACACTATAGACTTCTAGAGCCCCTTTATATTGAATTCCATCGACGAGGATCGAGGTTTCTTCAGACTCTGGGATGATCTTGATTTGGAAAATTCCAGGGTAACCTTCACCCCATTTGAGGCCATCAGTTTTGTGTTCGAGGTAGTAGCGCTTTAATCGACTTCCATGAGAAAGGCTTTTATTAGTATGAGGATCGATAACGCGGTATGGTCCTTTTGCTTCAACAAGAGCTCCTTCTACGTTCTCCCCAATAAGAACTTTAATCGAAGGAGTCGATCCTTTGTCTTCATTGTAAAAAGGAAATTCTACTTCTGTTCCACGGAGCAAACAGGTCGTGGCTAAAAAGAGTATGGCAAATAGGTTTTTCATCTGTTGTCCTCAGTAGTTTTGTGGGGAACGCCAAGGTGTTCGTAGGCGAGATGTGTCGCTTCTCGTCCCCGGGATGTTCTTTTAAGGAGCCCTTTCATCATGAGATAAGGCTCATATACATCACTGATCGTTGCACTTTCTTCTCCAATCGCTGCTGCAATTGTGGCCACACCGACAGGCCCTCCTTCGTGATGATCAATGATGATGCGTAAGATTTTTTTATCCATTTCCTCGAGGCCGAGCTCATCAATTTCTAACATACCCAGTGCCTCAGCGACAACAGGGGGCTCTACGATCGAATGTCTTTGGATTTGGGCAAAATCTCGTACCCATCGGAGCAAGTTGTTGGCACATCGGGGTGTTCCTCTAGAGCGGCTGGCAATTTCAACAGCTGCTTCTAAAGACATATCAACGCCGAGAATTTTCGATGCTCTCAAAACAATTTTAGCAAGAGAGTTATTATCGTAATAGTCCAATCTGCAATTGAAGTGGAATCGAGAGCGGAGTGGGGAGGAGATCGACGCCATTTTTGTCGTTGCACCCACTAAGGTAAATCGTTTGAGTTTGACCTGGACGCTTCTCGCGCTAGGTCCACTATCGAGCATGAAGTCGAGTGTGAAATTTTCTAGAGCAGGGTAGAGGTACTCTTCAATATTTCTTTGGAGTCTATGAATTTCATCGATGAAGAGGATATCCCCTTCCTCTAGGTTGGTGAGAATGCTCGCGAGATCGCCTGCTTTTTCAATGGTTGGTCCCGATGTGACGACGAGATGAGATCCCATCTCTTCAGCCATGATATTTGCAAGGGTGGTTTTTCCGAGTCCTGGAGGACCATGAAATAGGATGTGGCCAAGGGGTTCATTTCTCTCTTTTGCAGCAGATAAGTAGACGTTGAGGCGAGTCTTGATCGCATCGTGGCCAATAAATTCTCCAAGACGAGAAGGTCTTAGTTTTGTCTCGAAGATTTGGTCTTTTTTAGAGAAGGGTACATCTTTGCTCATAAGAAAAACACTAGCAGAAAAAGCTTTGAAACGCTATATATATTGTACATGGGATTATTATCAGATAAATGGATTAAAAAACTCGCTGAAGATCAAGAGATGATCGAACCTTTTGTCGATCATTTGGTATCAGAGAGAGATGGCAAAAAGATCATCAGCTATGGTCTTTCGAGCTATGGTTACGATTTAAGAGTTTCGAACCAGTTCAAAGTCTTCACTAATGTTTACAACACGATTGTCGATCCAAAAGGATTTAACGATAGTGAATTTGTTCACATTGAAGCAGACACTTGTGTGATCCCACCTAATTCTTTTGCATTAGCTGTGAGTGTGGAGTACTTCCGCATTCCGAGAAACATTCTCACCCTCTGTGTAGGAAAATCTACCTACGCAAGATGTGGCATCATTGTGAACGTGACCCCTTTTGAACCAGAATGGGAAGGTTATGTCACTTTGGAGATTTCTAATACTACACCACTTCCTGCCAGAGTCTACGCGGGTGAAGGTTTAGCGCAGCTTCTTTTTCTTGAGGGAAAAGATGTTTGCATGACTTCATACCGAGATAGAAAAGGTAAATACATGGGTCAAGTGGGTATCACTCTTCCTAGAATGTAATTTTTTTTTTACATCTTACTTGAGCATAAAAAAAACATTTGATAGTGTCCCGATTTAAGATGTTTTTCAGAAATTTGTAAAGTTTCGCAATGGGGAAATTTTTACGAATACACGGAAAAGCTTCAGAGCGTTATACTAAGAAACTGTTAAAGGATTGAGAAATTCGCTGATAGTTTCTGAAGTGGATTCAAAGTTGGATTGTATTTCGATGTGAGAGGAAGAGGAGAAATTATGGACCAGTTTTATAAAGTTAGGAAGAAGATGAGTATTGCTGAATCAACAAGGCAAGTATTGAACAAATCAATCGATTTGCTACACAAACTCTCCAATCGAAAATTGGCCAAAGAAGAGATGAAGCAGCAGCTTTCAACCCTCCTCTCGAACTACTTTTTTGCGGTCCATCCCGATAGTGCCAAACTCAACTTTGGGGAAGTGGATGAAACGAGCAAGATCAAGCTAGAGCTGTTTTTAGAGCAGGCCTATGAGATTTGCGATAAAGTCTCTAATGGGAAAGCTCCACTCTATGAAGCCATCATGCTCATGAATAAAGTAGTTGTTGCTCATCAGCCAAATCATGAAGAAGTGCCAGCTCAACCAACACCGAGGCTAGAAGTCTCTGAGCCCCTCTCTCGTCTAGAAGAAGAAGAGGATCCAGGACTCGTTCCAGATGCCTTTGATCTCTCAGGGGAGGTCAGGGAAAAAATCAAGGCGAGGATGGTGACCCCAGAAAAGCAAGAAGTGGGAAGTCTCATCGCTGATGTTTTAAAAAGGCAAGAAGAGTTGAATCTTTCGATTTCTGTATTGAATCACTCTCTAAAAGAAGTGGGATTTGAGCTCAGACCTCTTTCTAAAGAACGTCCTTGAATTTTTTTTTCACTCCCTCTATCCTATACCCAAGTGAACACAAAGTTTTGTGTTCTCATCTTGATTGGTAATTATTTTTAAGATAATAGTAAGTTATTAGAACTTTCCATCGGTTTTTATTATGTTTTATAATAAAGCGAGATCCTTGTTTCAGTGGTGGTGGGTAGTTCTATTTGTATTATCTGTTTCCCTGTTATACAAAAAAAGCGTTCACGCTAAGGCTGTTATGCACCAGTCTCTCTTTGAGAGAAGATGTGACCTCGAAGAGCAAAAGAGTAAAGCTTTAAAAGATAAAGAAGAGCTCTTGCTAAAACTTGCTAGTCAAAATGATCCAGAATGGGTCGAAATGACCCTCATGAGAGGCCTTGGAGTTGTTCCAGAGGGGCAGACAAAGGTACTTTTTATTGAGAAGTAATGACAGCAGTATCATTGGTCACGATTCTCTTTTTCCTTCTACTCATTTCAGCAATTGCTTCTGCATCTGAAACAGCACTCTTTTCTCTCAGTTCTTTGCAAATCAAGCAGATGCATTCAGAAGGGGGAGAGAGACGTCGTTTAATTGTCAGCTTGCTTCGAAGGCCTAGAGACCTGCTTGTCACCATTTTGATGATCAATATGGCAGTGAATATTTTGGTCCAAAACCTGATATCAGAGATTTTTGGTGCCTTTTCTGGCTGGATGCTAACAGTGGGAGTCCCTTTTGTCCTCACACTTGTTTTTGGAGAAGTGCTTCCAAAATCGATTGCCATGGCCAATAACATCAAAATTTCCCTCTGGGTAGCTCATTTTATCTATTTACTCCGTTGGGTCTTTACCCCCATCAGGATTGTTTTTACGAAAGTGGCGAGCGCCCTCTCCCACGTAGTATTCTTTTTTCTCAAGTCAGAAAAAGAGATCTCCACTGATGAGCTAAAGCACGCGCTCAAGGCATCGAGAGATTATGGCATCATCAGCACAGAAGAAGCTAAACTCATCAAAGGATCTCTTAACCTCGATGAAATGTTAGTGAAAGAGCTCATGAGGCCGAGGATGGAGATCCTCTATTTTGATCTCGAGCAGCCCTTAAGTGCTTTATTAGCGATGTTTATTGATCAAGAGTGCTCCCGGATCCCTGTGATTGATGGAGATTTAGAGAATGTCATTGGGATCATCACTAGCGATATTTTCTTTTTGCAAAGAAGGCATATCCAGACAAGTCAAGATTTAAGACGTTTTGTGAAAGAGAGCTACTTTGTCCCTGAGACCATGGGGGCAAGAGACCTCTTTTCCCAATTTAGGGAGAAAAAGGAATCGATTGCACTTGTCATCGATGAGTATGGCTCCATATCTGGGATCATTTCTTTGGAGGACATCGTTGAAATCGTCGTAGGGCAGATCGAAGATAAGAGAGATGAGGAATTGCTCTTTACGAAGTCATCTGAGGATGTAATCATTGCGAGTGGAAAGATGGAACTTGCTGAATTAGAAGAGCTTTTTGATATTTCCCTCCGTTCAAAAACCAATATGGCGACTGTCGGGGGATTTTTGACAGAGCAGCTCGGCGATATTCCTCAGAGCGGCTCGAAACATATAGTCGACAATATTTTATTCAATGTCCTCGCCTCTAGTAAGACAAAGGTGCTGAAGATTTACATAAGGAAGTTGAAATAATGGGATCTTCGTGGCAACTCTTTTTAGGGCTTACGATCCTCTTCTTAGCGGTTCAGGGATATTTTGCCATGATGGAAATGGCGCTCGTTTCTTTCAACCGGGTCCGTCTTCAGTATTATGTTGCACAAGATCGAAAAAGGGCTGTTTGGATCAGTGAGCTCCTCTCCCATCCAACAAGGCTTTTCGGTACGACCCTCATCGGGATTAATGCAAGTCTACAGATCGGCTCTGAATGTGCCCGCCGCTTCTATAGCGACTTTGGCCTCCCTGCCGATTTTGCTCCACTGACCCAGATTATTTTGGTCGTACTATTTGCAGAACTCATCCCCATGGTGGCTGGAAGAACCCACGCAGAGCATGTGGCTATGCTCGGGATCCGATTTCTCTACTTTGCCTCATGGCTCTTTAGCCCGATGATTTGGGTCCTTAATTTGCTTACAAAGATGGCTCACCACTTGTTTGGCTCATCACCCTCCTTTGTCTCTTATTTGACTAGGGAAGAGCTTCAAAGGGCTATTGAATCGAAAGTGGAAAAGAGAGAGCCCTTCAATCAGGAGTTGATCACGATCTCTAACAATATTTTTGCCCTAAAAGCTAAGACTCCCAAAGATTTAATGATTCCTCTTTCTGATCTTCCTAAATTTGAAGAGAATATATCGATCCAGAAATTGGAAGAGTATCTGAACCACGATTTTACCCCCTACATTGCCCTCTATCATGAAAAGCCCGAGAATATTTTCGGGGTGCTTTTCTCTAGAGATTTGCTGAGGGTCTCTGACAACACAACGGTTAGAGATTTAGCCCGCTCTACTTGGTTCGTAACTGAGGATAACTCCATCCATCAAATTCTCAGTCAGTTTAGAAGTACTTCCCAACAGTTGGCGGTGGTCTTAGACGATCATGGAAAAGCGAAAGGGGTGATCACCCTCGATGCGATCATTAGTGAAATCTTCTTCAGCAATGCCCCTGATCTCGGAAAAGGGGATACAAGATCGAAAAAGGGGCAAGTCTTCATCGACCGTTCATTCCCAGCTCATACAAAGCTTGAAGAGATCAATCGCCGTTTTCAGCTCACCTTACCTATTGAGTATGAAACTCTAGAGGGTTTGATGACTCATGAGCTTGGCCATATCCCCAAAAAAGGGGAGCACCTCCTCTATCAAGGGGTGGAATTCATCGTAGAGGAGTCTCCTCTCATGGTTGAAAAGAGCATCAGAATCAAAAACTGCTAATAAATCAACTGGTTACGAATCTATAATACCCCCTTTGCTATCCTCTTGAGAACGGAGGTGAGGGAATGGATGATGCACCAGTGGTAGAAGGTTTTTTGAATTCTTTGAAGGAAAAGATCGAAAACATTCCGGGACTTACGACACTGATAAAGCGCTTTGTGTTGACGAGTGCAGTCAAAGACTATCTACCACCAAAATATCATCATTTTGCACCTGCTGTTGTCAAAGAGCTTTTGGCGAGTGAAGCGATCCAAATCAAGATCGACAACGTCCTCTCTGATATCATTTACGAGCGGTTCATCCAAACCTGAATTTCGGGTTTATCGACCAGCCGCCTTTGCCCTTTATGGTCAGAGTAGACGAGCCGAGGTCGATAAACCCCAAATTCAGGTGACCACTTTGAGAATAGAGTGGATTGTTTTTTCGATCTCTTCTCTGGTATTCATCCGAGAGAGGGAGATGCGGAGCGAATTTTTTGCCTCGTGGGGAGGAAGTCCCATTCCAAGAAGCACCTCTGATGGTTGTAAAGATCCTGCTGAACAAGCAGATCCTAATGATACGATCACACCCTCTTTTTCGAGCATGATGAGGAGGTTTTCTCCATCCTTATCAGGAAAGTAGAGATTCGATGTATTTGCGATCCGTTTGAGAGGGCGGTGGAGCTTCATTTGAGGGATCTTTTTTTCTAGCTCCGTTTCTAGCAGTTCAACAAGCTCTCTCATCTGGGTTTGATGACTTTTTTGGAGGAGTTCAATTGCTTTTGCAAAGCCCAAAATTCCTGAAAGGTTTTCTGTTCCCCCTCTCATTCCTTCTTGTTGATGCCCTCCGAGGATCCAGGGGGAGATCACTTTTCCTTGTTTGAGATAGAGAAGTCCAATCCCTTTTGGTCCGTGGCATTTATGTGCTGAAAACGTCATGGCGCTGATTCCAGGAACCATTGAAAATTCCATCTTTCCAAGGGCTTGCACACCATCTAAAAGGAGCGGAACTCCATATTTAAGAGCAAGAGATGCACATTCTTCATAGTCGAGAATGGCTCCTGTTTCGCTGTTTGCCAAAGAGAGGAAAATAAAGGCGATATTCGGTCCCTCTTTTTCTAAAGTATCCCTGAGGCTTTCCATAGAAGGGGTACCTGATGAGGTGATCGGAAGATCGTAGATTTCAGCTCCTAACGCTTTAAGAGGAGCTCTCACACTTAAATGTTCGATAGAAGAAGAGATGACGATGTTTTTCTTCCTTTTTTGGAAAAAACCTCTGATGATCCAGTTGTTTGCTTCTGTGGCCCCCGATGTAAAATAGAGCTCATGCGGAGATAGATGGAAATAGTCTGCGATGGAGCGCTTTGCGTCCATAAGCATCGCCTTCGCCTTGCGTCCGTAATAGGTAATGCTTGAGGGGTTGTAGGGGATAGGGGCAAGGTCGATCTGCATTGCAGATAGAACGAGTGGGTCTAGCGGGGTTGTCGCATTGTTATCTAAATAAATCATTCCACTTCAACAAGCACAAGAGTGATGTTGTCATGGCCACCTCGTGACTTGGCCATATCGATGAGTCTGTTCCCCTTTTCTTCAAGGGTTCCAGCTCCTTGGATAACGGCCTTGAGCTCATCGTCCCTAATGAGATCGGTCAACCCATCTGAACAGAGTAGGTAGACATCTCCAAGACGAAGTTCCCCATGACGGATGTCAGCTAAAACCTCCGGAGAGGTGCCAACAACTCTTGTGAGAATCCTTTTTGAGGAAGAGGATACCGGATGAGAGGTTTCTTTGTCCACTGAGTGGTCAGTGGTCAGAGGAGTTAAAATTTTTTCTCTCAATAGGTAGATGCGGCTGTCACCAACATGGGAAAAAATTACCCGCTTCTCGTGAAAAAGAAGGGAGCATAGGGTTGTCCCCATCCCCTTAAGAGAAGGGTTTTTATTGCCGAGGTGATTCACCCAATAGTTTGCACTTTGGATGAACAGCTGAATTTTTTGAGAGAGGTCTTCTAAAGGGAGTTGGTGTTCATTGAGGTAAAAGAGAGTTTTGATTGCACCACACATGTAATCGACCGCTTTTTGAGCAGCGATCTCTCCCGCTTGGTGCCCTCCCATACCGTCAGCAACAATGTAAAACTTTTCTTCAGGAAGAAGCGCGAAGACATCTTCGTTATTGCGCCTTACGAGGCCAACATCAGACTTTGCAAATGATTTGAACTTATACACGCTTAAAGCAAAAAACTCTTTTAAGATAGAGATAACACTATACAGAAAAAATTTCAAGCAGTGCTTTCTGTAATGATTCGGATCACACTGATGAAGTTAAAAACCACATGCAGCGTGATGTTGGCAATTAGGCTTCTCTGCTTTTCATAGATAAAGCCTAAATAGAGGGCAAAGGTAAAAAGAGAGAAAAAAAGAGCAATATTTCCTACCCCTTGACTTGGGGTGAGATGGAATAGTGAAAACGCAAGTGAGCTGATCGTGATGGCCCAGATAGGAGAGAGTTTATTTCTGATCCATGTTTGCAGGACACCTCGAAAGAGGTACTCTTCTAGAAAAGGGGCTCCTACTAAAATCGTGATGAGGGCAACGACAAAAGAAAATGGAGCTTCAATCGCCAGTTTAAGGTATTGAATTGCCATCTGCTCCTTCCCTAGTTCGTGAAAAAACAGCAGAGTAATCGCTTCTGAAAGTTCAGATGCGACAATCACAGTAGGGAAGGCAATTAGCCAAGTAAAAGCTCCAATTCCCATATCGTAGCGAAGGGATCTTTCATCAGTAAAAGTTCGATCCTTCCAGATCTTTTGAAATGAAGAGCGGTTAATAGACCATCCATAGACCCAAAGGAGAAATCCCGTGACTACGAAGATCATGAGCTGAAGAAGAGCGATCAAGTTGATGTAATTCACTTTTGATCCACAAATTCTCACGAGATAGTGAAGGATAGTAGGGGCAAACATGATGTAGACTGAAATGAAGATGAGGTAGGTAACGATTACCTGAGAGAATGTAATGGTTGGTACTTTGTGCTCTTTTGCAGGGAGATTAAAAAACCCCTTTCCCCAAGCAACCCAAGAAACAATGAGGGCAAGAGCTCCAAACATCAGTGACAGGCAAAGCAATTGGAGGATGGAAGGGGTTTCTGTTTCCAAACGATTACCTAGTTTTGGCGAGGAGGATATAGTCTTCGATCTGACCAGAAATTCTCTTCATGAGACCTGCATGTGCAAGCCCGAGTGGAGAGATAAAGTAGCCCGTTTTTCCCCAAGAAGTTTTCGAATAGTCAATCGAAGAGAGCTGCCAAGGGATCGTGTGCGTTTCTGTAAACATCTCTTGTAAAATCGTTTTTGGTGTCTCATTTCTGAGGTCAACCACTTTGACACGGATGCTCATACTGAGGTGATAGGAAGGAGCATTTTTTACGTTGAAAAGGCTCTCAGTGATCTTGGGCACGAGAGAATGTTCTGCGATTTCAATGATCACGACAAACTCTGCAGAATTTCTGATCTCTTGAAAAAGAGCCCCTTCTTCTGACTGCATAGGATTTCCCTTTTTCCAGCGAGAGACGTTGTAGTCGTGGAGGAGAAAAAGGTTGCTTTGTCTTAAGAATCTACCCTCTAATCCTTCTGTGAATTCCTGAGCTAACGACCAGGGTAAGCTAGAGTCAGTAGAGTCAATAACAGGAAGAAACGCCACTTTTGGTTTTGCTCTTCCATCTTTGTGGTAGCGGGATTGTTCAGAGGTGTCAGTAGAATCGCAACCGACCATTGTGACAATAATAGTGAGTAAAAGGAGTATCTTCTTCATGCCCATAGCTCTTTTTATCCACAATATAACAGAAAAATTTTCCTAGCACAATAGTAATAAAGTCTCTTAGAGAGGCATTTGGAGAGCTACAAGGCAGGTGTATGGATCAAGAGTGATGGAACTGTTGATTTTTGGGGCTACCTTTTCATCAAAGATGGCTGTTTTAATCGGATTTGTTGTGTAGATGATCATCTTCCAAACGTATTGTTCTTTTGGGGATGGAAGATGGATTTCGAGTGGGAAATTGTTGGCATTGAATGAGAAGAAGAGCTGCTCAAAGATTTGAAACGAGACGAATCTTTCAGAGCCATCAGGACGGGTTAAAATCGTTTCATTGTAGATATCGAGATCCGCATGTTTGATGAAAGAGGTTCTTTGGAGGCAGGGGAGCCGTTTTCTCAAGGAAATCAATTTCTGGACAAAGAGGAAGAAAGGCTCTTGCTTTTTTAACTCGTCCCATCGAAACCAATTCCAAGGTTGATCTTGGCAGTAGGCGTTATTGTTGCCGAAGTGAGTTTGCCCCATTTCATCACCCATAAAAAACATGGGCGTTCCTTGAGCGAGAAAAAGAGCTGTCATGTAGTTGCAAAACTGCTTTTCTCTTAAACGAAGTACCTGAGGATTGTCCGTTAGCCCTTCCACTCCGCAGTTCCAGGAGTTATTCCAGTCAGCGCCATCTTGGTTGTGTTCCCCATTCTCTTCGTTATGTTTTCCATTATAGGAAAGGAGGTCCATCATTGTAAAGCCATCGTGGCAAGTGACAAAGTTGACACTCTGATAGGGGGGCCTTTTCCCTGCGTACATCCCTTTGGATGCGATCATAGCGTCGATGAAGAGTTCCTTTTTACCACTATCTCCTTTAATGAATTGCCTGACATGATCCCGGTAGCGATCGTTCCATTCAGCGAAGAGATTAGATGGGAATGAGCCTACCTGATAGAGCCCTCCCGCATCCCATGCCTCTGCGATGAGCTTGACTTTAGAGAGGATTGGATCGAGAGCGATCGCTTCCAAAATGGGTGGACGGGCGAGGAGTTCCCCTCCACTCGTTCGGCAGAAAATTGAAGCAAGGTCAAATCTAAATCCATCTACTTGCATCTCAGTAGCATAATAGCGAAGAGAGGATAAGATGAGATCCATCGATTGAGGATGATTTGTTTTAATGGTATTTCCACAGCCGGTGTAGTTCGTGTGTTCCCCTTCGTGATCTAGGAGGAAATAGCTTGAAGGAGATAGGTAGAAGAGAGGAGAGGATGGGGAGACGTGGTTATAGACTACATCTAAGATGACCTCGATCCCATTTTTGTGAAGTTCTCTCACGAGGGTTTTAAAAGCTGTTGTTGGGGAGTGCCCTTTTGCAGCGTATGAGCGTTTTGGCTCAAAAAAACTTAAGGTGTTATAACCCCAATAATTGCGAAGGATTTTTCCCGTTGGAGAAAAGGCAAAAGGAGTTTCTGTCTCATCAAATGCGTGGATGGGAAGAAATTCAACGGCATTCACTCCTAAATATTTCAAATAGGGGATTTTATCGATAAAAGCTTCGTAAGTTCCACCCCCTTCGGAGGCAGTGAAGCCTCTAAGGTGCATTTCATAGATGATCAGGGATTCAAAAGGGAGGTGGGGCTTATGGGTTCCTTGCCAATCAAAAGGCTCTATATGAGATGGATAGGATTTGATAAGTGGAGTACGTTCCCCCCAGATGGGAGAGCTTGTAAGTTCTTTTGCGTATGGATCAAAAACCTCATGAGAATCAATGCGATAGGTATAGGTAAAATCTTTAGGGAGGTGAGAAATAGCCACATGGTGGAAGTGGTCAGATTCGCGCATGGGAATTTCCAAAACTCGAGTCTCTTGAGAATAAACGACTAAAGTAATGGGCAGGTTGCGGTCGGAGAAAACGGAAAAATTGTGCCGATTTTCATCCCATGTATGGCCTAATGGGTGGCTTTTTCCGGGGAAAGTTTGCATAAAGGTCTTTTATTCTCCTTATTATTTGGTATACGGGGAAAGAAAATTAGTTGAAATAATTTTCTCGAACTGCATCAGTAATGTTAAGAAAAAGCGTGTAAAATGTGGAAAGGTATTAAAAAATTGCAAAGGAAAGAAACGTATCCCAAACTCTTTCATTGATTTTCAAAATCGCTTTCTGTTATTTTTTTGGGAAAAATCTTTAATCCTAAGGAGGACTGTTCGATGTCTCTTGAAAACGCCAAGGAAAATTTAAGAGAGTTTGGTAAGGAGTTGAATCTCGAAGGCTTGGCTTTCGACGATAACCATACGTGTATTTTGGGTATTGATAACACATTCTCTTTGCACCTGACTTATGAGCCTAATTCCGACAGACTTTACCTCTATTCCCCTATTCTTGATGGACTTCCAGCTGATACCAAAGTTCGTTTGGAGCTTTACGAAGCTTTACTCGAAGGTTCTATGCTTGGCGGACAGATGGCGGGAGGCGGTATTGGTGTCGCAACTAAAGAAGAATTGATTTTGATGCATTGCGTACTAGAAATGGCATCTGCTGATGCATCTGCGCTTCGTCGTTTTGCTCCTCTCTTTGTAGAGGCTGTTGAAAAATGGAGAGAAGTAGCTCAGAAGATCGTAGAAAGACGTTTTGATAAAGAACGTGATCAGCCAAAACTTCCACGCCCAGCACAAAAAGGTGCTGAGAAGCCAAGAGATGGCGGCTACATCAAGATTTAGTCGTTGATTCTTAGGATCAATTATCTAAACCGGGGAGAAGCTTTAATAGGACTGACCCGGTTTTTTCTTTTTAGGAGACTTCTGAAACGAGCTTTCTCTGGATCTCATTGAAGTAGTAGAGAAGATCTTTGTCTTGGGATTCGATCCCTTTATCAATCTGTTTGATACTAGACATCACAGTAGAGTGGTCTCTCGAGAAAATAGTACCAATTTTGATGAAAGGCATTTTGAGCTCTTTTCTCAGGAGATACATCGCAATTTGTCTTGGCAAGACGATTTCCCTACTTTGGGATTTGCTCAAGATGTCTTCCACTTTAATCCCAAAAATATCAGCGACAAATTCGAGGATCTTTTCAGGGGTGAGTGAGCTCTCTAAGTCCCGATCGATCAATTCCTGGATGGTGGGCATGAGGTTTTCGAGGGGGATCATTTGCCCTTTTGTGAGGTTGAACTTTCCTGCTAATTTATCGATCGCTTCGACGAGGCTGGCAGGGGAGATAAACGAGGCAAGAAGGCAATCGATCACTTCTTTCTTGAGGTAAAAGCCATGGAATTGAAGACGATTCTTCACGATCTGTAGGAGGTCTTGAGGGTCTGCAATCTTCTCCAAGGGGAGAGTGATCCCCCATTCAAAACGGCTAATCAATCTCTCTTCGATCCCCTCTAGTTGACGCGGATTTACATTAGAGGAGAGGATGATCGGTTTCCCCGCTGTATGAAGGGTGTTAAAAGTGTGAAAGAGCTCCTCTTGGGTAGCATTTTTTCGAGAAAAGTTCTGAACATCGTCAATGACCAGCACATCGACATGGCGGTAAGCAGAACGGAACTTCTGCATTTGTCCTGCACGGATCGCTCTCACAACATGTTCAGTAAACGTATCGGCATGGACATAGAAGACAGAAAAACCTCTTAACTGCATTGTAATTACTGCAGCATTGAGAAGGTGAGTCTTCCCTGAGGAAGCAGGTCCGTAGAGATATATGGGATTATAGGTCTCTTTAGGGGGTTCTTCACACTCTCCTCGTTCAGGATTGAAACCTGTTAACTTGCAAAGGACATGGAAGGGGATCCGGTTTTTTGGTCCTGGAACAAACTGTTCATAAGTTTGTATGGGCTTCAGAGTATCAGAGGAAAAAATGGAGTAGCTTTCACTAACAAGAGGCTCTATGGTGGTATCGAGTAGCGCTTCCCCACGGACTCTCAAATGAATTTTGATCTCATGGCCATTATTGTTTCTAAAGCCTTTTTTTGCTTTAGGGATGATGTGCTCTTCGGCCCAACTTGCATGAAAGGCGTCTCTAGCTTCGAGATAGAGGTTGCAGGCATCAAACCTTAATACGTTTAATGTACGAATCCATTCGTCAGCAACCTTCTTTCCAAAGCTCTTCTCTAGAGAAAGAATGTAATCTTCCCATGCCTGCATTAGAGATCTTTTCTGAATTAATATTTAATCGAGTTTTTGAATTGTTTAATCGATTTTTGCTTCGACTTCAAGGGGAATCCCTATCTATCGAAGCAAATACCTCTGCAAGGAACTGAAATATTGACCTAAGACCTAATTCAGAAAAAGTCTGTTAGCGCAATTTTTCAGTCGATTGGTTTTTCCATCGGTACGTCATGTACCACTGCTGTAAAATACCGAAAATGGTAGAAAAAAGCCAATAAATGTTTAATCCTGAAGGGAAATGGTAGAACATCACGGTAAAGACAATGGTCATCACGTTCCCCATGCTCTGCTGCTGTCTCTGCTGTTCTGTCAGTGGCCCTTTGTTCCCTTGTGATATCTGGTTGAACTTTTGCTGTAAGAACATCGAAAGTCCAAGAAGGAAGGGAAGTAGGTGGAAGTTCGTTCCAAAGAAAATGATCGGGTAGTTCCAAGAAAAGAGCACATCAGGAGCAGACAGGTTATTGATCCAGCCTGGAATAAAGCTCGCACCTCGAAGTGGGAAGGCTGACTTTAATAGGTCAAACATACCAATCAAGAAAGGCATCTGGATCAAGAGAGGGAAGCATCCAGAGAATGGATTTACTTTTTCCTCTTTATAAAGCTGCATGATCTCCAATTGAGCCCGTTTTGGGTCTTTCTTATGGCGATTTTGGATCGCTGTCACTTTTGGAGAGATGGTCTGCATGCGATACATCGACTTCAAAGACCAAGCGTTTAGAGGATAGAGCATCACTCTCAAAGCTAAAGTCAATAGGATGATCGCCACACCCCATGAATGGGTGATCTTATAGAAAAACTGGATCAGAATGAATAAGAACTTCGCAAATGGCTCAGAGATGAATGAGAACCAGCCATGGTAAGTAATAGCTGAAGAGTATTGCGGGTTGCCACCACTTGCCGGGCTTGTGAAAGCGCTATCTACTTGTTTCAATAGTGCATCATCATAAGGGCCAGCATAGAGGCGGAAGTTCACCGTCTGAGAGGTTCTTTTATAAGGGACCAAAATCTCATACCCAGGATAGTTTTTCGCTGGATAGAGATCATATTTTGCATCGACTAATGTCAATCTTGTAGGGATTTCTGCACCAGCGATTTGTGTCGCTTGGAATCCTGCTGCTTTTTCAGAAATTGGATCGATGATCGTTCCAAAAAAGCCGTTAGAATTCGAAATCCAAAGAGGTGCAGTCGATCCATAAGTTACAGAATCTTTAGGTAAGCTGAGCTTTTCTACTTTAGTCTTCTGACCTTGGAGGAAAAAGTACTGTAGGAGAGGAGAGTAGCTACCAGAGATCAGTTCCACTTCAGGCACACCAGAGGTAAGCCAAAGGTTGGAAGCATCCCCTTCGATTCGAACAGTCAAATTGATCGCATATGGGGCATCTTCTTGTGGGAAGGAGAAGGTCTTAGTAATCTTGCGGTGAGCTGAAACGGATTCAAATTCGATCGAAGTTTTTGTCATGCTCTTCAGGCGGAAGTAGGTGTCACTTTCTTGGTAGGCGCCAGATACGAGATTCAGTGCATACATGTGAGCTGGGAGGGTGAAAATCGTTTTCCCTGCCTGATCTTTCAAATTTCTTCGAAGTAGGGGAGTATATCCACCTAATGTTGGCTCTTTCTTGACCATTTTGCCCGCTTCATCTACTCCAAAATAGGGGTAGTTTGGAAAATGGGCATTTTGAGGAGAGTCTTCTAGGATGGAGCGGTCAAAGCCAATCGCTTTCACGATGCTTTTCGGATGCTCATCAGATTGTAGTGAGAGGTTAATTTCAGCAAGAGCTCCCCCTTTTGTAGAGAAAACAAGCTGCTGATAATCATTTTCAAGTACGTAAAAGGTCTCTTCAGATTTAGTCTCTTTAGAAGAGGGGGCGATCTCCACAGTAGGGGTCGCTACGATCACTTCTTCAACAATCTGAGCCTCTACCACCTGAGGAGGCACTGGGCGTGAAGGGAAGAGGAAGTGATGTACTAGGAATAATGAAATGGTGACAGTAAAGAGAAAAGCTAGGGATCTTCTATCCATATAGACCTTTTGTAGTTCGAATATTCTCAAAAACTCTCATGATCTACCTTTTCAACTAGCAGCAATAGGCCCTAGCTCAAAAACCAAACTCTGAGATTACACTTGAGTGTATATGGTACAAAAAACCCCTATCTGTAGTAAAGGCTATTTTTCGGAAGTTTCTTCTGGCCGCTCAAACTGATTAATGAAGTGGCGGAACGACTCTGTCGTTCGGAGCCCTTCTAGCCAAAGATCTTCCAAGATATCGTCTAGAGGAGGCATCCCTTCATACTCATCCGCCTTCTTGAGAAAGAAGAAGGATTTATCAAATTGATTTTGCATAGAAAAGAGACAGGCTAAGTGGTAATAAGCGTGGGCATTACCAAGTCGAGCCGACTGCATGAGCTTAAATTCTGCCTCTTCAAAGAGGGGCATTTTCTCTTCATCATCATACTTAAGCTCTGATAAATTCATGAGAGTGAGGCCCCATTCGAGCATTACAGCATCATTTTCTTCATCGTGCTGATATGAGAGCTTGAAGTGTTGGATCGCCCTTAAGAAAGGCTCTTCCATCTGGATCATTTCCCCAAGATGGGTATAAATCGCTCCAATCCGGAAGTGGATGTCTGGGTAGTCTGGATCTAGAAGGAGGACTCTTGCAAGGATTTCAATCGCTTTTTCGTAGTAGGTTTCTTCCTCTAGGAGGTCTCCCATTGCATCGAGTGTCATAGCATAGTGGAAGAGCCAGCTCGGGTTGAGGAAGGAAACATTTTTCTCTAGAGCAAAAGCCTGTTCGAAATGGAGGATTGCTAGTTCCAAATTTTGTTCATCTTGACGATGGATCGCCATCTTTGCAACAGCTACTGCATATTCGAAATAGTAGGTGCTGGAGGCATGAAGATGGATCGCCTTGGCAAAGAAGCGGGCAGCCCTTTCGTAGATTTGAATATCCCCTTCGAGTTCTGCAGCGATGCTGTAAGTGTGTCCTAGATGGTACCAAAGTTCATGATGGACGCGGTTGATAGAGAGCCCTTCTTGGAATTTTTCAATCGCCTGGTAGTAATAGTCGAGGTCGTTGTAGTATTCCCCAAGTGCAAACAGGGATAGACCGAGCCCCTTACAAAGGTCTGGAGATGGGCCATATTTATCAATAGCAGCAAGCGCTCGGTTATGGGCATCATAGATGAAATCGAGTCGATCCATCAATGTGCCAAGAGAGGAGAGCCCTTCTGTCAAGGTGACAATGGCTGCTTCATATTTTTTATGGATAGAAAGAGCTCGCTGGCACTTTTCAACAGAGGCATGAAGCCTTTTTCCATCTTTGAGACGCTCCCCAGACTTCTTGAACAAGAGTGCCCAAGAATGCCATAGAGTAGCATCTTGTGGGTTCAGTTTTGCACTGCTTGCAAAGCATTCATTCGCTTGGCAGAAGTGATCTTCATCATGGGTAATTTCATAGAGGTAGCTCAAAGCCTTTGCAAGATCGGTCCAAATCGATTCAGAAGAAGGATTTTGGCGTAGAGCCTCCTTGTAGAGGGAAATTGCCTGGAGTAGGAATCGGTTATCTCCGAGCTGAAGCGCCAAGAGATAGGTCGTATGAGCATACTCGTGCCAGAAGTCGGGAGAGAGGGACTCCTCTTTTTTACTCGCCATCTTGAAGCTTGATAAAGCTTCTTGTAAATCAGAGACTTCACCACTATAGGTAGCCATTTTTTTAAAAAGCTCGGCAGCATCTTGATGAATTTTCCCAAAAATTTCGTCACTTTCTGAAACTAACGACATTGCTTTCTGAAATTTTTCTTTTGCAGCGCGAAGGAAATGATGTTCTTCAAAGACTTCTCCTAAAAAGGAGAGGGTGTTGCCCCACGCATGCCATACAGAAGCAGATTCTGGCTGGAGCTTAGCGGCCAACTTAAATTTTTTATTGGCGAGAAGGAGGTACTTCTTCTTCTTTTGCTCAGAGCCATATTCAAACAAACAGACCCCTTGCTCGTAGTAGAGCTTTGGGTTGTCTTTATCAAGATCAGTTGCGAGATCGAAATACTCGAGCCCTTTGATGTCTCCTTTTAGAAGAGATCGGGCTCCCTCTTTTTGAAGGAATTCAGAGTGATTAAAATTTCCACTATCAAACAGAAGAGGATCAAACGAGAAGTCAATCGACTCGATATTTTTCTCTAAGCTTAAACTTTTTTTTGCTCTCATAATGGAGGTTTTTTTTTGTTTGAAAGTACCAGAGTATAGAAGAGATTCGGGTTTTTCGACAATGGAATCAAGTATTGAAAAATCACCCTTTTTTCTCTCCTTTTTCAAAAAAAGAATCGAAAAATGGGGAAAAGAAGACTTTACAAAAGATCGGTTTTACATAAAATTTATCAAAAAAAATCCTAAGTGGTTGAGATGAATTTTATCGAAAAAACAATCCGACTTCAACATACTGATGCAACTGGTTTTCTCTTTTTTGCTGCGCAGCAAACAATTGTATTAGAAGCTCTTGAAGAGAAAGTACCGATGAGGGAATGGATTTTGGAAAAACCCTACGCGCTTCCAGTTGTTGAAGTCTATAGCCTCTACAAAAAAGGATTAACAATAGGAGATCGCATTACGATTTCCCTCTCTCTCGTTGAAATCAAAGAAAAAAGCTTTACCTGGAAAGGGACTCTATTCGATGAAAAGAAGGAAGTGGCTGGCGAAGTGAGATTTACACACGTCTCTATCGATCGTCAAACGAGACTTCCCATCCCCTTACCAGAAGATGTGAGGGAAAAGATAAACTCTTTAGGGATCTTATAAGAGGGTAATAGAGGAAGGAGGAACTCTTTGAGCTCTTCGCTAGCAATAGGTTCTTTTGCCTTGTATTGAGCGATCGCTTTCATTCCCCATTCAGGGTCAGGGGTCCCTCTGACACTCGCAAATTCAATTGCAGGATGGCCGAGAAGTGCCTTCTCAATTTCTTCTGGATGTATGTTTTCCCCTCCACTGATGAACATCCGATCCTTTCTTCCTAGGATTTGAAGCCCCTTTTCATCATATGTTCCTAAATCTTTCGTTCGAAACCATTGATGCGGACTCACTTCTTCATGGAGATAGCCTGAAAAGAGCGTTTTGCCCCTTACCAAAATTTCTCCTGTTTCATCGACCATGATTTCCCTTCCTTCAAGGGGATGACCTAACGATAAAAAGGTGTCCAGAGGGGAAAAAGAGTGAGTGGTGATTTGAGAGCACATCTCAGTCATCCCATAACTTGGGAATAGATGGACATCACGAGCTGATGCTCGTTGACAAAAGGAGTGGGAAATGGGGGCTCCTCCTAAAAGAACTTTCACATCAGAGAGCTCAGGAAGACGAAATAGCTGTGTCGGTACGAGAGAAAGATGTGTAGGCTTTAGAGATCGCCAATCATCTAGGAGGACAGTAGATTCATGAAGGTGAGCGCGAAGAAGGATCATGATCCCTGCAATGTGATTGAGGGGCAACGTCAGAGGAAGCCGGCTTTCAATTGTAAGATCCCACTTAATATGGTTATGAGAGGCGCTGTAAAAGAGGCTTTCTCGACTCAGTTTTGCAATCTTTGCCTCTCCGCTGGTACCAGATGTGAGAAGAAGTAAAAAAGGGCCCTCTACAGGATGCGACATGAGCTTTTTTGAGATTTCTTCAACCTTTTTTTCAGGCATCTCTTGAGGAAGAAGGCAAAGGGATCTTCCTTTTTTGAGAGAGGAGAAGATTTTAACGATCGTAGATAGGGAAGAGTCTACTTTTAAAAGAGGCTCATTAAATGTAGAGGCCTCGACCATTCGATCGAACTCTTTTCGAGACAAAGATTCTTTTATACTAAGGAAGGCTGGCATGAGACGAGAAGATTCTTTTGCACGGGCATATTGTTATAGGTTTCAGGATCGAGGATGAGGTGATCTTCCTCTCTTTGAAACGGGACTTCAATCAATGGTTCAAACGGGGTATCGATTCCAATTGGAGTTTTGATCTCGAGGGTGTAAGCGAGGCGCATGATGTGGATGAGCCCGACGCCTGTTTCCATGGCGCTCGTCAGCCTGATGGGGATTCCTAATTTTTGAATATTTCTGATTGTGAGAGAATTTCCGATCAACGTAGGTTTAATCACGATAGTATGGATCGCTGGACTGGGTACAAAAGTTTTCAAAGAGAAGAGTTCATCGATGTGGAACGGAAAACCTGTTTCGCTATAGAGCTCTTCTAGATCATCGATCGAATGGGTCGGATCTTCTAACCCATCGAAATCAACAGGGGAAAACTCTTTTCGAAGAGCCAAAATTTCCTCTTTTGTCCATCTCATATTGAAATCGAGGATGAGCCTTTTTCCTTTTTTGAGAAAGGTTTCTACCAGGAGAATGGTCTCTTTCCAGGTGAGATCTGTAGTTTTTAATTTGACCTGTGAGCAGGGAGTATCAATTTCTCTACCATAAGAAAGAGCTGTGTAGGGAAGAGAAATGGGGGTTGTTAGCGGACTTTGGACAGCAGTTAATACCGATTCCATTCCAAACGAGACAGATGGAGGGAGGGGAAAGGGGGAAAAAGAGGCGTGGATGAACTGTTCTTGGAGTTTAAAAAGTGCAAATAGAGCCTCTTGCTTTGATTCAGGAGAGCGTCCAACTAGTGGAGATGTTTCCCCATAACTGATCCTTCCTGTTTCATCTTGCATTTCTAAGATGAACCCTTTCTTCTCAAAGGCATAAACTTTAAAGGATC
Source organism: uncultured bacterium (assembly GCA_964655475.1). Lineage (GTDB taxonomy): Bacteria > Chlamydiota > Chlamydiia > Chlamydiales > VGMA01 > VGMA01. The sequence continues at coordinate 144,185 of CAZZMO010000003.1, forward strand.
GTATTTTCATAGTGACCAGCCCATGCAAAAGAGGAATGTATAAGCCATCAGAAGAGCTGCTGTCTGAGGGAGGGGGCAAGTGTCCACTTTTCTAATGAGAAAGAGAGCTGGGATCGTGAGGGCTAAAGTGATGAGAGAGTAGTAGTGACCACTAGTTAAGTAGACGAGAAGGGGAGAGACGAACATTGCTCCCATAAGAGCTAGCCCATACTCTAAGCGGCCAGCCATCTTGCCAAAACGGACAGGGATGGTCTTTTTTCCAGAGATTTGATCCTCATCCACATCGCGAAGATTGGCAACTGCTAAAATCGCAGTGGAAAGGAGACCAGGTGCAAGCCCTGCAATGAATGGAATCCATGACATACTCCCCACTTGTAAATAGTAGGTGAGCAATACTGCGATGGGGCCAAAAAAGAGAAAAACGATCGGATCTCCAAGGCCTGTGTAAGCAAGAGCGTAGCGCCCTTTTGTATAACCCACCCCAATTACGGGGGCGAGGCATGCTGAGAGAAAAATAGGCCACCCACCTACGTAGGCGAGATACATAGAAAAAATGAAAGCGACGACAAAAGTGGAGATCGTGGCACATTTCATTTCCTCTAGAGAGAGAAGACCGAGATGGAGCCCTCTCATCGGCCCTTTTTCTCTTCTCTGATCACTCCCTTTGAGGTGATCGTAATAATCATTTGCAAAATTCGTGCCAATCTGGACTAGAACTGCCGTGTAGAGAGTGATTAAAAAAAGGGGTAATGAAAAAAGGGGGTGAGGAAGCGCTAAAGCGCCTCCAATCAAGACAGGAGACGCCGAAGCGATGAGTGTTTTAGGGCGGGTAGTGATCGTCCACACAAGAGCTTTTTGCATTAAGGTCTCCAAGGGAATTGTGAGAAGTCGGGAGCTCTTTTCTCAAGATAAGCTTGATGCCCTTCCTGAGCCTCTTCTGACATGTAGTAGAGAAGCGTTGCATTTCCTGCAAGTTCTTGAAGACCAATCTCTCCATCACAATCTGCATTGAGAGCTGATTTTAAGCAGCGCAGTGCTAGTGGTGAGTGGCGTAAGATCTGTTGACACCATTCGATCGTTGTTTTTTCGAGTTCTTCAAGAGGGACCACTTTATTGACAAGACCCATTTCAAAGGCCTCGTTTGCAGTGTATTGTCTGCAAAGATACCAGATCTCTCTTGCTTTCTTTTGTCCCACAATCCGGGCGAGGTAACTCGAACCAAGACCTCCATCAAAAGAGCCTACGCGTGGACCCACCTGACCGAAGATTGCATTATCTGCAGCGATCGTGAGATCACACACTACGTGAAGGACATGCCCTCCGCCAATCGCGTAACCTGCGACCATGGCAATCACTGGTTTTGGGCAGGTGCGGATTTGCCTTTGAAAATCTAATACATTTAAACTTTGGCTTCCATCGAGGTCAGCATAGCCACCCTCCTTGCGCACCTTTTGATCTCCACCTGAACAGAAAGCTTCGTTTCCAGCACCTGTCAAGATGATGACCCCGATTGTAGAATCTTGTCTTGCATCTTCTAGAGCAATCGACATCTCTTTTACCGTTTTTGGACGAAAGGCGTTTCTCACCTGAGGACGATTAATCGTAATTTTGGCCATACCAGCAGATTTTTCGTAGAGAATATCGTCAAAAACGTGGTGGCTTGATTCCCAACCAGTAAAAGAGGAAGGTTCTGTTTTAAGCATGATGACTCCTATGGATAAAAGTTTCTATGAGCTTTGCAACCTCTCGAGGCTTTTCTAAATGGACTGCATGAGATGCGTCAGATAAGACCTTGACTTCAGCTTGAGGGTAGATCGATTGGAGCTTTTCACCAATTTTTCGATATTTGAGATCTTTTTCTCCCACGATGTAGAGAAAAGGGATTTCGATCTTGTTCCAAAATGAGGCCTGCGTTGTTAAACTGAAGTCGAGAAAATCTCTTTTGATCTCTTCTTTCGAGAGGGAAAACCTCTCTTTGGGGATCTCTTTGAGAGTGTTAAAAAGGGGAAGGGAGTACCAGAGTTCGAGGAATCTTGTGAGAGATTCTTGTTCAAGTATTCTGAGCCAATGAGCTTCAAATCGACGCCTCTCTTCTATTTCCTCTTGAGTTTCTAATCCTGGATGGGAGGCAATCAAGATGAGTTTTTTCGCTTTTAATGACTGAAATAGAGAAAGACCTTTTCTTCCCCCCTTAGAATAGCCGATCACCACATCAGCTGCTTCCGCGGACTGGAAAGAATATTCATAGTTTTTCTGAAACGCAATGATGACACTTTTCCAATCAGAGGGGGATCCTAAAAATCCGTGGAGGAACAAGAGTCGTTTCATACGTTACTTCAACAAATCTCGATAAAATGTTTTGAGCGATGACTTAGTTTTCATTTGTTTTGCAAGATACCCGTCGATTGAGAGGAGATATTCATGATTTTTTGTCGTATCTGAGAGCACTTCGATGATGAGAGGGGTTTTTCTTGTCGGTACATTCTTCATGATCTCTCTGAATTCATGGAGAGTATCTACTTTTGTATAATCGATAGAAAAAGCAGCTGCAAAGGGAGCTACATGAAACGCATGGGGCGCAGTAAAACACTTTTCAAAGAGATCTTTCTGCTTGATCACAGGGAGGAAGGAGAAGATCCCACAACCAAAGTTATTGAGGACAATCAAGGTGAAGGGGAGAGAGGTATTCGTGAGCATCGCGAGGGAGTTCATATCATGGAGAAACGTTTGGTCTCCAATCGTACAAACCATAGGGACATCGAGCGCTTTAGTGATTCCAATCGCCTGAGCGATATTGCCATCAATTCCTGAAGCGCCTCTCGTCGCAAAAACCCGTCCAGCTCTCTCTCTTGGATGAAAATAACCATCAGCGTAACGGATGGGTAGAGAAGTCCCAAAAAAGAAGTGAGTATCAGCCCTTGCGAGCTCTCCTAAAGCGTGAACAGCAATTACCTCTTCGATTTTTTCTGCCGAGTCAAAGAAATCAGTGAGATACTCTTCGATTCTTAGTGAATGTTCTTTCCAGAGACCGAGCCATAAGTTTGGTGTCGATCCTTTGAGCATGGGAAGGATTTTCTTTGCAAATAGTGCAGGACTGCACTCGAGCCTATGGGAGACTTTATGATGAAAATCGACAATCTTTTGAGGCGAAACATGAACATATGCTGCAGGGGAAAGTTCTCCAATCCAATCTTGAAGCGTTCCTGAAACATATTGATCGCCTAAGTGGAGAATCACCTGAGGTTTAAGCGCTGTTTTTGCGTCTGTGTTTTTTAGGATCGAGTTGTAGTAAGGAATAGAAGAGCTTGACTGTCCAATATTTCTCAAATTCGAAGTGGGGTCAGCAAAAAGGGGCCACTGGAGTTTTAATGAGAGAGTAAAGATCTCCTCCAAATGCTCTTCTTCATCCAACTTTCCTACAAGGATAATCCCTTTTTCATGCTGGGAGAGGAGGTTGGCTAATGTTCTAAGGGAGCTCTCATGAGGCTCTTGAACAGAAGGAAGCCAGGTAGTGTGGGCGTAAGGTTCGAGTTCAGGCTGGTAGAGGGTGTCTCCACAGAGGGGTTTTCGGTACATACAGTTCATCAATACAGGCCCAGGCTTTGGTAGCAGTGATTGATGAAAAGCTTTAGAGGCTGCACTTTTGACAAAGTTGATATCTGTTTCAGGTGAGGGAGGGGGGATGATCCACTCACCTCGAAGATAAGAGCCAAACATTCTGATTTGATCGATCGTTTGGTTATTGCCCACCTGTAAGAGTTCAAAAGGACGATCCGCCGCTAAGATCAGAAGAGGTACTTCATCCATGCTCGATTCGATGATCGCAGGATAAAGATTGCCAACAGCAGTTCCCGATGTCACGATGATTGCAGCGGGACGTTTTTTCCCTCGAGCAAATCCAAGAGCTGCAAAACCGAGCCCTCTTTCATCAAAATGGATGTGAGTTTTGGTAAGGGGATGTCTTTCAGCTGCTAATACTAAAGGAGTTGAACGAGACCCCGGGGCAATAAAGAAGTCGCGCACCTCTTGGTGTACTAGCTCTTTGATGAGCGCGTGAGTCCACTCTTCGTTGCAATTCTGCATACAGCGCTTTCCCTTCTGAATACGAGGTCGTTACAATAACAATTCTCGTAAAAAGATGCATCTTTTTTCTTTAGAGAGGGCTAATAGTCGACTAATTCTTCTATAACAATAGGAGCGGACTTTTTGGGAGCGTATTTCGTGATAATTTCAGTCAACACTTGAGGAGTGATAGGCTTTTTGTAAGCATCTTGCATCCCTTTTGCTTTGTACTCTTGAATTTCTTCTATTGAAGCATTTCCAGAAATTCCGATCGCAGGAAGTGTGCATCCTGATGTTCTCGCTTGTTGGATGGCAACATCGCCATTCATCTTTGGCATTTGAATATCAGAAAGAATGAGATCAAAGGGGCCTTGTTCTGCAAGAGCTTTTAGAAGTTCCTCTCCGTTGACTACAGCAGTCACTTTTTGCTGAAGTTTATTTAACATAGACGCAGTCATTTTTCTCACTGAATCAGCATCTTCAGCGTAAAGGATTCGAAGACTCGGCAGCGGATCTTGGAGCGTTGTCATTGCAATTTCTCTTACGGGGCTAGCAGGTGCGATTGCTATGACCCGGGAGTTATTACCATCTGTCGATGTTCTATCTAATGAGGTAATTCTCATTGTGTTTTCTAACGAGGGAATGTCTCTTAATGTGCTATCTAGGGATGTGCATAAGTCGCCAGGGATTTCCTTTGAAGATCTTCTCGACCAATCGCAAGAGAATGAGAGGGTTGATTCCATTTCAGTTGGTTCATAGGCAGATTCGCAAATTTCGATATTACCATTCATTTTTTCTTTGACATAGTATGCAAGAGATTGTTGGCTAATCGGAGGGAAATGGTTGTGAAAGGCTTCAATAAAGGTAGGCGATAATAGGGACGATGATGCAACTGGAGATCTCAGGGAAATTCTAACTTCACTTGTATCTAATTCAGATTGTGTGATTTTAATTACGATCTGACCACGGGGAGGAAGCCCTTGAAAATGTTTAAAAATCAACGAACCAATGATTTTTCTGAGTATTGATTTGGATCCTTGAATTGGTGTGAGCGAAGAGACAGCATCTATTTCAATGAGGAGGACATTTTTAGAGGAAAGGAGTGAAAGATTCGTTTTGATCTCATCAAAAAAGTCTTTTAGTAAAAAGGAGCGATCGCTTTCAATTTCTCTGGGTAAAATTGGGATTCTATCTCTGTAGTTATCAGCGGCTTCTATAAGTTGCTGTTGAAGATCTTTTAGCGCTACCCCTCGAGTTGAAAGGGAGTCCAAATCCTCATAATGTTGATGAAAAACTGCAGCTGTATGTGCAGCCATATGAGAGAGTAGATGTTCTGCTCGTACATCGACACTCGGGGTTGAACACAAGTGGGGTTGAGCAAAGGCTATACAGAGTTCTCGAGGAGATAATGAAGTTTGACTGAGCGTTGCATGGAGAAGGGATCCATCTTCTTTCATGAAGGTGATTGGTAGGTTTGATATGAGAGGCATCTCTCTTGCTGAGCGATCTTCTAAAAATGCTGTAAGTGCTTCTTGATCTGAATCAGTCACATAATCTTTAAAGAAAAGCGCCTCTGTCGGGGTCGTCTTTTTTTCAGCATATCCCATCATGGACCAAAAGCGGCGATCGATATTAATGATTTTGCCATCTTTGTCGATGTATAAAAAAAGGAGATCCGATCCTCTAAAAGGGGCATAAGTTGAAAAAAGGAGTTGAATATCTGGCAAGAGACTCAAAAAACCGATCTTTCCTCGGTGCCTTTTTTCATAAAAAGCCAGTGCTGGGATCTCGTCTCCGAACTGATTAAGGATGATTACATGATAGGGGTTTCTCTCTTTTGGATCGACTGCCAGAAAAAGACTGCCATCTTTCAGAGTTGTTATCCTGCTTTCATGAGGCGCAGGTATGATGATGTCATAGATTTTTAAGCCGGGGTGGACGACATCCCCGATAAAAGGGAGGCTTTTTTCACTAATTGAGGTCACTTTAGAAGTGAGAAGATCGTAGTGCATCTCTAAAGAGACAGAAGGCTTTGTAGCTTGAGGGGAAATAGCGCTGGCTCTTTTACAATTCCAGGAAGAGGGAATATTGATGGAAAATCTTTTTTTTGCTGGAGAATGGATTTTTTCGACCGTTAGAGTATCTGATCCTTTACTGTTATAGTTGTCTCTGATTGTTGCATACATAGTAAAAATCTCCTTCTTGCCGCATTTAGTATATAGAAAGAATCTCTAAATCGCAACCTTCTAATTCACAAATAGTTAAGAAATATTTTATTTTGCAATTTTTGCATTTAACTCCTCCCATTCATGTTTTGGTTGAGACCCAGCTACGATTCCCGCTCCCGCAAAGAGGTGCATTACCCCACTCTTCCAAAAACCACTCCTGATCGCCACAATAGAGTGGGAATAGTCTTTTTTCTCTATGCGAATTGGGGATGCATAGAGTCCTCGATCAAAGGTTTCTTCTTGATAAATAAAATCTAGAGCCTCCGCGCTAGGGAGTCCACCTACAGCAGGGGTTGGATGGAGAAGGGCTGTAATTTCTTCATCTGAAAGAGGGTATTTGAGCTCTGCTCGAATAGGACTCCAGAGGTGTTGCAAAGTGGCTGTTTTCTTGATCATGGGCTCTTTTTCGTAGAAAATATTTGAACAATAAGATGACAATTTCCCATGAATAGTATCTCGCACGAAGAAGAATTCAGCTCGCTCCTTAGGATTTAAAATGAGCTCTTCAGAAGGAACCTCTTTTTTCCGTGTGCCGGCCACAGCTTCTGTAAAGAGGAGCTTTCCTTTTCTTTGGAATAGGGTTTCAGGAGTGGTCCCTAAAAAAATACGCTCCTCATCAAAAAGGAGAGCAAAGGAGATGCCTGTAGCGGGGGGAGTGGAGATAGTGATCGGTAAATCGGTCTCTGTAACTCTTGCTAGAACGACCTTGTTAAAAACTTTTTGATCGATAAGTTTCAGTGCGTCATGGACCGTTTTTTCCCAGGAAAAAACATCGGGAGTGTGTTTACAAGAATGTATCCCACTCCCGATGAGAGGAAGCGTTCCCTTTGTATAACTCACTCTGCGGGGAGAAAACGCATAGCGAGCTGGAATTGGATCCCAAAGAGAGGTCTTCCGTTTTTTTTGAAAAAAATCCTGAAACGAGATGAGCCATTCATTATCAGATGTGCGTGGTTTTTCCCCTTCTGCAAAGAGGAAGAAATCTTCCGCCTGGTTATACCAATAGAGTTGAGGATACATAAATGCTGGCTACTCCAAATGTTAATGGTGTCCAACGCGTCTCATGAAAACCCTCTTTTTGCAGTAGTTTGCAAAAATCTTCCCCGTAAGGAAACTCTTCAATTGTTTCATTGAGGTAGAGATAGGCCTTGGGGTGTTTTGAAAACCATCCTCCGATTCGGGGCATGAGTGTTCTGAGATAAAACAGGTGAAGCGCTCGAAGGATTTTATTGCTCGGAAGAGAAAATTCGAGGATGAGGAGTTTCCCTCCAGGTTTCAAGACCCGTTTCATCTCTTTGAGCCCACGGGAGAGATCAGGAAGGTTTCTGATGCCAAAAGAGATTGTGATCACATCAAAACTTTGATCGGCAAAAGGCATGGCTAGCGCACTCTCATGAAAAAGTTCGATTTTTTGAGGGAGTTTTTTCCTTGCGAGTGCAAGCATCTCAGAGGCGATATCGAGCCCCACAATCTTCTTCAAGAGACTTTTGTGTTCTCGGTGCATACTCAAGAGTTGATCTCCTGTTCCGCATGCAATATCTAGATAGTCAAAGGGGGCTTTAAGTGCGCAAGCTTTAGAGAGTTTCTTCCTCCAGTGCAGATCGATTCCTAGTGAAAAGACTCTGTTAAGAAAATCATATCTTGGTGAAATGCAGTTGAACATCTCGCCTACTTTGCTTTTGTCGAACTTTGATTGAAAATTTGTCATAGTAA